>NZ_FOWM01000003.1:0-649126 GCF_900115455.1 Cupriavidus sp. OV096
CCAAGGACCGACCGATCCTGCATTCGGATCAGGGCTGGCAATACCAAATGGCGTCCTATCGATCGATGCTCAAGCAGCACAGTGTCCGTCCCAGTATGTCGCGCAAAGGTAACTGCCTCGACAACGCTGCCATGGAGAGCTTCTTCGGCATCCTAAAGTCCGAATTCTTCTACCTGAACAAGTTCACCAGCATCGAGCAACTGCAGGATGGACTGCGCCAATACATTCACTACTACAATCATGACCGCATCAAGCTCAAACTAAAAGGGCTGAGTCCTGTGCAATACAGGACTCAGCCCTTTCCGGCCTAGCCATCAACCGTCCAACTTCTGGGGGTCAGTTCAGACTCCCGGGCTTTTTCCATGGGCGCGTGGCTTACGCGTGCCGTGCGCAGCCGGCGGCGATGTCCAGATAGTGCGCCAGCGCCGGCGTCGGCAAATCCACTACCTTGGCCAGATCGTCGTAGCGGCGCAGCCGCACCGCCGCTTCGGCGTGCGGGCTGGCGATGAAGGCGTCTGCCTGCGCGGCGTCGTACGGGCCGCCCTGCAGGGCCAGGCTGTGGACCGAGGCCGGCGAGAGTGTGGCGAAGTAGGCCGGGTCCACCGCGCACAGGTAGCGCTTGGCGGCCACGTGCAGGCGCACGGGCTCGGTCACTTCCGCGCCGAACAGGTCGGCCAGCGCCTGCGCGGCGGCCTCCTGGTGGCGCATGTCGGTGGTGCTGCTCTCGGCCAGCATCAGATGGCCCACGTCGTGCAGCAGCGCGGCAGCCACCAGCGCCGCCGGCTCGCCGGCCTGCTCGGCCAGCTGCGCGCACTGCAGCGCGTGGGCGGTCTGGCTGATCGCCTCGCCGCCATACCAGTCCTTACCGTGGTTGGCGAACAGGGTCTCGATGCGTGCCAGGGTCAGGCGGTCCGCGCTCATACCAGCACCTTGCGGATCTGGGCGGACACGATGTCGATGCCGGTCACGAACAGGATGATGATGATCATCACCGCGCAGGTCTGCGCGTACTGGAAGCTGCGGATGATCTCCCAGAGCACGGTGCCGATGCCGCCGGCGCCGACGATGCCGACCACCGACGCCGAGCGCACGTTCGACTCGAATCGGTACAGCGCGAAGGACAGCCACAGCGGCAGCACCTGCGGGATCACGCCGTAGACGATCTCCTCGATCGGGCCGGCGCCGGTGGCGCGCACGCCTTCCACGGGACGCGGGTCGATGGCTTCCACGGCTTCGGCGAACAGCTTGGCCAGCACGCCGGTGGTGTGGATCCAGATCGCCAGCACGCCGGCGAACGGGCCGAGGCCCACGGCCACGATGAACAGCATCGCGAAGACCATCTCGTTGATGGCGCGGCAGGCGTCCATGATGCGGCGCGCCGGCTGGTAGACCCACACCGGCACGATATTGGCGGAGCACAGCAGGCCGAGCGGCACGGCCATGAACACGGCGATGGCGGTACCCCAGAGCGCGATCTGCACGGTCACGAGCATCTCGTCGAGGTAGTTGCGCCAGTCGCGGAAATTGGGCGGGAAAAAGTCGGCGGCGAACTTCGCCATGTTGCCGGAGTCGCGCAGCAGGTCCATCGGGCGCATGTCGGCGCCTTGCCAGGACATGGCGAGCAAGGCCAGCACGATCGCCCAGACCAGCATCATGGACAGCGAGGTGCGCGGCGGGCGGACGTTGCTGTGCGGCGCGGGGGACGGGGGCGGGAGGCCGGGCTTGGCGGTGGCGGTCATGGGGGGCATCGGATGGAATACGGTGAAGATGGCGCAAGGCCGATGGCAGCGCGCCATCGGCCCTGGGCGGGGTACGGCTTACTGGGCGCTGATGGCCTTGTCGATCTCGGCCAGGCGGCGCGATACGTCAGCCAGCTGCTTTTCCTTGTCGGCGGCGGCCAGCGTGGTGTCGGTCTCGATCTTGGACTTCTGCTTGGCCAGCTCGATCTGGCGGATGGGCAGCAGCTGCGCGTCCGACGAGACGCGGAAGCCCTGGTAGGTCAGCGTGGTCAGGATCTGCTTCTCGCGCGCAGCGTCGGCACCCTTGCCGTAGTTGACGAAGAAGTCCTGGATCTTCTTCTTCGTCTCGGCCGGCAGGTCCTTGCGGTAGACCATGGGGTCGGCGGCGATCAGCGGGCTCTTCCACAGCACGCGCACCTCGTCATAGGCGTTCTTGCCCGTGTTGATGCGATAGCGCTCGAAGTTCTCGGTGTTGTTCACGGCCACGTCCACCTGCTTGTTCAGCACGGAGAGCAGGTTGGTCTCGTGGTTGCTGATGCGCACGGCCTTGAACAGCGTCTTCGGCTCCACCTTGTGGGCGGCCCACAGGTAGTAGCCCGGCACGGCCGTGCCCGAGGTGGAGTTCGGATCGCCGGCGCCGTAGGAGAGCTCCTTGCCGCGCTTGATCACGTCTTCCACCGTCTTCAGGTCGCTGTCCTTGCGCACGACCAGCAGCGACCAGTAGCCCGGGTTGCCGTCCTTGTCGATCACGGACGCGAACACCTCGCCGTTGGCGCGGTCCACGGCTTCCATGGCCGACTTGTTGCCGAACCAGCCGAGCTGCACCTTGTTGAAGCGCATGCCCTCGATGATGCCGGCGTAGTCGGAGGCGAAGAACGGCTTGACCTGCACGCCGAGCGCCTTGCTCAGGTCGTCGATCAGCGGCTGCCAGGCGGTCTTCAGGTTCGACGACGATTCCGTCGAGATAAAGCCGATGTTCAGGGTCTTGGCGTCCTGGGCGTAAGCGGGCAGGGCCACGACGCCCGAGGCGACCACGGCGAGAAAGGTTCTGCGAAGCATGTGTGACTCCGTTTCGGATGAGTCGTTGTGGATAACGGCAAATGACGGCAATACAGCGGGAAAGCGAAAAGGGGGGCGCGGTGGCGATCAGGCGGCCGCGAGATTCATCGTGACCATGGCCGGCGCCGGCATGCCGCTGGCGGTGTCGGCTTCGTCGGGAACCGAGTCGTGGAGCAGTTCCTCGGCCTCGGTGCCGTACAGGTCGCGCAGCATGCCCGGGGTGAGTGCGGCGGACGGGCCGTCGTAGACCACCTTGCCCTGGCGCAGCGCCACCACGCGGGGGCAGTAGCGCATGGCCACGTCCACCTGGTGCAGCGACACCACCACGGCCACCTTGCGGGTGCGGTTGATCTGCGAGAGCAGCGTCATCACGCGGCGCGACGATTCCGGGTCGAGCGAGGCGATCGGTTCGTCGGCCAGGATGACCTTGGCGTTCTGCACCAGCGTCCGTGCGATGGCGGCGCGCTGCTGCTGGCCACCGGACAGCGTGGAGGCACGCTGAAACGCATAGTCGTCTATACCAACCTGGGCGAGGGCGTCGAGGCCGGCCTGCACTTCATCGGCCCTGAACAGGCGGAACAGGCTGCGCCAGGCCGGGATGCGGGTGAGCATGCCGACGAGGACGTTGGTGATCACCGGCAGGCGGCCCACCAGATTGAACTGCTGGAAAACAAAGCCGATTTCGGCGCGCACCTTGCGCACGTTGCCAGCCAGGCGGCCATGGCGCTGGATGGATCGGCCATTGACCAGGATCTCGCCAGCATCGCCAGTCACGAAACCGGCCACATGGCGCAGCAGCGTGGACTTGCCAGAACCCGAGGCGCCCAGCAGGGCCACCATTTCGCCCGGCGCGACGTGCAGCGTGACATCGTCAAGCGCCTTGCGGTCCGCGCGGAACGATTTGCTGAGTCCGCGGACTTCGATTGCATGCGTCATGTCGACTCCCTTGCTTGAATGACTTGGCGCATTCTGGGGGGAGTGGATGACAGAACGATGACGCTGGGCGGGAGAGTGAGGGGTGAATGTCTGCGGGGTGAGGCATTGGGCGCGTGACGCCCAATGCACTTACATCAGGATGATGTCGTACTGTTCCTGATGGAACGTGGATTCCACCTGGAGCGAGATCGGCTTGCCGATAAAGTCGTTGAGCATCGCCAGATGCTGGCTTTCTTCCTCGAGGAACAGATCGATCACTTCCTGGGAGGCCAGGATGCGGAACTCGCGCGGATTGAACTGGCGGGACTCGCGCATGATCTCGCGCAGGATGTCGTAGCAGACCGTGCGCGGCGTCTTGACCTGGCCCTTGCCCGTGCAGACCGGGCACTGCTCGCACAGCACGTGCGCCAGCGACTCGCGCGTGCGCTTGCGGGTCATCTCCACCAGCCCGAGCTGCGAGAAGCTGTTCACGGTGATCCGGGTGCGGTCACGGGACAGCGCGCGCTTCAGTTCGGAGAGCACCGCGTCGCGATGCTCCACGTTCTCCATGTCGATGAAGTCGATGATGATGATGCCGCCGAGGTTGCGCAGCCGCAGTTGCCGGGCGATGGTGTGCGCGGCCTCGAGGTTGGTTTTGAAGATCGTGTCGTCGAAGTTGCGGGCGCCGACGTAGCCGCCCGTGTTGACGTCGATCGTCGTCATCGCCTCGGTCTGGTCGATCATCAGGTAGCCGCCGGACTTCAGGTCCACCCGCCGCGACAGCGCCTTCTCGATCTCGGCGTCGATGTTGAACAGGTCGAAGATCGGCCGCTCGCCGGTGTAGTGCGAGAGCCGGGGCAGCACGGCCGGGGTGTACTCCTGGGCGAACTCCACCAGCTTCTGGTAGTTCTCGCGCGAGTCGATCTGGATCACGCCCGTGGCGTCGTTGATGAAGTCGCGCAGCACGCGCTGGGCCAGGTTCAGGTCCTGGTACAGCAGGCTGGTGGCCGGCTGGGTGGTCGCGTTCAGGCGGATCGACGCCCAGATCTTGCGCAGGTAGGCGATGTCGTTGCCGAGCTCGTCGTCGCTGGCTTCCTCGGCGATGGTCCGCACGATAAAGCCGCCACGCTCGTCGCGCGGCACCAGCCCCTGCACGCGGGCGCGCAGCGCCTCGCGGTCCACCTCGCCCTCGATGCGCTGCGAGATGCCGATATGCGGGTCCTGGGGCAGGTACACCAGCGTCCGGCCGGCGATGCTGATCTGCGTGGACAGCCGCGCCCCCTTGGTGCCGATGGGGTCCTTGATGACCTGCACCATCAGGGCCTGGCCCTCGAACAGCGTCTTTTCGATGGCGAGCGGCGGGGCGCCGTTCTTGTCGGGGTCGCGCGGATGCCAGATGTCGGCCACGTGCAGGAAGGCCGCGCGCTCGAGGCCGATGTCGATGAATGCGGATTGCATGCCCGGGAGCACGCGCACGACCTTGCCGAGATAGATATTGCCAACCAGCCCGCGCGTCAGCGTGCGCTCGACATGCAGTTCCTGCACGGCGGCCTGCTGCACGATGGCAACGCGCGTCTCTTGCGGCGTGATGTTGACGAGGATGTCTTCAGTCATAGCGATGGATGCGCGCTGCCGTGTTGTCGGCGGCTTGTTGTTGTCGTTCGGCGCCGGGCGGGATGGCTGCGGGACGGGGCGCTCAGAAGCGCAGCCCGGCCTCGCGCAGCAGGGCCGCGGTCTCGAACAAGGGCAAGCCCATGATACCCGAATAGCTGCCGTCGATTCGTTCGACAAACTCGGCCGCGCGGCCCTGGATGCCGTACGCGCCAGCCTTGCCGAGCGGCTCGCCGCTGGCCACGTAGCGGGCGATCTCGGCGGCGTTCATCGGCCGGAAAGTGACGTGCGAGATCGACAGCGCATGGCGCTGGCCGAGCGTCGAGACCACGGTCACGGCGGTCAGCACGCGGTGGGTGGTGCCGGCGAGCGCGGCCAGCATCGCGGCGGCATCGTCCGGGTCGGCCGGCTTGCCCAGGATGTCGCCACCCCGGCATACCGTGGTGTCGGAGGTCAGAATCGGATGGTCGGGCAGGGCGCGGCGCTCGCGGCGGCGCAGGGCGGCTTCGGCCTTGAGCGCGCAGACGCGCTGCACGTAGGCGTCGGGCATCTCGCCGGGCAGCACGGCTTCGAGCGCTTCGGCATCCTCGTCGTCATCGGCGAGCAGCAGTTCATGGGAGACGCCGAGCTGCGTCAGCAATTCGCGGCGGCGCGGGCTTTGGGAGGCGAGGTAGAGGAGGTCGTGGGTCACGGCGCGCATCGGGAAAATCGATGCGGCGATTGTAACCGTCGGCGGCGGGAACTCAGACCCGGTGATACGGGTGGTTTTGCGTGACGGACCAGGCGCGGTAGAGCTGTTCGGCCAGCAGCACGCGCACCATGCCGTGGGGCAGCGTCAGGCTGGAGAGCCGGATCAGGGTGGTGGCGCGTGCCTTGAGGGCCGGGTCGAGCCCGTCTGCGCCGCCGATCAGGAAAGCCACGTCGCCGCCTTCGCGCTGCCAGCCGGTCAGCTGGTCGGCCAGCTGCACCGTGGTGAAGTCGCGCCCGCGTTCATCGAGCGCGACGATCCGGCACTGCTTGGACAGCGAACCGAGCACGGCGTCGATGCGCGCGGCTTCCCGCTGCATCACCGTGGCGGCGTTGTTGCTCGACGAACGGGCTTCCGGCTTGACTTCGCGAAGTTCGATGCGCAGCTCCGGCGGCATGCGCTTGGCATACTCGCCGAAGCCGGTTTCGATCCAGCCGGGCATCTTGTGGCCGACGGCCACGATCACGAGTTGCATGGGCGATCTGGCGATACCGGGTGGATCGGTGCGAACGGCTTAAGTCGACGCAGTCGACTCAGGCCGAGCGCTTGCGCGGCGCGGCGGTCTTGGTCGCAGCCTTCTTGGCGGCCGGCGCCTTGCGTGCGGGGGCCTTGGCGGCAGTCTTGGTCGCCGGCTTGGTGGCCGTCTTGGTCGCCACCTTGCGGGCCGGCGCCTTCACGGCCGGGGACTTGCGGGCCGGCGTCTTGGCAGCCGCCGTCTTGGTGGCGGCGCCGGTGCTGGTCTTGCGCACCGGCTTGCGGATCGTGGCGATGGCGTCCGGATCGGTGTCCTCGTGGCCCATCGGCGGCGAAGGCTCCTTCATGCCTTCCGGCAGCTTGGCCAGCGCCGGGCGCAGGCTCGAGGCACGGCGCGAGCGCGGTGCCGGCGCCGAAGCCTCGGCTTCGTCGTCGTCCATCGGCTCGCTGGCCTTGGCCAGGCTCCTGGCGCCGGTCAGCTTCACGCGCACCGGCTTGTCGCCCCAGATTTCCTCGAGGTTGTAGTACAGGCGCAGTTGCGGCTGGAGGATGTGCACCACGGCGTCGCCGCAGTCCACCAGCACCCACTCGCCCGTCTCCAGGCCCTCGACGGCAATGATATGGCCGCCGGCATCCTTCACCGTATCCCGCACAGAGGCGGCGAGCGCCTTGGTCTGGCGGTTCGAACTACCGCTGGCGATCACCACCCGGTCGAATAGTTCGGTCAGGTGAGTGGTGTCGAACACCTTGATGTCCTGCGCTTTGACATCCTCGAGCCCGTCGACGATGGCGCGTTGCAGTTTACGAATATCCATGGTGTCTTTCTTGTTCAGCTTCGTTCGGGATAGGGGCGAGCCGGTCAGGGATTGCGGTATAACCCGCGACTCGCGATGTAGTGTGCCACGCCGGCAGGCAGTTGGTCATCCGCCGCCTGGCCCTCAGCCAGGCGCTGGCGCAGGCCGGTGGAGGAAAGATCGACGGCAAGGGTCTGGTCGATCCACATCCGGCCGGAGGGCGTGCATTGTATCAGGTGCGTGTCCGCCAGCCGCTGGTTCATCGCCGCGAGCACCGGACCGTCCAGCGCGGCGAGGTCGAAACCGGGGCGGGTGGCGATGCACAGGTGCACTTGTTCGAACAATGCCTCCCAGCCGTGCCAGGTGTGCAGGCGCAGCAATTGGTCGGCGCCCATCAGCCAGGCCATGGAGGTATCCGGGGCGTATTCGTCGCGCAGGTGGCGCACCGTGTCGATGGTATAGCTCGGGCCGGCCCGGTCCACCTCCATGCGACTGACTCGTATCTTGGCGCGCGGGCTGTCCAGCGTGGCGGCGGCCAGCTCGGTCATGGCGAAGCGGTCGGCGGCGGGCGTCACATGGTCGCCCTTCTGCCAGGACTCGCCGGTCGGAATCCAGACCAGCTCGTCGAGCGCCAGATGGTCGATGCAAAGCTGCGCCAGCGAGACATGGCCGCGATGCGGCGGATCGAAAGTGCCGCCCAGGATACCCAGGCGGTACGGGCGGCCGGTGGACGGTGCGGAATCGGTGGTGCGGGAATCTTCGGGAACTGTCATCACACTCGCCGTCAGGCCCACTCGCGTGCCGGCAGGAAGTCGGTGTACAGCGCGGCCTCCGCGCTGCCCGGCTCGGGTTGCCAGTCGTAGCGCCAGGTTACCTGCGGCGGCATCGACATCAGGATGGATTCGGCGCGGCCGCCCGATTGCAGGCCGAACAGCGTGCCGCGGTCGAATACCAGGTTGAATTCCACATAGCGCCCGCGCCGGTAGGCCTGGAAGTCGCGCTCGCGCGCGCCGTAGGGCGTGTCCTTGCGGGTTTCGAGGATAGGGAGGTAGGCGTCGAGGAAGGCGTCGCCGACCGATTGCATCATCGCGAAGCTGCGATCGAAGCCCAGCGCGGCGAAATCGTCGAAGAACACCCCGCCGATGCCGCGTGCCTCGCCCCGGTGGCGCAGGAAGAAATACTCGTCGCACCACTGCTTGAAGCGCGGGTACAGGTCGTCGCCGAACGGTGCCAGCGCAGTCTTGCAGGTGCGGTGGAAGTGCGCGCAGTCATCAGTGTGGCCGTAGTACGGCGTCAGGTCCATGCCGCCGCCGAACCACCAGACCGGGTCCGCATCGGGCTTCACGGCCACGAAGCAGCGCACGTTCATGTGCACCGTCGGCACGTACGGATTGCGCGGATGGAACACCAGCGAGACGCCCATGGCCTCGAAGCGGCGCCCGGCCAGTTCGGGCCGGTTGGCGCTGGCCGAGGGGGGCAGGGTGTCGCCGCGCACGTGGGAGAAGCCCACGCCGGCGCGCTCCATCACGGCGCCGCCTTCCAGAATGCGGGTGCGGCCACTGCCGCGCAGGCGCTCGGTCGGCGGCTTTTCCCATTCGTCGGTCAGGAATGGCTGGCCGTCCACGGCGGCGATGGCGTCGGTGATGCGGTCTTGCAAGCCGAGCAGGTAGGCGCGGACTGCCTGGGAGTCGATCATGATGGGCGGAATCGGATGGGCCGGTAGCGCGACGGCCGCCGCCCGGAGGGCGCGGCCGTCATGGCGCTGTCATGATTGTACCGGCTGGACTCCCGCCGCGCCTTGGAACGTGGCACGCGGGTGTCCGGCGCGCGCATCAGCGCTTGATGGCGCGGTAGCCAATGTCGGTGCGGAACTGCGCGCCGTCGAAGCGGATCTGCTCAACGGCCGCGTAGGCGGCGCGCTGCGCGGCCTTGACGGTGTCAGCCAGCCCCACCACGCAGAGTACGCGGCCGCCCGAGGTCAGCAGGGTGCCGTCCTTGAGCGTGGTGCCGGCGTGGAACGTCACGGCCTCGGCCGTCTCGGCGGGAATGCCGGTGATGGCATCGCCCTTGCGGGGCTCTTCCGGGTAGTTGTAGGCAGCCATCACCACGCCCAGCGCGGTGCGGCGGTCCCAGTCCAGTTCCACCTGGTCGAGCTTGCCGTCCACGGCCGCTTCCATCACGTCGACGAGGTCGGTCTTCAGGCGCGCCATGATCGGCTGCGTCTCCGGGTCGCCCATGCGGCAGTTGAACTCGAGCGTTTTCGGGTTGCCGTCCTTGTCGATCATCAGGCCGGCGTACAGGAAGCCGGTGTACGTGATGCCATCCTTTTCCATGCCGCGCACGGTCGGCATGATGATCTCGCGCAGCGCGCGGGCGTGCAGCGCCGGCGTGACCACCGGGGCGGGCGAATAAGCGCCCATGCCACCGGTGTTGGGGCCGGCATCGGCGTCCAGCAGGCGCTTGTGGTCCTGGCTGGTGGCCAGGGCCAGCACGTTCTTGCCGTCCACCAGCACGATGAAGCTGGCTTCCTCGCCTTCCAGGAATTCCTCGACGACCACGCGCGCGCCTGCATCGCCGAGCTTGTTGTCGGCCAGCATCATGTCGACGGCGTCGTGCGCTTCTTCCAGCGTCATCGCCACGACCACGCCCTTGCCGGCGGCCAGGCCATCGGCCTTGATCACGATCGGGGCGCCCTGGGCGTCGATATAGGCGTGCGCGCCGGCCGCATCGGCAAACGTCTGGTAGGCAGCCGTGGGGATGTTGTGGCGATGCATGAACGCCTTGGCGAAGTCCTTGGAGGACTCCAGCTGGGCGGCGGCCTGGGTGGGCCCGAAGATGCGCAGGCCACGGGCGCGGAACACGTCGACGATGCCGGCGGCCAGCGGGGCCTCGGGGCCGACCACGGTGAACGCCACCCCTTCGCGCTCCACGAAGGCGGCGAGCACCTCGGGATCGGTCAGCGGCACGTTCTGCAGGCGCTTGTCGAGCGCCGTGCCGCCGTTACCCGGCGCCACGTACACCACTTGCACCTTGGGGGACTGGGCCATTTTCCACGCTAGCGCGTGCTCACGTCCGCCCGAACCGACAACCAATACTTTCATGATCCACTGCCAGAAAAGAAACGCATGCGAAAAGCGGCAGCTGGCCGGGGCCGGGCTGCCGCCATGGGGCGCGGCGGAGGACTTAGTCCTCGATCACCGCGTTGGTGAAGACTTCCTGTACGTCGTCCAGGTTTTCCAGGGCGTCCAGGAGCTTCTGCATCTTGACCGCGTCGTCGCCGGTGAAGCTCACCTCGTTCTGCGGCTTCATCACCACATCGGCCAGCTCGGCCTTGAAACCGGCCGCTTCGAGGGCGGACTTGACCGTCGAAAAGTCGTTCGGCGGGCAGGTCACTTCGATCGAGCCGTCGTCGTTGGTCAGCACGTCATCGGCGCCGGCTTCGAGCGCGGCATCCATCAGCTTGTCCTCGGGCGTGCCCGGCGCGAACAGGAACTGGCCGCAGTGGGTGAACATGAAGGCCACAGAGCCTTCCGTGCCCATGTTGCCGTTGTGCTTCGAGAACGCGTGGCGGACTTCGGCCACGGTACGGGTACGGTTGTCGGTCAGGCAGTCGACGATGATCGCCGCGCCGGCCAGGCCGTAGCCTTCGTAGCGGATTTCCTCGTAGTTCGCGCCTTCCAGGCCACCCACGCCGCGCTGGATCGCGCGCTGGATGTTGTCCTTGGGCATGTTCGCGTCCATGGCCTTGTCGATCGACAGGCGCAGGCGCGGGTTGGAGTCGGCATCACCGCCGCCGAGCTTGGCGGCGACGGTGATTTCCTTGATCAGGCGCGTCCAGATCTTGCCCCGCTTGGCATCAGCGGCGGCTTTCTTGTGTTTGATATTGGCCCATTTTGAGTGACCGGCCATGATTCTCTCCGAGGCGGAATAGCTGTGGTGCAGCGTGCTGGGTGGCGCTTCTGGCGGCCACGCCATGTGATGGATGTGCCAATTTGCTGGCTATAATCAGCGCAGGATTTTATCACGCGGCCCCCGCCTTCCGATCCCGGATACCGCCGCTATCACCACGAGACCATCATGGCCGACCCCATCCTCATCGCCAAGAACGCCGACTGCGAGCTCGTCCTGCTGCCCGAGATGGGGAATCGGCACGGTCTCATCACCGGCGCCACG
Source organism: Cupriavidus sp. OV096 (assembly GCF_900115455.1). Taxonomy (NCBI): domain Bacteria; kingdom Pseudomonadati; phylum Pseudomonadota; class Betaproteobacteria; order Burkholderiales; family Burkholderiaceae; genus Cupriavidus; species Cupriavidus sp. OV096. Next base: position 11,514 of record NZ_FOWM01000003.1, read on the forward strand.
GGTACCGGCAAGACCGTCACGCTGCAGACGTTGGCGCAGGGCTTCTCGCGGCTGGGGGTGCCGGTGTTCATGGCGGACGTCAAAGGTGATCTGTCAGGCATATCCCAGGTCGGCAAGCCATCGGACAAGCTCAAGGCCCGCCTGGCGGAACACGGGCTGCCCGAACCGGTCTGGGGCGCCTGCCCGACCACGCTCTGGGATGTCTTTGGCGAAAAGGGGCATCCGGTGCGCGCGACGGTCTCGCACATGGGGCCGCTGCTGCTGTCGCGGATGCTCGAACTCAACGACACCCAGCAGGGCGTGCTGAACCTCGTGTTCCGCATTGCCGATGCCAACGGCCTGCTGCTGCTCGATGCCAAGGACCTGCGCGCGATGCTCCAGCACGTGGGCGACAACGCCAGCCAGTTCACCACCGAGTACGGCAATATCTCGGCGGCTTCCATTGGCGCGATCCAGCGCGGGCTGATCGCGCTGGAGTCGCAGGGCGCGGACAAGTTCTTCGGCGAGCCGATGTTGAACCTGGAGGACTTCATCCAGACCGAGAAGGGGCAGGGCGTCGTCAACATCCTCGCCGCCGACAAGCTGATGAATGCGCCCCGGCTGTACGCTACCTTCCTGCTGTGGATGCTGTCCGAACTGTTCGAGCGGCTGCCCGAGGCCGGTGACCTCGACAAGCCCAAGCTGGTCTTCTTCTTCGACGAGGCGCACCTGCTGTTCAACGACGCCCCCAAGGCGCTGCTGGACAAGATCGAACAGGTGGTGCGGCTCGTGCGGTCCAAGGGTGTCGGCGTGTACTTTGTGACGCAGAACCCCGTAGATATTCCCGATACCGTCCTGGGCCAGCTTGGCAACCGCGTGCAGCACGCGCTGCGCGCGTTCACGCCGCGCGACCAGAAGGCGGTGAAGGTGGCCGCCACGACCATGCGTCCCAATCCGAAGCTCAATCTCGAACAGGCGATTGGCGAACTGGGCGTGGGCGAGGCGTTGGTCTCATGCCTGGACGCCAAGGGGACGCCAGTCGTCACCGAGCGCGCATGGGTGCTGCCCCCGGGCAGCCGCATCGGCCCGGCCACGCCCGACGAGTGCAAGGCCCTGATCGCCAATTCGCTCGTGGCTGGCACCTACGAAAAGACCGTAGACCGGGAATCGGCCTACGAGAAGCTGCGCGGTAGCGTGGCGACCGCCGGCAATGGCCAGACACAGGCACAGAAACCCGGCACTCCCCAGCCGCAGGCCGAGGAGGGCGGTAGCAGCTGGGCCGGCGAAATCTTCGGCTCGCTGACCAAGGGCACCGGCAAGACCGGCCGCGGCGACTCCATCCTCGAATCGATGGCCAAGTCCGCCGGCCGGACGCTCGCCTCGCAAGTCGGCCGGGAACTGGTCCGTGGCGTGCTGGGCAGCCTGCTGGGCGGCGGCGGGCGAAAGAAGTAGGGCCGCTCAGCGCGGCCCATCCTCATTAAATATGGCGTATGAGGCGCATCAAGCGCCTCACATTTCACATCAGTTCTTGGTGCCGAACAGGCGGTCGCCGGCATCGCCCAGGCCCGGGATGATGTAGGCGTGCTCGTCCAGATGGCTGTCCAGCGATGCCACGTATAGCCGCACGCCCGGGTGGGCCTTCTGGAACACTTCCACGCCTTCCGGCGCGGCGACCAGTGCCACGAAGGTGATGGCTTCGTCCTTCACGCCGCGCCGCTTGAGCACATCAACCGCGTGCGCGGCCGAATAGCCCGTGGCGACCATCGGGTCGCAGAGGATGAAGCTGCGGTCTTCCACGTCCGGCAGGCGCACCAGGTACTCCACCGGGCGATGCTGTTCGTCTCGGTACACGCCGATATGGCCGATACGGGCCGACGGAATCAGCTCGACCAGGCCATCGCTCATGCCTACGCCGGCGCGCAGCACCGGCACGATGGTCAGCTTCTTGCCGGCGATGACCGGGGCTTCCAGCGGCACCAGCGGGGTCTCGATGCGGCGCGTGGTCAGCGGCAGGTTGCGCGTGATCTCGTAGCCCATCAGCAGCGTGATCTCGCGCAGCAGCTCGCGGAACGTGCGCGTGGACGTGTCCCTGTCGCGCATGTGCGAGAGCTTGTGCTGGATCAGCGGGTGATTGAGGATGAACAGATTGGGGAAACGCGGATCTTGTTTCATGGCGGCGGCAGGCTCGGCGGAGGGTGGTGGGCGCGCGGGCCTGGCAAGGCCGGCGCGGCGCCCGATGCAGCGGGATTGTAATGGATGCCGCCCCGCGTCACGCGGCCATCTCCGCCACCATCGGGGCCGCCGGGCCCCGCCTTTGATCTCGTCCCGCCTTAGTCCACCGTGATGGCCGCCGACTTCGCCACTTTGCCGAAGCGCTCGTACTCGGTCAGCGTCAGCGTCTGGAGTTCGGCCGCGCTCGATCCCTTCGGATTGAAGCCGGCCTGCTGCAGCTTGTCGCGCACCTCGGGGCGGGCCAGCGCCTCCACGAAGGCCGCGTTGAGCGCCTGCACCACCGGCGCTGGCAGGTTAGCCGGGCCGTAGACGCCGAACCACGGCTCCACGGCGTAGCCGGGCAGGCCGGCCTCGGCCAGGGTCGGCACGTTGGGCAGCGACGGCGCGCGGGTCTTGCCGGCCACTGCCAGCGCGCGCAGCTTGCCCGCCTGGATATGGGGCAGCGAGGCGGGCAGGTTATCGAACATCACCTGGATATGGCCGCCAAGCAGGTCGTTGATGGCCGGGCTGCTGCCTTTGTAAGGCACGTGGGTCAGGCCGGTCTGGGTCATCTGGGAGAACATCGCGCCGGCCAGATGCATCGACGTGCCGGTCCCCGCCGTGGCATAAGTCAGCCCCGGGTGCGCCTTGGCATAGGCAATCAGCTCCGGCACGGTCTTCACGGGCAGGCTTTCGCTGACCTCCAGCACGATGGTCGAGGTGCCCAGCAGGCTGATCGCCGTGAAGTCCTTGCGGGGGTCGAACGGCACGTGCTTGTAGATATGGGGATTGAGCGCGTTCGTCGAAATCGCCCCGAAACCGATGGTGTAGCCATCGGCAGGCGCCTTGGCCACGGCTTCCATGCCGATGTTGCCGCCTGCGCCGGGGCGGTTCTCCACCACTACCGGCTGGCCGAGCTTCTCGGCTACGCGTTGGCCGACGGTGCGGGCGACGAGGTCCGTGGTGCCGCCGGCGGCGTAGGGCACCACGAAGCGGATCGGCTTGGCGGGGAAGGCATCGGCGGCGCCGGCGGGGGTGGCCGCGGCGGCGAACAGGACGCCGGTGGCAAGGACGGCGCGGGCGAACGGGAAGGGCATGGCTCGGTGTCTCCGTATTTCTCTAGTTTCTTTATATGGCAGGGCGCCAGGACGGCGCGGGCCATTGTAGGGGAAAGCCGCTGGTGCCGCGCGCCGCACCCCGGCGCGCCTTGCGCCTTTTGACATACAATCGACGCGTTCCGGCCCCGCGTCTTCCTCGCGTCACCCCCTCGCGACTGCGGCCGGCATCCGAACCCTGCGTCTCCCGTGCCCGCTTCCCAGAAGTCCCTGTCCACGCCCGCCGAGCTGCCCGCGCCGCAGCGCTACGGGCTCGCCGTCGCGGCCGTCGGCGCCGTGCTGTTTTCCGCCAAGGCCATCGTGGCCAAGCTGATGTACCGATATAGCGTCGATGCCGTCATGGTCATCACGCTGCGCATGCTGTTCGCGGTGCCGCTGTTCATGGCCATCGGCTGGTGGCAGGCACGCAAGCTGCCGGCGCTGTCCTGGGCCGATCGCGGCCGGGTGGTCTTCCTGGGCTTCATCGGCTATTACCTGTCCAGTTTTCTCGATTTCCTCGGCCTGCAGTACATCACCGCCGGCCTGGAGCGGCTGATCCTGTTCCTGACGCCGTCCTTCGTGCTGCTGACCACCGCGCTGGTGTTCCATCGGCCGATCCACGCCCGGCAGTGGATGTCGCTGCTGCTGGCCTATGCCGGCATCGTGCTGGTGTTCGCCCATGACCTCGACGTGAGCGGCGCGCAAGTCTGGCTTGGCGGCGCGCTGGTGCTGGCCAGCGCCTTGTCGTATGGTGTGTACCTGATCCTGAGCGGCGAGCTGGTCAAGCGCGTCGGCTCGCTGCGGCTGGTGGCCTACGCGATGTGCGTGTCCACGGCCTGCTGCGTGGTGCAGTATGTGGCGCTGGGCCGTCCGCTGGCGGCGCTGGCGCAGCCGGCCCCGGTGATGTGGCTGTCACTCATCAATGCGGTGTTCTGCACGGTGCTGCCGGTGTCACTGACGATGATCGCGGTGGCGCGCATCGGGGCGCCGATGGCGTCGCAGGCGGGCATGATCGGCCCGGTGTCGACGCTGCTGCTGGCCTTCTGGCTGCTCGGCGAGCCGATCACGGGCTGGCAGATCGCCGGCAGCACGCTGGTGCTGGGCGGCATGTATTTGTTGTCGAGCCGCCGGGCCTGAATATTTTCGAGAGCAACCGGGACGCCGCATCAAGAGCCGGCGCCCGGTTTTAGCAACCAAGGAAGGAGAGCAAGCGATGGATTTCGGACTGCGCGGTAAGCATGCGCTGGTGTGTGGCGCCAGCAAGGGACTCGGGTTTGCGTGCGCCGACGCGCTGGCGGCCGAAGGTGTGGACGTCGTGATCGTGGCGCGCGGCGCCGATGCGCTGGAAAAGGCCGCCGCCGACCTGCGTGCCCGATACGGCCGCCGCGTGCTGGCCGTGGCCACGGATATCACCACGCCCGAGGGCCGCAAGCTCGCGCTGGACGCCGTGGCCAAGCTCGGCGACCTCGACATCCTCGTGAACAACGCCGGCGGCCCGCCCCCCGGCAATTTCCGCGACTGGGACCGCGACGCCTGGCTCGCCGCCATCGACGCCAACATGCTGACCCCGATCGAGCTGATCAAGGCCACCGTGGACGGCATGATCGCGCGCAAGTGGGGCCGCATCGTCAACATTACGAGCGGCGCGGTCAAGGCACCGATCGACGTGCTGGGTCTCTCCAACGGCGCACGCTCGGGCCTGACCGGCTTCGTGGCCGGCCTGGCGCGCGAAGTGGCGCAGCACGGCGTGACCGTGAACAACCTGCTGCCCGGCCCGTTCAACACGGACCGCCTGTTCAAGACGATGGAAGGCGGCGCCAAGAAGGCCGGCCTGAGCGTGGAGGAAGTGGCCGCCAAGCGCGCCGCCGCCAACCCCTCGCGCCGTTTTGGCGAGCCGGCCGAGTTCGGCGCGACCTGCGCGTTCCTGTGCAGCAAGCAGGCCGCCTACATGACGGGCCAGAACGTGCTGCTGGACGGCGGCGCGTACCCGGGGACGTTCTGATGGGCAAGCCGCGCATCGCGCTGATCGCCCACGATCACAAGAAGGACGACATCGTCGCCTTTGCCGGCCGTCACCGCGAGATGCTGGCGCGCTGCGACCTGCTGGCCACCGGCACCACCGGTGGGCGCATCGCGGCTGAAACCGGCCTCGAGGTGGAGCGCATGCTGTCCGGCCCGTGGGGCGGCGATCTCCAGATCGGCGCGCAACTGGCCGAGGGCCGGGTGACCGCGGTGATCTTCCTGCGCGATCCGATGACCCCGCAGCCGCATGAGCCGGACATCAACGCGCTGGTCCGGGCGTGCGATGTCCACAATGTGCCGTGCGCGACCAACCTCGCCACGGCCGAACTGCTGCTGGTGGAACTCGCGCGGCACTGCTTCGAAGACGAAAAAGCCGCCGGAACGCCGGCGGCTTGAGTCGGGACAGACGTTGCCGTCAGCGCGGCCGGATCGTGGTCGCGGTGGCGCGCATCGTCGCCTGCCGCAGGATGTGCGGCGGCAGCCGCTTCAGGATCAGGTGGACGGCCAGTGGAATCAGCACCACGTCATCGACAATGCCGAGCCCGGCGATGAAATCGGGAATCAGGTCGATCGGGGAGATGGCGTAGAACACCAGCCCCAGCGCGGCGGGTTTGAGCCACGCGGGCGCGTCGGGATGACGCAGCGCGAACCAGAGCAGGCGGCCGTCGCGGCGCACCAGCGTCCACAGGGCCGAAATTCGCTTCCACATATGGGCCTCCTTATCCACACGCAACATGCGCAACACGCGCAGCCAGTGCGCATGCAGGGATAACTTGGGCCGATGCAGGGGGATTCAAGTTCCCCTCCGCCCGAGGCAGCGGACGGAGGGGCGGTCAGTCAGGCCTGAAACCGGCGATCAGCCCGGCACGTTGCCTTCCACGCCTTCCACGTAGAACTTGATGTCGTGCAGGAACTTGTCGTCGGCGACCTGATCCTTGGCCAGCTGTTCCTTGCCGGCGTTGTCCTTGAGCGGACCCTTCCAGATCGGGGCGGTGCCGTCGATCACCCCCTTCTTGCGTTCCTCGACCAGCGCCTTCACGTCATCCGGCACCACGGCGTTGAAACCCTTCAGGTCGATCATGCCTTCTTTGAGGCCCCACCACGTGGTGCTGTTCTTCCACTGCTTGTTCAGCACGTCTTCCACCACCTTGTTGTAGTAGACGCCCCAGCTAATGACGGAGGCGGCCAGGTGGGCCTTTTCGCCGAACTTGCTCATGTCGCTGTCCCAGCCGAACGCGTAGACGCCCTTCTCCTGCGCGGTCTGGACGACGGCGGCGGAGTCGGTGTTCTGCATCAGCATGTCCACGCCCTGGCCGATCAGGGTGGTGGCGGCCTCGCGCTCCTTGCCCGGATCGAACCACTTGTTCACCCACACCACCTTGACGGTGGCCTTGGGGTTCACACTGCGCGCGCCGAGCGCGAACGAGTCGATGTTGCGGATGACCTCGGGAATCGGCACCGACGCCACCACGCCCATCTTGCCCGACTTGCTCATCTTGCCGGCCACCACGCCAGCCAGGTAGGCGCCTTCATAGGTGCGTACGTCGTACTGGGCGAGGTTGTCGGCGGTCTTGAAGCCGGTGGCGTGCTCGAACTTCACGTCCGGGAATTCCTTGGCCACCTTCAGCATCGATTCCTGATAGCCGAACGTGGTGCCGAAGATCAGCTTGTTGCCCTGGCTGGCCAGGTCGCGGAACACGCGCTCGGCGTCCGCGGCGGACTCGGGCACGTTCTCGACGAACGAGGTCTTCACCTTGTCGCCGAACTTGGCTTCCACCGCCTTGCGACCGGTGTCATGGGCGAAGGTCCAGCCGGCATCGCCCACCGGGCCGATATAGACGAACGCCACCTTGAGCGGTTCGCTGGCGGCGGCTGCCGGCGCGGAGGCCGGGCCTGCCGTCTCGGCCGGCTTGTCGGCCTCTTTCTTGCCGCAGCCGGCCAGGGCCAGTACGGCGGTGGCGGCCAGGGCTGCCAGGGTGGTCCTGCGTGACACGATCATCGATCTCTCCTTGAAAAACGTCTTGTGATGCGTTTGGTTTTGACTACTGGTTGGCTCGAAAAAACGGAAACATCAGGCATTGCCCGGGCGGAACGGCTTGCCCAGCGAGGCCGGCATATTGAGCCGGATCCACGCCGGGTTCCGCGAAATCAGCGCCAGCACGACGATGGTGGCCGCGTACGGCAACATCGACAGCACCTGCGACGGCACCGACACGCCAATGCCCTGCAAATAGAACTGGAGGATGGTCACGCCGCCGAACAGCCACGCGCCCACCAGCACCCGGCCCGGGCGCCACGTGGCGAAGGTGGTCAGCGCCAGCGCGATCCAGCCCCGGCCCGAGACGAGGTTCTCCACCCACATCGGCGTATAGACCAGCGACAGGTAGGCGCCCGCCAGCCCGCAGCAGGCGCCGCCGAACAGCAGCGCGCCGAAGCGGATCCAGCGCACCGGGTAGCCCAGTGCATGGGCGGACTCCGGGGACTCGCCGATCGCGCGCAGCGTCAGCCCGGCCCGTGTGCGGAACAGGAACCAGGTGATCGCGGCACATAGCAGAATGCTGAAATACACCATCCAGTGATGCTGGAAGAAGGCCGGCCCGACGAACGGGAGGTCGGCCAGGAACGGCACCGACTTGGCCTGCGCGGGCATGGCGTAGCCGACGAAGCGCTGCGCCATGAAGGCCGACAGGCCCGTGCCGAAGATCGACAGCGCCAGGCCCGTGGCCACCTGGTTGGTGGCCAGCACCAGCGCCAGCCACGAGAACAGCGAAGCCATCAGCATGCCGGCCAGCGCGCCAGCCGCGAAGCCGAGCATCGGCGACTGGGTTTGGTAGCCGACCATGAAGCCGAACGCGGCGGCCACCAGCATCATGCCTTCGGCGCCGAGGTTGAGCACGCCGGCGCGCTCGTTGACGAGCAGGCCCAGCGCGGCCAGCAGCAGCGGGGTGCCGGCGTTGATCGCCGTGGCGATCAGGGGAGCGAGTTGTTCCATATTGTTATCGGCTCCGGTTCAGGCGGCCCGGGCGCGCCAGCGCAGCCGGTTGTCGATCAGCGTGTCGCACGCCAGCAGGAAGAACAGCAGCATGCCCTGGAACACCCAGCCGATGGCCGAGGGCAGCCCCAGCCGCGACTGCGCCATCTCGCCGCCTATATAGAAGAGCGACATGACGATGCCGCCGAACACGGCGCCCACCGGATGCAGCCGCCCCACAAAGGCGACGATGATGGCCGTGAAGCCGTAGCCGGGCGAGATCGACGGCAGCAGCTGGCCGATCGGCCCCGTCACCTCGAACGCGCCTGCCAGCCCGGCGGTGCCGCCCGAGATCATCAGCGCGCTCCACAGCGCCTTGCGCGACGAGAACCCCGCGTAGCGCGCCGCCAGCGGGGCGGTGCCGCCCACCTGGAGCCGGAAGCCGGCAAAGCTGCGGAAGACGAACACCGTCATCGCGGCCACCAGCACCAGCATGACCAGGAAGCCTACGTGCAGCCGCGAGCCGGACAGCAGGTTCGGCAGCAGGAACTCGGACGAAAACACTTTCGACTGCGGGAAGTTCATCCCCGCCGGGTCCTTCAGCGGTCCGTTGACGACCCACAGCAGCAACTGCTGGGCGATGTAGGTCAGCATCAGCGAGACCAGGATCTCGTTGGCGTTGAAGCGGTCCTTGAGCAGCGCGGTGATGGCCGCCCAGGCCATGCCGCCGACGATGCCGGCCAGCCCGGCAATGACCAGCACCGCCGGCCCGGAGATGGTGTGGCCCGGCGTGTCGAAATAGAGCACGGCGGCCCCGGCGAAGATGCCGCCGAGGATCAGCTGCCCGTCCGCGCCGATATTCCAGACATTGGCCCGGTAGCAGACCGACAGCCCCAGCGCGCAGAGCACCAGCGGTACGGTCTTGAGCAGCACTTCGCCAATCGCGCGCTTGTCTTTCAGCGGATCGACCAAAAACACCTTGAGCGCAGCCACGGGGTCCTTGCCGAGCACCAGGAACAGCAGCGCGCCGAACAGCAGCGTCAGCACCAGCGCGAATAGCGGCGAGGCGTAGGCCATCGGGCGCGACGGGGCGCCGCGCGGCGCCAGCGTCAGCGGGGAGCGGAGATCAGCCATGGCTAGCCCCCTCCGTGGTGGCGTGCGGCCGTTCGCTGGCCGGCCCGCCCTCCCATAAGCCGCTCATCCACAGGCCGACCTGCTCGCGCGTGGCCGATTCCACGGGAATCGACGGCGACAGGTGGCCCTTGGCCATCACATGGAGCCGGTCGCACAGGCCGAACAGCTCGTCGAGTTCCTCGGACACCACCAGCACGGCGCAGCCGGTGGCCTTGAGCGCGAGGATTTCGTTGTGGATCTGTGCGGCGGCGCCCACGTCCACGCCCCAGGTCGGTTGCGCCACGATCAGCACTTTCGGACCACTTTCGATCTCGCGTCCGACGATGAATTTCTGGAGATTGCCGCCCGACAGGCTGCGCGCCAGCGCCGCCGGCCCGCTGGCTTTGACGCGGAAGCGGCTGATGATGCCGGCCGCCAGCCCCTCGGCCGCCTTCGGCGACACCATGCCGCCGCGCACATAGGGCGGCGTCTGGTGCGACAGCAGGGTATTGGCCGACAGGCTCATGCCCGGCACCGCGCCCCGGCCTAGCCGTTCCTCGGGCACGAAGGCGAGCCCTACGCGGCGGCGCGCGGCGGCGTCGAGCCGGCCCACCGGTTGCTGGTCGATCTGCACGCTGCCCGCCGCGCCACGCGGGTCCTCGCCGGAGAGCGCCGCCAGCAGTTCCTGCTGGCCGTTGCCGGACACCCCGGCGATGCCGACGATCTCGCCGGCATGCACATCGAGCGCAATCTGTTGCAATTCAGTGGCGAAGGCGTGGGCGCGCGGCACCGAGAGGTCGCGCACGGCCAGCCGCACCGGCCCGCGCTCGGTGGTCACGCGGGCCTCGCGCGGCGGCTCGCCGCCGATCATCAGCCGCGACAGCGACGCCGCGCTTTCCGCGCGCGGGTCGCAGACGCCCGTCACCCGGCCCATCCGCATCACGGTGGCGTGATGGCACAGCGCGCGGATCTCGTCGAGCTTGTGACTGATATAGAGGATGCTGGTGCCTTCCTCGGCCAGCTGGCGCAGCGTGACGAACAGCGTCTCCACAGCCTGCGGGGTCAGCACCGAGGTGGGCTCGTCCAGGATCAGCAGTTGCGGCCGGGCCAGCAGCGCGCGGACGATCTCCACGCGCTGGCGCTCGCCCACGGACAGCGTGTGCACGTGGCGGTTCGGTTCCAGCGGCAGGCCGTAGCGCGCCGCCGTGTCGCGGATGCGTTCGGCCAGTTGCTTCATCCCGCCGACTTCCTTCGGCGGCAGGCCGAGCGCGATGTTCTCGGTCACGGTCAGCGTGTCGAACAGCGAGAAATGCTGGAAGACCATGGCGATGCCCAGGTTGCGGGCATCGTGCGGGCTGGCGATGGCGACCGGCGCCCCGTTGAAGTGCACCTCGCCGGCGTCCGGACGGACCGCGCCGAAGATGATCTTCATGAGGGTGGATTTGCCGGCGCCGTTCTCGCCAAGAACAGCGTGGATCTCGCCGGGGGCGACGGAGAGGCTCACGTCGTCATTGGCGGTCACGCCGGGATAGCGCTTGGTGATGTGGGCAAGCGCCAGCCTGGGGGGAAGTTGTAATGTCACTGAGGCGGCTCGGATTGTTGTGGCAGCAACGTTGAGATCAGGCACGTGACAGCGGCTGTGCGTGGCGCAGCATCGCCGCGCGGCAGGTTGTCATCATCATGGTGTCGTGATGCCCGGAATTTGCTGTGGATTATATAAGTGCGCGGGGGTTCGGCGGCCCGTTTCCGGCCGCAGGCCATGCCCCACAACGGTTACAGGCAGGTTGCAAGTCGCGTGCCGAGCACGCGGGCAAGAAAAAACCGCCGCGCTGTCACGAGGACAGGGCGGCGGTCAGCAAGGGCCCCGGCGCATGGCCGGGGCAGGGGAGGAGGTTAGCGCCGGCTAGCGCAAATTAGCGCCGGTCAGGCATTGGCTGCCACGCCAAAACGGCCTTCGCGGAAGTCGGCCAGCGTCTGGTAGATCTGTTCCTGCGTGTTCATCACGAACGGGCCGTACTGCGCGATCGGCTCGTTCAGGGGCTGGCCGGCAATCACCAGGAACTGGGCATCCTGCGTGGCGGTCACGACCACGCCATCGGCCCCGCCGGCGTTGTCGAGCACGCCCATGCGCTGCGCTTCCACCACGGCATCGCCGATCCGCACTTCGCCCTGATGCACATAGACAAAGGCGTTATGGCCGGCCGGCACTGCCTGCGTGAAGGTCTGCCCGGCAGGCAGGTTCACGTCGAGGTAGATCGGCGCGGTGACCGGACGCGTCATGGCCCCGGCCACGCCGTGGGAGGCGCCGGCCAGCACGCGTACGGTGCCGCCGGAACGCAGCGCCACAGTCGGGATCGACGCCGCCGGCATGTCGCGGTACCACGGCGTGGTCATCTTGTCCGCGGCGGGCAGGTTCAGCCAGAGCTGGAAGCCTTCCATGCGGCCGTCTTCCTGCTCGGGCAGTTCCGAGTGCACTACGCCGGAGCCAGCCACCATCCACTGCGCGCCGCCGCCTTCGAGCAGCCCTTCATTGCCGGCGCTGTCGCGGTGACGCATGCGGCCAGCCAGCATGTAGGTGATGGTCTCGAAGCCCCGGTGCGGGTGATCGGGGAAGCCGCCGATGTAGTCGTCCTTGTTGTCGGTGCCGAAGGCGTCGAGCATCAGGAACGGGTCCAGCCGGCGTTGCAGGTTCTGCGTCAGCACGCGGGTGAGCTTCACCCCGGCGCCATCGGACGTGGCAATGCCGCGCACCACGCGATCGACGGTGCGCGAGCGCTCAACGGTCTCCTGGGCGGTGGCCGGAACGGTGGCGAGAGTGCGGGTTTCCATGTTGTGGTTTCTCCTGTGGCGGACGGCCCTCGGCCGTCTCTGCATACCCGTAAATGTAGGGGTTTGGTGGCAAAGCGGTAGACGGCGGGCGGGCAACAGATTGTTCCAATCGTGTTGCAAATGAGCGCCCAGTCAGTGCATGGCTGCAACGGACTGGCCGGCGTTTTAGAAGCCGAAAGATCGCCGCCAGATGGCCGAAGAAGGCACCTGAAACCATCTCGGAAAACGCGAAGATGACAGATTGACAGAAGTTGTGTAGAATAGCGCTCTCTTTGTCATCCGTTGCTGGAAATTGCTGTGGTCCGGTTTGTGCCGGAATCCCCGCGATCCCTTGTCCAGCAACGGCCGATTGACCGGCGGCGCCCACCGAAGCGCGTTTCCACAACGACACCAGTCGCCGCCACTGGCCAAGCCGGATCGAACTGATCCGATTGCGCCGCTACCGGGCGATTCGCACCCACCGCTGTACCGCGCGAATCCCCTTCACAAGGCTGTCCCGCCCCTCGCGTGGCAGCCACAAGTCCGTCCGCTGGCAATCGTGCCAGTCATGGCGGCAAGGCAATCTGAACCGGGCCCCGGCGGGCACCCATCCGAACTACCGCCGGCCCTTTTGTTTTCCGCTTCCGGGAAGTGGCGCCTGATGCTCATGGTGCCGCCCCCGGCGTTGGAAAGGGGGAATATGTCGAAGCAAACCATCCGGGCATTGGCCTGGAGCGGTGTCATTGCCGCCGCGCTGGCCGGTCTGGTCGCGTGGATTGGTGTGGATGTGATCCATCAGTATCACGAGCGTCTGTTCTACGACGTAGGCGACCACCTGCGTCTGGTCGCGATCTCGATGGCGATGGCACTCGTCACCGGCGTGCCGGCGGGCATCGCGCTGAGCCGGCCCTGCATGCGCCGCTGGGCGGACCGCCTGATGCAGATCTTCAATATCGGCAATACCGTGCCGTCGCTGGCCGTGCTGGCGCTTGCGCTGGCGGTGCTCGGCATTGGCGAGCGCCCGGCGGTGCTGGCGCTGTGGCTGGCGTCGCTGCTGCCCATCGTGCGGAATACGTACGAAGGGCTGCGCAACGTCTCGCCGGCGCTGCGCGAGGCCGCGCGCGGCATTGGCATGACGCCGTGCCAGCGCCTGGTGCGCGTGGAACTGCCCAACGCGCTGCCCGTGATCCTGGCCGGGGTGCGCATCAGCCTGGTGATCAACGTGGGCACCGTGCCGCTCTCGTTCCTGATTGGCGCCAACAGCCTTGGCGAGCTGATCTTCCCGGGCATCTACCTGAACAACCAGCCGCTGCTGCTGCTGGGCGCCGCGGCCACCGCGCTGCTCGCGCTGCTGCTGGACGCGCTGTTCGCCACGGCCGGCCATATCTATCTGCGCCGCCGCGGGCTGGCGTACTGAGGAGTCGAATTACATGGGAATGCAACGAAACTGGGAGCGCCGGCTGTTCTGGCTGTTCGCCGTGGTGGGCGTGGCGGCTGCCGCCGTGCTGCTGGGCACCGCGCCCGCCCGCGCGCAACAGCCGGCCGGCGAGCCTGTGCGGGTGGGCGGCAAGAACTTCACCGAGCAGCTGATCCTGTCGTCGATGACCACGCAGTACCTGCGCGCCAAGGGCATCAACACGGAAGTCACCTCGGGCCTGGGCAGCACGCTGATGCGCCAGGCCATGGAGTCCGGCCAGCTGGACGTGGTGTGGGACTACACCGGCACCGCGCTGATCGTCTTCAACAAGGTCGAGGAAAAGCTGGACGCCGAGCAGAGCTACGCACGCGTGAAGCAGCTGGACGCCGCCAAGGGTCTGATCTGGCTGGACGCCTCCAAGGTCAACAACACCTACGCGCTGGCCATGCCGAAGGAGCGCGCCGAGCCGGGCCTGACCACGCTGTCCGCCTACGCCGCCAAGCTGCGCGAGAAGGCCGCCGATGACAAGGCCCGCCCGTTCGCCGTGGACATGGAGTTCGCCGCGCGCCCGGACGGCCTGGAGCCGCTCAAGGCCGCCTACCAGCTGCCGCTGGGCCGCAAGGACGTGATCCAGCTCGATCCCGGCCTGGTCTACACCGCGCTCAAGAACAATCAGGTCGATCTGGGCCTGGTCTACACCACCGATGGCCGTGTGAAGGGCTTCGACCTCGTGCTGCTGGAAGACGACCTGCACTTCTTCCCGCCGTATAACGCCGTGCCAGTGGTGCGCAAGGCCGTGCTCGACAAGCGGCCGGAACTGGCCGGCCTGCTCAACGCGCTGTCCGCCCAGCTGGACAACGCGGCGATGACCGACATGAACTATCAGGTCGATATCGGCCAGCAGCCGGTGGACAAGGTGGCAGGAGACTTCCTGCGCAGCCACGGACTGATTTGAGGAGCCGCCCATGGATTTGCTGACTTATCTCGCGCATAGCTGGCCGACGCTGCTGCGGCTGACCGGCGAGCATCTGGCGCTGGTGGGCTCCGCCGTGGGGCTGGCCATCCTGATCGGCGTGCCGCTCGGCATCCTGATCACGCGTCACCGCTTCCTGGCCACGCCGCTGCTGGCGCTGGCCACGGTGGTGCTGACGCTGCCGTCCATCGCGCTGTTCGGGTTGATGATCCCGATCTTCGCGCGCTTCGGCCACGCGCTCGGCTACGTGCCGGCCGTGACCGCCGTGTTCCTGTACTCGCTGTTGCCGATCATGCGTAACACCTACACGGCGCTGGCCAATGTCGATCCCGGCATCCAGGAGGCCGGCCGTGGCATCGGCATGACCACCTGGCAGCGCCTGCGGCTGGTGGACCTGCCGCTGGCCGTGCCGGTGATCCTGGGCGGCGTGCGCACGGCCGTGGTGATGAACATCGGCGTGGCCACCATTGCCGCCATCATTGGCGCCGGTGGCCTTGGGGTGCTGATCCTGCAAGCGATCAGCCAGAGCAACATGAGCAAGCTGGCCGTGGGCGCGGTCCTCGTCAGCGTGCTCGCCATTGTGGCGGACGCCGGCCTGCAAGCCCTGCAGCGCGCGCTGACGCCGAAAGGAATCCGCCAACCATGATCGAACTCGACCAACTCACCAAGTCTTTCCACCAGAAGGACGGCACGGAAGTGCGCGCCGTGGACGCCGTCTCGATGACGGTACCCAAGGGCGAGATCTGCGTCTTCCTGGGCCCCTCGGGCTGCGGCAAGACCACCACGCTCAAGATGATCAACCGGCTGATCGAGCCCACCTCGGGCACGGTCCGCATCGAGGGCGAGGACACCGCCGGTATCGACGGCGTGGCGCTGCGCCGCAAGATCGGCTATGTGATCCAGCAGATCGGCCTGTTCCCGAACATGACGATCGAGGAAAACATCATGGTCGTGCCGCGCCTGCTCGGCTGGGACAAGCGCCGCTGCCGCGAGCGCGCCCGGGAGCTGATGTCGATGGTGCAGCTCGACCCGGACAAGATGCTGGGGCGCTACCCGCGCGAGCTGTCGGGCGGCCAGCAGCAGCGCATCGGCGTGATCCGCGCGCTGGCGGCGGACGCTCCCGTGCTGCTGATGGACGAGCCGTTCGGCGCGGTGGACCCGATCAACCGGGAGAGCATCCAGAACGAGTTCTTCCAGATGCAGCGGCAGCTCGGCAAGACCGTGATCATGGTGTCGCACGACATCGACGAGGCGATCAAGCTGGGCGACAAGGTGGCCGTGTTCCGGCGCGGGCAACTGGTGCAGTTCGACCATCCGGACGCGCTGCTGGCCCATCCGGCGGACGACTTCGTGCAGGCCTTCGTCGGCCATGACAACACGCTCAAGCGCCTGCTGCTGGTGCGCGCGGGCGATGCGGCGACGATGCCGCCGAGCTGCCGTCCGGACATGTCGCTGGCCGAAGCGTTCGGCGTGATGGACGAAGCCGACGTGCGCCACCTGCCTGTGATCGATGAGGCGCAGCGCGCGCTGGGCTACGTCACGCGCCGCGACGTGCGCAACGCCCTGGCCAAGGGCGGTAGCTGCGCCGATGTGCTGCGCCCGTTCGCGGTCAGCGCCGCGTTCGACGAGCACCTGCGCATCGTGCTGTCGCGCATGTACCAGCACAACACGAGCTGGCTGCCCGTGGTGGACGGCGATGGTGTCTACCTGGGCGAAGTCACGCAGGAGTCGATTGCCGACTACCTGAGCTCGGGGCGCTCGCGCGGCAATGCGCCGGTGATTCCGCCGCCGGTGTCGTCGCCCGTCACCACGCCGAGTTCGGCGCCGATGCGGGTAGCCGCCTGATCGCATGATCGCGGCTGGAGCGCCCTCCGCCATGAAAAACGGCCGCTTGCGCGGCCGTTTTTTCGTCCATCAGAACAACGACGCGGCTCAGGCGCGGCCGAGTTCGCCGTCCTTCAGACGCCACAGGTTCAGCGGGTTGCCATCCTGCACGGCGGCCGGCAGCAGGGCGGCCGGCACGTTCTGGTAGCACACCGGACGCAGGAAGCGGTCGATCGCCGAAGCGCCCACCGAGGTCGTGCGGGTGTCCGACGTGGCCGGGAACGGGCCGCCGTGCACCATCGCGAACGACACTTCCACGCCGGTCGGGTAGCCGTTGAACAGCACGCGGCCCACCTTGCGTTCCAGCGCCGGCAGCAGGCGCGCGGCCACGGCCTTATCGCCGGCATCGGCCTGCACCGTGGCCGTCAGCTGGCCTTCCAGGATGCGGGTGACGGCCAGCAGCGTGTCCACGTCGCGGCAGGTGACGAGCACCGTCGACGGGCCGAACACTTCGGCATGCATGCGGTGATCGGCGATAAAGCGTTCGGCGGAGGTCTCGAAGAACGCCGGACGGGCCTGGTTCGGACCCGTGCCTGCCAGGCCGCAACCCGGGCGGGTCAGGCCTTCCACGGCGGACAGTTGGGCCACGCCACGCTCGAACGCCTGATGGATGCCCGGCGTCAGCATCGTGCCGGCGGCCTTGGCCGACACCGCTGCCACGGCGGCGGCGCGGAAGGCGTCCAGCGCCGGGCCTTCGATGGCCAGCAGCAGGCCGGGATTCGTGCAGAACTGGCCTACGCCCATCACCAGCGAATCCACCAGGTCACGTGCGATGGCTTCGCCGCGCGCGGCCAGTGCCTCGGGCAGCAGGTAGACCGGGTTGATGCTGCTCATCTCGGCGTAGACCGGAATCGGCTGCGGACGCTCGTTGGCGACCTTGACCAGCGCCATACCGCCCGTGCGCGAGCCGGTGAAGCCCACGGCCTGGATCACCGGATGGGCGACCAGCGCGGTACCGATGGCGATGCCGGCGCCCATCACGAGCGAGAACACGCCTTCCGGCAGGCCGTTATCGGCAACTGCCTTTTGAATCACACGTCCGACCAGTTCCGAGGTGCCCGGGTGCGCCGGGTGGGCCTTGACGACCACCGGGCAGCCTGCGGCCAGCGCGGAAGCGGTATCGCCACCGGCCACCGAGAACGCGAGCGGGAAGTTGCTGGCGCCAAACACGGCCACCGGACCGACGGGGATGTTCTGCATGCGCAGGTCGGGGCGCGGCGGGGTGCGCTCGGGCAGGGCGCTGTCGAGCGTGGCGTCTTGCCAGCGGCCGTCGCGCACCACACGTGCGAACAGGCGCAGCTGGCCGGCGGTACGGCCGCGCTCGCCCTGCAGGCGGGCGATCGGCAGCGCCGTCTCGGCGTGCGCGCGCTGGACCAGTTCATCGCCCAGTGCCTCGATGCCTTCGGCGATCGATTCGAGGAAGCGCGCGCGCTGCTCGGGCGTGGTCGCACGATACGTGTCGAAAGCCGCCTCGGCCAGTTGGCAGGCGCGGTCCACATCGGCGGCATTGCCACCGTGGAACGTCGGGGCCAGGGTCTCGCCCGTGGCCGGGTTGATGGCCTGGAAAGTGTCTTCGGTGCCGCGTACGGCATTCGCGCCGATCAGCATCTCGCCGGTAAGAGTCATGGTGTATCGATCCTGCGTCGTATCAGAAACATGTCATAAGACATCATATGACATCGGAAAGTCGCCCGCAACCGCGCCGCCCCCAATTACCGAAGGGGCCGCGCGCATGGCGTCAGGCGGAAGGAGCGGAGGAGCCCGCCAGGGCGGAAGCCTTGCGCAGGCGCTCGCGGCTGTTGGTCAGGTGCATGCGCATGGCGGCCTTGGCGGCCTCGGGGTCGCGGCGCTCGATCGCATCGTAGATGCTTTCGTGCTCGAAGTTGACGCGCTCCAGGTACTGCTCGCGCTCGGGCGTGCTGACCTGCAGGCGGCTGCGCGGAATCACCATCGTGCCGAGGTGGCCCATGATGTCCGTGAAATAGCGGTTGCCGGTGGCGCGCGCGATGGACAGGTGGAACTCGAAATCCGAGCCCACGGCGTCGCTGCCTTCGGAAGCCTTGCGTTTCATGTCGTCGAGCGCGCGGCGGATGGCCGTGAGCTGCTCGTCGCTGCGCCGCGTGGCGGCCAGGCTCGCGGCCTCGGCTTCCAGGCTGACGCGGAATTCCAGCATCGCCAGCACGTCCATGGCCGTGACCATGGCCGAGGGGTCGATGCGGAACGGCGAATGGGTCTCCACCGGGCGGGCCAGCACGAAGGTGCCGATGCCATGGCGGGTCTCGACCAGGCCGCTGGCTTGCAGGCGCGAAAGTGCCTCGCGCACCACTGTGCGGCTCACGCCGAGCGTGGCCATGATCTCGGATTCCGTTGGCAGCTTGTCGCCGGGCTTGATCTGGCCCTGCTGGATGCTCTCGGTCAGGTTACCCACTACTTCCTCGGCAAGCGTGCGGCCGCGGCGGCGCAGGGGAGCGGGCGAAGTTATCGGGACATTGGACATGGGTAGGGGAAACTGAGGTATTGACCGTCGCAAGATGCGCTCATTATACTGCGTCGTAAGTCATACGATGACAGATAACGCACAGGTTTGCGAGACCCCTTGCCATAATCGGCATCGATCTGTTGCGTATGGCGGCCAAACATCACAAGCAGGGCGCAGTCTCGATGTGGAGCGCGAACCCGGCATCACCCTGAAACGCGTTTTCGGAGACAGATCCACATGACCGCATCCCAACATGCCGCCGGCGGCGTCACGCCCGTCGTCACCGAGTTGACTGTCGTCCCCGTGGCGGGCCACGACAGCATGCTGATGAACCTGTCCGGCGCGCACGGCCCGTACTTCACCCGCAATATCGTGATCCTCAAGGACAGCGCCGGCAATACCGGCGTGGGCGAGGTGCCGGGCGGGGAGGGCATTCGCCAGACGCTGGAGGATGCGCGTCCGCTGGTGGTTGGGCAGCCGATCGGCCAGTACCAGGCCGTGCTGAACAAGGTGCGTGCGACGTTCGCCAACCGCGACGCCGGCGGCCGTGGCCTGCAGACCTTCGACCTGCGCATCACCATCCACGCCGTCACGGCGATCGAGGCGGCGATGCTCGACCTGCTCGGCAAGCACCTGCAGGTGCCCGTGGCCGCGCTGCTCGGCGAGGGCCAGCAACGCGACGCCGTGGAGATGCTCGGCTACCTCTTCTATGTGGGCGACCGCCAGAAGACCACGCTCGACTACCGCACCGAGCCCGATGGCGACAACGAATGGTTCCGCGTGCGCAATGAAGTGGCGATGGACGCCAAGGGCGTCGTCCGTCTGGCCGAGGCCGCGTACGAGCGCTACGGCTTCAACGACTTCAAGCTCAAGGGCGGCGTGCTGAGCGGCGACGAGGAGATGGAAGCCATCATCGCGCTGCACGAGCGCTTCCCCAAGGCGCGCGTGACGCTGGACCCGAACGGCGGCTGGCTGCTGGCCGACGCGATCCGCCTGTGCCGCGACAAGCACGGCATCCTGGCCTACGCCGAAGACCCTTGCGGCGCTGAAGACGGCTATTCGGGCCGCGAGATCATGGCCGAGTTCCGCACCGCCACCGGCCTGCCGACCGCCACCAACATGATTGCCACGGACTGGCGCCAGATGGGCCACGCGGTGCGCCTGCACTCGGTGGACATTCCGCTGGCCGACCCGCACTTCTGGACCATGCAGGGTTCGGTGCGCGTGGCGCAGATGTGCGCGGAGTGGGGCCTGACCTGGGGTTCGCACTCGAACAACCATTTCGATATTTCGCTGGCGATGTTCACCCACGTGGCCGCCGCCGCGCCGGGGCGCGTGACCGCCATCGACACGCACTGGATCTGGCAGGACGGCGAGCACCTGACGCGCAGCCCGCTGAAGATCGAGGGCGGCCTGGTGCAGGTGCCCAAGACGCCGGGGCTGGGTGTGGAACTCGACATGGACGCGCTGGCACGCGCCAACCGTCTCTATCAGGAGAAGGGGCTGGGCGCGCGCGATGACGCCATCGCCATGCAGTTCCTGATCCCGGGGTGGAAGTTCAACAACAAGGCGCCGTGCATGGTCCGGTAACGCGTCCGATCACGGATTCAAGCATTAAAGATAAGACAGTAAGACAGGAGACAAGACAATGCTGAAACAGAAGACGCTGTTCCGCCGGATTGCCGGTGTATTCGTCGCCCTGGCCGTGGGCGCCACGGTCAGCAGTGCGGCCGTGGCGGCTGGCACGGCCTGGCCGCAGAAGGCGGTGACGATGGTGGTGCCGTTCCCGGCCGGTGGGTCGTCAGACACCATCGCCCGCGTGCTGGCGCAGCCGCTCAACGACAAGCTGGGCCAGCCGTTCGTGATCGACAATCGCCCCGGCGCCACGGGCGCGATCGGCGCGACCTTCGTCAAGCGTGCCCCGGCCGACGGCTACACCCTGCTGGTGGCCTCGATCGGCGTGTACGCGGTCAACCCGTTCCTCCAGAAGAACCTGGCCTACGACCCGGCCAAGGACTTCGACCTGCTGACCGTGGCCGTGCGTGCGCCGAACGTGCTGGTGGCCAACCCGAACTTCCCGGCCAAGAACCTGGCCGAGCTGGTTGCGCATATGAAGAAGAACCCGGGCAAGGTGAGCTTCGCTACCTCGGGCGCAGGGTCGTCTGACCACCTGACCGCGGCGCTGTTCTGGCAGAAAAGCGGTACCGATGGCCTGCACGTGCCGTACAAGGGCGGTGCGCCGGCCATCTCGGACCTGCTCGCGGGCCAGGTCGATGTCTCGTTCCAGAACCTCAACGCGGTCATCCAGCACATCCGCACGGGCAAGCTGCGCGCGCTGGCGATTACGTCGGACAAGCGCTCGGCGCTGCTGCCGGACGTGCCGACGATGGCCGAGGCCGGCGTCAAGGATGTGGAAGTCTATTCGTGGCAGGCCGTGGCCGCCCCGAAGGGCCTGCCGGCCGACGTGAAGTCGCGCCTGCACGGCGCGCTGGTCAGCGCGCTCAAGGAGCCGGGGATGCAGAAGAAGCTGGGCGAGCAGGGCTTCGAGATCGTCGCCAACACGCCGGAGCAGTTCGTCCAGTTCGAGAACGAAGAACTGAAGCGCTGGAAGACCGTGATCGAGCAGGGCAAGATCACGCTGGAATAAGCGCCAGGACCGAATCACCGTGGGGGGTCAATGCTCCACTGCAGTCCTTCGCCCCGCCTGAATGGCGGGGTTTTTTATTGTCTGGCGGAAGCGGTGAGATTCGAACTCACGGATGGGTCACCCCATCGGCAGTTTTCAAGACTGCTGCCTTAAACCACTCGGCCACGCTTCCTTGGAGGGCCGCATTATACAAGGTGGCGGCGGCCCGTAGTGTGATGCCCTCGTCAATCGCCTTGTCTGCGGTGTCGGTGTTTGTCGGACACAGCGGAACCTTGTGAGCCGGTTCGCCTCATATTGGCAGGACGCGCGGCGCCTGCCCACCGCGCGTTGGCATGTCAAACAAGCGATAGAGGAGGACTTATCCATGCAGCAACATCGCAGCAAATCATGGCTGGCCCTTGGCGCGCTGGCCTGTGCGGCCACCCTGGCAGGGTGCGCGCAGCCCGGCTACAACGGCTATGGCAACTACAACAACGCCCCGCCGAACACGGGCTATCAGGACCCGAACCAGAGCACCTACCAGGCTCCGGCGGGCTCGGTGTTCACGGGCCGCGTGGAGTCGATCGAGCCGATCAACTCCACGCAAGGCAGCTCGGGCCTGCTCGGCACCGTGATCGGCGGCGCGGCGGGCGGCCTGCTCGGTCACCAGATCGGCGGCGGGCGTGGCCAGACCGTGGCGACCATCGGCGGTGCCGTGGCGGGCGCCGTGGCCGGCAACCAGATCGAGAAGCGGGCGGGCAGCAATACGCAGACCGTGTATCGCGTGAACGTGCGGCTGGACGATGGCCGGATGGCCACCGTGACCCAGAGCAATATCGGCAACCTGCGCGTGGGCGACCGGGCGCGTGTGGCCAACGATATGGCCACGCCGTACTGAGTACGTACTTCGTAGTTCTACGAAAAAAGCCACGCGACATGCGTGGCTTTTTTCATTGGGGCAGGAGGGCGCCGGCTCAGTCCTTCAGGAACATCTCCTGGAGGTCGTTCAGGAAGCGCCGGCCCAGTTCGGTCGGGCGGATCGTGGCGAGGTCGGCTTCCAGCAGGCCCTTCTTCTCGGCCTCGGCCAGCGTCTTGCTGATGGTGTGCAGCGGCAGGCCGGTGTAGTCGTGAAAGCTCGATGCCGGCACGCCGTCGGTCAGCCGCAGCGCGTTGAGCATGAACTCGAACGGCAGTTCGTCGGCGCTCACATCGCGTGATTCCTGCACGGCGTTGCCGGCCATCGCCTCGCGCATGTAGGTGGCGGGGTGTTTGTGCCGCATCTGGCGCAGTACCCGGTGCGGGAACGACAGTTTGCCGTGCGCGCCCGCCCCGATGCCGAGGTAATCGCCAAAACGCCAGTAATTGAGGTTGTGCCGCGCCTCCCGGTGCGGCTTGCCGTAGGCCGAGGTCTCGTAGTGGCGGAAGCCGGCCTCGCCGGTGCGGGCGTCGATGATGTCCTGCATCTCGTAGGCGATGTCCTCGTCCGGCAGTGCGGGCGGGTACTTGGCGAACAGCGTGTTCGGCTCCAGCGTCAGGTGGTACATCGACAGATGCGTGGTGCCATAGGCCAGCGCCGCTTCGAGGTCGCGCACGCATTCCTCCACGGTCTGGCCCGGCAGCGCGTACATCAGGTCGAGGTTCACGTTGTCAAAGCTGGCCTGCGCGATGTCGATGGCCGCGCGCGCCTCGCGCTCGCCGTGGATGCGGCCCAGCGCCTGGAGATGCCGGTCGCTGAAGCTCTGGATGCCGATCGACAGCCGGTTGATGCCGCTCGCGCGATAGCTCGCGAACCGCTCGGCCTCGAAGGTGCCGGGGTTGGCTTCCATCGTGATCTCGGCGTCGGCATCGAGCGGCAGCAGTGCGCGGATATCCGACAGCAGCCGGTCCATGCCGGCGGCGGACAGCAGGCTCGGCGTGCCCCCGCCGATGAACACCGTATGCACGGGGCGGCCCCAGACCAGCGGCAGCGATTGTTCCAGGTCGGCGCGCAGGGCGTCGAGGTAGGCGTCTTCGGGGATGTCGTGGCTGTCTTGTCCGCCGACGGTGCCCGGCGCCGCGTGCGAGTTGAAATCGCAATACGGACACTTGCGCACGCACCACGGGATGTGGACGTAGAGCGAGAGCGGCGGGGAGCCGGGCAGGGCGATCTGGCCCGGCTTGAGCCAGAGTTGCTGGTTGTCGGCGGGAGAGACGGGAGCCGAGACAGCCGGCTTGCCGCTGCTGACGGGGTGAATCGGAATCATGCGCGAACCTTCAGGCTGGCCGCCTGGAGCCGGGCCACCAGCCCCTGGAGCGCCAGCGCGCGATGGCTGATGGCGTTTTTCTCTTCCGCGCTCAGTTCGGCGGCCGTCTTGCCGATGCGCGGGAGCAGGAAATGCGGGTCATAGCCGAAACCGCCGGCGCCGCGCGGGGCATCGACCACCTCGCCGGCCCAGGTGCCTTCGGCGATGATCGGGCGCGGGTCGTCGGCATGGCGCACCAGCACCAGCACGCAGTAGTAATGCGCGTGGCGATTGAGCTTGCCGGCCAGCTGCGAGATCAGGTGCGCGTTGTTGGCTGCGTCGGACTTCGGCTTGCCCACGCTTTGCGCGTAGCGGGCCGAGTACACGCCCGGCGCGCCGTCCAGCGCGTCCACGCAGATGCCCGAGTCGTCGGCCAGCGCCGGCATGCCGGCGAGGCGGCTGGCGTGGCGCGCCTTGGCCAGCGCGTTCTCGACGAAGGTCGGATGCGGTTCCTCGGCTTCGGGAATGCCAAGGTCGCCCTGCGGCACCACGTCGATGCCAAGCGGCATCAGCAGCGCGCCGAACTCGCTCAGCTTGCCGGGATTGTTGGAGGCCAGCACAAGGCGTTGCATCGTCATCCCCTTTTGCTTTGCACGTTTCTCGTCGCTTACAGGCCGAGCGCCAGCTTCTGGTGGCGCACGAGGTCGGCAATGCCGGCTTCGGCCAGGCGCGTCATGGCGTCGAGGTCGGCGCGGCTGAACGGCACGCCTTCGGCGGTGCCCTGTACTTCGACGAAGCCGCCGCTGCCGGTCATGACCACGTTCATGTCGGTGTCACAGCTGCTGTCCTCGGCGTAGTCCAGGTCGAGCACGGGGACGCCGTCGACCATGCCCACGGAGACCGCGGCCACGAAGTCAAGAATTGGACTTTTTGCGATCAGGCCATCGGCCAGCATCTTGCTCACGGCGTCATGGGCGGCGACGAAGGCGCCGGTGATGGCGGCCGTGCGGGTGCCGCCGTCGGCCTGGAGCACGTCGCAATCGAGATGGATGGTGTACTCGCCCAGCGCGCCGAGGTCGAACACCGTGCGCATGGCGCGGCCGATCAGGCGCTGGATCTCCTGCGTGCGGCCGGTCTGCTTGCCGCGCGCGGCCTCGCGGTCGGAGCGGGTGTGCGTGGCGCGGGGCAGCATGCCGTACTCGGCCGTGACCCAGCCTTCGCCGCTGCCTTTCTTGTGCGGCGGCACCTTGGCCAGCACGCTGGCCGTGCACAGCACCTTGGTATCGCCAAAGGCACTCAGCACGGCACCTTCCGCGTGGCGGGTGTATTGGCGGGTCAGGGTGATGGGTCGCAGCGCATCGGCTGCGCGTCCGCTGGGTCGCATGGGGATCTTTCGTTGGAATCGGGTGAGACCGCGATTCTAACGCCGGCGGGCCATGCGTGTCCGCCGGAGTCCCGTGCGCGATACCTCAGCGCATGAAATTGGTGGTCTTGTCGATCGCGGCGCGGATCTCGGCAATCGACCGTTCGATCTCTTCCTCGGACAGCAGGTCGCTCTCGTTGCCCGTCCGTTCCAGGATCGACGTGGTGAAGGCGTTCAGCGGCAGGGTGTCGGTCAGCACGGCGTCGTCGTTCGGCACGGTGGCGTCGGCTTCCCACATCATGGCGATGGCTGTGGTGTTGTCGGCACCTTCGCCGGCGTTTTGAAGCGCCTGTTCGATCATGTCCGGGATGGCGTGCACCACCGACAGGCTGGTCACCCGGTCGACAATGACCTTCTCCTCCAGCGCGCCCCACAGGCCGTCCGAGCACAGCATCGCCACGTCGCCCGGTTCCAGGCGCACCGGGCCGCCGATGTCGATCAGCGGCAGGTTGGGCGAGCCGAGGCAGTTGTAGAGCTTGTTGCGCTCGGGGTGGTTGGCGACGTCCATCGGCAGCACGCGCTCCTGCTGGAGCAGGTTTTCGATCTTCGAGTGGTCCCGGGTGCGGGTGAGCAGGGTGCCCTTGCGGATCAGGTACAGGCGCGAGTCCCCGGCGTGGGCCCAGTGGATCTGGCCGTTCTGGATCAGGCAGCAGACCACGGTGGTACGCGGCACGTCCGCCAGGCGGTTGGCTTCGGCATAGCGATGGATCTCGCGGTGCGCCAGCATGACCGTGTCCTGGAGGAAGTCCGCCGGATTGCGGATGGCCGGGCGGGCCTGGGTCTGGAACTGGCGCGCCAGCGTCTGCAGGGCTTGCTGCGCGGCGACTTCGCCCAGCGCATGGCCACCCAGGCCGTCGGCCAGCACCATCAGCAGGGCATCGCGCGTGAAGCAGTAGCCCATGCGGTCCTGGTTGATACGGCGGCCGCCTTTCCGGCTTTCCTGGTAGACGGAGAATCGCATGTTGTCGTGAGTTCGGTCAGGGTCAGCCCGGCGGGTGCGCGGGGCCGACGCGTAGTGATTTAATCGCCGCTCTGCGTCGTGGCGGTGTCGTCGCGGCGGCGCAGCAAGGTCATGAAGCGGCTCGTCGCGTTCATGCGTTCGGTAACGGGCCCAGCAGGGTTGGCTGCCGCCGCGGCGGCCGATTGCTCGCCCAGCGCGTTGCTCTGGTCGCGCAACTCCTTCTGGAGGCGGAACACGCTTTGCGGGCGCTCGGACGGCGTGAGCCGGAGGCACCATTCGACGAGGTCCACCAGCCCGTTGGTATAGGTGGCGCGCAGCCGGGAGATCGACTCGCCCATGCGGTCTTCCTTCTCGCGCTGGTTGGCCTCCTGCGGCGGCATGCCGGCCATGCAGGCGTAGAGCGTGGCGCCCAGGCTGTAGATGTCGGTCCAGGGGCCGAGGTCGCTGTGCTTGCCGTAGAGTTCGGGTGCGGCGAAACCGGGGGTGTACATCGGCTGGAAGCGGGCGGCTTCCATGGTCAGGATCTGCCGCGCGGCGCCGAAGTCGAGCAGGATCGGCGATTCGTCCTCGCGCAGGTAGATATTGCCGGGCTTGATGTCCAGGTGCAGCAGCTTGTGGATATGGACTTCGCGCAGGCCGCTCATCAGGTCGTGGAACACCTTGCGGATGAACCGCTCGCGCAGCACCTTGGGCTTGCCCTGCTGCCGGGCCTGCAGGATATGCTCCTGCAGCGTCTTGCCCAGCTCGTAGTTCATGACCATGTAGACCGTGGAGTTCTCGCGGAAGAAATTCACCACGCGCACCACGCTCGGATGGGAAATGCGCGCCAGCGAGCGGCCTTCCTCGAAGAAATATTTCAGGCCCAGGCGAAACGAGGCCGCGTTCTCTTCCGGGACGACCGGAATCAGCTCGCCCGGGTTGCGGCGGGCCAGCGAGGACGGCAGGTATTCCTTGATGGCCACCGGGGCGCCGGTTTCATCGGTGGCGAGGTAGACGAAACTGAACCCCCCGCTGGCCAACTTCTTTACAATACGGTAGTTGGCCAGCAGCGTGCCGATGGGCAGCGGCGCACTCTTGGGTTGGTTAGCGCCCTTGGACTCTGTCATAGGATTCGGGACCTCATTTGCTCCCGGATTCTCCCGGCTAATCGATCACTTGTAAAGAAAACATTAGCGGGGACTGTTGCCAAAAATCCGCGTTTTCCAACCGGATTTTTCGTTGATTTTCTGCCCGGCCGGCGCGCTGCCGGCGCCCCCGCCCCGGTGCTGGCTTTGCGCGCCCCGGCGGGCGCGATAACCGCTCCGATTTACCCGTATTTCGACCCTTTCCGACTCTTACGCGAGATAACCGACAATGATCCACAGCATGACAGGGTATGGCCTGGCGACGCGCCAGGCGCCGCTGACAAACGCCAAGGGCGAGCCCAGCGGCCGGACCGCATCGGTTTCGGTGGAATTCCGGACTGTCAATTCGCGTTTTCTCGACCTGTTGTTCCGCGCCCCCGAGGAATGTCGCGCGTTCGAGCCCGCCCTGCGCGAGATGCTCATGGGCGAGCTGTCGCGCGGCAAGCTGGAATGCCGTATCAACCTGCAGCGCACCGATACCGGCGGCGCCACGCTGGCGCTGAACCAGGGTTTGCTGGACCAGATCCGCGCGCTGGAGTCCACCGTGGCCGCCACCTTCAGCGGCGCCGGTTCGCTGCGCATGGGCGAGATCCTGCGCTGGCCCGGCGTGCTGGTCGAGCCGGAACTGTCGCAGGAATCCCTGCGCGAGGCCGTCACGGGTGCCGCCCGTGAGGCGTTGAACCAGTTGCTGGAAGCGCGCCGGCGCGAGGGCGAGGCCCTCAAGGCCACGCTGATGGAGCGCATCGACGCGATGCTGGCCATCGTCGAGCGCCTGACGCCGACCATCCCCCAACTGATCGCCCATCATCAGGAAAAGCTGACCGAGCGCCTCCAGGAGGCGTTCAACCTGGCCGCGCCGTCCGGCATGCCGTCGATGAGCCGCGACGAGATCGGCGAGCGCATTCGCCAGGAAGCCACGGTGTACGGCATCCGCATCGATATTGCCGAGGAACTGTCGCGCCTGCAGGCCCACCTCAACGAAACGCGGCATATCCTGAAGAAGGGCGGGCAGGTCGGCAAGCGGCTCGACTTCATGATGCAGGAGCTGAACCGCGAGGCGAACACGCTCGGCTCGAAGGCCGCCGCCAAGGAGTTGGCCGATGCGTCGATGGAGCTCAAGCTGCTGATCGAGCAGATGCGCGAACAGATCCAGAATCTCGAATAAGTCCTAAACCATGAGTGAAACGTCCCACACCGCGTCCCAGTCCGCGCCGCACGTCGCCATCGACACCGCCTACCCCGGCAACCTGTTCATGGTGGTGGCCCCGTCCGGGGCCGGCAAGTCCACGCTGGTGAACAAGCTGCTGTCGCAGGATTCGGCCATCCGCCTGTCGATCTCGCACACCACGCGCAAGCCGCGCCCGGGCGAGCAAAACGGCCGCGAGTACCATTTCACGACCGTGGACGAGTTCCGCGTCGCGCGCGACCGGGGAGAATTCCTGGAATGGGCCGAGGTGCATGGCAATTACTACGCCACGTCCCAGGTCTGGATCGAGCAGCAGATGGCCCAGGGCAACGACGTGCTGCTCGAAATCGACTGGCAGGGCGCCCAGCAGGTGCACAAGCGGTTCTCGAACGCGGTGGAGATCTTCATCCTGCCGCCGTCGCTGACCGCGCTCGAGGAGCGGCTCAAGAAACGCGGCCAGGACGAGCCGAACGTGATCGTGCGCCGCCTGCTGGCCGCGGGCAGCGAAATGTCGCATGCGTCGGAATCGGATTACGTCATCATCAACGAGGTGTTCGATGACGCGCTGGCGCAGCTGAAAGACGTCGTCCGTGCCACCCGTCTGCGCTTTTCGTCGCAGAAGGCACGTCACAACGAGCTGTTCATCGAGCTGGGCATTCACTGACCGAAGGTCGGTGCCCAAGGGTCGGCCGGAACGTTTTCGGCCGCGTGCTGTAAAATGACGGCCTGTCGAACAGGTTTTGTCTCAAGGTGGATTCAATATGGCGCGTATTACCGTCGAAGATTGTCTGAAACACATCCCGAACCGCTTTGAGCTTGCGCTCGCCGCGACGTATCGGGCACGCCAGCTGGTGCAGGGCCACACGCCCAAGGTTGAGGCCAAGGACAAGCCCACCGTGGTGGCGCTGCGCGAGATCGCGTCCGGTCAGGTCGGCATCGAGATGCTGAAGAAGGTACCGACCTGATTGCCAGGGCGGCCTGTGGTGCATCGTTGTCTCGCGTACGTGCGGATTCAGCCGCGCATTCGTCCGGATTCCAGGGGCCGCCCCCATGTCTTCATCGTCGTCCAAGTCCGCGATCCATCCCGCGATCGTCCTGCCGGGTCCGCCCGGCGTACGGACGGACGGCGAACGGCCGGCACCGGGCCCCGTTGCCGCCGCCAGCGTGGCCCCGGGCGCCCCTTTGCCTGCCACGCCCTCCGCACTGCCGGTGTCGGTCGGCTTGCCGCCTGCGCCGCCGGGTTCACCCGGGGGTAGGCGCACCATGTCTGGCCAGATGCCGATGACCGCCCGAACCGGCGCCCCGAACCTGCCCGATCCGCTCGGCGACAACGTCGTCGGGGAACGGTCTGTCGTGCCGCCGCTGCAAGGCAAGTCACGTGCTGGGTTGGCCAACGACCTCGTGGCCGAGCCCATCGAGGGCACCCTGCCTGCCGCGCCGGCGGGCGAATTGTTCATCGACGCAGTGCTGGCGCAGTCATACCGGCACTTCTTCGGTCCGACCTCGCAGCCGGCCGTCCCGCCGCGCCAGCAGGTCATCTCCATCTCCCGGCTGATGGAGACGCTCACCTACCTGAAGCCCGCCGATCAGGCGCTGGTGCGCGAAGCCTTCCAGTTTTCCGACGAAGCCCACCTGGGCCAGTACCGCCAGAGCGGCGAGCCGTACATCACCCACCCGGTGGCGGTGGCGGAACTGTGCGCGGACTGGAAGCTGGACGTCCAGTCGATCATGGCCGCGCTGCTCCATGACGTGATGGAGGACCAGGGCATCACCAAGAGCGAACTGGCCGAGAAATTCGGTCCCAAGGTCGCGGAACTGGTGGATGGCCTGACCAAGTTGGACAAGCTCGAATTCCAGAGCCGCGAGCAGGCGCAGGCGGAAAGCTTCCGCAAGATGCTGCTGGCGATGGCGCGCGATGTGCGGGTGATCCTGGTCAAGCTGGCCGATCGCACGCACAACATGCGGACGCTCGATTTCGTGCCGCCCGAGAAGCGGCGCCGGATCGCGCTCGAAACCATGGAGATCTACGCGCCGATCGCGCATCGGCTGGGTCTCAACACGATTTACCGCGAGCTCCAGGAACTGTCGTTCAAGGTGGGCTCGCCGTTCCGCTACGCTACGCTCGAGAAGGCCGTCAAGGCCGCGCGCGGCAACCGGCGCGAGGTGGTCAAGCGCATCCTGGAAGCCGCCGAGCGCGCGCTGGCCGACGCCGGCATCGTGGCCGAGCTGTCCGGGCGCGAAAAGACGCTGTACAGCATCTATCGCAAGATGCACGACAAGCAGCTGTCGTTCTCGCAGGTGCTGGACGTCTACGGCTTCCGCGTGGTCGTGGAAACGCAGATGCACTGCTACATGGCGATGGGCGCGCTGCACAGCTTGTACAAGCCGATGCCGGGCAAGTTCAAGGACTACATCGCAATTCCGAAGATCAACGGCTACCAGTCGCTCCACACGACGCTGGTGGGCCCGTTCGGCACGCCGGTGGAGTTCCAGATCCGCACGCGCGGCATGCACCAGATTGCCGAGGCCGGCGTGGCTGCGCACTGGATGTACAAGCACCAGGCCGATCACGCCAACGATATCCAGCAGCAGGCGCACCAGTGGCTCCAGTCACTGCTGGACATCCAGAGCCAGACCGGCGACTCGCAGGAGTTCCTGGAGCACGTCAAGATCGACCTGTTCCCGGACGCGGTCTACGTGTTCACGCCGAAGGGCCATATCCGCGCGCTGCCACGCGGCGCCACCGCGCTGGACTTCGCCTACGCGGTGCACAGCGACCTCGGCAACCAGTGCGTGGCGGTCAAGATCAACAACGAGTTGTTGCCGCTGCGTACCGAGCTGAAGAGCGGCGATATCGTCGAGGTGGTCACGGCGCCGTACTCGAAGCCAAATCCGGCGTGGCTCGCCTTCGTCCGCACGGGCAAGGCGCGCGCGGCGATCCGACATTACCTGAAGACGACCAAGCTCGACGAGGCCATCCAGCTGGGCGAACGCCTGCTGGAGCAGTCGGCGCGCCAGCTTGGCATCGAGCTCAAGGCGGTGCCGCAGGCGGTCTGGGATCGCATGATCCAGTGGACCGGCAACAAGCACAAGGAAGACATCTTCGCCGACCTGGCGCTCGGCCGCCGCGTGCCGGCGGTGGTGGCGCGGCGCATGGAGATCCTGCTGCAGGAGCTGTCCGGCGACGTCGACAGCGCGCTGCTGGCTGCCGTGCAGACCTTCGCGGGCGAGGAAGCGCCGGCCGTGCCGATTACCGGCGACGAAGGCATGTCGATGATCTTCTCGGCCTGCTGCCGGCCGATTCCCGGCGATTCGATCGTCGGCTATCTCGGCAAGGGCGAGGGGTTGCAGATCCACGTGCAGGATTGCAAGGTGGCCAAGCGGCTGCACAGCAAGGACCCGGAGCACTGGATCGAGGTCATGTGGGCCAAGAAGACGACCCGCGCCTTCGACGTGTCGATCAAGGTCATGGTGCGCAACGTGAAGGGCATCGTGGCGCGCGTGGCCGCGGACCTGACCGCCGCCGACGCCAACGTGGCCCACGTGGCCATGGAGCAGCAGCAGGGCGGCCACCAGGAAGCCACGTACATGCAGTTCGTGATCCAGGTCCAGAACCGCCTGCACCTGGCCAACGTGATGCGCGGGCTGCGGCGCAACCCGGACGTGATCCGGATCTTCCGCGACCGCAACGACGGCTGACGCCTAGTTCACCGCGCCCTTCGCCGGGTAACGGACTTCCAATATATCGATCTGTTCCATCCCGGCCGGCGTGCGCAGCGGCACGGTGTCGCCCTCGCGCGCCTTGATCAGTGCCTTGGCGATCGGCGAAATCCAGCTCACATGGTTGTTGTCGAGGTCCACCTCGTCCATGCCGACGATGGTGATCGTGGTTTCGTCGCCGGACTGGTTCGCATAGGTGACCGTGGCGCCGAAGAAGACCTGGTCGTTGTCGCCCTGCAGCGAGGGGTCGACGACTTCGGCCTTGTCGAGCCGGCGCGTGAGAAAGCGGATGCGGCGATCGATCTCGCGCAGCCGCTTCTTGCCATAGAGATAGTCCCCGTTCTCGGAGCGGTCGCCGTTGGAGGCGGCCCAGGAGACGATCTGCACCACCTCGGGACGGTCCACGTCGATCAGGTGCATCAGCTCGTCGCGCAGGCGGTTGTAGCCCGTGGCGGTAATGTAGTTCTTGGTGCCGGCAGGCACCGGCGTGGCGCCCTCGGGCAGGTCGTCGTCATCATCGTCCGACGACTCTTTGACAAAAGCCTTGTTCATGGTCCGGATCACTTCTTCGGGTAGTCATTATAGGAAGTTGCGCGGCCGGAGCGCGCCGGGCGAAAAAAATGCGGCGTAGGGGGTTCACAAAATTGAAAACTTCTATATAATCTCATTTCTCGAGTGCGGCTGTAGCTCAGTTGGATAGAGTACTTGGCTACGAACCAAGGGGTCGTGGGTTCGAATCCTGCCAGCCGCACCACCTATCGAGTCAAAAAGGGCTTCCGGAAACGGAAGCCCTTTTTGCATTCCCTCCCCGCATTTCCCTTCCCTCCCGGAACACTCCGCCCGCATACCGCTCAAACCTGCATCGGTCCTTGTCGATCGCACGGAGAACGCGCATGAACCAGGATGAATGGCGGGTAGAGGGCTATCGGGGCATGGATGCCTACGTGCTGCTGTCGTCGCATCGGCAGGCCGTGGCTGGCAGCGTGTCTGATACGGAAACGTACGGCTACGAGGTGCGCATCGCGCAGGAGGGTGTCGATCCCTCCGATACCGGCGATACGGAGATCCTCTCCAGCGGCGGCCACGAATTTGCCACGCGGCACGCTGCCGAAGTGGCGGCTTTCAGTGCCGCCTATGCACTCATCGACAAACTTTTAGGACCGGTCAGATAGACAGCAAAGTTCCTTGCGGGTAGCGCAATGACGTATGTCACGGCGTGACCTGCCTGTCGGGGCGGAACTTGATCTTGATCATTTTTGATCGGTGGGGTGGCACCTAGGCTGGATGTGGAGCGCGATGTTCGCGCCTTGCAGCAGACCGGAGGTAGCCACCATGTCCGAGTATGAAGGATTCAAGATCGTCTACGAGGTGATCCATTTGCCGAAGGGCAAGTGGGGGATCCTGATCGAGATCATCCGGCGCGTGGACGGCGAAATCCTGATGGCTCGCCACAATCCTTTTCCGAGCCATCCTTTCGATACGAAGCTCGAGGCGCTCGAGCATGTGAACCGCTACGTCGCTTCGACGCTCGATGATCTCGATGACGCGCACACGGTGCGGCGGATCGCATGATCCGCATCGGTGATGCACAAAAAGAAAACGCCCTTCGCGGGCGTGTTCTTCTTCACGGTGCAGAAAGTGGAAATAGTGTTTGCCTTATGCGGGACGATCCCCCATAATCCATCTCCTTCGGACGCGGGGTGGAGCAGTTGGCAGCTCGTCGGGCTCATAACCCGAAGGTCGCAGGTTCAAGTCCTGCCCCCGCAACCAACACCTCTGAAGCCCTCTTCAAAAACCTCTGCCGATCACGGCAGAGCGTTCCTGGCAGTACTTTCCAAAGTTCGTAATTTCAACGCCTGACGCTTACGCGTGCACCAGCGACGCCGCCTTCGCGAACGTATCGCGCACTTGCGGCTGGCCTTCGCGCTCCGCCGCCTCGGCACGATCGGTGAGGCGGCCCTTGAGCACGGCGATATTGCCGCCGCCGCCCAGCTTGGTCGATGCATCGCGCATCAGTTGCGTGAGTTCCTGCGTCACGTCAGCACCATCGAAGGCGCTGACCGACAGCGCGGACACGCGCTCCAGAAAATTGTTGACCAGCGCTTCATCATGTTGCGGTTCGGGCATGGCTGCTCCTTGTCGAACGATTGAGAGAGGCGATGTGAGACGCAGGGCCGGCGGGATCAGGACCGGGGCAGTTGCGGCGTGATGCGCCGTCGGGCGGGCTTCAGCGCCCGCGTGGGCCAGAGCACGTAGTTCGTATGCGGGTCCATCGGCTTGCCGAAGTACGAGACCCACACCTGCACGCCTTGTTCGGTTTCGGAAACGATCGCGGCCACGGCACGGGCGGCGACGGAAGGGGACTTGAGCAGATCGGCCAGGGCTTCCACGCCCTGGACCACATGGTGCTTCACCCCCCTGAACCACACGTACTGACGCATGGCTGCAAGAAAATTCTTTGTCATGGACTCGACGGTTCCTTGTTGTAGTGCTGCGAGATGAGACCCAAGCTTACACGCTTAGTTGTGACACCTTTGTAGGGAGGCGTCTGATTTTTCCGCAAAGGCACGGCCGAATGTGATGCATGCGACGTGCGCTGCCAAATTGACATTGGGCGACGCTTGTCTTAGCTTCGTTACATACTCTGCACATCGCTGTTTCCTGAATCGTTGTCCCGGCCCAAGGCATGGAGGCATGGTGGAACATGTAGCGGATCTGAACGAACGGCGCGCCCGTGGCAAGGCGCTGCGCCAACTGGTGCCGCGACGGACACACGCAGCGGTCGGCAACGTGGATCGGGACCCGATTCCGCTACTCGAGACCAGCAGCGCTGGCCGGGTGGAGCGGCTGGTGCCCTTGCGCTACGGGCGCATGATCCAGTCCCCGTTTACATTTTTCCGAGGCAGCGCGATCGTCCAGGCGCACGACCTTGCGGGTACGCCGGCCTCGGGCATGACCATCCAGATCTGCGGCGACTGCCACCTCTCGAATTTCGGCGGGTTTGCCACGCCCGAGCGCGCGCTGCTGTTCGATGTGAACGATTTCGACGAGACCAGTCCAGGCCCGTGGGAGTGGGACCTGAAGCGGCTCACCGCCAGCATGGTCGTCGCCGCGCGCCACCTGCGTCACGGCAAGACTGCCGCCGACAATATGGTCTGCGAAGTGGTCAACAGCTATCGCGACCGCATGGCCATGTATGCGGAAATGGGCGTGCTGGAAACCTGGTACGACCGCATTACGTTCGACCGCCTGCTGGCCGAGGCACTCAACCCCACGGCCCAGAAGGAGATCCGCCGCGCGATGGAGCGTGCCGCCACGCGTACGCATGAGACCCTGCTGCCGAAGCTGAGCGCGCGCTCAGGGCACCGCTGGCGCATCCTGGACGCCCCGCCGGCCGTCTTCCATATCCGGGGCGAGCAAACGCTGTTCACGAAGGACGACGACTGGCTGAAGAAGAGCGTCGATGCCGACGTGATCGCCAAGTGCTTCAGCGATTACACCTCCACGCTGGCCGCCGATCGCCGCGAACTGCTCTCGCATTTCATCTCCCAGGACATCGCCTTCAAGGTGGTGGGCGTGGGCAGCGTGGGCACGCGCTGCCTGATCCAGCTACTCACGGACAGCCATGACAAGCCGCTGTTCCTCCAGTTCAAGGAGGCCACGCAATCGGTGGTGGCGCGTTATTTCAAGTCCCCGGCGGTGACGCACGAGGGCCGGCGCGTGGTGGAAGGGCAGCGCCTGATGCAGGCCGCCAGCGACCTGTTCCTGGGTTGGACCAAGGGGCCCTCCGGCCGCCACTTCTACGCCCGGCAGTTGCGCGACATGAAATTCTCGGCCGAGATCGAACTGATGGATGCCGAACTGCTGACCGGCTACGGGCGCGTGTGCGGCCGGGCGCTGGCCCGCGCGCATGCCAAGGCGAGCAACCTGGCGCCGGAGATCAGCGGCTACCTGGGCACCAGCGACGCCATGGCCGAGGCGCTGGTGGGCTACGCCAACGCCTATGCCGACCAGGTGGACCGCGACTACGAGGCCTTCGCCGCAGCATGCCGGTCGGGGCGGCTCGCCGCGCGTACCGATGCCGACATGGCTGCCGATTTCCAGGTTTGATGCCCGCGTAAAATCAGAATCGTCCTAAGGAGTTTGCCGATGACCGAGGATATGCTGCTGCAACTGATGGTGGAGGTGGAGCGTGCGGACCCCATCGACTACGCCAACCTGCCGTTCGACGATGACGCGCTGCGGGCGCTCGCCTGCAAGCTGATCGCCGAACGATCGACGGAACTGGAGCTGTCGGGGATGTCGCAGGAAGCGCTGTTGGCGACACTCTGGGCGTCCACGGCCAAGCTCGTGCTCGAGAACATCGTGCTCAACGCGCGGCTGCTGACCTTGCAGGGATTGCCCGACGACGCCAAGGCGCTGATCGACCGTATCGCCCGCCAGTCGCGCGGTGGGGCGTGAATCCTCCAGCGATAAAAAGCGGCCCGTGCATCACACGATGCGCGGGGGCCGGCGTTTGGATAAAATACCGGCTTCAATCGGGCCTGGGCCTGATTTCTGGAGGTTTTACGCGTGATCAAGTGGATTATCGTCGCTGCATATCTGGGTGCCATCCTGTATGTGCATTTCCGCGGCAAGGTGCGACTGCCGTTCATGCGCCAGTTGCTCGACCACTCCGCGCTGGTGGCGCCGGTCAACTGCTTCATGTACATGTTCTCGGGCGTGCCGCGTACGCCGTACATTGGCGTCGAGCGGTTCCCGGACCTGGAGAAGCTGCGCGCTGCATGGCCGCAGATTCGTGACGAGGGCCTGGCCCTGGTCGCGATGCGCAAGATCAAGGCCGCCGACAAGAATGACGACGCCGGCTTCAACTCGTTCTTCAAGTACGGCTGGAAGCGTTTCTACCTGAAATGGTACGAGGCGCAGCACCCGTCCGCCGAGACGTTGTGCCCGAAGACCGTGGCGCTGCTGCGCGAACTGCCGACCGTGAAGGCGGCGATGTTTGCCGAGCTGCCGCCGGGCGGCAAGCTGAACCCGCACCGCGACCCGTTTGCCGGCTCGCTGCGCTATCACCTGGGACTGTCCACGCCGAACGACGACCGCTGCTTCATCGAGGTGGACGGCGAGCGCCATAGCTGGCGCGATGGCCACGGCGTGGTGTTCGACGAAACCTACCTGCACTGGGCCGAGAACCGCAGCGACAAGGATCGCCTGATCCTGTTCTGCGACATCGAGCGTCCGATGCGCTATCGCTGGACCGCCGCGGTCAACCACTGGTTGGGCCGCAAGGTGATGACGGCCGCCAGCTCGCCGAACGAGGAATCCGACCAGACCGGCGCCATCAACAAGCTGTTCCGCTTCGTCTGGCTGGGCGGTCAGTACCGCCGCCGCTTCAAGTCCTGGAACAAGAACGTCTACTACGTGACCAAGTTCGGGCTGATCCTCGGCGGCGTCGCGCTGATCGTTTTCCTCTGATTTTTGCGATCGATTTCCCGATAGTCAGGGCTCGGCGGCACCCGTCCGCCGACGCTCGGCGCCCACGGCCTCGTAGTGCGCACGCTTGTCCTCGTACATGCGGCTGTCGGCCAGCTTGACCGTATCGGTCAGCCGGTCGCCCTGCGTGCACGTGGCGGCGCCAATCGAAAACGACAGCCGCGCACCCGGATAGAACTGGTTGTTCAGCTCCACCACCTGCTGGATCTGATCGACCACCGTGGCTGCGCCGCGTTCGTCGTTGCCGGGTAGCAAAACCATGAATTCATCGCCGCCGATGCGGGCCACGCAGGCCTGCTCGCCCACGGCTTTCTTGAGCACCTCGCCCGTGCGGCGCAGCAGCGCGTCGCCGTCGCCGTGGCCGTACTGGTCGTTGACCTGCTTCAGGCCATTGAGGTCCACCGCCACCACGCTGACCGGCCACGGACCCTTGCGGCCCAGGCGCGCCAGTTCATCCTCGTAATACGCGCGGTTGTAGAGCTTGGTCAGCACGTCGTGCTTGCCCAGGAACTCGACGTAGGCCTCGGCCTTCTTGCGCGCGGTGATGTCGGTCAGCGACACCAACACCTGATCCCAGTCCGCCTCCCGGCCCGGGAAGACCGACCACTGCATGAATACGTCCACCGAGCGGCCATCGAGCGCGTAGTTGATAACTTCGCGCTGCTGCCAGAGCTTTTCGTGCCAGAGGTCGATCAGTTGCTCGGCGAAGTGGATGCGCATGTCGTCGCGGAACACGTCGCCCAGCCGGGACAGCAGGATGTCCTTGCTCGGCGCGGCGAACATCGTCAGCGTCTGCTGGTTGACGTCGAGCACGCGGATCTCCTGCATGCAGCGCGAGACGAAGTCCGGGTGCACATTCAGAAAGGTCCGAAAATCGGTGATGCCGGCCGCGCGCACCTCGTCCAGCAGCATCTTCACCGCGCTGAAGTCCTCCACCCAGAGCGAGACCGGCGAGTGTTCGAACAGTCCCTGAGCGTATTGCTGGCTGCGGCGCAGGTCGCGCTCGCTGCGCACGCGCGTGGTGATGTCCTCGATCGACAACAGCACGCGCGACCAGTCCTGCTCGTGGCCCGGCATGACCGTGGCGTCGAGCCGGATGTCGAGCCGTTCGCCGTCGAGCGTGTAGTTGACGGTCTGGCTGGCGAAGTGCCGGCCGCCGTCCCAGAGCTGGCCAAGTTCCTCGACGTGCTGGTCGAACATGTCGTCACGGAACACGGTGTCGAGGTTGGCGACGAGGTCCGCCAGGTCGGCGGCGCGGAAGAGGTCGAGCGTGCGGCGGTTGACGTCGAGCACGCGGATCAGGGCCGA
Organism: Cupriavidus sp. OV096; assembly: GCF_900115455.1. Classification (NCBI taxonomy): domain Bacteria; kingdom Pseudomonadati; phylum Pseudomonadota; class Betaproteobacteria; order Burkholderiales; family Burkholderiaceae; genus Cupriavidus; species Cupriavidus sp. OV096. The sequence goes on from NZ_FOWM01000003.1 coordinate 50,528, forward strand.
GCAGCGCGCCACTTCGGCCGGGCGCTCGCGCAGATAGGCGCGCAGGTCGGTGACCCCGTCCGCGCGCAGTTGATCGAAGGCCAGCCGCACGGCGCTGAAGTCCTCGAGCCAGAGCGAGACAGGCGCGAGCTGAAACAGCGTTTGATAATCGTCGTCGAGCCGCGAAGCGGCGGGTGCACTGCCCAAGTTTGCTCTCCCTGGTTCTGGTAGTCGGTGTCCGCGCACAAGCATAGGCGAGGGCGCCGCCATTTTGGGACAAATCCTAGCGGAAGTCTCGCAAGAACGGTGCCGGGCGCGGGGGAGCGGGAGGGCAGGGCGGCGTCAGGGTGCCAGCCGACGCACCACGCCGGCCACCGTTTCCAACGCGCGTTCGAGCGCCGGCTCGCGCGGATTGCCGCAGTTGAGCCGCAGATAGTGATCGAAGCGGTTCGAATTCGAGAACATCGAGCCAGGCATGACTCGGATGCCATGGGTCAATACCTCCTCGAAGACGGCTTCGGACGACATCCCGGCCGGCAACTCGATCCACAGGTGCAGCCCGCCGCGCGGCAGCGTGAGCCGCGTGCCGGCCGGAAAGCTGCCCGCCACAGCCTGCGCCATCCATTCGCGCTGGATGCGCAACTGCTCGCGCAGGCGGCGCAGATGGCGCTCGAACGCGCCGGTGCCCATGAAATCGGCCACGGCGATCTGCGCGAGCATCTCGTTGGGGCGCGACAGGCCGAACTTGAGCATCTCCACGCGCGCCTGCCACTTGCCGGCGGCGATCCAGCCCAGCCGCATGCCCGGTGCCAGCACCTTGTGGAGCGAGGCGCAGTGGATCACGTTGCCCGTTGTATCCCACGTCTTGGCCGCCGCGAGCGGGGTCTCGCCCTCGTAGGTGGCGGCGCAGCTATCGTCCTCGATCAGCGTGATGCCGCGCGCCTCGCACCACGCCACCAGGCGCTGCTTGTGCGCGTCGGGCATGACGCAGCCGAGCGGGTTCTGCAGATTCGGCACCACGGCCACGGCCTTGATGTTGTCGTAGGTCTGCGCGGCCAGTTCCAGCGCCTCCAGCGAGATGCCGGTCTGCGGGCTGCACGGGATTTCGAGCGCGCGCATGCCCAGGCTCTCGAGAATCTGCAACAAACCGTAATACGTGGGCGATTCCACGGCGATGACATCGCCAGGCTTGGCCACGGCGCGCAGGGCGAGGTTCAGCGCCTCGGTGCAGCCGTGGGTGACGACGACGTCCTCAGGCGCGAGCTGGATCCGCGAGCGCAGCGCGTGCCGGGCGAGTGCGGCGCGCAGGGACGGGTGGCCGTCCGCCTCGGCTGCGGTGCCGAAGAGATCGGGATAGCGCCGCAGCGCGCGAGCCGTGGCGGTGCGCAGCGCAGCGGTGGGGTAGAGCGAGGGCGCGCCGCACGCGCCGCCAAAGTTGATCTTGATATCGCGATGCTGGCCGCGCGCGAGGATGGCCGAGATGCGCTGATGGATGCCGACGTATTGCGCCGGGTCAGGCAGGCCGGCGGCCGGTTCCTCGATCTGCGCCAGCGCCGGGCGCGACGGCGCGCGCACGAAGTAGCCCGAGCGCGGCCGCGCTTCGAGCAGGCCCGCGGTTTCCAGCTCCCGGCACGCCTGGAGCGCCGTGGACAGGCTCACCTCATGCAGCCCCATCAGCGACCGCACCGACGGCATGCGGTCGCCCACGGCCAGCGTGCCGGCGGCGATGGCCTGCCGGTAGTGGCCGGCCACCTGTTGATAAAGGGGGAGGGAGGGGTGCGTGGCAGTCATGGCGCGATCATCGCCCACGGGGCGCGGGCACAACAGATACAGATGAAGGGTGTCTGTATCGTAACAGAGCCGGACTGTGCGATCTGTTCTGGTCGCACCCGCAATCCCTTGTGCCTGTTGGCTTGGCGGGTCGCCGGATAGGCTGGAAACCTGATTCTGGACCCCGGAGCGCGATCATGTCCCAAGCGAAATTTTCGACCGAAACCTACCAGTTGGCCGCCGGTCAGTGGCTCAAGCTGCACCTGAAGCCCGGCGCCGTGGTGCACCTCGCATCCGGTCGCCTGACCGTGGCGGGCCCGCCAACCTGGCTGGCCGAGACGGTTAGCCGGCCTGCCGCCACGCTCACGCCCGGCGCGGTGTACATCGCCGGCATCGCCGGCTGGACCACGCTGGCGGCCCACGGCGCGGCAACCGTGCACATCATGCAGCCGTCGCCGCCCCCGGGATGGTGGCGACTGATAAAATCCCGCTTCGGCCGATCTGGCCTCCTGCTGGGTAACGCCCGGCCACCAGACACCAAGGCCGCTGAAATACCCGTTCCCCATGCTACGTCTAAGTGAAGTCAAACTCCCGCTCGACCATACCGAGAGCGACCTGGAGGCAGCCGTGCGCAGCCACCTCGCGCAGATCGGTGTCAAAGGCGACGGGATGGTCGCGTTCACCGTCTTCCGCCGCGCGCACGATGCCCGCAAGCGCGCCGATATCAAGCTGACCTACATCGTCGATATCGAAGTCCGCGACGAGGCCGCCGCCCTCCAGCGCATGGCCGGCAAGCCCAACTGGAGCGTGACGCCCGACATGACGTACCGCTTCGTGGCACAGGCCCCGGCGGGCGGGCCGACGCTGCGCCCGGTGGTGATCGGCCTGGGTCCGTGCGGGCTGCTGGCGGGCCTGCTGCTGGCGCAGATGGGCTTCCGCCCGATCATCCTCGAGCGCGGCAAGGAAGTGCGCGAGCGCACCAAGGACACTTTCGGCCTGTGGCGCAAGAGCGTGCTCAATCCCGAGTCGAACGTGCAGTTTGGCGAAGGCGGCGCGGGCACGTTCTCGGACGGCAAGCTCTACAGCCAGATCAAGGACCCCCGCCACTACGGTCGCAAGGTGCTCGATGAATTTGTGCGCGCGGGCGCACCCGAGGACATCCTCTTCAAGGCGCGGCCCCACATCGGCACATTCCGGCTGGTGAGCATGGTGGAGAAGATGCGCGCCGAGATGCTGTCGCTGGGCGCCGAAATCCGCTTCGAGACGCGCGTGGACGACATCGACATCGAGAACGGCCAGGTGCGCGGGCTCAAGCTCTCCACCGGCGACTACCTCGAGTGCGACCACGTGGTGCTGGCCGTGGGCCACAGCGCGCGCGACACCTTCCACATGCTGCACGACCGCGGCGTGTTCATGGAGGCCAAGCCGTTCTCGCTGGGCTTCCGCATCGAGCATCCGCAGGGGCTGATCAACCGCAGCCGCTTCGGCAAGTTCGCTGGCAACAAGCTGCTGGGCGCGGCGGACTACAAGGTGGTGCACCACGCCAGCAATGGGCGCGCGGTGTACAGCTTCTGCATGTGCCCGGGCGGCACGGTGGTGGCGGCGGCATCCGAGCCGGGCCGGCTGGTGACCAACGGCATGAGCCAGTACTACCGGGCCGAGCGCAACGCCAACGCCGGCATCGTGGTGGGTATCACGCCGGAGGTCGATTTCCCGGGTGGCCCGCTGGCCGGCATCGCCCTCCAGCGTCACTGGGAGGAGCGTGCCTTCGTGCTCGGCGGCAGCGACTACCGCGCGCCGGGCCAGCTGGTGGGGGATTTCATCGCGGGACGGCCGTCCACGGCGCTGGGCTCGGTCGAGCCCTCGTACAAGCCGGGCGTGACGCCGACGGACCTCAGCACGGCGCTGCCGGACTATGTGATTGACGCGATCCGCGAGGCGCTGCCGGAACTCGACAAGAAGATTGCCGGGTTTGCGATGCACGACGCCGTGCTGACCGGGGTGGAGACGCGCACGTCGTCGCCGCTGCGGATCCGGCGCAATAACGACGACTACCAGAGCATCAATGTGAAGGGGCTGTACCCGGCGGGCGAGGGCGCCGGCTATGCGGGCGGGATCTACTCGGCCGCCATCGACGGTATCGAGGTGGCCGAAGCCGTGGCGCTCGACATCGCCAACAGCTAGCCGTTACATACCCATCAGATAGTTGGCCGCGCCCAGGCCGGCCATCCGCCCACTGGCGAAGCAGGCTGTCAGCAGATAGCCGCCGGTGGGCGCCTCCCAGTCCAGCATCTCCCCCGCGCAGAACACGCCCGGCATGGCGTTGAGCATCAGGTGATCGTTCATCGCCTCGAACGCGACGCCGCCGGCCGTGCTGATGACCTCGTCGATGGGCCGCGCGCGCACCAGCCGCAGCGGCAGCGCCTTGATGGCCGCCGCGAGGGCGGCCGGATCATGCATGTCGGCCTTCGACACGCCTTCATAGAGCAGCCCTGCCTTGACCCCGGTAATGCCGAGCTTGCTCTGCAGGTGGCTCGACACCGAGCGCGAGCCGCGCGGGCGGGCGATCTCGTCGGCCACGCGCGCCGCGCTCATGCCGGGCGCCAGGTCCAGGCGGATCTCGGCGCTGCCATCCCGTTCGATGAGATCGCGGATCGGGGCGGACAGCGCGTAGAACAGGCTGCCTTCGATGCCGGTCGCGCTGATCACGAACTCGCCCTGGCGATGCAGCGGCGTGCCGTCCGGCGTGGTGACCGCCATCGCCACGGATTTCACCGGCTGGCCGGCGTAGCGCTCGCGGAAGACATCGGACCAGTCCACGTCGAATCCGCAATTGGCGGGGCGCAGCGGGGTGATGGTCACGTCATGTTCGGCGAGCCAGGGTACCCAGGCTGCGTCCGATCCCAGTCGCGCCCAGCTGCCGCCGCCCAGCGCCAGCACCACGGCTGGCGCCGACACCGTCGATTCGCCCGCCGGCGAGGCGAAGCGGAGTTGGCCTGCATCGTCCCAGCCCAGCCAGCGATGTCGGGTGTGCACGCGCACGCCCGATTCCCGCAGCCGATGCAACCATGTGCGCAGCAGCGGCGCGGCTTTCATCTCGGTGGGGAAGACACGGCCTGAGCTGCCGACGAAGGTGTCGATGCCGAGCCCGTGCACCCAGGCGCGCAGCGCCGGGCCGTCGAACTCGGCCAGCAGTGGCGCGATGCGGTCGGCCCGCTGCCCGTAGCGCGCCAGGAAGGCCGGCGCGGGCTCGGCATGCGTGATGTTCATGCCGCCCTTGCCGGCCATCAGGAACTTGCGGCCGACCGAGGGCATGGCGTCGTAGACGTCTACCGCGACGCCGCGCCCGGCCAGCGCCTCGGCCGCCATCAACCCGGCCGGCCCGCCGCCGATGACCACGGCGTGGGGCGTGCCAGACGGGGCGGATGCTGAAATGGAGGAGGCGGACATGGGCGGTTGCCGGTTGGCGGAGCAGGGGGAAGAGACGCGGGACGCCGCGCATTATAGGTGACAGCGCCCCGGCACCACGACCGTGCGCGGACGTGCGGTGGCGCACAGCGGGCGCTCCCGGCGCCGGCCAGACTCGTGCGAAACAGAGGAGGCTTCCATGAGCTCAGCACCGCGCAATCCCACCATCGACATGTGCAGGGGCATCGGCATCGCGCTGGTGGTCTTCAGCCATGCCTGGGCCTTGCCCGATCCGGTGTATCGGGCGATCTACTCGATGGCCTTTCCCGCCTTCCTGCTGCGGGCCGGGCTCGTGTTCCAGCCCTCGCGGGCGGTGGCCGCGCCGGCCTCGCACCTGTGGGGCAAGTTCATGCGGCTGGTGGTGCCGGCCTGGGGCATGGGGCTGGTGCTGGCGGTACCTTACATCGTCGCGTGGGCGCTCGGCCGCTTTCCCCACGATGAGTTCACCATGCGCTTTGTCGGCACCATGACCGGGTCCGCCATCAACGAATGGAATTTCCTGAGCACGCCGCTGTGGTCGCTGTTCTGCCTGTTCTGGCTGGACGTGGTGGCCACCGCGCTGTCGCGGCTGGGCCCGAGCGTGGCCGGGGCGCTGATGACCAGCGTTGGGCTGGTCTGGATCGTCTTCACGCAGGGTGGCGGTACGTGGTCGGACGTGAACCCGGTGGAGTGGCCGTTTTCGCTGCGCAACGTGGGCTGCGCCATGGTGTTCTACGGCGCCGGGCTCTGGATGGGCGGCGGCAAGGGGCCCCGTGCCGCGGCGGTGGGGCCGATGCAGTTCACGCCGGCCTCGCTGACCATGCGGCGCGCCCTGCTGCTGGTGGTCACGCTGGCGGTCTGGGTGCTGGCCGTCCGGCATGCGCCGGATGTATTGAATGTGTCGCGCAACCGCATCGGCACCACGCCCATGGCGATGGCGATGACGTTGCTCGCAGCCTTCGCCGGCACCGCGCTGCTGTGGCAGGTGGTGGTGCTGCTGCCAACCTCCCGCGCGGTGGTTTGGCTCGGCACGCATACGCTGCCCGTGTTCGGCTTCAACTACCTCGTCAACAAGGTCGTGTTCGAGACGGCCACCCGCGCCGGCGTGGAAGTGGCGCGGCTGGGCAACTGGTGGTGGGTGATGGCGCTGATCGAGCTGGGGCTGCTGTGCGCCATCGCCTGGATGCTGGATCGCATGGGGCCCATCGGCGACCTGTTCAATGGCCGGCCGCTCAAGCGGGTGGGGCGAGAAAAGGCGCGCATGGCCTGACTTGGGAGGCAGGGGCGGGGCGTAGAATGGCGCTTTGCCAGCCGCTGTCCCCGCCATGCCTGCCTTTCCTGATTCCGCCGATGCTGCCGATGCCACCGATGCCCAGATCGTCGAGGCCGTGCGCCATTGGCTGTCGCGCGCCGTCATCGGCCTGAACCTGTGCCCGTTCGCCAAGAGCGTCTATGTGAAGGATCAGGTGCGCTACGTGGTCAGCCCGGCCATGGGGGCGGAAGACCTGCTCGAGGAACTTGAGGGTGAACTGCGCGGGCTGGCGGACGCCGATCCGGCACAGACCGACACCACGCTGCTGATCGTGCCGCACGCGCTGGCGGACTTCCTCACCTACAACGACTTCCTGTATTTCGCCGAGCGCCTGCTGCGCAGCCTGCGGCTGGCCGGCACACTCCAGATCGCCAGCTTCCACCCGGACTACCAGTTCGAAGGCACCGAGCCGGACGACATCGAGAACTACACCAACCGCGCGCCGTATCCGATCCTGCACCTGCTGCGGGAAGACAGCATCGCGCGCGCCGCCGAGGCGTTTCCGGACGCCGCCGATATCTACGAGCGCAACCAGGCCACCATGCGGCGGCTGGGCGTCGACGGCTATCGGCAGTGGATGTCGGAAAAATCCCAAGACGAAGGCTGACCCCAGCCTGCCCGGGCGGCCCCGTCAGGGCGCGGTGAAGAACCGCTCGCCCATTTCCTCGAGTCCCAGCGTTTCCAGCACGTTCTGGAGCCGGTCGGCCGCCCGCTTGCGCGGCAGGTCCTTGTACTGGGCGATGATCAACTCGTTTTTCATCGAATGTTCCCAGCCCACCAGTTCGGTCACGCTGACCTGGTAGCCGTGCGCCTCGAGCTGCAGGCAACGCAGCACATTGGTCACCTGACTGCCGAACTCGCGCGTATGCAGCGGATGGCGCCAGATCTCCGTCAGCGGATTGCCGGCCAGCAGCTTGCCCTTGTGCTTGCGCAGCACGCTGGCCACCTCGGCCTGGCAGCACGGCACCAGCACGATGTGGCGTGCCTGCCGGGCCAGGGCGAAGCGGATGGCATCGTCCGTGGCGGTGTTGCACGCGTGCAGCGCGGTCACCACGTCCACCGTGGCGGGCAGGGCGGGCGAGGTGATGGATTCGGCTACCGACAGGTTCAGGAACGACATGCCCGGGAATTCCGCGCGCGCGGCCAGCTCCTGTGAGCTTTTCACCAGCTCCTCGCGGGTCTCGATACCGTAGATGTGCGAGTTCTTGCCCTGTTCCTCAGGCAGATCCTTGAAGAACAGGTCGTAGAGGATGAAGCCCAGATAGGACTTGCCGGCGCCATGGTCCACCAGCGAGACGGCGCCGCGCGCGTCCGCCACCTCGCGCAGCAGCGGCTCGATGAACTGGAACAGGTGGTAGACCTGCTTGAGCTTGCGGCGGCTGTCCTGGTTCATCTTGCCGTCGCGCGTCAGGATGTGGAGTGCCTTGAGCAGCTCGATGGACTGGCCGGGACGGACTTCGTAACTATTGGACATGGAGGGCAAAACCTGCGGCGGGGGACATCGGAGGGCGACAGTTTACCGAAATCCCGCCGCCCGGCCCGTCATCGCCCGATTTCCGGGGGGCTCAGCAGGAGTGATACCCCACTTTTGTGGGCTAAAGTTCACTCCGCCCACTGCCGTTGATCAAAGATCGACGACAAGCAGAGTTGGCGGCAGCAAACGGCGATCCTTGCGGAAGGATCGGGGCCACGGCCCGGCCGGACTGCCATCGCCTGCCACACAGAAGCGGGGACACATGACAGCCGACGCCGGACTACGCCTGGAACTGAGCCAGCCAGGGGACCACGTACGCGCGTGCTTTGCACCGGAGCCGGGACGCCTGCCGCCCGACCGCGCCACCCTCGAAGCCAGCCTCGAGGAACATGGCTGGCGCGGCGCGCGGCTCGACCAGGGCGCGGTGAACGCCTTCCTGACCCAGTGCCAACTGGCTGACGGCGAGGTCGACGGCGTGATCGGCAGCCTGCTCGACGGGGCCTTCGAACTCGAAATCACTGCTGACAAGCTGTCCCTGCTGCTGACGCTGATGCCGCCCGAGGGCGGCCGGGCGATCAATATCGAGGACATTGCCGCCGCGGCGACCTCGATGAACGTGGTGGCGCTGCTCGACAAGGCGGCCATCGAAGTGGCGCTGGAGGCCGGCAGCTGCGAAGGGCGCGAAATCGCGCGCGGTGTGGCGCCGGTGCAGGGCCAGGCAGCGCGCTTCGACAGCCTGGTGCAGCCGCGCAAGCCCGCGCAGACCGAGAACGAGGACGACCGCTTCGACCTGCGCGACCTGGGCAGCCTGCTGCTGGTGAACCCCGGCACGGCGCTGATGCGCCGCACCCCGGCCCGCCCGGGCCAGGACGGCATGGACATCCTGGGCAAGCCGATCCCGGCTGACCCGATGATCGATACGCCGTTCGCCGCGGACCTGACCGGCGTGGCCATCGACCCCAACGACCCGCTGCTGCTGCTGGCCGTGATCGCCGGATCGCCGCGCGTCCTGCCGAGTGGCGTGATCGTGAGCCCCGTAGTGGACGTGGAGGCGGTGGACCTGCACTCCGGCAACGTCACGTTCGACGGCTCGCTGCGCGTGTCAGGCGACATTCGCACCGGCATGTCGGTCCGCGTGACCGGCGACGTGGTGGTCAGCGGCACGATCGAGGCGGCGCACGTGGAAGCCGGCGGAGACGTCATCGTCAAGGGCGGCATCATCGGCAAGGCCGAGACCGCGCACGGCGCCGATTCTGGCGAGATTGCGAGTGTGCGCAGCAAGGGCGCGGTGCATGCGCGCTATATCCAGAATGCGATTGTCGAGGCGGCCACCGAGGTCGTGGTGGAAAGCGGCATCCGCCAGAGCGACGTCTCCGCGGGCGAGCGCGTGACCGTGGGCAGCCCGACCGGGCAGGGCAGCATCAGCGGCGGCCGCACGCGCGCACTGGCCAGCGTCAGCACCGCCATGCTAGGCGCGCCAGCCGGCACGGCCACGACGGTGCAGGTGGGCCTCAACCCGTTTGCCGACCAGCAGAAGGCGGAGTTGGAGGAGCAACGGCGCAAGATCCTGGAGGAGCAGGCCAAGCTCCAGCAACTGGCCGCGTTTTTCGCGAAACATCCAGAGCGCGCCGTCGGCGACATCCGCGAAAAAGCGCGCGCGACGATGTACAAGATCAACCGAGATTTGTTCGAACTGGACGCCGAGATCGCCAAGCTGACCGAGCAGATGAAGCCATCCGACGAGGCGGTGATCGCCGTGGGAAGGCGCATTCATGGCGGCGTGACGATGCAGGTGGGCCACAAGATCCTCAAGGTGATGGAGGACAAGACCGGTGGCCAGGTGCGCGTGGTGGACGACCGGATCTCGGTGACCTGACCGGCGTGGTGTTACGGCGGATTGGGCGGACGTTACGGCTGTCGTAACATCTGTACGGCGCCGCCGGCGCGCTTTCCCGGCGGCGGTCTTCCCTTGTCCGGCAAGGGTTTGCGGGCCGATCGGCTTGCCCTTCTTCCTTTGGCATGGCCCTTGCGGATGGCTCCCCGGCAAGACCAACGGGGAGACAGCCATGCGCGCGATCATCATCGACAGCCAGCCGCTGGTGCGGGTCGGCATCCTGCGGATGCTGGAGCACCTGCCGGACATCGGTCCCGTCCTCAGCATCGACCCGGAGGCCGTGGGGACGCTGGCGGTGGCCGACGAGCGGGTGCTGGTGGTGTACGGCATGTCGAGCGAGTCCACCGACAATTGGGCGCTGCTGCGCCGGCTGCATCGCAGGATGCCGCAGGCGCGCATCCTGCTGCTCTCCGACAACATCTGGCTGCACGTGCCGTCATCGCTACAGGTCTGCAGGGTGATGGCGCACGCGCCGAAATCGGCCTCGATCGAACGGCTGGAGGCAAGCATCCGGCACCTGCTGGGCGACACGGGCGCCATGCCCCAGCCGGCACCCCGCTCGGAAGCCTGGCAGCCGCTGCATCCACCCCACGCCATCGTCGTCCCGGCGGCGCGCCGAGCATGCTGAACGACGCCCGCTGAACCACGCTCACCATGGCGGGAAATCTGGACTAAGCTGGAAGCGTGTCCTGGGGTGCCGCAGGATCCGCGACAGCTAGTTCCGGGCAGCGAATGAAGACGCGGTCCAGCACACTGCGAAGGCGTTACGCGGAACCGGATCACGAGGCACTGGAATCAGAAAAGCCAACCTGCTAGCGGGTTGGCTTTTCTTTTTGGCGGGTCGCGAACGTGGCGATTGAGAGGAATCTTTGCGTTACGTAACCCTAGGGGTTACACTCTCCGCCGACGATTGCCGTCTCACCATGATTCGCTCATTTGCGCACAAGGGTCTCGAACGCTTCTTCACCACAGGCAGCACGGCGGCGATTCCCGCGATGCACGCCAAGCGGTTGCGGCTGATCCTGGCGCTGCTGGACGAGGCAGCCTCGGCGCGCGATATGGATGCGCCCGGCTTGCGACTGCACGCGCTCAAGGGCGACCGCGCGGAGCTTTGGGCCGTGACGGTGCAGGCGAACTGGCGGGTGACCTTCCGGTTCGAGAACGGGGACGCGCACATCGTCAACTACATTGACTATCACTAGTGAGAGGGGCGCCATGCGCATGCACAATCCACCGCATCCGGGCGAGTTGCTTGCGGAGCTTTGGCTCGAGCCGCTGCGGCTGACGATTACCGATACCGCCGCGGCGCTCGATGTTTCGCGGAAGACGGTTTCCGAGATCGTGAATGGCCGGGCTGGCATCACGCCGGAGATGGCGGTTCGGCTTGAACTGGCGTTCGGCAAGAGCGCCGAGTCTTGGCTCGCGCATCAGGCCGCGTACGACCTGTGGCAGGTGGACCAGTACCGCAGCGAGCTGCGCGTGCGCTCGCTCCAGCCCGCGACCTGAGCTTCGCCCCAAGTGCGCCGCCCATGAAAAAACCCGCAGCGCTTGCGCGGTGCGGGTTTTTGAAGGCGACGCGGAAAAACTGGCGTCGCCGGTAATGCTGTTGGTGCCGAAGAGAGGAATCGAACCCCCGACCTTCTCATTACGAATGAGCTGCTCTACCGACTGAGCTACTTCGGCAACACCGTTGAGTGTTTGCAGCGCCTTGCGTTGCTTGCGAAACAATCGAACTGAGCCCGCAATCTTAGCGGTGAGTTTTGGGTTTGGCAAGACCCCTGTGCGGATTTTTTGCGCGATTCTTGCTGTGGCAACGCCGCCGGAACAACACGGAAAGCCGGCGGCGCGCCACAGGCGTCACATCAGAACTTGTGGCGCAGGCCCGCCATCACGCCAACCCGGCTGCCGTGGCCGTAGAAGGGGGTCTGGAAGGTGGACTGGCCGCCCAGCGTGCGCCAGGCGTCGGTCAGGTTCGTGTAGTCGGCTTCGAGGTACACGTCCGTGCGCTTGCTGAACGCGTAGTCGAGCATCAGGGCGCCGGTGAAGCGGTTGCCGGAGTCGTCGCCGTGCTTCAGGTGGTCGTAGGTGCCGGTCGCGATCACGGACCACGCGTTGGTGAACGCGTATTGCAGGCCCAGGTAGCCGGCTTGGTTCTTGTAGCCGGCGTTGTCGACGTTGCTGTTGGTGTAGCCGAGGTAGACCGTGGCCGGGCCGACCTTGTAGGTGCCGCCGAGCGTCCAGACCTTCTGGTCGCTTACGGGTACGGCCACGCCGTAGTACGCCGCCGTGTCGCGCATGATCTGGTAGCCGCCGCCGACCATGAACGGGCCCGAGGCGTAGCTCACGCTGGCGCCCGTGGAGGACGAGTTTGAGAAGCTGCCCGCCACCTCGCCGAAGGCGTGCTGCGCCGCGATCGAGAACCCGCCGAACCGGCCCGAGTACTTGATCATGTTGTCCTGGCGCACGCCGCCGGTGTAGTTGCCGCCCTGGAAGCCGACGATGGCGAGGTTGGCCAGCGCCATCGCGTCGTAGCTGGCGATGACTTCGTGGATCACGGTGAACTGGCGGCCCAACGTGACCGTGCCGAAGTCGCCCTGCAGGCCGACGTATGCCTTGCGGCCGAACAGGCGGTTGCCTTGCAGGCTCTGGCCGGCGTCGGGCGAGAAGCCCGATTCGAGCACGAACAGCGCCTGGTAGCCGCGGCCCAGGTCTTCCAGGCCGTACATGCCCCAGCGGCTGCCGGTAAGCACGCCGTCGGTCATCTGGACCTTGCCGTTGCCGGCGGCGGATTCGTTCGAGGTGTAGCGGATCGTGGTATCGACAATGCCGTACAGCGTGACATTGGATTGCGCGTGGGCGGGCGCCGTGGCGCCCAGTGCGGCGGCGCCGAGTGCTGCGGTAGTGAAGAAGGGCGCGAGGGCTCGCTTCATGGTTTGCGTCTCCATCCTGGCTCGTTATCGGTTGTTGTTGCGGAATGGCCGGTGCCTGTTTCTTTGTGGACTTCTGCGACGTCCTTGGCTCAGGCGTTGACCTGCACCGGCGTGGCGTGAAGGCAGCCCCGGACTGGCTATCCGGGGCGCCGGGACCGCTGATTTCCGGGGTTGGGAAAGGCAACCCAAGTCGTCAGATGTCCTATGACATCGTACCTTACAGAAAAATAACATCGCAAGACATAGGACGAGACATTAGTCAGCGCGCAACACTAGAGCCGCCTGTCAGTTTTGCGGGAGGATGGTCGGATGGCAGACATTTCGGCATCTCCGCCGAGATGCCGTCGTCGATGCAGGGACGATGCACGAAAGCCTGGACGCTGCCGATGGATTTGAGCCAATCCATATGGATGGCCGATCTCCGGTCGATGGGTCTCGCCGGCCCCTGTCAAAAGACACCGTTTTCAAAGCACCAAAATCATCCTAAACCCCAATACGCGCCAATCCGTTTCAGTTGTCTGCAAACTAAAACTTCTAGGGAATTCACTGACGTTGCACCGCCTTGACCGCAGGTTGACGGACGATTAGATTCCAGTCACGTTGTATGACGACAGATCAATCAACCTATCCACATATCCCGCGAGGCCCTTGGCGGGGCCACGCCAGCGCATCCCGAACCTATGTCCCTCGCCCCCAAAGATCCGCTCGACGGTGTCGTCACCCGTTGCCATCGCATCCTGCTGACCGGCGCGGCCGGCAACCTCGGCAAGGTCCTGCGTGACCGCCTGAAGCGCTATGCCGATGTGGTGCGTATCTCCGATATCGCCGACCTCGGCCCGGCAGGCGCGCAGGAAGAAGTCGTGCCTTGCGATTTGTCTGATCCCAAGGCCGTCCACGCGCTGGTGGCGGGCGTCGATGCCATCGTCCATCTGGGTGGCGTGTCGGTGGAGCGTCCGTTCGAGGAGATCCTGCCGGCCAATATCCAGGGCACCTACCACCTCTACGAGGCGGCGCGGCGCCATGGCGTGCGGCGCATCGTGTTCGCCAGCTCCAATCACGTGATTGGCTTCTACAAGCAGGGCGAGGTGCTCGACGCCGATTCGCCGCCGCGCCCGGACGGCTATTACGGCGTGAGCAAGGCGTTCGGCGAGCAGCTGGGCAGCTTCTATTTCGACCGCTACGGCATCGAGACCGTGGCGCTGCGCATCGGCTCGTCGTTCCCGGAGGCGAAGGACCGCCGCATGCTGGTCACCTGGCTCGGCTACGACGATCTGGAGCAGCTGATCAAGCGCGCGGTCTTCGTGCCGGAAGTGGGCTTCACGATCGTCTACGGCGCCTCGGCCAACCGCGATAGCTGGTGGGACAACAGCAAGGCGGCGCGGCTCGGTTTCCGGCCGGTGGAGTCGTCGGAGCAGTTCCGGGCCAAGGTGGAATCGGTGCCGCCGCTGCCGGCGGATGATTCGGCGGGCTGGTACCAGGGCGGCGCCTTCGTCAAGGCCGGCCCGTTCGGGGACTGACGCCGTGAGCGACCAAGTTTCGCAAGTCACCCCGATCGAACGCATCGGCAACATGCGCTGCGGCGTGGGCGAAAGCCCCGTCTGGCACGCCGCCGAGGCCGCGCTGTACTGGACCGATATTCCCGGCCGCACGCTGTGGCGATACGACCCGGCCAGCGGGCAGACCGACCACTGGAGCCTGCCCGAGATGGCCGGCTGCATGGCGATGACGCCGGACGGCGGCTGGCTGCTGGCGATGGAGACCGGGCTGTTCCGTGTGGCCCGGCTGGTGCCGGGGCAGGCCACACCGTCGCTGCAACGCGTGGCCACGGTCGACCATGCGCGCGCCGGCATGCGTTTCAACGATGGCCGCTGTGACCGCCAAGGCCGCTTCTGGGCCGGCACGATGGTCATGGACATGTCGCTGGCCGCGCCCGACGGCAAGCTCTATCGCCATGACCCCGCCACCGGCGCACTGGACGTCATGCGTGACGAATTGATCACCCCCAACGGGCTCGCCTTCAGCCCCGATGGCCGCACCATGTATCTGTCCGATTCGCACCCCGCGCGGCAGGCCGTGTGGGCGTACGACTACGACACCGACACCGGCACGCCGACCAACCCGCGCCTGTTCATCGACATGAACCGCTACCCGGGCCGCCCCGACGGCGCCGCCGTGGATGCCGAGGGCGGCTACTGGATCTGCGGCAACGACGCCGGGCAGGTCCACCGTTTCACGCCCGACGGCCGGCTGGACCGGTCGCTGGCGGTGCCCGTGGCCAAGCCGGCGATGTGCGCGTTCGGCGGCGCCGGGCTGGACACCCTCTATGTCACGTCGATCCGCACCGATGACACCGATCCGCTCTCGGGCGCGGTGTTCGCGCTGCAACCGGGCGTGCGCGGCCTCGAGGAGCCCACGCTGCGCGCCTGACACCCGTATTGCCGTATCACCGCATTGCTTGCCCGCAAGCCCCAAGTCTTGAAGTCTTGATCGAAAAACTACAAATCCGGAGGCACTTCATGTTTTCTACCCAACTCCCGCGCGTCCGCCTGGGCGCCCTGATGGCCGCCATGGCCGCCGCTGCTGCCACCTTGGCCACCGTGGCGATGCCGATGGCCGCGCAGGCCGCGGACATGCGCTCGGCTGACATCCACCCCGAGGACTACCCGACCGTGCAGGCCGTGCGCCACATGGGCGAGTTGCTCAAGCAGCGTTCCAATGGCCGGCTGACGGTCAAGGTGTTCGCGCAGGGTTCGCTTGGCAGCGAGAAGGATGCGATCGAGCAGACCAAGATCGGCGCGCTCTCGATGGTCCGCGTGAACTCGGCGGCCATGAACAACATCTGCGAGGCGACCATCGTCCCGACGATGCCGTTCCTGTTCCGCTCTACCGACCACATGCGCCACGTGCTGGACGGCCCGATCGGCGACGACATCCTGAAGTCGTGCGAGAAGAACGGCTTTATCGGCCTGGCCTGGTATGACAGCGGCTCGCGCTCGATGTACACCACCAAGCGCCCGATCCGCACGCTGGCCGATGCCAAGGGCATGAAGATCCGCGTGCAGCAGTCGGACCTCTGGGTCTCGCTGCTGGAGGCGATGCACGCCAACGCCACGCCGATGCCGTGGGGCGAGGTCTACACCGCGCTGAAGACCGGCCTGGTCGATGGCGCCGAGAACAACTGGCCCAGCTACGAAAGCTCGCGCCAGTTCGAGGTGGCCAAGTACTACTCGCTGACCGAGCACTCGATGGCGCCCGAAATGCTGCTGTTCTCGAAGGTGATGTGGGACCGCATGTCCAAGGATGACCAGGCGATGGTCCGCCAGGCCGCCAAGGACTCGGTGCCGTACATGCGCAAGCTGTGGGACGAGCGCGAGCTGAAGTCGCGCAAGATGGTGGAGGCCGCCGGCGTGCAGATCATCAGCGTCGACAAGACCTCGTTCCAGGCCGCGATGAAGCCCGTCTATGACCGCTTCATCACCAGCGCCCAGATGAAGGACCTCGTGCGCCGCGCGCAGGATACGAAGTAAGGGCCCCATCATGCTTTCGTCTTCCCCCACCCCGGCCACGCCGGTGGACGGCACGCCGGGGCCCGCTCCGGCGCCTGTCACCAGCCCCGCTGGCCCCGCCGGCGTCAACTTCTACACCCGCTTCTGCGCCACGCTGGCCCGCGCCTGCATGGCGCTGGGCGTGACCGGGCTCGTGCTGCTGGTCCTTGCCGTGCTTACGCAGGTGTTCGGCCGCTACGTGCTGAACGACACGCCCACCTGGGCCGAAACCATCGCCATGCTGCTCGTGCTCTACGTGACGATGCTCGGTACGGCCGTGGGCGTGCGCGACGCCGGCCACATCGGCCTGGAGTCCCTGCTGGTGCTGCTGCCCGAACGCATCCGTACCAAGATCGAGCTGCTGATCCACGTGCTGGTCGGCACCTTCGGCGCGGTCATGGCCTACAACTGCGCGCTGCTGGCGCTGTCCGTGGCGGACTACAAGCTGCCCACCCTCGGCATCTCCGAGGGCTGGCGCTATCTGCCGCCGGTGATCGCCGGCGCGCTGATCGTGCTGTTTTCGATCGAACACATCATTGCGGTGCTGAAAGGCACGGAAGTGGAGCCGGCATGGCACTGATCATTCTCTCCATCAGCTTCTTCGGCCTGCTGGTCCTTGGCGTGCCGGTGGCGTTCTCGATCGGCCTGTCGGCGGTCATCACCATCCTGTACGAGGGCCTGCCGCTGGCCGTGGTGTTCCAGCAGATGACCTCGGGCATGAACGCGTTCTCGTTCCTGGCCATCCCGTTCTTCATCTTCGCCGGCGAGCTGATGCTGTACGGCGGCATCGCGGACCGCATCGTCAACTTCGCCAAGTCGATGGCCGGCCATGTGCGCGGCGGGCTGGGCATGTCGAACGTGCTGGCGTGCACGCTGTTCGGGGGCGTCTCCGGCTCGCCGGTGGCCGATGTGTCGGCCATGGGCGCGGTGATGATCCCGATGATGAAGCGCGAGGGCTACCACGCCGACTACGCGGTCAACGTGACCACGCACGCGGCGCTGGTCGGCGCGCTGATGCCGACCAGCCACAACATGATCATCTACACGCTGGCGGCGGGCGGGAAGGTGTCGATTGCCGCGCTGATCCTGGCCGGCGTGCTGCCGGCGCTGATCCTGACGATCTGCAACCTGGCCGCCGCCTACTTCGTGGCGCGCAGCCGGGGCTATCCGGCGGGCAAGTTCCCGGGCTGGGACATCGTCGGCCACTCGCTGGCGGCGGCGCTGCCCGGGCTGTTCGTGGTGGTGCTGATCCTGGTGGGCATCCTGTCGGGCGTGTTCACGGCGACGGAGTCGGCGGCGGTGGCGGTGCTCTACGCGCTGGCGCTGACTGTGCTGGTCTACCGCTCGCTGACGCGCGAGCAGTTCGTCAAGGCCGCGGCCAAGGCGGTCAAGACCACCGGCGTGGTGCTGCTGCTGATCGGCATTTCCGGCACCTTCGGCTACCTGATCAGCCTCTATGGCGTGGCCGAGCTGACCGGGCAGTTCCTGAGTTCGCTGTCCACCAGTCCGTGGATGATCTTCCTGATGGTGAACGTGATGCTGTTCATCCTCGGCACCTTCCTGGACATGGCCGCGACCATCCTGATCTGCACGCCGATCTTCCTGCCCATCTGCCAGCACTTCGGCATGGGGCCGGTGCAGTTCGGCATGATGATGCTGATCAACTGCGCGCTGGGGCTGAACACGCCGCCGGTTGGCACGACGCAGTTCGTCGGCTGCGCCATCGGCGGGGTGTCGGTGGGGCAGGTGATGAAGACGATCTGGCCGTTCTACGGGGCGCTGCTGGCGGCCCTGCTGATGGTCACCTACGTGCCGGCGTTCTCGATGTGGCTGCCGGACCTGCTGCTGAAGTGAGCGGCTGGCTGACCCCCGGCGCACTGCACACCGTGCGCGCGGGCGCCCACGTCCTGACCGTGGCGCCCGCCGCCGGTGGCCGCATGGCCGCGCTGACCACCACGCGCGCCGATGGCACCGCCATCGACTGGCTCGCACCCATGCCGGCCGAGGCGCTGCGCGAGGGCTTCGAGGCCCGCGCCTGGCCCAAGGCCGGCAGCTGTCCGCTGCTGCCGTACTCGAACCGCATCCGCGATGGCCGCTTCCGCTGGCAGGGGCGCGAGGTCCAGTTGCCGCCGCATCCGGGCCAGCCGCACGCGATGCATGGCTTCGGGCACGTCCGGCCGTGGCAGGTGGTGGAATCTCAGGAAAATGCGATCACGCTGGCGCTCCAGCATCCGCCCGGCACCGACTGGCCCTGGGCCGTGCTGGCGCGGCAGTCGCTGGTGCTGGACGAGGCGGGCCTCGCCGCCGCGCTCGACATCCGAAACGTGGGGGATACGCCGATGCCGGTGGGCGGCGGCTTCCATCCGTTCTTCGCCCGGCCGCCCGGTCTGCGTATCCAGTTCGATGCGGCCCACGTCTGGCCGGCGGACGGCGGCGGGGTGGCCACGGGCCGTGCGGCCATCGGGCGGCGCGAGGCCTTCCTGCGCGAGCGTCATCTGCCCGATGCGGACCTCTCCGTCTACTACAGCGGCTGGAAGCGCCAGGCCACACTGCGACGCGCGGACGGCGCCACGCTGACCCTGCGCGCCGCCGAGCCGCTCGAGCATCTGATCCTCCATGCGCCCGGCGGGTGCGACTTCGTCTGCCTGGAGCCGGTCTCGCACGTGGCTGACGCCGTCAACCTGTGCGCCCGGGGCTGGGAGGGCACCGGCCTGCGCGCGCTGGCGCCCGGGGAGTCGGTCACGTTCCGCATGCAGTGGCTCATCGAGGTGCCGCGCTGATATGCAAACAGGGCGCCGGAGCGCCCTGTCTTGTCCTGCATCCCCCTATATATAGAGAGGGACTGGCTTACGCCTTGCCTTCGGCTTCCCGGTGGGCGCGCGTGATGCGGTCCACCTCGTTCTTCGAGCCGAGCACCACCGACACGCGCTGGTGCAGCTGCGTCGGCTGCACGTCCAGGATGCGGTCGTGGCCGTTCGTGGCCGCGCCGCCGGCCTGTTCGACCAGGAACGCCATCGGGTTGGCCTCGTACATCAGACGCAGCTTGCCCGGCTTCTCCGGCTCGCGCTTGTCCCACGGATAGAGGAACACGCCGCCGCGGGTCAGGATGCGGTGCACATCGGCCACCATCGACGCCACCCAGCGCATATTGAAGTTCTTGCCGCGCGGGCCTTCCTCGCCGGCCAGGCATTCGTCGATGTACTCGCGCACGGGCGGGGCCCAGTGACGCATGTTCGACATATTGATCGCAAATTCCTTGGTGTCTTCCGGAATCTGCACGTCCGACTGGGTCAGCACGAAGCTGCCAGCCTCGCGGTCCAGCGTGAACATGTGCACGCCGTTGCCGACCGTCAGCACCAGCGTGGTCTGCGGGCCGTACACGGCATAGCCGGCCGCCACCTGATGCGTGCCTGGCTGCAGGAAGTCCTGCTCGGTCACGGTCTGGCCCGGCTTGGGCATGTGCAGTACCGAGAAGATCGTGCCGATCGACACGTTCACGTCGATATTCGACGAGCCGTCGAGCGGATCGAACAGCAGCAGGTACTCACCCTTCGGATAGCGGTTCGGGATCTCGTAGAACGAGTCCATTTCCTCCGAGGCCATCGCCGCCAGGTGGCCGCCCCACTCGTTGGCGTCGAGCAGCACTTCATTGGCGATGACGTCCAGCTTCTGCTGGGTCTCGCCCTGCACGTTGCCGGTGCCGGCCGAGCCGAGCACGCCCGCGAGGGCGCCCTTGCTCACGGCGTTGGAAATGGCCTTGCAGGCGCGCGCCACCACCTCGATCAGCAGCCGGAGCTCCGGCTGGATCGTGTTGTGCTTGCGCTGCTCCTCGACCAGATAGCGGGTGAGGCTGATGCGTGTCATGTGGGTTCTCCTTCGATGGCCGCAATTCTACATGTCTGCCGCTACAGACATCGCAGTTTTACGAATGGTTGCCGCTCCGTCCTCAGCCGGCGGGGTCAGGCAGCCAGTGACTTGCCGACGATCTCCCGCACGTCCCGCGAGAGCGTCTGGGACGCCGCCACGCGCTCCAGCGCGGCGCGCATGCGGTCCCGCAGCGGCAGCGCGTATTTCTGCCAGCGATCCATCACCCGCGCCAGCCGGGCGGCCACCTGCGGGTTGATGGCGTCCAGCGCCAGCACCTGATCGGCCCAGAATTCGTAGCCGGAGCCGTCCTCGGCATGGAACTGCGCCGGATTGCCCGAGCAGAAGCTGAAGATCAGCGAGCGCGCCCGGTTCGGGTTGCGCAGGTTGAAGGCGGGATGGTCCATCAGCGCGCGCACGGTGTCGATGGTGCGCTTGCCGGCGTGCGGGCCCACGTCGCCACGCTGCATGCCCTGGAGCGAGAACCATTTGTCGATGACCAGCGCATCCTGCTCGAAGCGCTGGTAGAAGTCCGCCAGCGCGTGCTCGCGGCCCGGCGCGAAGCTGTTGACCAGCGCCGAGAGCGCCGCGGCGCGGTCGGTCATGTTGTCGGCCTGCTGGTAGTGGGTGTCGGCCAGCGCCTGCATGGCGGCGTCGCCGCTGTCGGCCAGATAGCCAAGCGCGAGGTTGCGCAGCGCGCGGCGGGCCATCGCGTCCGCATCGGGGCTGTACGGCCCCGGAGTGGCGTTGGCTTCATATGCGGCCAGCCACTCGCGTTGCAGCGCGCTGGCCAGGCCTTCGCGCATGAACAGGCGGGCATGGTGGATCGCGGCCGGGTCGGCCACGCCCATCCGCTCGGCCAGATAGGCTTCGGCGGGCAGCATCAGCGCCTGCTCGCGGAACGCCGGGCTCAGCGAGCCGTCCGTCAGCACGGCGCGGAAGGCGGCCACCAGCGCCGGATCGAGCTTCAGTTCGCGGCCGGCCTGCACCTCGCCCACCAGTTTCAGCAGCGCGCGCGTGGCCAGGCGCTGGCCGGCTTCCCAGCGGTTGAAGGCGTCGCTGTCGTGGGCCAGCAGGAAGGTCAGTTCGGCATCGGAATATTCATAGTCGACGATGACCGGCGCCGAGAAGTCGCGCAGCAGCGAGGGCAGGGGCGCCTTGTCGCCGCGCGGCAGCCCGGTGAAGCGGAAGGTCTGCTCGGCCTGCGTGAAGTCGAGCACGCGGGTGGTGCCACGCTGGGTGGCTTCCCCGGCGGACTCGCCTTCGAGGTGCAACGGCAGGTCGGCGCCATCGGCACCGATCAGGCCCACCGCGAACGGGACGTGGAACGGCTGCTTCTCGGGCGTGCCCGCGCGGGTCTCGATGCCGACCTTGGGGCAGCGCTGGGTCAGCGTCAGCGCCAGCGTGCCGGCGGCGCCGTCCCACGCGGTCTTCACGCTGACCACCGGCGTGCCGGCCTGGCTGTACCAGAGCCCGAACTGGGTCAGGTCGCGGCCGTTGGCGTCGGCCATGGCGGCGCGGAAGTCGTCGCAGGCCACGGCCTGGCCGTCATGGCGCTGGAAGTACAGGTCCATGCCCTTGCGGAAGCCGTCGCGGCCCAGCAGGGTCTGGTACATCCGCACGACTTCGGCGCCTTTCTCGTAGACCGTGACGGTGTAGAAGTTGTTGATTTCCTCGTAGCTGTCCGGGCGCACCGGGTGGGCCATCGGGCCGGCATCCTCGGGGAACTGCACCTGGCGCAGCACGCGGACGTCCTCGATCCGCTTCACCGCGCGGCCGGATTCGGAGCCCATCATGTCCGCCGAGAACTCCTGGTCGCGGAACACCGTCAACCCTTCCTTGAGCGAGAGCTGGAACCAGTCGCGGCAGGTCACGCGGTTGCCGGTCCAGTTGTGGAAGTACTCATGCCCCACCACCGACTCGATATTGGCGAAGTCCACGTCCGTGGCCGTCTGCGCATTGGCGAGCACGTACTTCGTATTGAAGATGTTCAGGCCCTTGTTCTCCATCGCGCCCATGTTGAAGTCGCTCACGGCGACGATCATGAAGCGGTCGAGATCGAGTTCCAGGCCGAAGCGGCGCTCGTCCCAGCGGATGGCATGGATCAGGGAGTCCATGGCGTGGCGGGTCTTGTCGAGGTCCTGCGGCTCCACCCAGACCTGCAGCAGCTTTTCCTTGCCCGATGCGGAGGTGATGCGTTCCTCGATGCAGGCCAGCTTGCCGGCCACCAGCGCGAACAGGTAGGACGGCTTGCGGAACGGGTCTTCCCAGACGGCCTCGTGGCGGCCATCGGGCAAGGCGCGCTCCGACAGCAGGTTGCCGTTGGAGAGCAGCACCGGACTGGCGGCGCGGTCGGCGCGCAGCGTGACGCGGTAGGTCGCCATCACGTCGGGGCGATCGAGGAAATAGGTGATGCGGCGGAAGCCTTCGGCTTCGCACTGAGTGAAGAAGTTGCCGTTGGAGACGTAGAGGCCGGACAGCGTGGTGTTCGCCGCCGGATTGCAGGCAGTGGTAATGACGAGCGTGCCTTGCGCCGGCAGGCCGGTCAGCGTGAGCGTGCCGGCGTCTTCCTTCGCGCTGGCGAACGGCTGGCCGTCGAGGGTCACGCCGAGCAGCTCCAGCGCTTCGCCGACCATGACCAGCGGGGCGTCGCCGGCCGCGCCGGGCGCGCGCTGGAAGCGCAGCGTGCTGGCGACGACGGTGCGTTGCGGGTCCAGCTCCAGCACCAGGTCGACGTGGTCGATGGCGAAGGCGGGCGGAGTATAGTCCTTGCGATAGACGGTAACGGGCGTATCGGTGCGCAGCATGGGGAATCCTGTCTTCGGAGTGACCGGGGGCGGGCGCCACGGCGGGTGGCGGTGCGGAGGTTCCGCGGAAGTCCCCATTGTAGCCAAGGGCGGCGGGGAATTCCGGGAGAGCGCCCGTGTCTGAAGTCTGGTAGGACGAACGAACAAGAACGAGGTATCGCGATGTGGAATGCCGTGGCAGGGATGGGTCGACGGGCCGTGGTGGCGCTTGGAGCGCTGGGGGTATTGGGTTTGGCTGGCTGCGCCAGCACGGTGACCACCGAGGTCACCGCCTTCCGGCAGGCCGGGTGGCAAAACGACGCGCCGCGCACCTACGCCTTCGAGCGTGCGCCGATGCCGGCACCGGCCGGTCAGGCAGGGCAGGCCGGGCAACCCGCCGCCCAGCAGCCGCAGGCCCAGCAGTTCTCCGCGCAGGACTCCCAGCTCGAATATGAGACCTACCAGGCGTGGCTGGTCGACGCGCTGGCCGGCGTGGGCTTCGAGCAGAAGCCGCCGGCGCAGGCGCGCTACCTCGTCAGCATGGACTACGGCGCCGTGCCCGGCATGGTGCGCGTGGCCGAAACCTACTATTCCGATCCCTGGTACGGCCCGTGGGGACCGTACTGGGGGCCGTACGGCGGCTACTACCGGCCCTATGGCCCGTGGGGATGGGGGCCGGGTTATCCGGGCTACTGGCCGCCGCAGACCGTGGTGCGCGACGTGCCGGTGACGTTCTCCAGCCTGCGCATCTTCTTCAAGGACGCCGCGAGCGGCAAGCGCGTGTACCAGATCACGGCGCGCAACACCACCGAGGGCGGCAGCCTGGCGGGCGTGATGCCGTACATGATCCGCAGCGCGCTGACCGAATTCCCGTCCGAGAGCGGCCGGCCCCGGCGCGTGACGCTGGAAGTCGACAAGGACAAGAAGTAATCCCCGGCGCGGCGCATGGGACGCGCGCTGGTTCATCCATAAGACAAGGCGATTGCCTACCGTGCGGTAAAAGGAGTTTTGCGCGTGAATCGCGCAAAAACCCCCGCCAGCACGCGGCAAAGCGCAACCAGCCGCGAAATGGCTGGGCTAGAATGGCTCCTCGATTTTTTCCGGTACGAGCAAATGAGCAGCAAGACAAGCGGTGATGCACCGCAACATGCCCCCAATAGCCCTGAAGCGCAGTTGCGTCTCGCCGCGCTGGAATATCACCGCAGCCCGACCAAGGGCAAGATCCAGGTAACCGCCACCAAGGCGCTGTCCAACCAGCGCGACCTGTCGCTGGCCTACTCGCCGGGCGTGGCCTACGCCTGCGAGGAGATCGCCAAGGATCCGTCGATGGCCGCCGAGTACACCTCGCGCGCCAACCTCGTGGCCGTGATCACCAACGGTACCGCCGTGCTGGGCCTGGGCGACATCGGCCCGCTGGCCGGCAAGCCGGTGATGGAAGGCAAGGGCTGCCTGTTCAAGAAGTTCGCCGGCATCGACGTGTTCGACATCGAACTCGATGCCCGCGACCCGGACAAGATCGTCGAGATCGTCGCCGCGCTGGAGCCCACGCTCGGCGGTGTGAACCTCGAGGACATCAAGGCGCCCGAGTGCTTCTATATCGAGAAGAAGCTGCGCGAGCGCATGAACATCCCCGTCTTCCACGACGACCAGCACGGTACGGCCATCATCTCGGCCGCGGCGCTGCTGAACGGCCTGAAGGTGGTGGGCAAGGAAATCGGCAGCGTGAAGGTGGCCGTGTCGGGCGCCGGCGCCGCTGCCATCGCCTGCCTGGACACCATGGTGAGCCTGGGCCTGAAGCGCGAGAACATCTCCGTGGTGGACTCGAAGGGCGTGATCTATGTGGGCCGCGACGCCAACATGGAAGTCAACAAGGCCCGCTACGCGCAGGACACGTCCAACCGCACGCTGGCCGACATCGTCAACAACGCCGATGTGTTCCTGGGCTGCTCCACCGCCGGCGTGCTGACCGGCGAGATGGTCAAGACCATGGCCAACAAGCCCATCATCCTGGCGCTGGCGAACCCGGAACCGGAAATCCGCCCGGAAGTGGCCAAGGCCGCGCGCCCGGACTGCATTATCGCGACGGGTCGGTCGGACTATCCGAACCAGGTCAACAACGTGCTTTGCTTCCCGTACATCTTCCGTGGCGCGCTGGACTGCGGCGCGACGAAGATCACCGAGGAAATGAAGCTGGCCTGCGTGAAGGCGATTGCCGAGCTGGCCGAAGCCGAGCTGAACGACGCCGTGGCCGCCGCCTACGGTGGCCGTGAGCTGAAGTTCGGCCCGGACTACATCATCCCGACGCCGTTCGACCAGCGCCTGATCGAGAAGATCGCGCCGGCCGTGGCGAAGGCCGCCGAGGAATCGGGCGTGGCCACGCGTCCGATCCAGGACCTGGAAGCCTATCGCCAGCAACTGACGCACTACGTCTACCACACCGGCCTGATCATGAAGCCGGTGTTCTCGGCCGCCAAGGCTGCGCCGAAGCGCGTGGCCTACGCCGAGGGCGAGGAAGAGCGCGTGCTGCGCGCCGTGCAGGGCGTGGTGGACGAGGGCCTGGCCAAGCCGATCCTGATCGGCCGTCCGCACGTGATCCAGATGCGCATCGAGAAGGCCGGCCTGCGCCTGCGCCCGGGCGTGGACTTCGAGCTGATCAACCCCGAGGATGATCCGCGCTACCGCGCCTATCACGAGGCCTACCACACGCTGCGCGGCCGCGATGGCGTGACGCCGGACATGGCCAAGGTGGCGCTGCGCCGCTCGAACACGCTGATCGGCACCATGCTGATGCATATGGGCGATGCCGATGCACTGCTGTGCGGCACCGTGGGCCGCTTCGAAGCCCACCTGGAGCACGTGCGCGACGTGATCGGCCTGGCGCCGGGCGCCAAGGTGTTCGCCGCGATGAACGCGCTGATGCTCGAGAAGTACACGCTGTTCATCACCGACACGTTCGTGAACGACGACCCGAGCGCCGAGGAACTGGCCGCCATCACGCAACTGGCCGCCGAGGAAATCCAGCGTTTCGGCCTGCACCCGAAGGTGGCGATGATGTCGCACTCGATGTTCGGCTCGTCGAACCGCCCGTCGGCACGCAAGATGCGCGACGCCGCCGCGATCCTGGCCAAGGTGGCGCCGCAACTGGAAGTGGAAGGCGAGATGCAGGGTGATGCCGCCCTGGTCGAGGACGTGCGCCGTCACTTCCTGCCGAACACCAAGCTGGCCGGCAGCGCCAACCTGCTGGTCATGCCGACGCTGGATGCCGCCAACATCGCCTTCAACCTGCTCAAGATCACGGGCGGACAGGGCGTGACGGTGGGCCCGATCCTGCTGGGCGCGGCCAAGCCGGTGCACATCCTGAACCCGCAGGCCACCACGCGGCGTATCATCAACATGACGGCCGTGGCCGTCGCGGAGTCGAGCGCGGTGCGCTAAGCCGCGCTACCTGCCGAAACCGCCGGTACCAAAGAAAAACCGGGCCTGAGGAAACTCAGGCCCGGTTTTTTCATGTCGGTGCGCTGGCAGCGTCTGCCGGGGTTGCCAGCGCGTCGGCGGGGCGATTGCACTATTGCAGCACGTTGTACTGCTCCCGCATTACCACGATGATCGAGCGTGCCGCTGCCATGCGATGGGACAGGTCGTCGAAGGTATCCTCGCGAAAATCAACCTCAGCGCTCCAGTTGCAACCCGTATGGTCCGGCTGGTGCACGCGCATCGCGTGAAGTTCCGCCTCGCCGCATTCAGGGTTGTTGTCCAGGCACTGGCTCAGGATAGCCATCAATTCCGACCGGGTCTTCGCATAGCGCCTCATGAGTCACCTCTTTGGTTCGCCGCGGGATTCGCGCTGGTTCGTGGTCCGGCCCACAGTCCGGACAATTAATCTATGCAGCGGGCGGGGCAGTCGCCAATTGAATCCGCCTATGGAGCGCCGGCTTCCGATCCTGGCATCTATCCCGCAGCGCAGCAATCGCCGCCGTCCTGGCCATCCGCTGCGCTAGAACGCGATCCCCATCGACACCACCACCACCTGCGCCGACGAAGCAGGATTGAACCAGTACACGCCCGCCGTGACCCGCTTGAACGTCACCTGCGCAAACGGACCGCGTTGAATGTCGCGATCCGACTGATAGGCGCGCGTCCGCTGCACCGCCAGGCCGAGCCGGAGCCAGTCCGCCGGCCGATAGGCGAGTTCGCTCCACGCGTAGACGTAGCTCGATTCGCGCTCGCGCTGGTCATGCACGTATTCGATCTCGATGTAGTAATCGAACTTCCGCCAGGCAAGACTGGCCTCCAGGCCGCCGATCGGGCCTCGGACGTCGCCGCCGACCCAGCCCACGATCGGCGTAGCGGAGTAGGTGAGGGCTTCGCCGCCGGCGAACGTCCACCCGACGAAGGCCGACATCGCGCGTCGCGCCTCGTAGTTGACCCGCGTCTCCAGACGCAGCGCGCCAACATTCGCGCCGACGATGCCGGTCACATACTGCTCGCCATGACGCGGTATGTTCCAGTAGGCCGTGGCGGCGAGGCTTTTCTCCGGGCCGCCGGCTTCCTTCTCGTTTTCCCCCGCTTCGGCATGCGCGTCCTGGCAGGCCATGGCGATTGCCATTGCCATGCCGACGCCGCCGACGCCGCCGACTATCGCCCGGCATCGGGGGCCCATGTCAGCCACCCAGTGCGATGACCGCCATGGTCAGCGCCAGACCCAACGCCAGCATGCCGATGCCAGCGCGTATGGCGCCAAAGCCTGCATAGTGCCCGAGCGCCATGCCACCCACGAACAGCATGATCATCGAGAGCGCGCGTGAGATCAGCAGCGCAAGCGGCACGTGGTCGATCAGAACGAACGGCAGTGCCACCGGGAACGTCGACAGCACGACGATGAAGAAAATGCGCACCGCGCCAAGCCAGTCGGCGGCGTCGAGGGCGGGGCGCGACGGCAGGGTGGTCGCGCCGGCCAGCCGGGTGCGGATGGCTTCGAGTTCGGCGTCGTCGACCAGCGTCCTCATCACCGGCGGCAGCGTGTCGCGGATGATCCGCACGGCTTCCGCGGGATCGGCGGCGTGCTGCACCGCCAGCGCCAGCTTGATCCGCTGGCCGCGGTTGGCCAGCGTCCGCACGAGGAACATGACCGCGTCGACGAGCCCCCAGGCAAGGTTGCAGCCCAAGGCCGCGCGTAGCATCAGGTGCCCTGCGTCTGGACCGACCGAAGTGGAGACGGCGCCCACAAACGTCAGGGCCATGAACAGTCCAAACAACATCTCTGACACGCGATCGACGACATCGAGCACGGGCTCGCGTGTTTCCGCTGCGTTCTCGATGGCGATCTGATTCGGATTCATGAGGCGTCGTTCCTCGCAAAGTGCCGCCAGCCTGACCTATTTATAGGCGGATTTTTGCAAGGATTCGCTTGGCCGAAAGGCCCGATCGCGCCAATCGCCGCTGGTAGCCGGAATGAGGACGCGATGGGGCGTGCATCATGATGCACCGTCCGTGTGCGGCCCAAAAAAAATGCCGTCCAGCACCTGGCTGGACGGCATCGCCGCCGAAACGGCCTCTTACTGACCGGTGACCCGGATCAGAACTTGTGGCGCATGCCCACGCCAAAGGTATCGCCGTGCTCGAGGCCGGTGATCTTGTCGTAGAAATACGCTGCGTACACGTCGGTGCGCTTCGACAGGTTGTAGTCGTAGGCCACCGCGAACGTGTTGCGCTTGAAGCTGGCCACTTCGTTCAGCGTCTTCACGTAGCCGTACGACGCCAGCACGTTACCCGCGCCCACCGGCACCGAGACGCCGGCCTGGCCGTCCATGTGCTTGATGTCGCCGTTGACGTTGGCGTTGACGTCGCTCTTGATGTACTGGCCCTGCGCGAACACCTTCACGACCTTGAAGTCGTACGACAGGCCGACCTGCACGGCGTTCTGCTTGTCGAAGCCCTGGATGTACGGGCTGTTGGGGCTACCGGTGGAGCCGGTCAGGTCGCCCGGCGTGCTGTCGAACTTGACCTGCTGGTAGGCCACCGTCGCGGCGAAGTTGCCGGCGAAGTACGTCAGGTTGGCGCCGAACTTGTTCTTGCTGTTGTTGCCGGCCGACTCACCCAGGCTGTAGATGAAGTTGGCGGTCAGGCCGCCGAACGTCGGCGTGGAGTAGACGATCGAGTTGTTCCAGCCCGAATCGCCGATGATGCCCGGATCGTACAGCCGGCCGTTGTTGACCGTGAAGTACGTGTGGAAGATCTGCGGCGAGAACACATACGAGTCGACGAGCGGGTTGAACAGGATCGTCGAGACGAAGTACGGCGTGGTGTTGCGGCCGAGCTTGACCGAGCCGTAGGTGTTGTTCTGCAGGCCGACGTAGGCATTGCGGCTGAACATCGAGTCGCCGTTGAAGCGGCCCATCGAACCGGTGTCGGTGCGGAAGAAACCGTTCAGGTCGAAGATGGCCTTGGTGCCCATGCCCAGGTCCTCGACACCCTTGATCCCCCAGTACGACGTCTGCATGCCGCCCGAATTGGCCACAAAGGCCCGGTCGCCGTTGCCCGGGCTCTTGACGCCACCGACGAACATGTCGGCCTGGCCGTACAGCGTGACGCTGGACTGGGCCATGGCCGCGCCGGAAAAGAGCATGGCGGCGACGGCCGCCAGCTTGATCGCCGGCTTGGACGCCGGCTTGTAGTTGTACTGCTTCTGCATGGTAAAGACCTCCGTGGTTGTGATGCCTGCTCAGAACGTTTCTTGTGTGTGCCGGAACCCTTCTGGGTCTCTCTGGTGTGCCGAACGTTGCTGCCTATCTTTCTCTCTCTCTTCTCCAGTTGCCGCGCGATGGGTGACGCGGCGACTAAGTCGCGGATACTAAGTCGTTCAGCCGGAACTGCGCAATGCGATGAATCTGATTGATGCAACTTTGCAACTCCACCTCGGGCGGGTTTTCGAGGCGGCTTGCAAAAGCGTCGATGATGCCGTGGCGGTCATAGCCGCGAACGGCCAGGATGAACGGGAAGCCGAATTTCTGGTTGTAGGCGGCGTTGAGCGCCTGCAGTCGTTCGAACTCCTCGGCCGTGCATTGGTCGAGTCCCGCGCCGGCCTGCTCGCGCGTGGATTCCGCAGTCAGCTCGCCGCGCACCGCGGCCTTGCCGGCCAGCTCCGGGTGGGCGCGCACCAGCTTGAGTTGGGCGGCCTCGCCCGCGGCATCGACGGCACCGCGCAGCGCAGCGGCCAGCGCGGCGGCATCGGCGAACGGGCGCTGCCGTGCGGCCGTCTCGGCGAACCAGGGCGAATGCTCGTAGATGCCGCCTAGTACTTCGACGAATTCGGCCTCGGGCATCGTATTGAGTTGGGCGAGGGTGTAGGTCGTGCTCATGCCTGGCTCCCGTGCGGATGGGTCTCGATCCAGTGTCGGGCGATGTCCACGCGCCGGCAGATCCATACCTTGTCGTGCGCTTGCACGTAGTCGAGGAAGCGCTGCAGCGCGCGGAAGCGCCCCGGGCGGCCGAGCAGCCGGCAGTGCATGCCGATCGACAGCATCTTGGGACGGTCCTGGCCCTGGGGGTCGCCCTCGGTATAGAGCACGTCGAACGCGTCCTTCAGGTACTGGAAGAACTGGTCGCCCGTGTTGAAGCCCTGCGGCGTGGCGAAGCGCATGTCGTTCGAGTCGAGCGTGTACGGCACCACCAGATGCGGCTTCTTCTTGCCGCCGGTGACTTCCACCTCGGTCCAGAAGGGCAGGTCGTCGCCGTAGTAGTCGGCGTCGTATAGCAGGCCGCCGTGCTCGACCACCAGCCGGCGCGTGTTGGGGCTGTCCCGGCCCGTGTACCAGCCGAGCGGCATTTCGCCAGTCAATTCCTTGATGATTTCCATCCCGATGCGCATGTGCTCGCGCTCGGTGGCTTCGTCGATGTTCTGGTAGTGAATCCAGCGCCAGCCGTGGCAGGCGATCTCGTGGCCCAGCTCGACGAACGCGCGCGTCAGCTCAGGATGGCGCTGGAGCGCCATCGACACGCCGAAGATCGTCAGCGGCAGCTTGCGCTGCTCGAACTCGCGCAGGATGCGCC
The DNA here is from genome assembly GCF_900115455.1 of Cupriavidus sp. OV096. NCBI lineage: Bacteria > Pseudomonadati > Pseudomonadota > Betaproteobacteria > Burkholderiales > Burkholderiaceae > Cupriavidus > Cupriavidus sp. OV096. The sequence goes on from NZ_FOWM01000003.1 coordinate 81,578, forward strand.
AGACCCCGGCGCGCGAGCCGTACTCATACACGCCTTCCATGCTCATGTGCCGCTCGGGATAGGCCGCGGCACCGATGATCTCGGACAGGAACTGCTCGGAGCCGGCGTCGCCGTGCAGCACGTTGTTCTCGCCGCCTTCCTCGTAATTGAGCACGAACTGCAGCGCGATGCGCGCGCCGCCCGGCCAGCGGGCGTGCGGCGGGTGGGCGCCGTAGCCGATGAGATCGCGTGGATAGTTATCGTGTGTCATCTCTTATATGTCTGCTTCAGGAGAAATCTGCTGCTCGCATGAGCGAAGGTTTCGATTGTTGTCATCGCCCCTGCCTGAAGCGACTTCACTTACGCAAAGCGCGTGCCAGAGGCGTCTCATGCGAGTCCGGCGTTGTTGACATGTTTTAGCGATGGTTGCGTGCCAAATACCGTCAAGAACTGTCGGACAAAAATGTTGAATACGATTGTTGGATCAGGATTGTCGGGCTCACTCCGTGCCGTGGGAGTTGGCCGCCGCGTTGCGCATGGCCTCGTCGGCGGACTGCATGCCGTTGAAGAACAGGTTCAGCACGACCGCGACGATGGTGCCCAGCACGATGCCGCTGTGCGTGAACGGATCGGTCCACTTGGGCAGGTACTGGAACAGCGTGGGCGAGAGCGTCGGGATCATGCCGAAGCCGATGGAGATCGCCACGATGAACAGGTTGTGCCGGTTGCGCGTGAAGTCGCAGCTACCCAGGATGCGGATGCCCGATGCGGCCACCATGCCGAACATCACGATGCCGGCGCCGCCGAGCACGAACTGGGGCACCGACGCCACGATGTGCGCCATCTTCGGGAACAGGCCGAACGCGATCAGGATCACGCCGCCGGCCGCCGCCACGTAGCGCGAGCGCACGCCGGTCACGGTGACCAGGCCTACGTTCTGCGAGAACGAGGTGTACGGGAAGGTGTTGAAGATGCCGCCGATCACGGTGCCCAGGCCGTCGGCGCGCAGGCCGGCGGTCAGGTCGTTGCGGCTCAGCTTGCGGCCGGTGATGTCGGAGAGGGCCAGGAACATGCCGGTGGACTCCACCAGCGTGATCAGCATCACGATGCACATCGACAGGATGGCCGTGATCTCGAACGTCGGCATGCCAAAGTGGAACGGCGTGATGACGGCCACGAAGCTGGCGTCGCCCAGGCCCTCGAACGAGACCTTGCCGAACGCCGCCGCCACCACCGTGCCGATCACGATGCCGAGCAGCACCGCGCAGTTGGCGATCAGCCCCCGGCCATAGCGCGAGAGCAGCAGGATCACCAGCAGCACCAGGCCGGCGATGGCCAGGTTGCCGAGGTCGCCGTAGGCGAGGTTGGGCACGTCCTTGACCACGCCGTCGATCACGCTGCGCGTGGTCGGCTGCCCGCCGCCGGCCCAGTTGATGCCCACCCGCATCAGCGACACCCCGATCAGCGTGATCACCGTGCCGGTCACCACGGGCGGAAACAGCCCGAGCATGCGCCCCATCATCGGCGCAATCAGCACGCCGAACACCCCTGACGCGATCACCGCGCCGTAGATGCCGAGCAGGCCCACGTTGGGGTCGTTGCCGATGGCGATCATCGGCGCCACCGAGGCAAACGTCACGCCCATCATCACGGGCATGCGGATACCGAACTTCCAGAAGCCGATGGCCTGGATCAGCGTGGCGAGCCCGGCCGCGAACAGGTCGGCATTGATCAGGAACGCCAGCTGGTCCTTGGGCAGCTTGAGCGCCCCGCCGACGATGAGGGGCACGGCAACGGTGCCGGCGTACATCACCAGCACGTGTTGCAGGCCCAGCGCCAGCAGGCGCCCGGAGGGCAGCCGCTCGTTGGTGAGGTCCGTGGGGACCGTGGTGCTTGCGGAAGTCATGGGTGTGTCTCCTCTCCTTTGGTTTTGATGGGAACGCGCGCCGGGGTCCATGGCCTCTTGTTGTTATGAGGGTCTCGCGCCGTGCCTCTGGCGGGCGTTGGGGGCGTCGAGATTTGTGGGCCTGGCATCGGCAACAGGGGTGTGCTGTTGTCCGGCGGCGGGAACATCGCGCTAGGTGGAGCGGCCCAGCACGCTGCGAAGATCGAAATTGCCGGGTTCGTCCGGCTGCACGCGGTCCGCGCAGGCGCCAAGGTGGTGCGCCATGCGTGACTGGGCGAGGGCGGCGTCGCCCTGTTCCAGTGCGTCGAGAATGTCGTCGTGTTCGTCGAACGAGCACGCGTTGTGGCCGGGGGCCTCCACGCTGGCGATCATCAGCGTGGTGCGCGAGACCAGCCGGCGCATCATCGTCACCAGCAGGGCATTGCCGGACAGCTCGGCCAGCGCGGTGTGGAATTCAGCCGAGAGCCGGATCCAGCGCGGGCGCTCATGCGTCAGGAAGGCCTGCCGCTCGGACTCCACCATCTTGCGCAGCGGGGCGATCACGGTGCGGACGTTGGGCAGGCTGGCGAGCTTCTCCAGCACGGCGCGCTCGAGCATCTGGCGCAGCTCGAACATGTCGTGCGCCTCGTCGGTGGACGGGCTGGCGATGAACGCGCCCCGGTTCGGTTCGAGGTCGACCATGCCGTCCGCGGCCAGCCGGGAGAGCACCTTGCGCACGGTGTGGCGCGCGGTGGCATAGATCTCGCAAAGCGAATGCTCGGTCAGCTTGGTGCGGGGCGGCAGCCGGTGCTCCATGATCGCGTCGTAGATCTCGTGGTACATGCGCTCCTCCACGGAGCCCTTGCGGGCTGGCTTGTTGTCGGAGAGGGTGGACTGGGCATCGGCCACGGCGGCAATCAGTTTGAGATTCTTGGACATCCAGGGCACTCGCAAGGGAGACAGAGGGGATGATCGGGAGGCGCAACGATCCTGGCGAGTGGGTATCAAGCCGACATCAGGCGTCTTGATACTGGTCATGTCATCGCGTGGATCTAAAAATTGTTGACAATTATTTGGATATGCAAGCACTATTGTCAACAAAACCTGAGAAGGTTTTCGACAAGTACGGGAAATCCCCGAGTTGTCATCCGGGTTGGGCGGGCGCATTGTCGCCACGCACCAATCCAGCGCCGGGATGCGTTAAATGACGTACCGAGCGGGCATCATTCCCACAAATGGTGCTAGTGAAGGCAGCGGCGCCCCTCACAACCCACACCCGCAAAGGAAGAACAGGATGGGACGCTTGACCACTCACGTTCTCGACACGGCCGCCGGCACGCCCGGCAAGGCGATGTCGGTCACCCTTCATAAAATTGTCGACAATCGCCGCGAGACGCTCAAGCGCCTCGTGACCAACCACGATGGCCGTTGCGACCAGCCGCTGCTGGAAGGCGATGCGCTCGTGGCAGGCGTGTACGAACTCGAGTTCGGCGCCGGCGACTATTTCCGTGCCCAGGGCGTGCAGTTGCCCGAACCGGCATTCCTCGACGTGGTGACGCTACGCTTCGGCATTGCCGACACCGCTGCGCACTACCACGTGCCCCTGCTGGTGTCGCCGTGGTCGTACTCGACCTACCGCGGCAGCTGAGTACCAGGCGGACGGGAAAAGGAGACAAGTCATGGAAGGTTACATTCTCGACTGGGCCAACATGCTGTTGCGCTGGGTGCACGTCATCACGGCCATCGCGTGGATCGGTTCCTCGTTCTATTTCGTCTGGCTCGACAACAGCCTGACGCCCCCCGGCGATCCGGCCCTGAAGGAGAAGGGCGTCGGCGGCGAACTTTGGGCCGTGCATGGCGGCGGGTTCTACAACCCGCAGAAGTACATGACCGCGCCCAAGTCGCTGCCCGAGAACCTGCATTGGTTCTATTGGGAGTCCTACTCCACGTGGATGACCGGCTTCGGCCTGCTGGTGGTGCTGTACCTGTTCAACGCCAGCACCTACCTGATCGACAAGAACGTGTTCGACATGTCGCCCGGCGCGGCGGTCGGCTTCGCGGTCTCGTACCTGATCATCGGCTGGGTGGTCTACGACTCGATCTGCCGGCTGTTCGGCAAGAGCGACCGCCTGGTGGGCATCCTGGTGGCGGTGTTCGTGGGCGTGGCGGCGTATGCGGCCTGCCACATCTTTTCGGGCCGCGCGGCGTTCCTGCTGACCGGCGCGATGATCGCCACGATCATGAGCGGCAACGTGCTGATCTGGATCATCCCGGGCCAGCGCAAGGTCGTGGCGGCGCTGAAGGCCGGCCAGCCGGTGGACCCGATCCACGGCAAGCGCGGCAAGCAGCGTAGCGTGCACAACACCTACTTCACGCTGCCGGTGCTGTTCGCGATGCTGTCGAACCACTACAGCATGACGTACGCGCACAAGCAGAACTGGCTGGTGCTGATCCTGATCATGCTGGCCGGCGTGCTGATCCGCCAGTTCTTCATCCTGAAGCACAAGGGCAAGATCAACGTGGCGTGGCCGGCTGCCGGCGTGGCGCTGCTGGGTGTGGTGGCGGTGATGATTGCGCCGCAGCCGCGTCCGCAAGTGGCCAGCAACGCCGCGGGCGACGCCGCCAACGCGGTGAGCTTCGCCAAGGTGCAGGAAATCGTGAACGCCCGCTGCGTGCAGTGCCACGCGGAGGCGCCCAAGATGATGCCGACTGCCGCCAAGGGCATCAAGCTCGATACCGTCGACGAAATCAAGGCGCATGCGCAGCTGATCTACCAGCAGGCGGTGCAGCAGAAGGCCATGCCGCTGGGCAACGTCACGCAGATCACGGAAGACGAGCGCGCGCTGCTGGGCCAGTGGTTCGAGGGCGGCGCGAAGACCACCAACTGAATTTGACCGGGCATCGGTGATCGACGGTCCGGGGCTGTGCAGTCCCGGCGGCCGGCAGTACCGGACCGGCGAGGGTTTGAACGGGGCGCAAGCCCCGTTTTTTTATAGCGCGACGACTCTGGCTTGTCTCAGTGGCCGCCGACGTTGAACAGCGCCAGCAAGCCGAGCACAAGGAAGATCACCGCGGCGATCTTGTGCACGAGGGCGATCGGCATCCGGTTGGCGAAACGGTCGCCGAGCAGCACGGCGGGCGCGTTGGCCAGCATCATGCCGAACGTGGTGCCTGCCACGACGGCCAGCACTTCGCCATGGAAGCGTGCTGCCAGGGCCACAGTGGCGATCTGCGTCTTGTCGCCCATTTCGGCGAAGAAGAAGGCGACGATCGTGGTGCCGAGGATGCTCAGGGCACCGTTGGCCGGCTTGGCTTCCTCTGCCTCGTCGAGCTTGTCCGGAATCAGCATCCAGCCGGCCATGGCGATAAAGCCGAGGCCGAGGATCCAGCGCAGCAGGTTGGCGCCGAGCACCTGCGTGATCCAGCCGCCGAGCGCGCCGGCGAAGCCATGGTTGACGAGGGTGGCGATCAGGATGCCGGCGATGATCGGCAGGGGTTTGCGATAGCGTGCGGCCAGCACGAGCGACAGCAATTGCGTCTTGTCGCCCATTTCTGCGAGCGCGACGATACCTGTGGAGACGAGGAACGATTCCATTCTTATAGGATTGATACCGGGCCGCACACGCATCGCGAGATGCCAATGACGCACACCTTTCCCGGCCCGGCCAGAAAGGTATGGTCATCGGTCTCGCCAGGCGTTGGACATAGGAGTCAGGCACGAAGCCCGCTCGGGTCCTGCGCTGCGTACGCCATAACCGTTGATGCTGGACACCACGGTCAAGTCTGTTGACGTACGCCCCTGTCTGCCGTGTGCCGCATTGCGCGGCGCGGTGAGACGAGGGCGGCTACTCCCCAATGGAAGTCGTAATTGTACTAAAAGGCGGCGGACACTGTCCACCGCCTTTGGCATGGCTGTTGGGCAATGCGGGTCAGGTCAGACCGGCACGGGCGAGTTGTCGCTGGTCTGGCGGCCGCGGAAGTCGGTCCAGCACAGGGCCTTGAAGTCGTACAGCTTGCAGCGGCGCGCCGTGCGGAAGTACCAGCGCCACGAGAAGTTCTCGATGATGATGCGGCCCGGCAGCGCATGCTCCAGCAGGGCCTGGGCGCGCTTGAGCCGGTACAGCGGCACGCTCATGTCCACGTGGTGCGCGGTGTGCTCCATGATGTGGTGGAGCGCGGCGCCGATGCCGAAGCGGAAGCGCAGGTGCACGGTGGTCGAGACGAACGGCTGGGCCTTGGCCCACATCGGCTTGGTGTCGTACCACGCCACGCTCGTGTGCGTGTGGTGGACATACAGCACGAAGCCCACGGTCAGGTTCCAGATCAGGAAGGGCAGCACGAAGCCGGCGCCGACCAGCCCCAGGACCGACTGGTCCGTGGCCACGGCCAGCCAGGCCAGCGCACCGATCCAGATGGCGCCGAAGGTGGCCACCAGCGTGCAGTCCCACATGAAGATCGCGCGGCGCGTGGCCATCTGGCGCTTGCTCGGGAAGAACAGCTTGAACCACCAGATCTCGATCAGGTAATAGAGTCCGGCGCCGAAGCCATTGCGGTAGACCCGCTCCATCACCCGGCGCCAGCGCGGCAGCGCGCGGAATTCCTCGAGCGAGTAGGGCGCCCAGACGAAGTCGAAGCCCTTGAGGTTGGTGTACCCATGGTGGACCACGTTGTGGCCGACTTCCCACAGGCTGTAGGGCGTGAGCGACGGCAGGAACGTCAGCCGGCCGAGCCATTTGTTCAGGCCACGGCGGTCCGTCAGGCTCTGGTGGCAGGCATCGTGGCCGATGATGAACAGCCGGGCGATCACCAGACCCAGCAGCACGCCGAGGCCGAGCTTGGCCCACCACTGCGGCGCCAGGACCACGCCGGCCAGCACCGCGGCGAAGATCGCGTAGTCGAGCGCGAACAGCGTCAGCGCGCGTGCCACGCTGCGCTCGCCGAGCGGAATCAGCCAGCCACGGATGGTCTTGCGGTTAGGGAAGGGGGCCTCGAAGGCGATGGGTTCCGGCAGGGGAACGCCGGCGAGCTTGCGGGGCGGGTGGGCAGGGTGGGAAGCCGGCTCAGCAGTCTGGGCCGGCGATACATCCAGAGATCGGGCAGTCATGTCAGTCTTTTTGGGTCTGTCTTGGCGCACCCGATAGCCGGGGGCGGGCAATGCGACAGCCTAGAAGGCTTTGATGACGGTTGTGTTGATGCTGGTCAAGGCGGACGGGCGACAACACGTATTTGCCTGCCGTCCGTCGCCCAAAAGCGATCAACCCGCCAGTTCCCGCGTGGCTTCGCCCATGATGTAGACGTTGTCCACTACGCGGTCGTCGCCGAGCATGGCGAAGGCGAACAACTGCTCTTCGAGCGTCTCGGAGCGGCTGCTGCGGCGGGCGATCAGCGGCGTGGCCTCGGGGTCCAGCACCAGGAAATCGGCCTCGCAGCCCACGGAGAAGCTGCCGATGCGGTCCGCCCAGCCCAGCGCCTCGGCCGCGCCGCGCGTGGCCAGGTAGAACATGCGCAGGGCGGTCAGGTGGTAGCCGCCCATGCGCGCCACCTTGTGTGCCGCGTTCATGGTGCGGAACATCGAGAACGAGGTGCCGCCACCCACGTCGGTGGCCAGTGTCACGTTCAGGCGGTGGGCATCGGACTGGTGGAAGTCATAGAAGCCGCTGCCCAGGAACAGGTTCGAGGTGGGGCAGTGCGCCACGGCGGCGCCGCTGTCGGCCAGCCGGCGGCGGTCGTCCTGGTCGAGGTAGATCGCGTGGCCGTAGAACGCGCCGGGGCGCAACAGGCTGTAGCGGTCGTACACGTCCAGGTAGCTGCGGGCGTCGGGGAACAGCTCGGCCACCCATTTCACCTCGTCGCGGTTCTCGGCCACGTGGGTCTGGATGAAGGCGTCCGGATGCGCGCGCGCCAGTTCGCCGCAGGCGGCCAGTTGCGCCTCGGTGGAGGTCGGCGCGAAGCGCGGCGTGATCGCGTAGGCGAGCCGGCCCTTGTTGTGCCACTTCGAGATCAGGTCGGCGGAGTCCCGCGCGCCGCTCTCGGCCGTGTCGCGCAGGAATTCGGGGCAGTTGCGGTCCATCATCACCTTGCCCGTGATCATGCGCAGGTTGCGGTCCTGGCTCGCGGCGAACAGGGCGTCGGCGGAGGTGGCGTGCACCGTGCTCCAGACCATCGCCGTGGTGGTGCCGTTGCGCAGCAGTTCGTCGGCGAAGAACTCGGCCACGGCCCGCGCGTAGGCGGGCTCGCTGAAGCGGCGTTCCTCGGGGAAGGTGTAGGTGTCGAGCCAGTGCAGCAGGCCCGGCGACGGCGACGCGATGATGTCGGTCTGCGGATAGTGCACGTGCGTGTCGATGAACCCCGGCACGAGCAGCTTGCCGCGATGGTCGACCACCTCGGCACCGGCCGGGATGTCGCGCGCCAGGTCCTCGTACAGCCCCACGGCGGCGATGCGGCCGTCCGTGACGAGCATCAGGCCATCTTCCCAATATTGATACGCCTCCTCATGGAACTGCGGATCGCGCAGGAAGTGGAGGATGCGGCCGCGGATGGCGCGGGTCGTGGCGGGATTGGGGGAAGTGGTGGTCATCTTCTCGTCTCAGGGGCGGCCGGACCTGGGGGTCCGGCGTCTTGTTTATGCGCCCGGTCAGGTCGTGGGAGCCGTCGCGGGCGGGTTCTCGGGCGTGGCGGACCAGAAATGGTCCACCTCGGCCAGGTAGTCGGCCTTCTGCTTGGCGGGCAGGAAGGCCGCTTCGAAGCTGTTGCGGGCCAGCTTGTAGGCGTCGGCGGCGTCCAGCGGCAGCGCGGCGAACGAGGCTTCCCAGTTGGCGTTCATGTAGCCGCCGAAATAGGCTGGATCGTCCGAATGCAGCGTCACGGCCACGCCGGCATCGAGCAGGCGCTTCATCGGATGGTCGCGCAGGTCGGGGTAGACCATCAGCTTCTGGTTCGACAGCGGGCATACCGTCAGCGCGATGCGCTCGCGCGCCAGCCGCTGCACCAGGGCCTCGTCCTCGACGGCGCGCACGCCATGGTCGATCCGCTCCACACCGAGGATGTCGAGCGCATTGATCACGTACTGCGGCGGGCCCTCCTCGCCGGCATGGGCCACGCGATGCAGGCCGAGCGCCTTGGCGCGGGCGAACACGCGCGCGAATTTCTCGGGCGGATGGCCCTTTTCGGACGAATCCAGCCCCACGCCGACAAAGCGGTCGCGGTAGGGCAGGGCCGCCTCGAGCGTCTCCAGCGCGGCGTCTTCGGACAGGTGGCGCAGGAAGCAGAGGATCAGGCTGCTGGAGAAGTCGTACTCGGTGCGGGCCTGCGCCAGTGCGTCGGCAATGCCGTCGATGATCACGCCCATCGGCACGCCGCGTTCGGTATGGGTCTGCGGATCGAAGAAGATCTCGGCATGGCGGACGTTGTCGGCGGCGGCGCGCTTGACGTAGTCCATCGTCATGTCGAAGAAGTCTTCCTCGGTCAGCAGCACGCTGGCGCCGGCGTAGTAGATGTCGAGGAAGGACTGGAGATCGGTGAACGCGTAGGCTGCGCGCAGCGCCTCCACGTCGGGGTAGGCCAGCTTGACCTGGTTGCGCTGGGCCAGCCGGAAGATCAGCTCGGGTTCGAGCGTGCCTTCGATATGCACGTGCAGTTCGGCCTTGGGAGTACGGCGGATGCTGTCCGCGAGCGCGGCATCGATGGTCATGGGGCCTCTTTTATGTCTTGGGCGGCTGCCGGATCGCGGCGGCCGAAGTTACGGATGCATCGCTTCCGCCTGGCTGGCGGCCAGCGCCGCAGCGCGCTGGTCGCGCACCTGAAGCAGCTGGGCGACGATGGCTACCGCAATCATAGCCGGTGCCTTGTCCGTAATGCCGGAGACTCCCATGGGACACGTCATTTCCGGGAAGCGGGCCGGGTCGATCCCGTGCTCCGCCATCCGGTGTTCGAACTTCGCGCGCTTGGTTTTCGAGCCGATCAGGCCGAAGTAGGCGTAGTCCGTGCGGCGGAAGATGCGCTCGCAGAGCGCCTGGTCCAGCGCGTGGCTGTGGGTCATGACCAGGAAATACGCGCCGGGCGGGGCCTGGTCGACCACGGCCTCGGGGGTATCGGAAGCCTCGGCCTCGACGTTCTCGGGCAGCCCGCCCGGGAACAGCGTGTCGCGCTCGTCCACCCAATGCACGCGGCAGGGCAGCGTGGCGAGCACCTTGACCAGCGCATGGCCGACGTGGCCGGCGCCGAACAGCACCACGTGCATGTCGTCGGGCACCAGCGTGTCGATCCAGGCGCCGTCGGGGCGCAGGGTCACGGACGGCAGCAGCGCGCGGCTCGGCGCCACGGTGACGGGGCCGGCGGCCGGCACGGTCCGCTCCAGCGCCTTGCCACTGGCGAAGGCGGCGTCCACGGCCTCGAGCCAGCCCAAGTCCTCGGCGCCGAGCACCTCGAACGCCAACTGCACCACGCCGCCGCAGCACTGGCCCAGCGACGGGCCGAGCGGAATCCGCTCGATGCGGCGGGCGGCGGTGCCGGCGCCATGGGCACCCTCGCCGGCCATCATCGACCGGGCGATGTCCATCCCGCGCCATTCAAGGTGCCCGCCGCCGATCGTGCCGACCAGATCGCCGGCCGTGACCAGCATGCGGATGCCGGGCTCGCGCGGCGCGGAGCCCTTGACCTCGACGATGGTGACCATCGTCACAGGCACGCCGGCGCGCACCCAGCGGGCGGCGTCGGCGAAGCGGAAGGGTTTGAGCGGGGCGTCCTGCATGATGATGGCCGCCTCAGGCGCGCGCCGCCTGCACCGCTTCCACGGCATCGAGGATGGCCTCGCTCGTGGCCGGGGCGCGCAGCGGCGGGTTGATGCGATAGTCGCCTACCGCCGCGATGGCGTCGCGGATCGCGAAGAACACCGAGAACGGCAGCAGCAGCGGCGGCTCGCCGACGGCCTTCGAGCGGTGGATGCTGTCCTCCACGTTGCTGTTCTGGAACAGCCGCACGTTGAAGTCCTCCGGGCAGTCGTTGATGGTCGGGATCTTGTAGGTGGACGGCGCGTGCGTCATCAGCTTGCCGTTCGGGTTCCACCACAGCTCCTCGGTGGTCAGCCAGCCCATGCCCTGGATGAATGCGCCCTCCACCTGGCCGATGTCGATGGCCGGGTTGAGGGACTTGCCGGCGTCGTGCAGCGCATCGGCGCGCAGCAGCTTCCATTCGCCAGTCAGCGTATCGACGAGCACTTCCGAGCACGCCGCGCCGTAGGCGTAGTAATAGAACGGCCGGCCCTGCAGGGCCTTCTGGTCCCAGTGCAGCTTGGGCGTGGTGTAGAAGCCGTCCGACCAGAGCTGCACGCGGGCCACGTAGGCTTCGCGGGCCAGGTCGCCGAAGGACAGGCGCAGTTCGCCGGCCACCACGAGGTCATCGCCGAAGCGCACCGTGTCGGCGTCCACGCCGGCTTTGCGCGCCGCGAAGGCGGCCAGCCGCTCGCGGATCTGGCGCGCGGCGTCCTGCGCGGCCTTGCCGTTCAGGTCGGCCCCGGTGGAGGCGGCCGTCGCCGAGGTGTTGGCCACCTTGCTGGTATCGGTGGCGGTCACGCGCACGCGTTCCAGGCGGATGCCCAGCTCGTGCGCCACCACCATCGCCACCTTGGTGTTCAGGCCCTGGCCCATTTCTGTGCCGCCGTGGTTCACCAGTACCGAGCCATCGTTGTACACGTGCACCAGCGCGCCGGCCTGGTTGAAGTGCGCCACGTTGAACGAGATGCCGAACTTCACCGGCGTGATGGCGATGCCCTTCTTGAGCACCGGGCTCGTCGCGTTGAACGTGCGTGTGGCGGCGCGCCGGGCCTGGTACTCGCTTGATGCCACCAGCTCGTCGATCAGCTCGTGGATCACGTTGTCTTCCACGGTCTGGCCGTACGGCGTGACGTTGCGCTCGCCCTTGCCGTAGAAGTTGGCGCGGCGCACGTCCAGCGAGTCCTTGCCGACGTTGCGGGCGATGTTGTCGAGGATGTATTCCACCGCGAACGCGCCCTGCGGGCCGCCAAAGCCACGGAAGGCGGTGTTGCTCTGCGTGTTGGTCTTGCCGCAGTAGCCGTCGATCTGCACGTTCGGCAGCCAGTAGGCATTGTCGAAGTGGCAGATCGCGCGGGTCATCACGGGGCCGGACAGGTCCGCCGAGAAGCCGGCGCGCGACACCATCTCCACCTGCACGCCCTCGATGCGGCCCGCGTCGTCGTGGCCGACCTCGAAGTCGAACACGAAGTCATGGCGCTTGCCGGTGATCATCATGTCGTCGTCGCGGTCCGGACGCAGCTTCACCGGGCACAGCAGCTTCCAGGCCGCCAGCGCGGCGCAGCAGGCGAACATGGCCGACTGCGATTCCTTGCCGCCGAAACCGCCGCCCATGCGCCGGCACTCCACCAGCACCTGGTGCGCGTGCCAGTTGAGCATATGCGCCACGGCGTGCTGCATTTCGGTGGGGTGTTGCGTCGAGCACCAGACGTGCATGCCGTCGTTCTCGCGCGGCGCGGCGTAGGCGATCTGGCCTTCGAGGTAGAACTGCTCCTGCCCGCCGAGCTGGATCTTGCCGGCATCGCGGTGGGTGGCCCCGTCGATGTGCGCGCGCGGCGCGCCACGGGTCAGGTGCATCGGCGGCAGCACATAGCTGCCGGCGGCGTGGGCGGCCTCGGGCGAGAGCAACGGCGGCAGGTCTTCGTAGTCGATCTCGGCCAGGCGGGCGGCGCGGCGCGCGGCGTCGTGCGACGACGCCACCACCACGAAGATCGGCTGGCCGATGAACTGCACCACGTCGCGCGCCAGGATCGGGTCGTCGTGGATGATCGGGCCGCAGTCGTTCACGCCGGGGATGTCGTCCACGGTCAGCACGGCCACCACGCCGGGCGCGGCGCGCACCTTGTCGAGCGACATGGCGCGCAGCCTGGCATGGGCGCGGGCGCTCATGCCCAGCGCGGCGTGCAGCGTGCCGGCCAGCTCGGGGATGTCGTCGGTATAGGTGGCGGTGCCGGCCACGTGCAGGTGGGCGGATTCGTGCGGGCGCGAGATGCCGACTTGCGGCGAGGCTTCGGCGGCCACGCTGGCGTCGAGCAGGAAGGGTTCGGTCTGCTTGTTCATGGTGCGGGCTCTCCTCAGGCGCTCACGGGTTCGCCGGCGCCGAGGGCGCGGACGTTGACCACGGCGGCGGGCAGCGCGTCGGCGCGCGTTTCCAGCCAGAAGCGATAGAGCAGGTTGGCGGCGCCGCGCGCGCGGTAGGCGGCGGTGGCGCGCATATCGGTCAGCGGCTGGTAGTCCTGGCCGAGTGCGGCCATGCCGGCGCGGGCGGTGGCTTCGTTCCACGGCTGGCCGACCAGGGCGGCTTCGGTGAGGGCGCCGCGCTTGGGCGTGGCGGCCATGCCGCCGAAGGCGACGCACGCCGCCGTGACGATGCCGCCCTCCACGGTGATGGCAAACGCGGCGCAGACGGCCGAGATGTCCTCGTCGAACCGCTTCGACAGCTTGTACGTCCGGAAATGCTGCGGGCCCCGGGAGCCCTTCGTCGGCACGCGCAGCCCGGCGACGAACTCGCCCTCGGCCATCGCCGTCTTCTGGTAGGCGAGGTAGAGGTCCTCGAGCGGCATGGTGCGGCGCGTCTCGCCGCGCTGGAGCACCACCTCCGTGCCGAGCGCGATCAGCGCCGGCATCGAGTCGCCGATCGGCGAGCCGTTGGCGATATTCCCGCCCAGCGTGCCGGCATTGCGGATCGGCAGCGAGGCAAAGCGCTTCCACATCTCGTCGAGTTCCGGGTGGGCGGCGGTCAGCGCCGCGTAGGCGCGCTCCAGCGTCACGGCGGCACCGATCTCGAGGAAGCCGTCGCGCTCGGCCACGGTGTTCAGGTCTTCCACCTGCCCCACGTAGAGCAGGTTGCCGAGTTCACGGAACTGCTTGGTTACCCAGAGACCCACGTCGGTGCTGCCGGCCAGGATGCGGATGCCGGGCTCGGCGGCCTTGATCGCCCCGAATTCGGCGGCGGTGCGCGGGGCGTAGAAATGCTGGCCGCGCACGCTGTAGTGGAAGGTCTCGCCGCGCTTGAGGTTGCGCAGCGTGTCGGCGATCTGCTTCGGATTGAGCTTGCTGGCGGCGGGCGCGGGCAGCGCCATCATGCGCTGGCCGGCGTCGATGATCGGCCGGTAGCCGGTGCAGCGGCACAGGTTGCCGGTCAGGGCGTCGCAGATCTCCTGGCGCGCCGGGGGCTCGCCGCCGGGCGTGTGCTGCTGGTACAGCGCCCACAGTGACATCACGAAGCCGGGCGTGCAGAACCCGCACTGGGAGCCGTGGCACTCCACCATGGCCTCCTGCACCGGGTGGAGCGTGCCGTCCGCCTGGCGCAGGTCTTCCACGGTGATCAGGGCCTTGCCGTCGAGCGTGGGCAGGAACTGGATGCAGGCGTTCACGGCCTTGAAGGCCACGTCGCCGCCATCCTGCAACTCGCCGATCACGACGGTGCAGGCACCGCAGTCACCTTCGGCGCAGCCTTCCTTGGTGCCGGTGCAGCGCACGTCCTCGCGCAGGTACTGCAGGACCGTGCGGGTCACCGGGGCGTCGGACACTTCCTGGACCTGGCCGCGGTGGAAAAAGCGGATGGTTTGCGTCTCCATGGTCTTCTCTCTTTCGGGGATGGCGGAAACATAGCACCGGCCACTTTCATGCAATATTCGGCCCAGGTGATATGCCCCATCAATGCGCGACCGCTGGCGCGGTCCGGCGCCGTCTTCCCCGCCTGGAACCCAGCGCGGGCGCGGCTTGCCGGCGGACTCCGGGTCTTCCCGTAGTGCGCCGGCATTTGACCGCCCGTGGGGTGCCTGACATACACTATGCGCCGTTCCCATCCCCCACGCCAGCCACGCCCGCCCCCGGGTGCCGCCGGTTCTCGCCATGCACGGACGCGACCATCTCGATACCTATTTGCTGCGGGTGCTGCACACCCTGCTCACCGAGCAGAGCGTGACCCGCACCGCCGTGCGCCTGGGCCAGTCGCAGCCAGCCATCAGCAACACGCTGAAGCGGCTGCGCGAGATCACCGGCGACGCCATTCTGGTGCGCGGCAAGAGCGGCATGGTGCCGACCGAGCGCGGCCGCGAGCTGCTGGCGCTGGCCGAGCAGAGCCTGGCGGCAATGGACCGCATCGCCCGGCCGCCGCAGCAATTCGACCCCGCCACCACCACGCGCACCTTCCACCTGGGCGCGCCCGATTATCTGGATGCCTTCTTCCTGCCGAATATCGTCGAGCGGGTGCGGCGGCTGGCGCCGGGGGCCAAGCTGTTCGTGCATCCGATGACGCAGGCGAGCGATTTCCTCGATGCGCTGGAGCAGGGCCATCTGGACATCGTGGTCGGCAACTGGCTGTCGCCGCCCGAGCACCTCCATATCTCGCCGCTGTTCGACGACGAAGTGGTCTGCATGCTCGGCGCCCAGCACCCGCTGGCCCGCAACGGGCTGACGCTGCGCCACTACCTGGAGATGCCGCACCTGGCCCCGGCGCCGTACGCGTCGATGCAGCGCAGCATGATCGACCAGGCGCTGGCCGAGCAGGGCTACAAGCGCAACATCCAGGTCACGCTGCCGTACTTCGGCCTGGTGCCCTACGTGCTGATGAAGACGGATATGGTGTTCACCACGGGCCGCCAGTTCGCCGCGCATTATGCGCAGTACCTGCCGATCCGGATGGTGGCGTCGCCGGTGCCGTTCCCGCGCATGCGGTTCTACCAGCTATGGCACGAGCGCTGCCACGCAGCGCCCGATGTGATGTGGATGCGGCGGATGATCGCCGAGGTGGCCGCCGACCTGCCGCAGCTGCCGCGGCTGGAGGCCACGGCAGTCTGAGCAATGGGTGGGTTTACTTCCCTTCGTAGCTCGGGAAGAACAACTGTTCGCCGTCCACCTTGTAGCTGGCGATGGTCTGCTGGCCTTCCTTCGATGTGACCCACTCCACGAACTTCATCGCGTCCGTGTAGTTCGTGCCCGGGTGCTTGGCCGGGTTCACGGCGATCACGCCGTACGGGTTGAACATCTTCGGATCGCCCTCGATGGCAATCGCCAGCCCGGTCTTGGCGCGATAGGCGCCATAGGTGGCGCGGTCGCTCAGGGTGTAGCCGGGCATCTGCGCCGCCATGGTCAGCACCTCGCCCATGCCCAGGCCGGCATTCACGTACCACGGCTGGCCCTTCGGCTCGATGCCGGCACGCTTCCAGTAGTCCTTTTCCATCACATCGGTGCCCGAGTTGTCACCGCGCGAGATGAACTTGCTGCCGCTGGCGGCCAGTTTCTTGAACCCGGCGATGACGTCCTTGCCGCCCTTGACGTGTGCCGGGTCGCCGGCCGGGCCGACGACGATGAAGTCGTTGTACATCACGTCGCGCCGGTTCACGCCGTAGCCGGCGGCCACGAATTCATCCTCCATCTTGCGGGCGTGCACCAGCAGCACGTCCACGTCGCCCATCTCGCCCATCTTCATCGCCTTGCCGGAGCCCACCGCGATGACCTTTACGTTGACGCCGGACTTCTGCTCGAACTTCGGCAGCAGGTATTTCAGCAGGCCGGAATTCTCGGTACTGGTGGTGGTGGCCATCTTGAGTTCGCCGGCCTGCGCAGCGGAAAGTGCCGACGCCAGCACAAGCACGGCGGCGACGTGGGTCGCGCGGGGGAGGGGGAAGCCAGTGCGGGACATCGATCGTTCCTTTATTATGTTTTCGAAAACACAATTGCCACGACGCTGATGCTTCGTGGAGAATGGGTGGACAAACATCGTGAAACACAGGGCACACGATTGTTATCCGGCCACATTGTTCCTGTAAATATGCAAGGTATTTCATATGACGTTCAGGTTTGACCTGTTCCCGGTCATTGCCGCCGATGACAATCCGCGTGCCAACGGCAAGGTGTTCCAGCTGCTGAAGGCGGTGCGCGAGACGGGGTCGCTGCACCGCGCCGCGCAGGAGATCGGGCTGTCGTACCGGCACGCCTGGGGCGTGATGCGTAACTGGGAAGAGATGCTGGGCCGCAGCATGCTCGACATGGAGCGCGGGCGGGGCGCCTCGCTGACGCGCTTCGGGGAGCGGCTGCTGCGCGCCGAATCGCGGCTGCGGGAGACCATCGATCCCGCCGTGCAGAAGGCCATGGCCGATTTCCTGCTCGAACTCGACGACGCCGTGCAGCCGCAAACCGTGGTGCATTTCTCCGGCAGCCACGATCCGGCCATGGAAGTGCTGTCGACGGCACTAAGGGACGCGCCGAGCGCGCTCCAGCTCGACACCGTGTTCTGCGGCAGCGTGGAAGGGCTGATCTGCCTCCAGGAGCGCCAGTCGGAATTGGCCGGCTTCTATGTCTCGCCGATCCAGACCGCCGGGTCGGTCGCCCATGTGACGCTGCGCAAATGGCTGCGGCCCGCCACGGTGCGGCTGGTACGGCTGGCGTGGCGCGAGCAGGGGCTGATCGTGGCGCCCGAGGTGGCGCGCGAGATCCGCGACCTGCGCGACCTCGTTCGCACCGGTGCACGCTTTATCAACCGCCAGCGCAGTTCGGGCACGCGCATGCTGTTCGACCAGCTGCTGGCCGCGCAGGGGCTCTATCCGGACCAGATCACCGGCTACGAAGACCCCGAATTCAGCAATGACAAGGTGGCCGAGGCCGTGCAGGCCGGCCGCGCGCAGGTGGGTTTCGGTCTGCGGATGAACGCCGAGCAGCACGGGCTGGGCTTCGTGCCGCTCACGCGCGAGGCGTACTACCTGGCCCTGCGCAAGAACGATGCGACCGCGCCGTGGATGGGCGCGCTGCTGGCGCTGCTGGCCGATCCGGCCTTCGCGCGCCGCATCGAGGCGCTGCCCGGCTACACGGCTGCCGAGCCGGCCGGCATCCTCACCCCGCAGGAAGCGCTGCCCTGGTTCGGCGCGGACGGCAAGGAAGGCGCCTGAGCGGGGCCATCGCCCGGTCCGCCGATCCCCATTCCCCGACCGTATTACACTCCTCCCCAATTACCCACGAGGAGTCCCGCCCCATGCTGGAAACCGCCGCGCTGGCTGCAGGCATGTCCTGGGCCAGCGGCCTGCGTCTCTACCTGGCCGTGCTGGCGGCCGGGGTACTGGCGCGCCTGGGCTGGCTGGACCTGCCCACGGGGCTCCAGGTGCTGTCGTCGTGGTGGGTC
This sequence comes from Cupriavidus sp. OV096, assembly GCF_900115455.1. Lineage (NCBI taxonomy): Bacteria > Pseudomonadati > Pseudomonadota > Betaproteobacteria > Burkholderiales > Burkholderiaceae > Cupriavidus > Cupriavidus sp. OV096. Next base: position 99,612 of record NZ_FOWM01000003.1, read on the forward strand.
ATCGGCGTGGCCGGCGTGCTGGCCCTGGCCGAGTTCATCGCCGACAAGGTACCCGGCTTCGATACCGCCTGGGACGGCATCCAGACCTTCATCCGCATTCCCGCCGGCGCGATCCTGGCCGCCGCGGCGTTCGGCGAACTCGATCCCCAGTGGATGGTGGCCGCCGGGCTCGTGGGCGGCACGCTGGCCGGGGCGGCGCATGCCACCAAGGCTGGCACGCGGGCGCTGATCAATGTCTCGCCGGAGCCGTTCTCGAACTGGGCGGCCTCGTTCACCGAGGACGTCGGCACCATAAGCGGCCTGCTGCTGGCATTTTTCCTGCCCGTGGTGTTCCTGATCCTGCTGGGCGTGTTCCTGATCCTGGCGATCTGGCTGATCCCGAAACTCTGGCGCGGCGTGCGACGCCTGCACGCCAGCCTGCGCGGCCCGCGCTGACTCCCTCTCTGCCTCCTTAGCGATTTTCCGATGCCGACCGACTCCCCCGCCGTGCCCGCCGCTCACCGTTTCTCCGCCTGGCACCATGCGCTGCGCATGGCCCGGCGCGACTGGCTGGCCGGCGAGCTGACGCTGCTGCTGTTCGCGCTGGTGCTGGCCGTGGCCGCGCTGACCAGCGTCGGCTTCCTCGCGGATCGCATGCGGCTGGGCTTGGAGCGCGACGCGCGCCAGATGATCGGCGCCGATGTGCTGCTGGTATCCGACCAGCCCTTCGACCCCGCATTTGCCGAGCGGGCCCGGCGCGACGGCCTGCGCGTGGCGCAGACGGTAACGTTCCCCAGCATGGCCACCGCCCGCATCAACGGTGCACCCACGAACGGGGAGGCACCGAGCCAGCTTGGCGCCCTGAAGGCGGTGACCGATGGCTATCCGCTGCGCGGACGGCTCAAGGTGCTGCCGCCCGATGGCGGTCCGGAGCAGGAGGCCGAAGGCATCCCCGCGCCGGGCACGGTCTGGGCGGATCAGGCGCTGCTGGACGGCCTCGGCTTGCGCCTGGGCGATAGCGTCCAACTCGGCAGCAAGACCTTCCGCATCGAGCGCGTGATCACGCAGGAGCTGGACCGTGGCGCGGGCTTCATGAACTTCGCGCCGCGCGTGATGCTGCCGCTGTCCGATCTCGACGCCACCAAGCTGATCGGCTGGGGCAGCCGCGTGACCTACCGGCTGCTCGTGGCCGGCCCGGACGCCGGCGCCGCCGCCTACCAGCGCTGGGCGACCGACGAGATCGAGCGGCGCCACCTGCGCAACACGCGCGTGGAATCGCTTGATTCCGGCCAGCCGCAGATGCGCGCCACGCTGGATCGTGCCGAGCGCTTCCTGTCGCTGGTGGCGGTGCTGTCTTCGATGATCGCGGCGGTGGCCATCGCCATGTCTGCGCGCCGATACATGCAGCGTCATACCGATGCGTGTGCTGTATACAAATGCCTGGGTCTGTCGCGCGGGCAGCTGCTGGCCGCGTTCGGCATCGAATTCCTCCTGCTTGGCGCCGGGGGCGCGCTCGTTGGCGTGGCGCTCGGCTACCTCGCGCATTACGGGCTGCTGCTGTCGCTGGGTGGATTGCTGCGCGTGTCGCTGCCGCAGCCCTCGGTCATCCCGGCGCTGACCGGCGTGGCGGCGGGGCTGGTGCTGCTGGTGGGCTTCGCGCTGCCGCCGCTGCTGGCGCTGACGCGCGTGGCGCCGCTGCGCGTGCTTCGGCGCGACATCGGCCTGCCGCCGATCTCGGCCTGGGTGGCCTACGCGCTGGGGCTGGGCGCCTTCGTGGCGTTGTTGATGGTGGCCGCGCGCGACCTGAAGCTCGGCCTGACCACGGCAGGCGGGTTTGTCGGCGCGGGGGTGGCCTTCGCGGTGCTGGCCCTTGGGCTGCTGCTGGCGCTCTCGCGCGGCATGCGCGGCCGGGCGCGCGGCAGTGTGGGGTGGCGCTTCGCGCTGGCCGTGCTCGAACGCCGGCGCGGCGTGACCGTGCTCCAGACCGTGGCACTGGCCGTGGGGCTGATGGCGCTGCTGCTGCTCGGCATGACGCGCAACGATCTGGTCGATTCCTGGCGCAACGCCACGCCGGCCGACGCGCCCAATCGCTTCATCATCAATATCCAGCCCGACCAGCGCGACCCGCTGCGCGCGATGCTGGCCACCAATGGCATCCGCGACCTGCTCTACCCGATGGTGCGCGGCCGGCTGACGCATATCGACGATCGCCCGATCCAGGCCAGCACCTACCCGGACGGCCGGGCGCGCAATCTGGTCGAACGCGAATTCAACCTCTCGTATACAGACAAGCTGCCCGAGGGCAACGAAGTGATTGCCGGGCGCTGGACCGGCGACGCGGGCGGGGCATCGGTGGAGGAGGGCATCGCCAAGACGCTCCATATCAAGCTGGGCGATACGCTGCGCTTCGACGTGGCCGGCCAGAGCGTGGAGGCGCCGGTCACCTCGCTGCGCAAGCTCGACTGGGGCTCGATGCGCGTGAACTTCTTCGTGATCCTGCCCACGGACAAGATGCAGGGCCTGCCCGAGACCTACATCACCGCCTTCCACCTGCCGCCGGCCAAGGCGGCGCTCGGCAACCGGCTCACGGCCAGCTTCCCGAACATCACCGTGGTCAACACGGATTTGATCCTGCGGCAGATCCAGGCCGTGCTCGATCAGGTGATCGCCGCCGTGGAGTTCCTGTTCGTCTTCACGCTGCTGGCTGGGGTGACGGTGCTGTATGCGGCGCTTTCCGGTGCGCGCGACGAGCGCAAGCGCGATGCCGGCCTGCTCAAGGCCCTCGGCGCGACGGCCGCCACGGTGCGCCAGACGCAATACGCCGAATTCCTGGTCGTGGGCGGGCTGGCGGGGCTGCTGGCCAGCTTCGGCGCCATCGTGGTGGGCTGGGCGCTATCCCAGTTCGTGTTCGACTTCCCCTACCGCTTCAACCTGTGGATCGTACCGGTGGGGGTGGTTTCTGGCATGCTGTGCGCTTTTGCCGGCGGCTACCTGGGCCTGCGCGAGGTGCTGCGGCAGCCTGCGCTGGCCACGCTGCGCGATGTGCAGTGACCGCCGAGCCGCGAATTCTCTCGAATTGACATGATTACCGAACCTTCCGAACCCACCGACGCCACGACCCAGGAGGTGACCGCCTACGAACTGGTCGGCGGCGAGGCCCGCGTGCGCGAGCTGGTGGACCGCTTCTATGACCTGATGGACCTGGAGCCCGAGTTCAAGCAGCTCCGCTCCATCCATCCGCCGTCACTCGATGGCTCCCGCGACAAGCTGTTCTGGTTCCTGTGTGGCTGGCTGGGCGGCCCGAACCACTTTATCGAGCGCTTTGGCCACCCGCGCCTGCGCGCGCGCCACATGCCGTTCGAGATCGGCACGACGGAGCGCGACCAGTGGATGCGTGCCATGGCGCTGGCGATGCAGGACATCGGCCTGCCCGAAGACCTGCAGATGCGGCTGATGCAGGCGTTCTTCCAGACCGCCGACTGGATGCGTAATGTGCAGCGATAGGCGCATTTTGGGCGCGCGGGATGTACTGGACTTCTGGTTCGGCACGCCCGACGCGGCCATCTGGAATACGTCGCGGCGCGAATGGTTCACCAAGCGCGACGCCTTCGACGCCACCGTCCGCGACACCTTCCTGCCGACCTGGCAGGCCGCACATGAGGGCGCGCCGGACGACTGGTCCGCCACGCCCGAAGGCACCTGCGCCCGCCTGATCCTGCTCGACCAGTTCCCGCGCAACATGTTCCGGGGCGATCCGCGCAGCTTCGCCACGGACGCGCAGGCCCAGGCGCTGGCCCGCCGGATGCTCGCCCAGGGCTGGGACCGCGAACTGCCCACGCCGTGGCATCGCATGTTCTGCTACCTGCCGTTCGAGCACGCCGAGTCGCCCGAGGCGCAGGACATCGCCGTGCGCGAATACACCGCGCTGCGCGAAGACACCGCCGGCGAGGTCGATGGCGTGGAATGGGCCATCAAGCATCAGGAAATCATCGCGCGCTTCGGCCGATTTCCGCATCGCAATGCCGTACTGGGCCGCGCCAGCACGGACGACGAACTGGCGTTCCTGAAGCAGCCCGGTTCCTCGTTTTGAGGGGTGCCGGCCCGCCAGTGGCGTTTTCGCCGCTTGGCGGGTCGGCCGCCCGACCCGATTGCTTATAATCCCAATCCTGCCGATTCGAGAGTCCGCCCGACCCCATGGAAGCCAAACCGCAAGCCGGCCCGCGCCGAACCCGAGACCGCATCCTCGACGTCTCGCTGCGCCTGTTCAATGAGCTTGGCGAGCCCAACGTCACCACCACGACGATCGCGGAAGCCATGGAGATCAGCCCCGGCAATCTCTACTACCACTTCCGCAACAAGGACGACATCATCAACTCCATCTTCGTGCGCTTCGAGCAGGAGATGGAGCGCCGCCTGAAGATGCCGGAGGACCACAAGGCCACGCTGGGCGAAAGCTGGGGCTACCTCCAGTACATGTCCGAGTTCCTGTGGAACTACCGCTTCCTGTACCGTGACATCAACGACCTGCTGGCGCGCAACCGGATGCTGGAAACCAACTTCAAGCGCATCGTGGAGCAGAAGAAGCGCTTCGCGCTGGAGATCTGCCGCCAGTTCCAGGAAGACGGCGACATGGAAGCCACGCCGGAGCAGGTGGACGCGATTTGTACCAATATTGTTGTGATTGCCACGTACTGGCTGTCGTTCCAGTTCGTGCAGCATCCGCGCCAGTACAACGATCCCGATCAGATCCGGGGCTACCTGCACGGCTCGAGCTATCACATCTTCTCGATCCTGGCCCCGTACCTGCGCGGCAAGGCGCGCGAGGCATTCGATCAACTGGCGCGCGAGTATGCCGTCACCAAGGCGGAGGCCGAGGCCGCCGCTGCCGCGAAGAAGGAAAGACAGTGAAATCGGTTTGTGTCTATTGCGGGTCCAGCCCCGGCTTCCGTCCGGAATACGCCGAGGCGGCCCGTGCGCTGGGCGCCACCATGGTTGAACAGGGGCTGGCGCTGGTCTACGGCGGCGGCAAGGTCGGGCTGATGGGGATCGTGGCGGACAGCGTGCTGGCGCACGGCGGCACGGCCATCGGCGTGATTCCCGATGCGTTGATGCAGAAGGAAGTCGGCCATCGCGGCCTGACCGAACTGCACGTGGTGCGTAACATGCACGAGCGCAAGCAGATGATGGCGGACCGCTCGGACGCGTTCATCGCCATGCCGGGCGGCGTCGGCACGTTCGAAGAGCTGTTTGAAACGTTCACCTGGGCCCAGCTCGGCTACCACGACAAGCCCGTGGGCCTGCTGAACGTGGCCGGCTTCTACGACGGCATGCTGGCTTTCCTGAACCACGCCGTGGGCGAAGGGTTCCTGAAGCAGGTGCACGCCGACATGCTGCACGTGTCCGACACGCCCAACACGCTGCTCGGCAAGCTGGTCGCCGCGCCGCGCGTACGCGTGGACAAGTGGATCGAGAAGCGCGAAGAGACCTGACCCGCCGGGACTGGCGCCCGCCAGTCCCGACTCGCCCTGATTAGCGGCTAACTAACCCAGCCAGCCGCCGATCCACCGCACCACGTGCGGCCCGCCGATGGCGATCCAGGTGCCGCCGCACAGCACGAGCGCCAGCATGACCGCCGCGCTGCCAAAGTCCTTGGCGCGCTTCGACAGGCTGTGCCGCTCGAGCGAAATCCGGTCCACGGCGGCCTCCACGCTGGAATTCAGCAATTCCACGATCAGCACCAGCAGCAGCGTCCCCAGCAGCAATATCCGTTCGACCGCCGAGATCGGCAGCAGGAACGCGCATGGCGTGAAAATCACCACCAGCGTCAGTTCCTGCCGGAACGCGCTCTCTTCGAGCACCGCGTAGCGCAGGCCGGACAGCGAGTTGATCGCCGCGTGCCAGGCGCGGCGGATACCGCGATTGCCTTTGTGGGGGTTGTTCTCGACCGAGTACTCAGTCTCCGGAGCGGACGGCAGCGGGGGATGCGGTTTTGGCATGATCGTGCGCAGCGGTGGGAGCCGTGGTGTCTTGGGGGGCTGCCGACGCTGGCAACGGCCGCAGGTGAGCGAGGAACTGCTCGGACGCCGCGCGCCACGAGAACTTCTCGGCGTGGGCGCGAGCGGTGACGCGGTCGATGCGCAGCGCCTCGAGGCAGGCTTCGCGCAAATCCTCGTGCATCACGCCGGCCGGGCTGTCGCCCAGCACATCGATCGGCCCGGTAACCGGGTACGCCGCCACGGGCAGGCCGCTCGCCAGCGCTTCCAGCAGCACCAACCCGAAGGTATCGGTGCGGCTCGGGAACACGAAGACATCGGCAGAAGCATACACCTTGGCCAGATCGGGCTGCTCGAGCACGCCGAGATAGCTGGCGGACGGATAGCGCGCCTTCAGGCCGGCCAGCGCCGGGCCATCGCCCACCACCCATTTCGAGCCGGGCAAGTCGAGTTGGAGGAAGGCCTCGACGTTCTTCTCCACGGCCACGCGGCCCACGTAGAGGAAGATCGGGTGGGCGGTGTTGAGCACGTTGGCGCGCTCGGCGGTGAAGACGTCGAGGTCCACGCCGCGCGTCCACAGCACGCCGTGGGTGATGCCGTACTGGTGCAGGTCGTGCAGCACCACCGGCGTGGGCGCCATCACAGCACGCGCTGGACCATGGAACCAGCGCAGGAAGCGGTAGGTCCAGGCCAGCGGAACGCCGAAGCGGGCCTGCACGTACTCCGGGAAGCGCGTGTGGTAGGCCGTGGTGAACGGCAGGCCGTGGCGCATGGCGTAGCGGCGCGCGGCCAGGCCGAGCGGGCCTTCGGTGGCGATGTGCAGGGCCTCCGGGCGGAAGGCGTCGATGCGGGCGCGTACCTTGGCCGTCGGCAGCAGCGACAGGCGGATTTCCGGGTACGTCGGGCATGGCACGGTGCGGAATTCCAGCGGCGTCAGCAGGTCCACCGTGTGGCCCATCGCCTCCAGTTCGCGGCGCGTGGACTTGAGCGTGCGCACCACGCCGTTGACCTGGGGCTCCCAGGCATCCGTGACAATCATGACTCGCATCGAATCTCCTTGCGGCAGTGTGGCCGGGTGAGGTGTCGTGGGGGCGGGGCGTGTCAAAGCGCCATCTCGGTGGCGCGGCGGCGCCGGCGTCCCACTGGCTCGGGCGGATCGAGCAGCGTGGTCCAGTAGACGATCTTGAGCTCGCCTTCCATGGTCTCGACCAGCGCCGAGAGGCTTTCCACCCAGTCGCCGTCGTTGCAGTAGAGCTGGCCGTCCACCTCGCGGATCTCCGCCTTGTGGATGTGGCCGCAGACCACGCCGTCGCAGCCGCGCCGGCGCGCCTCGTCCACCATCGCGTGCTCGAACGAGTTGATGTAGCTGACCGCGTTCTTGACCTGATGCTTCAGGAATTGCGAGATCGACCAGTACTCGAAGCCGAGCCGGGTGCGGATGCGGTTGAAATGGCGATTCAGCGCCAGGATCATCGTGTACAGCGAGTCGCCCAGGTACGCCAGCCAGCGCGCGTGCTGCACCACGCCGTCGAACAAATCGCCATGCACCACCCAGAGCCGGCGGCCGGTGGCGGTCACGTGGATGGCGTCCTCGCGCACGGTGATGTCGCCGAAAGCCATGCCGTCGAACTGGCGCGCCACTTCGTCGTGGTTGCCGGGCACGTAGATCACTTCCGTGCCCTTGCGCGCCTTGCGCAGCAGCTTCTGCACCACGTCGTTGTGGCTCTGCGGCCAGTACCAGCCACGGCGCAGCTGCCAGCCGTCGATGATGTCGCCTACCAGATAGAGCACGTCGGACTCGTTGTGCTTCAGGAAATCGAGCAGATACGTGGCCTGGCAACCGGGCGTGCCGAGATGGATATCGGACAGCCAGATGGCGCGGTAGCGATGTGTGGGAGGTTCCGAAGCGGAGGCGGGGCGGTTGCCCGATTCGGCGTGGAAGGCTGGGGCGGCGGGAGCGGCCGGTGACAGTTCCGTCGGCGGCGGCATGAAGGCCGCCAGTGCGGCGGACAGCGAGAGCGTGGTGTCAGGCTTGCCGCGCAGGCGTTGCGCGGCCCTCGACAGACGCCCCCGAGCAAACTGGAGAGCTTGAACCATGGCGGCCCCGGTATCGGCGATGGGTGCATTGAGCCCTTGCCGCGTGACGGTGCCGTGACGGAAACATGAATGTCACATGAAGATCGAGGTGCGCTGCGGGGTTTGTTGTGGGGTTTGTTGTGGCGCCGGGGTGCGTAGCGAGGCGAGGGCGGCCAGCGTGGCGTCCACGGCGCGCGGGTGGCGCAGCAGGGAAACATGGCCGATGCCGGCCAGCGGCACGTTGCGCGCGCCGTCGAGCCAGGAGGTGCCCGGGGGCCCGGCGATGGAGTCGTGCCAACTGAACACCGAGACGATGCGCGCGCGCAAGGCCGGCGTCTCAGCCAGCGCCAACGCCTTCAGCCACGGGCTGTGCCAGCGCATCTGCCGCGCATTGCGGCCGCCGCCGAAGCGGGCGAGGGCGCAGCCGTGATGGGGCGAGCCAAGGGTGACGATGCCTGAGCAGGGCGGATCATCGCTCTCCCGCAACGCTAGCACCTGCGCGGCCCGTGCGGCGAGTCCGCCCATGCTGTGGCAGACCACGAGCGGCGCCTGGCCCGTGCGCGCGGCGATCCCGCGCATGCGGGCGAGCAGGGTCGGCGCGTAGTCGTCGATATCGCCCAGCACGGGTTCGAGGTCGATCCCTTCGCAGCGATAGCCGGCGGCGGCCAGCGTGGGCGCCATGTCAAGCCAGATCGCGTGATTGCAGCCGTAGCCGTGTACGAGCAGCACCGTCGGCGCGTCGGCATTGGCGGGCGAGTCAAAGGTGATGCGCGAGCGGAATGGCTGGAGCCAGTTGAACATGCGGAAGACCGCGCGGCATTCCGAAAGATAGCAGGCGAGCGCGCCGGAGAGGCCGAGCGGCTGGCGCGGGGGCGTGTCGGAGGGATGGGGAAGGCGTGCATCCAGCGCGATGCCGGCGCCGCCCAGCGTGGCGACAAAAGCAATCCCGACGCCGATACCGAAGCCCACCAGCACGGCCAGCAGCGCCGCGCCGATGGCGAGCGGCCACGGCCAGCCGGCCCCTTCGGCCAAACCTGCTGCGAGGCCGCCGGCCGCCAGCGTCTGCGCGGCCACAGCCACGCGGCGCAGGGCGGCCGCCGTCAGGCTCATGACTTCGCGGCCGGGCGCGGGTCGCGCAGATCACGCAGGTCAATCAGGCGCGTGCCGGCCAGCCGGTCATGCAGGAACTGGCGGCGCGGGTCGAGCCACGCCAGCGCAATCCACACCAGCAGACCGGCCACCAGCGCGCCGACGAACGGCCCGCGCGTGAGCCCGAGCGCATGGCCGACCGCCGCCGCGGGCGGCAGCCACAGCCAGGCCAGCACATAGCGCAGCAGCGCGCGGGTCCAGTGCGGCGGCTGGCCGGCAGCCGTCTCGAGGCGGATGCGCCACGTCTGCATCGCCAGCGTCTGGCCGTTGCGCTGCCAGAACCACGTGAAATAGCAGGCCAGTACGACGAACATCCAGGCCTGATCGACATAGGGCTGGTCGATACCGAGGCGCTGGAGCACCGGGCGCGCCAGCAGATAGACCGCGCTGGCGGCCATCAGCACGCCGAACAGCAGCACGCCCTCATAGAGCATGCAGGTCAGGCGGCGGCGCAGCGTGGGCGTGCGCGGGGCGCGCGACGGCATGGAAGCGGGAGAAGCGGGGGAGGCAGGGCTGGCGGCAGGCATGGCGCGGGTTCCGGGTGAGCGGCAATTATGCCAAATCCGGGGCGGCGCGCCGCGCGGCCGGGAAGGTGGCCGGGAAAGGTGTTACTGGCGGGGGGAGTCGGGCGGACTGATCGGGATGTCGGTCGCCGCCTCGCCGGTGACCGGCGGCGAAAGCGACTCGGTGGCCGGTTGTGCTGCGGGTGCCGAAGCCGCAACTTCCGGCGGCGTTGCGGGCGTGACCGGCACGGGTGCGGCGGCGACCGGTGCCGAGGCCGGCGACGCCGGTGTCGATGCTGTCAGCGCTGGGGGCAGCGCGGCGGCATCGCTGGCGGGTTTATTGACGCGGATCTGGTGGCCGGAATCGGTCGGCAGACGCTTGCCGGAAGGCAGGCCGCTCACTGCGCCGGGGCGGCGCGGCACCTTCTCGGCTGCCGCCAGTTCCTTCTTCTGCGCCTCGGGAAGCTGTTGATAGCGATCCCACGCATCGGCCTTCTTCTCGGCCGGCACCGTACGGGTGATCTGGTAGTTCTCGCGCGCCACGCGGCGTTCCTGCGGCGTCATCTTGACCCATTCGGCCATCCGTTCCTGCAGCCGGGCCTGTTCCTCGGGCTTCAGCGACGGGTAGCGATCGGCAATACGCTGCCACTTGCGGCGGTTGAGTTCGGGGATGGTGTCCCAGAGCGGGCGCAGCGGGGCGAGGATCTGCTGGTGCGTCGGGGTCAGTTCGACCCAGGTCGGATGCACATGGACCACGGCCGGCGCCGAGGCGCCCGCACGGACCTCGTGGGCTTCGGCGGCCTGCGTCAACTCGCCCGAGGCCAGCGCAACCACGGCGCCAAGGCTGGCGCACAGCGCGGTGAATCGGGCCAGCCGGCGCGGTGAGGCGTCGGAGCGGAAGTGAGCGCGCGCCATCCTATTGATCGCGGTCGTGCTTGAGGAACACGTGGAAGCCCTGGTCGGCGTAGGCCGTGGGCGGCAGGTCGTCCAGCAGCATGGCGGCGTCCACGTCGGCCAGCTCCTCCACGCGCTTCTGCTGCTGCCACTGGTAGATGCCGGTCACGCCGACCACCAGCGCCACCAGCGTCCAAAGCAGGGCGAGCCGGCGCAACCATGCGCCAGCGCGGTGCAGCGGCGAGTCGTCTTCATCGTCGAAGATGGCGCCATGGCCGCCGGGCAGGGCGAATTGTGGCACCGTGGCCGGTGCGGCGGCTTTCTTCGCGGCCAGCGCCATGCGCCGCGCGGCGGCGAGCCGTTCGGCAATGTCCGCCGGCACGGCATCCGCCGAGGCATCGAGTGCCGAGCGGATCTCGCGGGCGAAGCGGCGTTCCTGTATATCTCGTTCGTTTCGGCTCATAGTCGGACCCCCCGTGCGCGCAAGGCCTGCGCCAGTGTGTGCGTTGCACGGGAACAGTGCGTCTTGACGCTGCCTTCCGAGCAGCCCATCGCGGCTGCCGTCTCGGCCACGTCCATATCCTCCCAGTAACGCATCAGGAAAGCTTCGCGTTGACGCGTGGGCAGACGCTGGATTTCCTGCTCGATGATGTGCATGACCTGTGCCCGCTCGACCTTGTCGGCGCTGCTTTCCGCGGATTCTGACCCAGCCTGGGCCTCGAGAGTTTCCAGCAGGTCGTTGTCATCGCCTTCGCGGTCGTCGCGCAGGTTCGAGAACAGGGTTACCCACGTGTTGCGTACTTTCTGGCGGCGGAAATAGTCGTGGATCGTGTTCTGCAGGATGCGCTGGAACAGCGGCGCCAGCTCGGCGGCATGCTTGTCGCCGTACTTTTCGGCCAGCTTGATCATGGCGTCCTGCACGATGTCCAGCGCGGCTTCGTCATCCCGCACGGCGAATACGGCCTGCTTGAAGGCACGTCGTTCCACGCTGGAGAGAAAGTCTGAGAGTTCCTGGTCAGTGGCCATGCAGGCAGGAATGTGCCGCGAAAGTCGCGCGGCGGGTCGCAAATGTCTGCGATGCTAGCAAAAAACAGCCGGCTTGGGCGATGCTGTATTAGTTTGCAGACAATATGACGGAGGGGTCGCTTGCGGCCGTTGCGCCATCGTGGTGCGTCTGCAAAAAAGTCTCCAGGGGGCCATAGACCACGCTGGTGCATTGCAGTATCATCATCGGTTCACACGACATCAGTGGTTGTCTCATCAGACCGCTTATAAGGCGGTCTCTTCATGCAGACGCGCACCGCTTGAACCCGAGCCACAAGCCCGGCAGAGAGCATCCAAACAATTTTTTGCCGAAAATTGCAAAGGACTGAAATGAACATGCCCAGCGCGGAATTCTCCCACGCAGACAGCAATTCATCTGCCGCACCCGAAATGATCGGTGCGGAAATTCTCTGTCACGCACTCGCCGAAGAAGGCGTCGAATACGTCTGGGGCTACCCCGGCGGCGCGGTGCTGTACATCTACGACGAACTCCACAAGCAAAAGAAGTTCGAGCACATCCTGGTGCGCCACGAGCAGGCTGCGGTCCATGCCGCGGATGGTTACGCGCGCGCCACGGGCAAGGTCGGCGTCGCCCTGGTGACTTCCGGCCCGGGCGTGACCAATGCCGTGACCGGCATCGCCACCGCCTACCTGGACTCGATCCCGATGGTGGTGATCACCGGCAACGTGCCGACCCATGCCATCGGCCAGGATGCCTTCCAGGAATGCGACACCGTCGGCATCACGCGCCCGATCGTCAAGCACAACTTCCTCGTGAAGGATGTGCGCGACCTCGCCGCGACGATCAAGAAGGCGTTCTTCATCGCCGCCACCGGCCGTCCCGGCCCCGTGGTGGTCGACATTCCGAAGGACGTGTCGCGGAACTCGTGTAAGTACGAGTACCCGAAGACGATCGACATGCGCTCGTACAACCCCGTGAACAAGGGGCACTCGGGCCAGATCCGCAAGGCTGTCGCGCTGCTGCAGGGCGCCGAGCGTCCGTATATCTATACGGGCGGCGGCGTGGTGCTGGCCAATGCCAGCGATGAGCTGCGCCAGTTGGCCGCCATCACGGGCCATCCGGTCACCAACACGCTGATGGGCCTGGGCGCGTTCCCGGGCACGCACAAGCAGTTCCTCGGCATGCTCGGCATGCACGGGACGTATGAAGCCAATATGGCCATGCAGAACTGCGACGTGCTGATCGCCATCGGCGCCCGCTTCGACGACCGCGTGATCGGCAACCCGGCGCACTTCACCGCGCAGGCGCGCAAGATCATCCATATCGATATCGACCCCTCGTCGATCTCGAAGCGCGTGAAGGTCGACATTCCCATCGTCGGCAACGTCAAGGACGTGCTCCAGGAACTGATCGCCCAGCTGCAGGCCAGCGACGTCAAGCCCAAGCGCGAGGCCCTGGCCAAGTGGTGGGACCAGATCGAGCAATGGCGCTCGGTGGACTGCCTCAAGTACGACCGCAAGAGCGAGATCATCAAGCCGCAGTACGTGGTGGAAAAGATCTGGGAACTGACCAAGGGCGACGCCTTCATCTGCTCCGACGTGGGCCAGCATCAGATGTGGGCCGCGCAGTTCTACAAGTTCAACGAGCCGCGCCGGTGGATCAACTCCGGCGGCCTGGGCACGATGGGCGTGGGCCTGCCGTACGCCATGGGCATCAAGAAGGCGTTCCCGGACAAGGAAGTGGTGACCATCACGGGCGAAGGCTCGATCCAGATGTGCATCCAGGAACTGTCCACCTGCCTCCAGTACGACACCCCGGTCAAGATCTGCTCGCTGAACAACGGCTATCTGGGCATGGTGCGCCAGTGGCAGGAGATCGAGTACGACAACCGCTACTCGCACTCCTACATGACCGCGCTGCCTGACTTCGTCAAGCTGGCCGAGGCCTTCGGCCACGTGGGTATCCGCGTGGAAAAGACGGCCGATGTGGAGCCGGCGCTGCGCGAGGCGTTCCGCCTCAAGGACCGCACCGTGTTCCTGGACTTCCAGACCGACCCCACGGAGAACGTGTGGCCGATGGTCCAGGCGGGCAAGGGCATCTCCGAAATGCTGCTCGGCGCGGAGGACCTGTAATGCGACACATTATTTCGGTCCTGCTGGAAAACGAACCCGGCGCGCTGTCGCGCGTGGTGGGGCTGTTTTCGGCGCGCGGCTACAACATCGAGACGCTCACGGTGGCCCCCACCGAGGATGCGTCGCTGTCGCGGATGACCATTGTCACCACCGGTTCGGACGACGTGATCGAACAGATCACCAAGCACCTGAACCGCCTGGTGGAAGTGGTCAAGGTGGTGGACCTGACGGAAGGCGCGCACATCGAGCGCGAGCTGATGCTCGTGAAGGTGCGCGCGGTGGGCAAGGAGCGCGAGGAAATGAAGCGCACCGCCGACATCTTTCGGGGCCGCATCATCGACGTGACCGAGAAGACGTACACCATCGAGCTGACCGGCAACGGCGGCAAGCTGGATGCGTTCCTCGATGCCATCGACCGCACCGCGATCCTGGAAACCGTCCGTACGGGCGGTTCCGGCATCGGCCGCGGCGAACGCATCCTGAAGGTCTGACCGGCGCACCCGGCAGCGGCCACAAGCCAATCGCAGTATCCCCGGCGGCGCGACGCGTGAATCGGAACCAACGCCCGCGCCACGCCGCCACCCCTTATACGCAGACTTAGAAAATCGAAGGAATCATCATGAAAGTGTTTTACGACAAGGACGCCGACCTCTCCCTGATCAAGGGCAAGAACGTCACCATCATCGGCTACGGCTCGCAAGGCCACGCCCACGCACTGAACCTGAAGGATTCGGGCGTGAACGTGACGGTCGGTCTGCGCAAGAGCGGCGCGTCGTGGAACAAGGCCGTCAACGCCGGCCTGCAGGTCAAGGAAGTGGGCGAGGCCGTCAAGAACGCCGACGTGGTCATGATCCTGCTGCCGGACGAGCAGATCGCCGACGTGTACAAGAACGAAGTGCACGGCAACATCAAGGAAGGCGCCGCCCTGGCCTTCGCGCACGGCTTCAACGTGCACTACGGCGCCGTGATCCCGCGTGCCGACCTGGACGTGATCATGATCGCCCCGAAGGCCCCGGGCCACACGGTGCGCTCGACGTACTCGCAAGGTGGCGGCGTGCCGCACCTGATCGCCGTGCATCAGAACAAGTCCGGCGCCGCCCGTGACATCGCGCTGTCGTACGCTACCGCCAACGGCGGCGGCCGTGCCGGCATCATCGAGACCAACTTCCGCGAAGAAACCGAAACCGACCTGTTCGGCGAGCAGGCCGTGCTGTGCGGCGGTACCGTCGAGCTGATCAAGGCTGGCTTCGAAACGCTGGTGGAAGCCGGCTACGCGCCAGAAATGGCCTACTTCGAGTGCCTGCACGAGCTGAAGCTGATCGTCGACCTGATCTACGAAGGCGGCATCGCCAACATGAACTACTCGATCTCGAACAACGCCGAATATGGCGAATACGTCACCGGCCCGCGCGTCGTGACGGAAGAGACCAAGAAGGCCATGAAGCAATGCCTGACCGACATCCAGACCGGCGAATACGCCAAGAGCTTCCTGCTTGAGAACAAGGCCGGCGCCCCGACCCTGATCTCGCGCCGTCGCCTGACGTCCGAGCACCAGATCGAGGAAGTGGGTGCCAAGCTGCGCGCGATGATGCCGTGGATTGCCAAGAACAAGCTGGTCGACCAGTCGAAGAACTAAGCTGACGACAGCTGGCAGGGCGGGGCCCCCGGGCCCGCCGCCCTCGGCCGTCCAGCCCGCCGCCGGCCCCGCGCAGTGTTGCGTGAGGCATTTTGGCGGAGGCTGGACGGCTTTTTGTTATCCTTGTCGGACTTTTTTCGGGCGTTGGCTCGAATCTTTCTTATTATTCGCGGCGATACCCCTGAATTGCCCACGGCGGCCAGCCCCTGGCGCCGGCGCGGCATGGCGTATCGTTTCTACCTGAACTTCAGACCAAGTCTTGCATGAACTATCCTCATCCGCTGATCGCCCGTGAAGGCTGGCCATTCCTGGCCGGCGCATTCGTCATCTCGCTGCTGGTGCATGTCAGCGCAGGTTTCTGGTGGGCGCTGCCGCTGTGGATTCTCACGATCTTCGTGCTCCAGTTCTTCCGCGATCCGCCCCGGCCGATTCCGTCGACGCCCAACGCCGTGCTGGCACCCGCCGACGGCCGCATCGTCGTGGTCGAGAAGACCCAGGACCCGTACGCCGGGCGCGAGGCGCTGAAGATCAGCGTGTTCATGAACGTGTTCAACGTGCATTCGAACCGCGCGTCGGTGGATGGCAAGGTCGAGAAGCTCGAGTACTTCCCGGGCAAGTTCGTCAATGCCGATCTGGACAAGGCGTCGGTGGAGAACGAGCGCAACGCCATCGTGATCCGCCGCGCGCAGGACGGCCAGGTGGTCACGCTGGTCCAGGTGGCCGGGCTGGTGGCGCGCCGGATCCTGTGCTACACCAAGGTGGGCGACGCGATCTCGCGTGGCCAGCGCTACGGCTTCATCCGCTTCGGCTCGCGCGTGGACGTGTACCTGCCCGTGGATGCCCGGCCGCGCGTGACGATTGGCGAGAAGGTGTCCGCCTCGTCGACCGTGCTGGCCGAACTGGACGTGCAGGGCGCGCAGCAGTAAGCCGCCGCCATCCACACTGATAGGAGAGGCTGGCATGGGTGCCTTCAATCGACGGAACAAGCGCGTCAGCATCGGCAACGTGACGCATCTGCGACCGTTCCGCCGCAACCAGTTGCGCAACGACCCTGGCTACGACGAGGCCGAGGAAGGGCCGGACATCGAGTACGTGCGCCCGCGCCGGCGCGGCATCTACCTGCTGCCCAATGCGTTCACCACGGCCGCGCTGTTCGCCGGCTTCTACGCCATCGTGGCGGCGATGAACGGCCATTTCGACTCGGCCGCCATCGCCATCTTCGCGGCCATGGTGCTGGACGGCATGGATGGCCGCGTGGCGCGCATCACCAACACGCAGAGCGCATTCGGCGAGCAGTACGACTCGCTCTCGGACATGACCTCGTTCGGCGTGGCGCCGGCGCTGGTCATGTACACCTGGATCCTGCGCGACCTCGGCAAGTGGGGCTGGATCGCCGCGTTCGTCTACTGCACCTGCGCGGCGCTGCGCCTGGCGCGCTTCAACGCCAATATCGGCGTGGTGGACAAGCGCTTCTTCCAGGGCCTGCCGAGCCCGGCCGCGGCGGCCCTGGTGGCCGGCTTTGTCTGGCTGGTCATCGATAACAAGCTGCCGGTCAGGGAGCTGTGGATGCCGTGGGTCGCCTTTGCGATCACGCTCTATGCGGGCCTGTCGATGGTCTCCAACGCCCCGTTCTACAGCGGCAAGGCGCTGGACGTGCGCTACCGCGTGCCCTTCGGCATGATGGTGCTCGTGCTGGTGCTGTTCGTGGTGGTTTCCACCGATCCGCCGGTAGCGCTGTTCGGGCTGTTCGTGGCCTATGCCGTGTCGGGCTACCTGCTGTGGGCCTGGCGCGCGCTGCACGGCGAGCCGGGCGAGGTACGCAAGGCACGCGCCGGCGGACCCGACGGTCTCGGCGGCGGTAACTAGCAAGCATGGCAACAGGGCGTCTTCGGGCGCCCTGTGTCGTTCCAGCGGTATCCCAATCCGCATCACGCATCACGCATCACGCGTTACGCATTACGTTCCACTCACCGTCAGGAGAATGTCATGGGTATGTTTGACTTCATCAAGGAAGCGGGCGAAAAGCTGTTCGGCAAGGGCGAGGCCAAGGCTGCGCAGGATGCGGCCAAGGCGGATGCCTCGGCAGAGAAGCTGGAGGCCGCCAACCGCGCCGCCGGCGATGCCATCGAAAATTACATCAAGCAGATGGGGCTCGACGCCACCGGGCTGATGGTCCAGGTGGATGGGTCGCAGGGCAAGGCGACGGTGTTCGGCGTGGCGCCGGACCAGGCCACCCGGGAGAAAATCATCCTGTGCGCCGGCAACGTGGAGGGCGTGGAGTCGGTGGAGGACAAGATGTCCGTCAACGTGGAGTCCACCGAATCGCAGTGGCATACCGTGGTCAAGGGAGACACGCTCTGGGCCATTGCCCAGGCCGCCTACGGCAACGGTGCGGACTACAACAAGATCTTCGAAGCGAACAAGCCGATGCTTTCGCACCCGGACAAGATCTATCCGGGTCAGAAACTGCGGATTCCGCCGAAGGGCTGAAACCGGCTCGGGTCAGCCCGCCTTGCACGCGCGCGCCAAACCGGATATAGTCCCCGACATGATTTCGCGCCAGTCCCTACTCGCCCGCACCACCCTAGGTGGCCTACTAGGCCATCGGGTCGGGACGCGCGCGCGCTAAGGGACGCTATCGCCCTAGCGCGGAATCACCAGGAATTTTCCTAGTTTTCAAACGCCCCGGCCTGCAACCATGCACGCCGGGGCGTTTTGCATTTCGATTTCGAGGACTGCGACGCCCGACGGCAAGAAGGACGGGACGGCACGGCACACAACAAGGTACAGCCCAGGAGCTCCACAAAATGTCTGACAAACTCATCATTTTCGATACCACCTTGCGTGACGGCGAGCAGTCGCCCGGCGCCTCGATGACCCGCGAAGAGAAGATTCGCATCGCGCGCCAGCTGGAACGCCTGAGGGTCGATGTGATCGAGGCAGGCTTTGCGGCTAGTTCCAATGGTGACTTCGAAGCCATCCGCTCGATCGCCCAGGTGATCAAGGATTCGACGATCTGCTCGCTGGCCCGCGCCAACGACAAGGACATCGCCCGTGCCGCGGAGGCCCTCAAGCCCGCCAACTCGTTCCGGATCCACACGTTCATCGCCACCTCGGCGCTGCACATGGAGAAGAAGCTGCGCATGACGCCGGACCAGGTGTACGAGCAGGCGCGCCTGGCCGTGCGCTTCGCGCGCCAGTTCACCGACGACATCGAATTTTCGCCAGAAGACGGCAGCCGTTCGGACATGGACTTCCTCTGCCGCGTGCTCGAGGGCGTGATTGCCGAAGGCGCGACCACGATCAACCTGCCCGATACGGTGGGCTACGCGGTGCCGGAAGGCTATGCGGACCTGATCCGCTCGGTGCGCGAGCGCATCCCCAACTCCGACAAGGCTGTCTGGTCGGTGCACTGCCATAACGACCTGGGCATGGCCGTGGCCAACTCGCTGGCCGCCGTGAAACTGGGTGGCGCGCGCCAGATCGAGTGCACGATCAACGGCCTCGGCGAGCGGGCCGGCAACACGAGCCTGGAAGAGGTGGTAATGGCCGTGAAGACGCGCCGCGACTACTTCGATATGGACGTGAACATCGACACCACGCAGATCGTGCCGGCATCCAAGTTGGTATCGCAGATCACCGGTTTCGTGGTGCAGCCGAACAAGGCCGTGGTGGGCGCCAACGCCTTCGCGCATGCCTCCGGCATCCACCAGGATGGCGTGCTCAAGGCGCGTGACACCTACGAGATCATGCGCGCGGAGGACGTGGGCTGGAGCGCCAACAAGATCGTGCTGGGCAAGCTCTCGGGCCGCAATGCGTTCAAGCAGCGCCTGCAGGAGCTGGGCATCGAACTCGAGAGCGAGAGCGAAGTCAACGCCGCCTTCGGCCGCTTCAAGGAACTGGCCGACCAGAAGGCCGAGATCTTCGACGAAGACATCATGGCCATCGTCTCGGATGAGGCGCACGACGTGAACGAGCACTACCGTTTCGTGTCGCTGTCGCAGCGCTCCGAGACCGGCGAGCGCCCGCATGCGCGCGTGGTATTCAATATGGATGGCAGCGAGCAGACCGGCGAAGCCGAGGGCAATGGCCCGGTGGACGCCACCATGCACGCCATCGAAGGCAAGGTCAACAGCGGCGCGGAACTGGTGCTGTACTCGGTGAACGCGATCACCACCGGCACACAGGCGCAGGGCGAAGTGACCGTGCGCCTGTCGAAGGCCGGCCGCATCGTCAACGGCGTGGGCACCGATCCGGACATCGTCGCGGCATCGGCCAAGGCCTACCTGGCCGCCTTGAACAAGCTGCACGACAAGGCCGTACAGAAGATCAACCCGCAGATCTGATCCCCGATCCGCGTGCCGGCGCCGGGGGCTCACAAGGCCTCCGCGACCATCAACCGCCCGTCAGTCGCCTATCCCGCGACGACGGGCGGTTTTTCGTTGGATTGCGATGTATTGCAAGCGATGCGGGTCAGCGACGATCGGAGCGGTCGTACAGCGGATCGGGCGTGATCTGGGTCTGGCGCAGCACGCCGGCGTCATCGAAATAGAAGTTGAACAGCGAGTACCACTGGTCCTCGTGACGGAACCGGTAGCTCCACACCTCGCGTTTCATCAGCGGAAAGTACTGGTTTGGCTCGCGCGGGGCACCGAAGTGCTCGAGCACGTCTTTCTTGGTCCAGACATTGACCTGCGCCTTGTACAGTTCCGGCGTTCGGAGCATCTGGCGGAAATTCGTCAGATTGCCATTCTTGTCGAAGTCAGCGGCGTACGATTCCTGGCCCAGCGGCTGTTTCGAATAGAACCAGCGCACGGTGCCGTCGTCGAGCTTAAAGATGTCGGTGGGCTTGCCGAAGGTGGCCATCACGGCGCTCTCGGGCTGGCCGACCAGTTTCAGGCCGGTATCGACCGGGGCGAGGGCGGAACAGGCGGCGAGCAGGGCGGCACCCAGGCCCAGGGCCACGGTCTGGGCCAGCCGGCGGCCGGCGAAGCGGAGGGGGGAGGTCATGGGATTTTTTTCTCGACTGGCAATCGTACGAATGCTGGAAGTGTAGTCCGCTCGGGCGCTGGTGTGCATCACACGCTGCTTTTTTGGTGGGATTGCCGCCATCGGCCCCACTGCCGTACCATCCACGCCTTTGTTGTGCGATGTAGAACAGGAGTGAGGATGTCCGGAGCGGAAAAAGGGCGGCGGCGCGGCCCGTGGCGTGCATGGCTGGCGGCGACGCTGCTGTGCCTGGCGGGGAGCGGGCATGCCCAGGGCGAGGCTGGCGCGCCGATCCGGCTTGGCATGATCGAGGGGCTGTCCGGCCCGTTCGCCAACGCAGGGGACGCCGTGGCGCGCAACCTGCGCATCGCCATCGACCGCGTGAACGCGCGGGGCGGGGTGAAGACCGCCGAGGGCGCCCGGCCGCTGGAATTGGTCACGTTCGACAGCAAGGGCAATGTCGATGAGAGCCTGATCCAGTTCCGCTCGCTGGTGGACAAGCGCATCCCGTTTGTACTGCAGGGCAACAGCTCGGCCGTGGCCGGGGCGCTCGTGGCGGCGATCAACCGCCACAACATGCGCCAGCCGGACGCACGCGTGCTGTTCCTCAACTACTCGGCCGTCGATCCCGCGCTGACCAACGAGAATTGCAGTTTCTGGCATTTCCGCTTCGACGCGAGTTCGGACATGCGCATGCAGGCGCTGACCGAGGCGATTCGCGGCGAACACGCGGTGCGGAAGGTCTATCTGATCGACCAGGACTACAGCTTTGGCCATCAAGTGGCGAAATCGGCACGTGAGATGCTGGCGGCCAAGCGGCCGGACCTCCAGATCGTGGGCGACGAATTCCACCCGATCGGCAAGATCAAGGATTTCGCGCCGTACATCGCCAAGATCAAGGCCAGTGGCGCCGACGCGGTGATCACCGGCAACTGGGGCAATGACCTGACGCTGATGGTCAAGGCCGCGCGCGAGGGTGGGCTGGGCGCCCGCTTCTATACCTTCTATGGCAACGGCCTGGGCGCGCCGGCGGCGATGGGCGATGCCGGCGTGGGCCGTGTGCTGGCGGTGGCCGAATGGCATCCGAACGTGGGCGGCGCGGCGTCCGACGCCTTCTACCAGGCGTTCCGCACCCGCTACCCCGAGCCGCGCGACGACTACGTGCACCTGCGCATGCAGATGATGGTGGAAATGCTGGCGCGGGCCATCACCCAGGCTGGTACCACGGAGGCGGTCAAGGTGGCGCTGGCGCTCGAGAACATGCGCTTCACCAACGATTTCCACGACGCCACCGTGCGCGCGGACGACCACCAGGTGCTGCAACCGCTCTATGTCTCGGTCATGGCGAAGCAGGGCGGGGACGTGCGCTTCGACAACGAAGGCTCTGGCTACGGCTTCCGCACGGTAAAGAAGCTCAAGACGGCCCAGACCACGCTGCCCACCACGTGCCGTATGGAGCGCCCGGCGGGCTGATCAGGCAGGCCGCGGGGATGAATTTCGCCGCGCCGGCAAATTCGGCTATAATCCGCGGCTGTCGTGCAAGGACCCCTGCGCACGGCACATGCCTCAGTCCATACCAGGCTTCAAGGCACGACGCAGGTGGCGCATTCCGCGCTGCAGCGTTCGCAAGTGAAAGGAAAACATCATGGCAATCGCCAACAAGTCCGAAGTTATCAAGCAGTTCGCCCGCGGCACCAACGACACGGGTAGCCCCGAAGTTCAGGTCGCTCTGTTGACCACCCGCATCAACGAACTGACCCCCCACTTCAAGGCCAACATGAAGGATCACCACAGCCGCCGCGGTTTGCTGCGCATGGTGAGCCGTCGTCGCCGCCTGCTGGACTACCTCAAGGCCAACGACGCCGACCGTTACCGCACCCTGATCGAAAAGCTGGGCCTGCGTAAGTAAGGTCTGCGGATGGCAGCACGAATCCTGCACAAGTTGTTCCTGCACGATTTCACGTGAGGCCGCGATGCCTGCGTCAGCTCTGCTGAGGCAGGCATTTTGCTTTTCTGGCCCGGCGGCACACCCGCTGGGTCGGCGTTGATTGTGATGTTTGCTTCACTAAATTGTCCTGGCCAAGCGGCCCGGACGCCCGTTGCGCCAAGACGTGTAACGGAGTAAGTTACCTCGCTCTTTATATTGCTCTGTGACCGGAGTCGGCCAAGGAACCGGGGTTTTGTGTCATTCCATCGCCGCATCGCCAGCCTGGTGGTGCCGCGATGGAATGGCATAGCACTTCCCTGAGACTGCGACCGGCATGAATCCGGCAGTTCGCCTGCCGCTGTGAGCGCAGGCGTCGCGGGACGCGCGTGTGTGCGCCCCGCATGCATGTATCAAGGAAACGCTCATGACCATGTTCAACAAGATCGTCAAGGAATTCCAATGGGGCCAGCATACGGTCCGCATGGAAACCGGCGAAGTCGCCCGCCAGGCTGGCGGCGCCGTGATCGTCGACGTGGAAGACACCGTGGTGCTGGCCACCGTGGTGGCCGCCAAGAGCCCGAAGGCGGGCCAGGACTTCTTCCCGCTGACCGTCGACTACATCGAAAAGACCTACGCTGCCGGCAAGATCCCCGGTGGCTTCTTCAAGCGTGAAGGCCGTCCGTCGGAAAACGAGACGCTGACCTCGCGCCTGATCGACCGTCCGCTGCGCCCGCTGTTCCCGGAAGGCTTCTACAACGAAGTGCAGGTGGTGATCCACGTGCTGTCGATCAACCCGGAAGTGCCGGCCGACATCCCCGCGCTGATCGGCGCGTCCGCCGCGCTGGCCGTGTCGGGCATCCCCTTCAATGGTCCGGTGGGCGCCGCCCGCGTGGGCTACAAGGATGGCCAGTACCTGCTGAACCCGACCCGCTCGCAGATCGCCGCGTCCGACCTGGACCTGGTGGTGGCCGGTACCGAGCGTGCCGTGCTGATGGTGGAATCGGAAGCGCAACAGCTGTCGGAAGAAGTGATGCTGGGCGCCGTGGTGTACGGCCATGAGCAGATGCAGATCGCCATCAACGCGATCCACGACCTGGTGCGCGACGGCGGCAAGCCCGAGTGGGACTGGGCCCCGGCAGCCAAGAACGAGCCGCTGATCGCCAAGGTTGGCGAGATCGGCCTGCCGCTGCTGCAGGAAGCCTACCAGCTGCGCCAGAAGTCGGCCCGCAGCCAGAAGCTGAAGGAAGTCTACGCCTCGGTGACGGCTGGTCTGGCCGAAGCTGGCGTGGAAGCCGAGAAGGTGGAAGTCGGCAACATCCTGTTCGACCTCGAAGCGAAGATCGTCCGTGGCCAGATCCTGGCCGGCGAGCCGCGCATCGACGGCCGCGACACGCGCACCGTGCGCCCGATCGAGATCCGCTCGTCGGTGCTGCCGCGCGCGCACGGCTCGGCCCTGTTCACGCGTGGGGAAACCCAGGCGCTGGTGGTGGCCACGCTGGGTACCAAGAGCGACGAGCAGATCATCGACGCGCTGGCTGGCGAATACCGCGACCGCTTCATGCTCCACTACAACATGCCCCCGTTCGCCACTGGCGAGACGGGCCGCGTGGGTAGCCCGAAGCGTCGTGAAATCGGTCACGGCCGTCTGGCCAAGCGCGCGCTGATTCCGGTCCTGCCGAAGGACGACGAGTTCGCGTACACGATCCGCCTGGTGTCGGAAATCACCGAATCGAACGGTTCGTCGTCGATGGCTTCGGTCTGCGGCGGCTGCCTGGCACTGATGGACGCCGGCGTTCCGGTCAAGGCACACGTGGCCGGCGTGGCCATGGGCCTGATCCTCGAAGGCAACAAGTTTGCCGTGCTGACCGACATCCTGGGTGATGAAGATCACCTGGGCGACATGGACTTCAAGGTGGCCGGCACCGACGCGGGCATTACCGCGCTGCAGATGGACATCAAGGTCCAGGGCATCACGAAGGAAATCATGCAGGTGGCGCTGGCGCAAGCCCGCGAAGGCCGCATCCACATCCTGCAGAACATGCAGGGCGCGATGGGCCATGCGCGTACCGAACTGTCGGCACACGCACCGCGCATGATCACGATGAAGATCCATCCGGACAAGATCCGCGAAGTCATCGGCAAGGGCGGCTCGACCATCCAGGCCCTGACCAAGGAAACCGGTACGACCATCGACATCGGCGAAGACGGCACGATCACGATCGCGTCGACCTCGACCGAAGGCATGGCGGAAGCCAAGCGCCGCATCGAGGGCATCACCGCGGAAGCCGAAGTGGGCAAGATCTACGCCGGTACCGTGCTGAAGCTGCTGGACTTCGGCGCCATCGTGAACATCCTGCCGGGCAAGGACGGTCTGCTGCACATCAGCGAGATCGTCAATGAGCGCGTGAAGGACATCAAGGACTGGCTGAAGGAAGGCCAGCAGGTGCGCGTGAAGCTGATCCAGGCCGACGAGAAGGGTCGTCTGCGCCTGTCGCTGAAGGCAGCGCTGGCGGAAGAGGGCGGCAGCATCAGCCCGATCGTCCAGAGCGACGCCCCGGCGGCGCCGGCCTCGCCCGACCAGCAGTAAGCCGGTTCGGCAGTATCCGTAGTCCTCGTAGTACCAAAAAAGCGGCTGGCGATGTCCAGCCGCTTTTTTGTTTACACTGCCGGTCATTCCATGCGGATGGGGTTTGCCCAGGCCGCATGCCACGCACGACACACTGATGAGGAACGATCATGAAAGCCATCGAGATCCGTGAATACGGCGCGCCCGAAGTCCTGCAACTGGCCGAGCGCCCCGATCCGGAGCCGAAGGCGGGCGAGGTCCTGATCCGCGTGGCGGCGGCCGGCATCAATCGTCCCGATGTGTTCCAGCGCACCGGCAACTATCCGGTGCCGCCGGGTGCTTCTGACCTGCCCGGCCTGGAAGTGGCGGGCGTGGTGGTGGGCGGCGACCTGTCGCACGCCGACAATCGCTTCGGCCTGAAGGTGGGCGACCGCGTCTGCGCGCTGGTGCAGGGCGGCGGCTACGCCGAGCTGTGCACGGCCCCGGTGGCGCAATGCCTGCCGGTGCCGGCGGGCCTGTCCGATATCGAGGCCGCCGCGCTGCCCGAGACCTTCTTTACGGTCTGGAGTAATGTGTTCGACCGTGGCCTGCTGGGCCAGGGCCCGCGCGGCAAGGACGAGACGCTGCTGATCCAGGGCGGCTCGAGCGGTATCGGCACGACCGCCATCCAGATCGCCAAGGCGCTCGGCTTCAAGGTCTTCGTGACGGCTGGCAGCGACGAGAAGTGCAAGGCCTGCGAGGACTTGGGCGCCGATCGCGCGATCAACTACAAGACCCAGGACTTCGTGGCCGAGGTCAAGGCGCTGACGGAAGGCCAGGGCGTGGACGTGATCCTCGACATGGTGGCCGGCTCGTACCTGGCGCGCGAGTTGTCGTGCATCGCCGATGACGGCCGCATCGTCATCATCGCCCTGCTGGGCGGCGGCAAGGCCGAGATTCCGCTGGGCGACATCCTGCGCCGCCGGATCACCGTGACGGGCTCGACGCTGCGGCCCCGTCCGTCGTCGTTCAAGGGCAAGATTGCCGAAGCGCTGCACCAGCAGGTGTGGCCGCTGCTGGCGGCCGGCAAGATCAAGCCGGTGATCCACCAGGTCTTCCCGGCCGCGCAGGCTGCCGACGCCCATCGCCTGATGGAGTCGAGCGAGCACATCGGCAAGATCGTGCTGACCTGGTAACGGACGGCCGATCGGCGCGACGGGGCGTCCTGTTGCGCCGGATCGGCGGCGTGTATGCAATTGTCCGCCCGTTGTGGCGGACCCCTTCCGGCCACGCTACAATAGCGGGTTTATTTCAGAGGGGGCGCTTGTGAGACAAAAGCTGGTCATCGGCAACTGGAAGATGCACGGCAGCCTGGCCGCCAATGCGGCGCTGCTCGACGGTATCAAGGCGGCTTCGGCCCGCGCGACGCTGGCTGTTTGCGCACCGTTCCCCTATCTTGCCCAGTGCCAGACGCTGTTGTCGGGCTCGCAAGTGGCCTGGGGTGCCCAGGATGTGTCGGCTGAAGCACGTGGCGCCTTCACGGGCGAGGTCGCGGCATCGATGCTGGCCGAGTTCGGGGTGAGCTACGCGCTGGTCGGCCATTCCGAGCGTCGCACCTATCACGGCGAAACCGACACCACCGTGGCGGCCAAGGCGCTACGGGCGCTCGAATTTGGCATCGTGCCCGTGGTCTGCGTCGGTGAGACGCTGGCCGAGCGCGAGGCCGGGCAGACCGAGGCCGTGGTCGGTCGTCAGTTGCAAGCCGTGTTGGATACGCTGTCTATCGAGCAGCTGGGTCGGATTGTTCTGGCCTATGAGCCCGTCTGGGCGATCGGCACCGGCAAGACCGCCACCAGCGCCCAGGCGCAAGCCGTGCATGCCGTCCTGCGTGGGCAGGTGGCAGGCAAGGACGCTGGCGTGGCATCGCGCATGGCCATCCTGTACGGCGGTAGCGTGAAGCCGGACAATGCGGCCGAACTGTTTTCCATGTCCGACATCGACGGGGGCCTGATTGGTGGCGCCTCGCTGAAGGCGGATGATTTCCTCGCGATCGGCAACGCCTGATGCCGGTTCCGATCGTCTGATCAGGCAAGTTCGAAACGAATTCAACCAAATGGCAATCTTCAAGACTTTGTTGGTAATCGTGCAGGTCCTGTCCGCGCTGGGCGTGATCGCACTGGTCCTGCTGCAGCACGGCAAGGGCGCCGATGTCGGTGCGGCGTTCGGCTCCGGTGCGTCGGGCAGCCTGTTCGGCGCCTCGGGCTCCGCGAACTTCCTGTCGCGTACCACGGCCGTGCTCGCATCGTTGTTCTTTGTCTGCACGCTGGGCTTGACGCTGCTGGGCAACTACAAGCCCAGCGCTTCGCTGGGCGTGATGGGCGCCGCGCAACAGCCCACGCCGGCCTCCGCGCCGGCTGGTGCATCGGCGCCCGCGGCCGCTGCGGCCTCGGCTCCGGCAGGTCCTGCTGTACCGAAATAATCCGCCTGTGTTCTGGCTGATTCCTGAGTTTTTTTAAAGTTGTGCGTTGAACAATTCAGGGATCTTGGGTTAGAATGCAAGGCTTGAAACGATTCCCCAGCGACGGGGCCCAAAGCGGAAGAAAGCTTCTTCCACGCAGGCTCCGGAGGGTGTAAAAACCCGGCGCAAGGCAATATTGTTTCTCCCCCAGCCGACGTGGTGAAATTGGTAGACACGCTATCTTGAGGGGGTAGTGGCGAAAGCTGTGCGAGTTCGAGTCTCGCCGTCGGCACCAAACAACTTGATCGGCGTCCGTCCGGAGCCGGCCCTCGGGCCATGCTTTGGATTGCGGCGCCGGCAGTCCGCAAGGCGGCGCCGTAGCTAAGACGGGATGGCGCTTGGGGTGGGCAACAGGACGCCGCTTCAGCTGGTGCTGTTGACAACATTCCAGATAAGGCTGGCCGTATCTTGACTCTCGAAGCCTACTTCCCCGTCCTCATCTTCATCCTCTTTGGCGTCGTGCTCGGTGTGGCACTGATGTCCATTGGTCGGATACTCGGTCCCAACAATCCTGATACCGCGAAGCTGTCGCCCTACGAGTGCGGCTTCGAAGCGTTCGAGGACGCGCGCATGAAGTTCGACGTGCGCTACTACCTCATCGCCATCCTCTTTATCCTGTTCGATCTCGAAACTGCCTTCCTGTTTCCGTGGGGTGTCGCCCTCAAGGAAATCGGTTGGCCGGGATTCATCGCCATGGGCGTGTTTCTGCTGGAATTCATCGTGGGCTTCGTCTACATCTGGAAAAAGGGCGCGCTCGATTGGGAGTGATGTGAAATGGCAATCGAAGGCGTTCTCAACGAAGGTTTTGTCACGACTACCGCTGACAAGCTGATCAACTGGACCCGCACGGGCTCGCTCTGGCCGATGACGTTCGGCCTGGCCTGCTGTGCCGTGGAAATGATGCATGCCGGCGCCGCGCGCTACGACATGGACCGGTTCGGCGTGATTTTCCGCCCGTCGCCGCGTCAGTCGGACGTGATGAT
This sequence comes from Cupriavidus sp. OV096, assembly GCF_900115455.1. NCBI lineage: Bacteria > Pseudomonadati > Pseudomonadota > Betaproteobacteria > Burkholderiales > Burkholderiaceae > Cupriavidus > Cupriavidus sp. OV096. The sequence continues at coordinate 127,942 of NZ_FOWM01000003.1, forward strand.
CGTGGCCGGCACGCTGTGCAACAAGATGGCCCCCGCGCTCCGCAAGGTCTACGACCAGATGGCCGAGCCGCGTTGGGTGATCTCGATGGGCTCGTGCGCCAATGGCGGCGGCTACTACCACTACTCGTATTCGGTGGTGCGTGGCTGCGACCGCATCGTGCCGGTCGACATCTATGTTCCGGGCTGCCCGCCGACGGCGGAAGCGCTGATCTACGGCGTGATCCAGCTTCAGAACAAGATCAAGCGTACCAACACCATTGCGCGCAAGGGCTGACATGGCGAATAACCTGGACACCCTCAAGGCCGCGCTCGAAAAGGTTCTCGGCAAGCGCGTGCAGAGCCTGGTCGAAGCGGTTGGCGAACTGACGCTGATCGTCAAGGCCGACGACTACCTCGACGTGGCCCGCCTGCTGCGCGACGAACCGTCGCTGCGCTTCGAGCAGCTGCTGGATATCTGCGGCGTCGATTATTCCGATTACGCCGATGGCGCCTGGGACGGCCTGCGCTTCGCGGCCGTGTCGCACCTGATCTCGATCACGCACAACTGGCGCCTGCGCCTGCGCGTGTTCGCGCCGGATGACGACCTGCCCGTGGTGCCGTCGCTGATCGACGTGTGGAACTCGGCCAACTGGTTCGAGCGCGAAGCCTTCGATTTCTACGGCATCGTGTTCGAAGGCCATCCGGACCTGCGCCGCATCCTGACCGACTATGGTTTCGTCGGCCACCCGTTCCGCAAGGATTTCCCGGTTTCTGGTTTCGTAGAAATGCGCTACGACCCGGAACAGAAGCGGGTGATCTACCAGCCGGTGACGATCGAGCCGCGCGAAGTCACGCCTCGCGTGATTCGCGAGGAAAACTACGGCGGCGTGCAGCACTGAGATCGACGTCATGGCAGATATCAAGAACTACACCCTGAACTTCGGCCCGCAACACCCGGCAGCGCACGGCGTGCTGCGCCTGGTGCTCGAGCTGGACGGCGAAGTCATCCAGCGTGCCGACCCCCACATCGGCCTGCTGCACCGTGCCACCGAGAAGCTGGCCGAACAGAAGACCTGGATCCAGAGCGTGCCGTACATGGACCGTCTCGACTACGTGTCGATGATGGTCAATGAACACGCCTACGTGATGGCCATCGAGCGCCTGCTGGGCCTCGAGGTGCCGGTGCGTGCGCAGTACATCCGCGTGATGTTCGACGAAATCACCCGCCTGCTGAACCACCTGATGTGGATCGGCTCGCACGCGCTCGACGTGGGCGCGATGGCGGTGTTCCTCTACGCGTTCCGTGAGCGCGAGGACATGTTCGACATGTACGAGGCGGTGTCGGGCGCGCGGATGCACGCGGCCTACTACCGTCCGGGCGGCGTCTACCGCGACCTGCCTGACACGATGCCGCAATACCGGGCGTCGAAGATCCACAACGAGCGTGCCATCAAGGTGATGAACGAAGCCCGTTCGGGCTCGCTGCTGGACTTCATCGAGGACTTCACGAATCGTTTTCCGACGTACGTGGATGAATATGAGACGCTTCTGACCGATAACCGTATCTGGAAGCAGCGTCTGGTGGACATCGGCGTGGTCAGCCCGGAGCGGGCACTGCAGATGGGCTTTACCGGCCCGATGCTGCGCGGCTCGGGCATCGAGTGGGATCTGCGCAAGAAGCAGCCCTACGAGGTGTACGACCAGCTCGACTTCGACATCCCCATTGGCACCGGCGGCGACTGCTACGCGCGCTACCTGGTGCGCGTGGAAGAGATGCGCCAGTCGAACCGGATCATCAAGCAGTGCGTGGACTGGCTGCGCCGCAACCCGGGCCCGGTGATCACCGAGAACCACAAGGTGGCGCCGCCCTCGCGCGTGGACATGAAGTCCAACATGGAAGAGCTGATCCACCACTTCAAGCTGTTCACCGAAGGCATTCACGTGCCGGCTGGCGAGGCTTACGCGGCGGTGGAGCACCCGAAGGGCGAGTTCGGTATCTATGCGATCTCGGACGGCGCGAACAAGCCGTACCGTCTGAAGATCCGTGCACCTGGCTTTGCCCACCTGGCCGCGCTGGACGAAATGGCCAGGGGACACATGATCGCCGATGCCGTGACGATCATCGGGACGCAGGACATCGTGTTCGGCGAGATCGACCGCTAAGTCGATCGAGAATCCGGAGACGGGGAGTCTCCACCCAGGCGTAAAGGCCGTCACCCGGACGACGATTCGGGTTCATGCGGCCGGCCCCGCGAGTGACGGGGGCGGCAGGCGATGCCTGCGACGGACCGGCGAGGCGCAGAGCGACCTGGCCGGCGGAACATGGCAGCGACGGCTGCAAACCAGCGGAGGCCGCGAGCCGGCGTCCGCCGTATTACTGCAATGACCATGCTATCAGCAGAAGCTCTCAAGGAAATCGATCGCGCGATCGCGAAGTATCCGACCGACCAGAAACAGTCGGCCGTGATGGCGGCACTCGCCGTGGCACAGGGCGAGGTGGGCTGGGTTTCCCCCGAAGTCATGCAGTTCGTCGCCAGCTACCTCGACATGCCGCCCGTGTGGGTGGAAGAGGTGGCCACGTTCTACAACATGTATGACACCAAGCCGGTGGGCAAGTACAAGCTCACCGTCTGCACCAACCTGCCGTGCGCACTGTCCGGCGGCGACCGCGCGGGCGACTACCTGAAGCGCAAGCTCGGCATCGACTATAACGAGACCACCGCCGACGGCTGCTTCACCCTGAAAGAGGGTGAATGCATGGGCGCCTGCGGCGATGCACCGGTGATGATCGTGAACAACACCCGTATGTGCAGCTTCATGAGCAATGACAAGCTCGACGCGCTGGTCGACGAGCTGAAGACCGAAGCTGCCAAGGGAGCCAAGTAACATGACCTCTCTGCACGACCGTCACATCAAGCCGCTGATCCTGGCCGGCCTGGACGGCAAGAACTGGCACCTCGAAGACTACGTCAAGCGCGGCGGCTACAAGCAGCTGCGCCGGATCCTGACCGAGAAGATTCCGCCCGAGCAGGTGATTGCGGACGTCAAGGCGTCTGGCCTGCGCGGCCGTGGCGGCGCTGGCTTCCCCACGGGCCTGAAGTGGAGCTTCATGCCGCGTGCGTTCCCGGGCCAGAAGTACCTCGTCTGCAATACGGACGAGGGTGAGCCGGGCACGTTCAAGGACCGCGACATCATCCGCTACAACCCGCATTCGCTGATCGAGGGCATGGCCATCGGCGCGTATGCGATGGGCATCACCGTGGGTTACAACTACATCCACGGCGAGATCTGGAACGAGTACAAGATCTTCGAGGAAGCCCTCGAGGAAGCGCGTGCGGCCGGGTTCCTCGGCGACAAGATCATGGGCTCGGACTTCGACTTCCAGCTCCATGCGCACCATGGCTACGGCGCCTACATCTGCGGCGAGGAAACGGCGCTGCTGGAGTCGCTCGAAGGCAAGAAGGGCCAGCCACGCTTCAAGCCGCCTTTCCCGGCGAGCTTCGGTCTGTACGGCAAGCCGACCACGATCAACAACACCGAGACGTTTGCCGCGGTGCCCTTCCTGCTGGAAGTGGGCCCGGAAAACTATCTCAAGCTGGGCAAGCCGAACAACGGCGGCACCAAGATCTTCTCGATCTCGGGTGACATCGAGCGTCCGGGCAACTACGAGATCCCGCTGGGCACGCCGTTCTCGACGCTGCTCGAGCTGGCTGGCGGCATGCGCGGTGGCAAGCGCATCAAGGCAGTGATTCCGGGCGGCTCGTCCGCTCCGGTGGTGCCGGGCGACCTGATGATGGCGTCGGACATGGACTACGACTCGATCGCCAAGGCCGGCTCGATGCTGGGCTCGGGCGCCGTGATCGTCATGGACGAAACGCGCTGCATGGTGCGCTCGCTGCTGCGCCTGTCGTATTTCTACTTTGAAGAATCGTGCGGCCAGTGCACGCCGTGCCGCGAAGGCACCGGCTGGCTCTATCGCATGGTCAATCGCATTGAACACGGAGAAGGGCGCCAGGAAGACCTGGACCTGCTCAACAACGTCGCGGAAAACATCATGGGGCGCACGATCTGCGCGCTCGGCGATGCAGCGGCGATGCCGGTACGCGGCATGCTCAAGCACTACTGGAAAGAGTTCGAGTATCACGTCGAACACAAGCAGTGCATGGTCCCGGCCCATTCTTAAGCGTGGCAGAACATGGTTGAACTCGAGATCGACGGCAAGAAGGTAGAGGTTGCGGAAGGCAGCCTCGTGATGGAAGCCGCCCGCAAGCTGGGCACTTACATCCCGCATTTCTGCTACCACCGCAAACTCTCCATCGCGGCGAACTGCCGCATGTGCCTGGTGGAAGTGGAGAAGGCGCCCAAGGCGCTGCCCGCCTGCGCCACGCCGGTGACGCCCGGCATGAAGGTCTTCACGAACTCTGAAAAGGCCGTCAAGGCCCAGAAGTCCGTGATGGAATTCCTGCTGATCAACCACCCGCTCGACTGCCCGATCTGCGATCAGGGCGGCGAATGCCAGCTCCAGGATCTGGCGGTGGGCTACGGTGCGTCGGAGTCGCGCTACAAGGAAGAGAAGCGCGTGGTGTTCCACAAGAATGTGGGCCCGCTGATCTCCATGGAGGAGATGACCCGCTGCATCCACTGCACCCGTTGCGTGCGCTTCGGCCAGGAAGTGGCCGGCGTGATGGAACTGGGCATGCTGAACCGTGGCGAGCACTCGGAAATCACGACCTTCGTCGGCCAGACCGTGGATTCGGAACTGTCCGGCAACATGATCGACCTGTGCCCGGTTGGCGCGCTGACGAGCAAGCCGTTCCGCTACTCGGCCCGTACGTGGGAACTGGCGCGCCGCAAGTCGGTGTCGCCGCACGACGGCCTGGGCGCGAACCTCGTGATCCAGACCAAGAACCAGCGCGTCATGCGCGTGCTGCCGCTGGAAAACGAAGAGATCAACGAGTGCTGGCTGTCGGACAAGGACCGCTTCGCCTATGAAGGCCTGAACAGCCCGGACCGCCTGGTGCGTCCGCTGCTGAAGCAGGGTGGCGAATGGATGGAAACCGACTGGCAGACCGCGCTGGAATACGTGGCCAACGGCCTCGCGAGCATCAAGCGCGACCATGGCGCCGACCAGATCGCCGCGCTGGCCAGCCCGCACAGCACGCTCGAAGAGCTGTACCTGCTCGGCAAGCTGGTGCGCGGCCTCGGCAGCGACAACATCGACTTCCGCCTGCGCCAGACCGATTTCTCGGCAGCCCTGAAGGGCACGCCGTGGCTCGGCATGCCGGTGGCCGACGTGACCACGCTGCAACGCGTGCTCGTGATTGGTTCGTCGTTGCGCAAGGATCACCCGCTGCTGGCCTCGCGTCTGCGTCAGGCTGGCAAGAAGGGCGCTCGCTTGACGGTGCTGGGCGCTGGCGGTGAAGACCTGCTGATGCCGGCAACGCGCATCGACGTGGCCCCGTCCGCCTGGACCGCCGCCCTGGCCGGTGTGGCCCGTGCCGTGGCGTCTGCCAAGGGCGTGGCGGCTCCCGCCGGTACCGATGGTTTCGATGGCGGCGACGCCGCGGCCAAGCTGGCCGAAGCGCTGCTGTCCGGCGAACGCCGCGCGGTGTTCCTCGGCAACGAGGCCGTGCGCCACCCGCAATTCTCGGCGCTGCACGCGCTGGCACAGTGGATCGCCACGGAAACGGGCGCGACGCTGGGCTTCCTGACCGAAGCGGCCAACACCGTCGGCGGCTACATCGCTGGCGCGCTGCCGCAGCAAGGCGGTGCCAATGCGCAGGCGATGCTCGACACGCCGCGCAAGGCCTATATCGTACTGAACGCCGAACCCGAGTTCGACACCGCCGACGCCCGCAAGGCGCTGGCTGCGCTAAACCAGGCCGGTACGGTCGTGGTGCTGTCGCCGTTCCGCTCGGAAGCGGCCATGCAGTACGCCGACGTGATCCTGCCGGTGACGCCGTTCACGGAAACCGCCGGTACCTTCGTCAATGCCGAAGGCACGCCGCAGAGCTTCAACGGCGTGGTGCGCGCACTGGGCGAATCGCGTCCGGGCTGGAAGGTGCTGCGCGTGCTGGGCAACCTGCTGGACGTGCCGGGCTTCGACTTCGACACGGCGGAAGCCGTGCGCGAGGAAGTGCTGGCCAAGCCGGTGGCGCCGCAACTGAATAACACCACCGATGCCCCGATCCGCGTGACGGCAGCTGCCGTCAACGGTATCGAGCGCATTGCCGATGTACCGATCTACCACGCCGACCCGATCGTGCGCCGTGCCGACTCGCTGCAGCTGACCGCGGCTGCGCGCCGTGCAATGCAGGTGGCGCTGTCGTCGGACCTGTTCGACAAGCTGGGCGTGCAGGTGGGCGACCCGGTGCGCGTGACGCAGGGCGAGGGTAGCGTGGTGCTGCCGGCTGCACTGGAAATCACGCTGCCGGCCAACACCGTGCGCGTGCCGGCCGCTACCGTGGCCGCCGCGACGCTGGGTGCGCTGTACGGTAACGTCACCGTCGAGAAAGCCATCGAGCTGCCGGGCCAGCAGGCCACGGCAACGCCGGCGGCCACCGCATAAGAAGAGCGAGAACGCAACATGATCGATTGGATTACCTCGCAAGGCCAGGCCGTGTTCGGTGGCGCGTGGACGCCGCTGTGGATTCTCATCCGCGCGGTGGTCATCGTGGTCCCGCTGCTGCTGTGCGTGGCCTACCTGATTCTCTGGGAGCGCAAGCTGATTGGCTGGATGCACGTGCGGATCGGTCCGAACCGCGTGGGCCCGCTCGGCCTGCTGCAGCCGATTGCCGACGTGCTGAAGCTGCTGCTCAAGGAAGTCATGATGCCGTCGCAGGTCAGCCGGGGCATGTACCTGGTGGCCCCGCTGATGGTGCTGATGCCGGCCGTGGCGATCTGGGCGGTGATCCCGTTCCAGGCCGAGGTGGTGATGGCCGACGTGAACGCCGGCCTGCTCTATGTGATGGCGATCAGCTCGGTGGGCGTCTATGGCGTGATCCTGGCCGGTTGGGCCTCGAACTCGAAGTATGCGTTCATCGGCGGGATGCGCGCCGCTGCGCAGATGGTGTCGTATGAAATCGCCATGGGCTTCGCGCTCGTGACGGTGCTGATGGTGTCGGGCAGCCTGAACCTGTCGGCCATCGTGAACAGCCAGAACACCGGCTACTTCGCCAACATGGGCATCAACGTGCTCTCGTGGAACTGGTTGCCGCTGCTGCCGATGTTCGGCGTCTACTTCATCTCGGGCGTGGCGGAAACAAACCGTCACCCGTTCGACGTGGTGGAAGGCGAATCGGAAATCGTCGCCGGCCACATGATCGAATACTCGGGCATGGGCTTCGCGCTGTTCTTCCTGGCCGAATACATCAACATGATCGTCATCTCGACGATGACCGCGCTGATGTTCCTTGGCGGCTGGGCGCCCCCGTTCTCGAGCGCGCTGACCAACTGGATTCCGGGCTTCTTCTGGCTGCTGATCAAGGTTTTCCTGCTGCTGTCGGTATTCATCTGGATCCGTGCATCGTTCCCGCGCTACCGCTATGACCAGATCATGCGCCTGGGTTGGAAGATCTTCATTCCGCTGACCGTAGGCTGGCTGATCATCGTGGCGATCTGGATCAAGTCGCCGTGGAACATCTGGCACTGATGTGCCCGGCGACGGCGCGCTGCTGCAAGTGGCAGGGCGCGCCGCGCGGAAATAATTAGGAAGCAATCGTCATGCTGCTCGCCATCAAGGACTTCTTCAACAGCCTGCTCCTGAAGGAACTCTTCAAGGGCATGGCGCTGACCGGCCGCTATCTCTTCGCGCGCAAGATCACCGTCCAGTTCCCGGAAGAGAAAACGCCGATGTCGCCGCGTTTCCGCGGTCTGCACGCGCTCCGTCGCTACCCGAACGGGGAAGAGCGTTGCATCGCCTGCAAGCTGTGCGAAGCGGTGTGCCCGGCCGTGGCCATCTCGATCGAGTCGGACCAGCGTACGGACGGCACGCGCCGCACCACGCGTTACGACATCGACCTGACCAAGTGCATTTTCTGCGGCTTCTGCGAGGAAGCCTGCCCGGTCGACGCGATCGTCGAGACGCACATTCTCGAGTATCACGGCGAGAAGCGCGGCGACCTGTACTTCACGAAGGACATGCTGCTGGCCGTGGGCGACCGCTACGAGCCGCAGATTGCCGCGAGCAAGGCTGCGGACGCCAAGTACCGCTAAGCAGGTCAGCCTCGCTGAACAGGGCGGGCGCCGGAAGCGGCACCCGGACCTGAAGTGAATTTGAATTTGAATCGGCCCTGAACAGGGGCCACCAGAAGGATGCCGCGCACGGCGCGGGCCACCCCGGGGGTGGTTCGTGCCGCGCGGCCCAAAGAGGATCCGATAGGGACCATGGAACTCACGACCGCCATCTTCTACGTCTTTGCGCTGGTGCTGGTGCTCTCTGCACTGAAAGTCATCACGGCAAAGAACCCGGTGCATTCCGCACTGTTCCTCGTCCTGGCGTTCTTCACCGCCGCGGCGATCTGGATGATCCTGAAGGCGGAGTTCCTCGCCATCCTGCTCGTGCTCGTCTACGTGGGCGCCGTGATGGTGCTGTTCCTGTTCGTGGTGATGATGATCGATATCGATATCGAGCACCTGCGCCGCGACTTCTGGACCTACGTGCCGCTGGCCTCGGTGGTGGGCGCGCTGATCATCGCCGAAATGGCGATCGTGCTGGTGCGCAACTTCATCGGCACCACGGCCGCCGCGCTGCCGCCCGGCTCGCAGGACCCGAACTACTCGAACACCGGCGCGCTCGGCAAGCTGATCTACACCGACTACATCTTCGCGTTCGAAGTGGCCGGCATCATCCTGCTCGTGGCCATCGTCGCCGCCGTGGCGCTGACGCTGCGCCGCCGCAAGGACGTCAAGGCACAGGATGTGTCGAACCAGCTGCGTACCCGCCGCGACGACCGCGTGCGCCTGGTGAACATGCCGGCCGAGGGCCGGGCCGGAGCGGATGCGAACGCAGCCGCCAATAAGAACTAAGCCCGGAGAATAACGCTGTGCTCTCTCTCGCCCACTTCCTCGTGCTCGGTGCGATCCTGTTCGCAATCAGCATCGTTGGCATCTTCCTGAACCGCAAGAACGTAATCGTGCTGCTGATGGCGCTCGAGTTGATGCTGCTTGCGGTCAATATGAACTTCGTCGCCTTCTCGCACTATATGGGCGACCTGGCCGGACAGGTTTTCGTTTTCTTCATCCTTACGGTGGCCGCTGCCGAGTCGGCAATCGGTCTGGCAATCCTGGTCGTGCTGTTCCGTAACCTGGACACGATCAACGTGGATGACATGGATACGCTCAAGGGCTGATCCATGACCTCCATGACCCAAGACTGCTCCCCGACCGCACACCAATAAGCGTCCTATGGCAACCACGCTCAACCCCAACCTGCTGCTGGCGATTCCGCTGGCGCCGCTCGCCGGCGCCGCGATAGCCGGCCTGTTCGGCACCAAGTTCTTCGGCACGTTCTCCTCGGACACGCGCGGCGGCCGCATCGTGGCCCATACCGCCACGATCCTCGGTGTGGCCATCGCCTTCATCCTCTCGCTGCTGGTGCTGCGCGACGTGTTGGACGGCGCCGGCTACAACGGCACTGTCTACGAGTGGATGGCCATCGGCAGCCTGAAGATGGAAGTCGGCTTCCTGGTGGATTCGCTGACCGCGATGATGATGGTCGTCGTGACCTTTGTGTCGCTGATGGTGCACATCTACACCGTCGGCTACATGCAGGGCGACGACGGCTACAACCGATTCTTCGCCTACATCTCGCTGTTCACCTTCTCGATGCTGATGCTGGTGATGAGCAACAACTTCCTGCAGCTGTTCTTCGGCTGGGAAGCGGTGGGCCTCGTCTCGTACCTGCTGATCGGCTTCTGGTACACGCGCCCGACGGCCATCTTCGCCAATATGAAGGCGTTCCTGGTCAACCGCGTGGGCGACTTCGGTTTCATCCTCGGCATCGGTCTGCTGCTGGCCTACAGCGGCAGCATGGATTACAGCGCCGTGTTCGCCAAGCGCGAGGCACTGGCCGCCGTGACCTTCCCGGGCACCGACTGGATGATGCTGACCGTGGCCTGCATCTGCCTGTTCATCGGCGCGATGGGCAAGTCGGCGCAGTTCCCGCTGCACGTGTGGCTGCCTGACTCGATGGAAGGCCCGACCCCGATCTCGGCACTGATCCACGCGGCAACGATGGTGACCGCCGGCATCTTCATGGTGGCGCGCATGTCGCCGCTGTTCGAACTGTCGGATACCGCGTTGTCCTTCGTGCTGGTGATCGGCGCGATCACCGCGCTGTTCATGGGCTTCCTGGGCATCATCCAGAACGACATCAAGCGCGTGGTGGCGTACTCCACGCTGTCGCAGCTGGGCTACATGACCGTGGCACTGGGCGCTTCGGCCTACTCGGTGGCGGTGTTCCACCTGATGACGCACGCGTTCTTCAAGGCACTGCTGTTCCTTGGCGCCGGCTCGGTCATCATCGGCATGCACCACGACCAGGACATCCGCAACATGGGCGGCCTGCGCAAGTACATGCCGATCACCTGGATCACGTCGCTGGTGGGCTCGCTGGCCCTGATCGGCACGCCGTTCTTCGCGGGCTTCTATTCGAAGGACTCGATCATCGAGGCCGTCGCCGAGTCGCATATCGCCGGTTCGGGCTTTGCGTACTTCGCGGTGCTGGCCGGTGTGTTCGTGACCGCCTTCTACTCGTTCCGCATGTACTTCCTGGTGTTCCACGGTGAAGAGCGCTTCGGCAAGGCCCACGCGCACGATCACCACGATCATCACGAGGAAGAAGAAGAATCGCACGGTGACGACCATCACCATGGTCTGGCACCGGGCGAGAAGCCGCACGAGTCGCCGTGGGTGGTGACGCTGCCGCTGGTGCTGCTGGCCATTCCGTCGGTCATCATCGGCGCCATCGCCATCGAGCCGATGCTGTTCGGCGAGTTCTTCAAGCACGGCGTCGCGTTCAAGGACGTGATCTTCGTGGGCGAGAACCACCATGCGATGGAAGAGCTGCGCGAAGCGTTCCACGGCTGGGTGCCGATGGCGATCCACTCGTTGACGACCCCGGTGCTGTGGCTGGCCATCGCTGGCGTGGTGCTGTCGTGGTTCTTCTACATGAAGCGCCCGGACATTCCGGCCGCGATCCAGCAACGCTTCTCGGGCCTCTACAAGCTGCTCGACAACAAGTACTACATGGACGCGTTCAACCAGGCGGTGTTCGCACGTGGTGCGCGCCTGCTGGGTACCGGCCTGTGGAAGGGCGGCGACCAGGGCCTGATCGATGGCCTGTTCGTCAACGGTTCGGCCCGTGTGGTGGCGTCTTTCGCTGCCGCCAGCCGCTACCTGCAGTCCGGCTACATCTACCATTACGCATTCGCGATGATCCTCGGCATGCTGGTGCTCCTGACGCTGACGATCACTGGCGTGATAGGCACCAAGTGATAGGCACCAAGTAAGGAAAACAAAGAAATGGTTCTGTCTTTCGCAATCTGGCTGCCTATCTTCTTCGGCTTGCTGGTCCTCGCCTCGGGCTCTGATCGCAGCAAGTGCTACGTGCGCTGGATGTCGCTGTTCGGCGCGCTGGCCAGCTTCGTCGTTACGCTGCCGCTCGTGTTTCACTTCGAGACCGCCTCGGCGGCCATGCAGTTCGTCGAGAACGTGAACTGGATCGACCGCTTCAAGATCAACTACCACCTCGGGGTGGACGGGATCTCGATGTGGTTCGTCGTGCTGACCTCGTTCATCACCGTGATCGTCGTGATCTCGGCCTGGGAAGTGATTACCGAGCGCGTGGCCGAGTACATGGCCGCGTTCCTGATCCTGTCCGGGCTGATGGTCGGCGTGTTCTGCGCGCTCGACGGCATGCTGTTCTACGTGTTCTTCGAGGCCACGCTGATCCCGATGTACATCATCATCGGTGTCTGGGGCGGCCCGAACCGCGTCTACGCGGCCTTCAAGTTCTTCCTCTACACGCTGCTCGGCTCGCTGCTGACGCTGGTTGCGCTGCTGTATCTCTACAGCAAGACCGGTACCTTCGACATCCTGTCGTGGCACCAGGCCAAGCTGTCGATGAACGAGCAGATCGCGCTGTTCCTGGCGTTCTTCATGGCCTTCGCGGTCAAGGTGCCGATGTGGCCGGTCCACACCTGGCTGCCGGACGCCCACGTGGAAGCGCCGACCGGCGGTTCCGTGGTGCTGGCCGCGATCATGCTGAAGCTGGGTGCTTACGGCTTCCTGCGGTTCTCGCTGCCGATCGCCCCGGATGCCAGCCACACGCTCGCCCCGTTCATCATCACGATCTCGCTGATCGCGGTGATCTACATCGGCCTCGTGGCGCTGGTCCAGGCCGACATGAAGAAGCTGGTGGCCTACTCGTCGATCGCCCACATGGGTTTCGTGACGCTGGGCTTCTTCATCTTCAACGACATCGGCGTGGAAGGCGGCATCATCCAGATGATCTCGCACGGCTTTATCTCGGGCGCCATGTTCCTGTGCATCGGCGTGCTCTATGATCGCGTGCACTCGCGCCAGATCGCCGACTACGGCGGTGTGGTGAACACGATGCCGAAGTTCGCAGCGCTGTCGGTGTTCTTCGCCATGGCCAACTGCGGCCTGCCGGCCACCTCAGGCTTCGTGGGCGAGTTCATGGTCATCCTGGGCGCCGTGAAGTACAACTTCTGGATCGGCCTGCTGGCTGCCACGGCCCTGATCCTCGGCGCGGCGTACTCGCTGTGGATGGTCAAGCGCGTGATCTTTGGCGACATCGTGCACCAGCACGTGCGCGAGCTGATCGACCTGAACAAGCGCGAGTTTTTCATGCTGGGCCTGCTGGCCGTCATGACGCTGTACATGGGCCTGTACCCGAAACCCTTTACCGATGTGATGCACGCGTCGGTCGCGAACCTGCTGTCCCACGTGGCGCAGTCCAAGCTGTAACAGCGGGGGAGAGAAATCAACATGCAACCGTCTTCTAGCCTGGCTCCGGTGGCGCCAATCATCTTCCTGGCGATTGCCGTCGCGGCGATCAACTGGATCGACCTTGCCCGTGGCAAGGGCAGCAAGAGCGTGGCGTACCCGCTGTCGCTGCTGACCACTCTGGTGCTTACCGTCTGGTTCGGCATGGACGCCGCCGCCGGCGAAACGCACTACGCCTTCGCCAACCTCGTCGTGATCGACCCGATGGCCAATGTGCTGTCGGCGTTCTGCTCGGCCGGCATGTTCCTGACGCTGGTCTATACGCGCAGCTACCTCGGCGAGCGTGACATGTTCGCGGGCGAGTTCTACATGCTCGCGCTGTTCACGCTGGGCGGGCAGATCGTCATGATCACCGGCAACAACTTCCTGACCCTGTACCTGGGCCTGGAACTGCTGTCGCTCTCGTCCTACGCGCTGGTGGCCCTGCGCCGCGAGTCGCGCGTGACGTCGGAATCGGCAATGAAGTACTTCGTGCTGGGCGCGCTGGCTTCGGGCTTCCTGCTCTACGGCGTGTCGATGATGTACGGCGCCACCGGTTCGCTGAATCTGGGCGAAGTGTTCCGTGCCGTGGAATCGGGCCGTATCAACACGACGATGCTGGCCTTCGGCGTGGTGTTCATCGTCGCCGGCCTGTCGTTCAAGCTCGGCGCCGCGCCGTTCCATATGTGGATTCCGGACATCTACCAGGGTTCGCCGACTGCCGTGACGCTGCTGATCGCGGCCGGCCCGAAGGTCGCCGCCTTCGCGCTGTTCATGCGCGTGCTGGTGGAAGGCCTGCTGCCGCTGGCCAATGACTGGCAGATGATGCTGGTCGTGCTGTCGGTGCTGTCGCTGGCGATCGGTAACCTGACCGCCATCGTCCAGACCAACCTGAAGCGGATGCTGGCGTACTCGACCATCTCGCACATGGGCTTCATCCTGCTGGGCCTGCTGTCCGGCGTGGTGGCGAACAAGACGGATGGTGCCGCCGATGCGTACAGCGCATCGATGTTCTACTCGGTGACGTACATGCTGACCACGCTCGGCACGTTCGGCCTGATCCTGATCCGCACCCGCAAAGGCTTCGAAGCCGAGACGCTTGATGACCTGAAGGGCATGTCGCGCCGCCACCCGTGGTTCGCGCTGCTGATGCTGGTGATGATGTTCTCGATGAGCGGCATCCCGCCGACCGTTGGCTTCTACGCCAAGCTGGCCGTGCTGGAAGCGGTGGTTTCGGCTGGCATGAGCTGGCTGGCGATCGTCGCGGTGCTGTTCTCGTTGATCGGCGCGTTCTACTACCTGCGCGTGATCAAGCTGATGTACTTCGATGCGCCGGTGGGTGAAGAGCCGCTGGAAGCGTCGATTGGCCTGCGCTCGGTGCTGAGCCTGAATGGCCTGGCCATCATCCTGCTGGGCCTGTTCCCGGCGGCGCTGATGAACCTGTGCTACCAGGCGATCCGCGCCACGCTGGCGTCCTGATCGTCACCCATAGAATAGGCACCGGATCATGAGTTCCTCGGCGGGCGGCTGGTTTGTCATCTTGTTGGCACTGGTGTGTGCCAACCTGCCGTTCGTCAACCAGCGCCTGTTCGCGGCGGTGGGCCTCCGCTGGAAGGATGCCCGCAAGCCGCTGTGGGTGCGGGTGGCGGAACTGATCGTGTGGTACGCGGTGGCAGGTGCCGCCGGTTTCGCGGTGGAGGCTGGCCTCGGCAACGCCTTCCCGCAGGGCTGGCAGTTCTACGCCATTACGGCTTGCATGATGCTGGTGTTCGCCTTCCCCGGCTTCACTTGGCAATACCTGGTCAAACATCGCACGGCCTGAAGGCTTGCCCGCGCCCCGGCCGTGCTTTCCTCACCGGAGCGTTCATGACGGACAAGACCCACAAGGCCCCCCCGGCGCCCGCAAGCGGTGCCGACGAGCATCTCAGCGAAACCTGCGTGGCGTCCGCCACCCTCCATCGCGGTAAATTCCTCACCCTCAAGCAAGACATCGTCAGGCTGCCGGACGGCAAGCAAGCCGGCCGCGAGTACGTGCTGCATCCGGGCGCGGTCATGATGATCCCGCTGTTCGACGACGGCACCGTGCTGATGGAACGCCAGTTCCGCTACCCGGTGGGCGAGGTCATGCTCGAGTTTCCGGCCGGCAAGCTGGACCCGGAGGAGGGCGCGCTGCGCTGCGGCCAGCGCGAGTTGCTGGAGGAGACCGGCTATACCGCCCAGCGCTGGGACTATCTGACGCGGATTCACCCGGTCATTTCCTACTCTACCGAATTCATCGACCTGTTCCTGGCGCGCGACCTGACGGCCGGCGAATCCAAGCTCGATGACGGCGAATTTCTCGAGACCTTCATCACGCCGGCGGGCCAGGTCATTGACTGGGTCCGGCAGGGCCGGATCACCGACGTCAAGACCATCATCGGCGCGTTCTGGCTCGAAAAGATCCTCTCAGGAGCTTGGCAGCCGGGCGAACAATCCGAGCCGCCGTTCCCCGTGAGCCGCGTCGGCTGAATCTGCACATTACTGTTAAGCTTGCGGCGGCTGCGAGCCGGACATCCCGGGGTTTTCCCTTGGTTTTCCTGGTCTGGCGGGCCCGCCTTGGCCGTTTGTGTTTCCAACGCATCCTGCTAGGCGAAACGGTCAGAGAAAAAATTAGCACGACCGTTCACAAAATTTCGATTCACGGCTAATATTTGCCCGACGGGCTGGAAAGATCATGAAGGTGCTCGACCTGCGCTGTGCGCAAGACCATCGTTTCGAGGGCTGGTTCGCCTCGGAGGAAGATGCGCAATCGCAGTTCTCGCGCGACCTCGTCCAATGCCCGGTCTGTGGCGACCACGCGGTCAGTCGCCTGCCGAGCGCGCCGCGCCTGAATCTCTCGGGCGCCACCGCCAGGCAGGAGACACCCAAGCCGGCCAATGCGCCGGGCGCGGTGAATGCCGAAGTCCAGCAAGCGTTGCAGGCAGTGCAGGCGCGCTACCTGTCGGCGGTACGGCAGGTGCTGGCACAGACCGAGGACGTGGGCGACCGCTTTGCCGAGGAGGCGCGGCGCATGCACTACGACGAAGCACCGGAACGCGGCATTCGCGGTTCGGCTTCGGCGGAGGATGTGCAGGCGCTGGCCGAGGAGGGCATCGAGACCTTTCCGCTCATCGTGCCGGACGCATTGAAGCAGACGGCCCACTGAACAAGCATCCTGTGCCCGGTTTTCCCGCGCAGTGATGCGCAGGGATAACAACTCGCCGCGCGCTCAACTAGGGAGCCGGCACCACTGGAGACGGGCATGGATCTCAACTACTCGGCGGCCGACAACGACTTCCGACAGGAAGTGCGTAGCTGGCTCGAAGCCAACCTGCCGGCGCAAATCAGCGAGAAGGTTCTCAATCATCGCCGCCCCAATCGCGATGATTTCAAGACGTGGCACAAGCTGCTGGCCGGCAAGGGCTGGTCGGCCCCGCACTGGCCGGTAGAGTTCGGCGGCACGGGCTGGAATGCTACGCAGCGCCATATCTGGGACGAGGAAAATGCCCGCGTCGGCGCGCCCGGCGTGCTGCCGTTCGGCGTGGCGATGGTCGCGCCCGTGATCATCAAGTACGGCAATGCCGAGCAGAAGTCCTACTACCTGCCGCGTATTCTCGATTGCACCGACTGGTGGTGCCAAGGCTACTCCGAGCCAGGTTCAGGTTCGGACCTCGCATCGCTGAAGACGCGCGCCGAACTGACCTCGGACGGCAAGCACTACATCGTCAACGGCCAGAAGACCTGGACCACGCTCGGCCAGCACGCCGACATGATCTTCTGCCTGGTCCGCACGGATCCCGAAGCCAAGAAGCAGGAGGGCATCTCCTTCCTGCTGATCGACATGAAGACGCCCGGCATCACCGTGCGCCCGATCATCATGCTCGACGAAGAGCATGAGGTGAACGAGGTCTTCTTCGACAACGTAAAGGTACCTGTCGAGAACCGCGTGGGCGAGGAAAACCGCGGCTGGACCTACGCCAAGTACCTGCTTGGCCATGAGCGCACCGGCATTGCCCGCGTGGGCAACTCCAAGCGCGAACTGGGCTTCCTGAAGCGGGTGGCGCGCCAGCAGCAAAAGAATGGCAAGCCGCTGCTGGAAGATCCGGTGTTCGGCGCCAAGGTGGCTGCGCTCGAGATCGAGCTGATGGCGCTGGAGCTGACCGTGCTGCGCGTGGTGTCCAGCGAGGCGGCAGGGAAGGGTCCCGGCCCTGAGGCATCGATGCTCAAGATCAAGGGCACCGAGATCCAGCAGATGCTGACCGAACTGATGGTGGAAGCCGTCGGCCCGTACGCGCAGCCGTTCGATACGGCCTACCTCGAGTGCGAGCAGCCGCACGCGGTGACCGGTTTCGACGACGCCGCGCCGCTGGCCGCGTACTACTTCAACTATCGCAAGACCTCCATCTACGGCGGGTCCAACGAAATTCAGAAGAACATCATCAGCCAGATGATTCTGGGGCTGTGAGGAGACACGCAACATGAACTTCAATCTCAGCGACGAACAGAAGCAACTGGCCGACGCCGTCCGCCGCTTCATCGACAAGAGCTACGACTTCGAGTCGCGCAAGAAAAACATCAAGGCCGAGGCTGGTTACGGCGAGGGCACCTGGGGCGCGCTGGTCGAACTGGGCCTGACCGCGCTGCCGGTGCCGGAAGCGCAGGGCGGCTTCTCGGGCACGGCCGTCGACATGATGGTGGTGCAGCAGGAACTGGGCCGCGGCCTGGTGGTGGAGCCGTACTTCGCCACCGTGGTGGCTGCGCATGCGCTGAAGCTGGCTGGCGGCCAGGACGCCCTGCTTGAGCAGGTAGCCGGTGGCGAGGTCAAGCTGGCCACGGCGTTCAACGAGCCGCAGTCGCGCTACACGCTGAATGATGTGCGCGTGACGGCCAAGGGCGGCAAGCTCAACGGCCGCAAGGTGGTGGTGATCCACGGTGCGCAGGCCGACAAGCTCGTGGTGTCCGCCCGCACCAGCGGCGCCGATGCCGACACGAACGGCATCTCGCTGTTCCTGGTCGATACGAAGGGCGCCGGCGTGACCGTGACCGACTACCGCACCATCGACAACCTGCGCGCTGCCGACGTGGCCTTCCAGGACGCCCCGGCCACGCTGCTGGGTGCCGAAGGGCAGGGCTGGGACGTGCTCGAATCTACCGCCGACTACGGCGCGGTGCTGCTCTGCGCCGAAGCCGTGGGCGTGATCGACACGCTGAACGCCGCCACGCTCGAATACGCCAAGACGCGCCAGCAGTTCGGCATGCCGATCGCCCGCTTCCAGGCGCTCCAGCACCGCATGGTCGAGATGTTCATCCATGCCGAGCAGGCCCGTTCGATCACGCTGCTGGCTGCGGCCCGCTTCGAGGAGTCGAATCCCGAGGCGCGCCGCCGCTACGTGTCCGCCGCCAAGGCGCGCGTGGGGCAGGCCGCTCGCACGGTTGGCCAGGAAGCGGTGCAGATCCACGGTGGCATGGGCGTGACGGACGAACTGCCGGCCGCGCACATGTTCAAGCGCCTGACGCTGATCAACACCACGTTTGGCGATGTGGACCATCACCTGGGTCGCTTCGCCAGCCAGCCGGGTTTCCAGGCAGCCGCCTGAGGCCCCCGCAGTACAGAAACCGCGCCCGTTGTCCCCGGCGCGGTTTTTTGCTTCTGGTTACGCCATCTACGGAGCGAACATGTCAAAGATGTATTTCGAGGATTACCAGGTCGGCGGCGAGCACCCGCTGGGCAGCTACACGGTCACCGAGGCGGAGATCGTGGCATTTGCCAGCCAGTACGACCCCCAGCCGTTCCATATCGACAAGGACGCGGCCGCCAAGAGCATCTACGGCGGGCTGATCTCGAGCGGTTGGATGACCTGCGCGATCATGATGAAGCTGCTGGTGAAGTCCATGGGCGACCGGAGCAGCAGCATGGGCTCGCCGGGCGTGGACGAGATCCGCTGGATCAAGCCCGTCTATGCTGGCGATACGCTGACGGTCGTGCTGAAGGTGCTGGAGACGCGGCCGTCCTCGTCCAAGCCGGACCGCGGCGTGGTGCTGACCCAGTGGCAGGCCACCAACCAGCATGGCGAGCTGGTTTGCACGGTCAAGGGCATGGGCATGTACGGCCGGCGGCCGGCATAATACGAACCCCGAATCGAGACGACGCAAGAGAGGAGACACCATGCGCACCATCGCATCGCTGGAAGAGCTGGAGGGCCTGCAAGGCCAGGAAGTGGCCGTCAGCGACTGGACCGAGATTACGCAGCAGCAGGTCAACCTGTTTGCCGAAGCCACTGGCGACCATCAGTGGATCCACGTCGACGTGGAGCGCGCCAAGCGCGAGTCCCCGTTCGGCGCCCCGGTTGCCCATGGCTTCCTGACGCTGTCGCTGCTGCCGCAGTTCATGCAGAACGCCATCCATATGGAAGGCGTCAAGATGGGCGTCAACTACGGCCTGAACCGGGTGCGATTCACTTCGCCGGTGCCGGTGGGCAGCCGCCTGCGCGCCCGCGTGAAGCTGCTCAAGGTCGAGCGGCTCGACCCGACGCCCAACGGCCTGATCGGCGCCCAGTCCACCTGGGAGGTGACGGTCGAGCGGGAGGGCAGCGATCGCCCGGTCTGCGTGGCAGAATCGATTAGCCGACGCTACTCCTGAGCGCCAGCCAGTTCCGATCTGAATCGGAAAACGACGAGGGCCGCTAGAACGCGGCCCTCGTCGTTTGTCCAGCGGAATCGTCG
This sequence comes from Cupriavidus sp. OV096, assembly GCF_900115455.1. Lineage (NCBI taxonomy): Bacteria > Pseudomonadati > Pseudomonadota > Betaproteobacteria > Burkholderiales > Burkholderiaceae > Cupriavidus > Cupriavidus sp. OV096. Next base: position 147,670 of record NZ_FOWM01000003.1, read on the forward strand.
AAAAACGATCCATCACGACATGACTGTTTCCTGCGCGCGACACTTTCGGGCGGCCGATGTCATTGTCCGATTTTCCGAACAGTGTTTCCGCACCCCGTGGGTTTACCCCTAATGTTGCGTTGCGGTACAGTCGCGCCCACGATGCTTTATGTTATGCGATATCCGCTCGAAGACCGTGCCCGCTGCGCTGGCGGGGTGGTCGAAACCGGTGGAAATCGCGTGAGCGTCGTGACACAACGCTCGTCCCGGCGGCAGTCTTGAGCCGGGATCGATCGCAGTTCAGGCAGTCGGTTACCTCAGCGCACGCACCGCCCCCTCCGGCATCCCGCGCACGCAGTCGTCAGTTGCTGTCCAGCCGCGTTCATGGCGTTGCCCGGCCGCATGGTCCGCAGGCGCTTGCATCGCCAGTCCCGCAACGCCAGCTTTGGACACGTCCTCCGGTTTTTCCCAGCCCAGCCAGCCAGTTGCCCCGTGCAGCGGATGGCGGTGCCGCGCCTGCATGTCGGGAGCGGCCCAACCAGACCGTCGTGACATGAAAAAACCCATAATGCCGCGCTGGACGCGGTTCCTGCCTAGCCTTGGCTTGCTGTTGCTGGCCGGCTGCAACATGACGCTGCTCGACCCGAAGGGTCAGGTCGGTGTCGACATCAAGGGCATCATCCTGATCGCCACCTGGCTCATGCTGCTGGTGGTGGTGCCGGTGATCGTCCTGACGCTGGTCTTCGCCTGGAAGTACCGCGCCACGAACACGGCTGCCCGGTACGAGCCGGACTGGTCGCACTCGACCAAGATCGAAGTGGTGGTCTGGCTGATCCCCTGCATCATCATCGCGGTGCTGGGCTACATCACCTGGAAGTCGTCGCACGACCTGGACCCCTACAAGCCGCTGGAATCGAACGTCAAGCCGATCACGGTGGAAGCGGTCGCGCTGAACTGGAAATGGCTGTTCATCTATCCGGAACTGAAGATCGCCACGGTCAACCAGCTGGCGCTCCCGGTGGGTACCCCGGTGAACTTCAAGATCACCTCGGATTCGATCATGAATTCGTTCTTCATCCCCCAGCTGGGCAGCCAGGTGTATGCCATGGCCGGGATGGAGACCAAGCTGCACCTCATCGCCAACGAAGCCGGCACGTATGACGGCATGTCCGCCAACTACAGCGGCGGCGGCTTCTCGGGCATGAAATTCAAGGCCATTGCGATGTCGAACTTCGACTTCGACGCGTGGGTGGCCCAGGTGCGCGCTTCTGACCGCCAACTCGCTGCCGCGGACTACAAGGTCCTGGCCAAGCCGAGCGAAGCGGAACCGGTTGCCCTCTACGGCAAGGTCGAAGACGGCCTGTACACCGGCATCCTGCATCAGTACATGGGCGCCGACGGCCGCGCCATGGCCCGCGAGGGCTTCGATGGCGGCCCGGTCTGCACGTCGCGTAACACGCTCGGCGAAGAGCGGGTGTCCATGACCACGCCGGCCAAGCCGGCGCTGGGCGCGCAATCCTAGGAGCAATGATGTTTGGCAAATTGAGTTTGTCGGCGATTCCGTTTCATGAGCCGATCATCATGATCACACTGAGCTGCGTGGCCCTGGGCGGGCTGGCGCTGCTCGGTGGGATTACGTACTTCAAGAAGTGGAACTACCTGTGGAGCGAGTGGATTACGTCCGTCGACCACAAGAAGATCGGCGTGATGTATTCGCTGGTGGCGCTGATCATGCTGCTGCGCGGCTTTGCCGACGCCGTCATGATGCGTACCCAGCTGGCGCTGGCCACCAACGGCGACCCCGGCATCCTGCCCCCTGAGCACTACGACCAGATCTTCACCGCCCACGGCGTGATCATGATCTTCTTCGTGGCCATGCCGCTGATGACGGGCCTGATGAACCTCGTGGTGCCGCTGCAGATCGGCGCGCGCGACGTGGCGTTCCCGTTCCTGAACACGCTGAGCTTCTGGCTGTTCGTGGCCGGCGCGATGCTGGTCAACGTGTCCCTGGGGGTTGGTGAATTCGCACGTACCGGCTGGCTGGCGTATCCGCCGCTGTCGGGCATCGACTACAGCCCTGGCGTAGGGGTGGATTACTACCTCTGGTCCTTGCAGATATCAGGCTTGGGCACGCTGCTGACCGGCGTGAACTTCCTCGTGACCATCCTCAAGATGCGCGCCCCGGGCATGACCCTGATGCGCATGCCGGTGTTCACCTGGACCGTGCTGTGCACCAACGTGCTGATCGTGGCCGCCTTCCCGGTGCTGACGGTGTCGCTGGCGCTGCTGGGCCTGGACCGCTACTTCGGCATGCACTTCTTCACGAACGACGGTGGCGGCAACGCCATGATGTACGTGAACCTGATCTGGATCTGGGGCCACCCCGAGGTGTACATCCTGATCCTGCCGGCGTTCGGCATCTTCTCGGAAATCATCTCGACGTTCTCGGGCAAGAAGCTGTTCGGCTACAAGGGCATGGTCTACGCGACGGCCGCGATCATGGTGCTGTCGTTCCTGGTCTGGCTGCACCACTTCTTCACGATGGGCTCCGGCGCCAACGTGAATGCCTTCTTCGGCATCACCACGATGATCATCTCCATCCCGACCGGGGTGAAGATCTTCAACTGGCTGTTCACGATGTACCGTGGCCGCGTGCAGCTGACGTCGCCGGTGCTGTGGACGCTGGGCTTCATGGTCACCTTCGTGATCGGTGGCATGACCGGCGTGCTGATGGCCGTGCCGGCCGCCGACTTCGTGCTGCATAACAGCCTGTTCCTGATTGCCCACTTCCACAACGTGATCATCGGTGGCGTGCTGTTCGGCTACCTGGCCGGCGTGACCTACTGGTGGCCGAAGGCGTTCGGCTTCAAGCTGGACGAGCGTCTGGGCAAGTGCGCGTTCTGGTGCTGGCTGGTTGGCTTCTACTTCGCGTTCATGCCGCTGTACGTGCTGGGCCTGATGGGCATGACCCGCCGCCTGAACCATACCGACAACCCGGCCTGGACCCCGTTCCTGTACGCGGCCGTGATCGGCGTGGTGTTCATCGCCATGGGTATCGGCTTCCAGGTGCTGCAGATCGTCGTGTCGATCCGCAACCGCAAGGCGCTGGCGGACGTCACGGGCGATCCCTGGGGTGGCCGTACGCTGGAGTGGGCCACGTCGTCGCCGCCCGCGTTCTACAACTTCGCGCACACCCCGGTGGTGCGTGACCTGGACGCGTTTGCCGACATGAAGGCCCGTGGCGAGACCATCCGCACGGACGGCTACGAGCAGATCCACATGCCGAAGAACACCGCTGCAGGCTTCTACATGGGTGCCTTCAGCCTCGCGCTGGGCTTCGCGCTGACCTGGCATATCTGGTGGCTTGCCGCCGTGGGCCTGGTTGGCATGGTGGTGGCGTTCATCCGCCGCGCCAACGACGACCATATCGATTACTACGTGCCGGCCAAGCAGGTCGAGCAGATCGAAACGCTGCACCAGCAGCGCATCGCTACGCAGGGCTGATCATCATGTCGACTGAAGTTCTAGACCGTTTTGGGGCGCAAGCCCCCGCCCACGGCCACGCGCACGATGCCGCGCATGACCACGACCACGCCCATCACGACACCAGCGAGAACACCGTCTTTGGTTTCTGGCTGTACCTGATGAGCGACTGCATCTTGTTCGCGTGCCTGTTCGCCGCCTACGCCGTGCTGCGCGGCGAAGTGGCGGGCGGCCCGTCGGGCAAGGAGCTGTTCGAGCTCAACTTCGTGCTGGTCGAGACGTTCATCCTGCTGTTCTCGTCGATCACGTACGGCTTCGCGATGATCTCGCTGCAGAACCGCAGCAAGGGTCGCGTGCTGATCTGGCTGGGCGTGACGTTCCTGCTGGGCGCCGCGTTCATGTCGATGGAAATCTATGAGTTCCATCACCTGATCCACGAAGGCGCCGGCCCGGGCCGCAGCGCGTTCCTGTCGTCATTCTTCACGCTCGTGGGCACCCACGGCCTGCACGTGGCCAGCGGCATGGTCTGGATGCTCGTGCTGATGTGGCAGCTGAACAAGAAGGGCATGACCCCGACGATGGAAAAGCGCCTGAACTGCCTGAGCCTGTTCTGGCACTTCTTGGACATCGTCTGGATCGGCGTCTTCACCGTCGTCTACCTGATGGGAGCACTGTAATGGCACAACAACATGCAACGGCCGCCCACGGCGAGTCGCACGGCCACAGCAGCGTCAAGTCGTATGTGATCGGCTTCGTGCTGGCCGTGATCCTGACGGTGATCCCGTTCAAGATCGTGATGGACGGCACGATGGACCGCGGCACCATCCTCTGGATCATCCTCGGCATGGCCGTGGTCCAGATCGTGGTCCACCTGAAGTACTTCCTCCACATGGATGGCTCCAAGGGCCAGCGCTGGAACGTCATGGCGTTCCTGTTCACGCTGCTGATCCTGTTCATCGTGCTGGCCGGTTCGCTCTGGATCATGCACAACATGAATGCCAACATGATGCCGATGATGAAGTAAGCATCGTCAGGCATGCAGCGAAGACGGGGCCCTCGGGCCCCGTTTTTTATTGTCGGCGGTGCGCGATGCACTGTCGCCGGCCCGGATCCTGCACTGATTTGCGGCCATGCACGATGCCGGTGCGGGAGTTGGCGCGCCCCCGCCGGCCCCGGTGACCCGATTGGCACCGGATTGGTGCGACGGGATCACCCGCCGTGACGTTTTCTCCCACCTTTGATCGTTCCCGGCCCGGCAGTCCATGGCACGCTAGTTGCAGAAGGATCACCCGGGGTGCGTAGAGTCCCTGACCACATACGACAAACTGGGAGCTGCAATGAAACGACGTGACATGCTGAAGCTGTCGGCGGTAGCCGCCGCGGCAATGATCGGTACCAGCCCGCTGCTGGCGCAGTCGAAGGATCCGATCAAGGTCGGCATCCTGCATTCGCTGTCGGGCACGATGGCCATCTCCGAGACCTCGCTCAAGGACGTGGCGCTGATGACCATCGACGAGATCAACAAGAGCGGCGGCGTGCTGGGCCGCAAGCTCGAGCCGGTGGTGGTGGACCCCGCCTCCAACTGGCCGCTGTTCGCCGAGAAGGCGCGCCAACTGGTCACGCAGGACAAGGTCGCCGTCACGTTTGGCTGCTGGACCTCGGTATCGCGCAAGTCCGTGCTCCCGGTCTACGAGGAACTGAACTCGCTGCTGTTCTACCCGGTGCAGTACGAGGGCGAGGAAATGTCGAAGAACGTGTTCTACACCGGCGCCGCGCCTAACCAGCAGGCCATCCCGGCTGTGGAATACCTGATGAGCAAGGAAGGCGGTGGCGCCAAGCGCTTCTTCCTGCTCGGCACCGATTACGTGTACCCACGCACGACCAACAAGATCCTGCGCGCGTTCCTGAAGAGCAAGGGCGTGGCCGACAAGGATATCGAGGAGGTCTACACCCCGTTCGGCCATAGCGACTATCAGACCATCGTCGCCAACATCAAGAAGTTCTCGCAGGGCGGCAAGACGGCCGTGATCTCGACGATCAATGGCGACTCCAACGTGCCGTTCTACAAGGAACTGGGCAACGCTGGCCTGAAGGCCAAGGACGTGCCGGTGGTGGCCTTCTCCGTGGGCGAGGAAGAACTGCGCGGCATCGACACCAAGCCGCTGGTCGGCCATCTGGCCGCCTGGAACTACTTCATGTCGGTGAAGAACCCCGAGAACGACGCGTTCAAGAAGCAATGGGCGGCATGGGTCAAGGCCAACAACCTGCCCGGCGGCGACAAGCGCGTGACCAACGACCCGATGGAAGCCACCTACGTCGGCATCCATATGTGGGCGCAGGCGGTCAAGAAGGCCGGCACCACCGATCCCGACAAGGTGCGCCAGGCCATGTACGGCCAGACCTTCAAGTCGCCGGACGGCTTCACGCTGACCATGGGCGAGAACCACCACCTGTACAAGCCGGTGATGATCGGCGAAGTGAAGGGCGACGGCCAGTTCTCCGTGGTGTGGAAGACGGCGAAGCCGGTGCGCGCGCAGCCGTGGAGCCCGTTCATCGCGGGTAACGAAGGCAAGCCGGACAAGGTTGTCGCCGGCCGCTGATCTCCAGCGTACCCATGGTGTTTTGCCCCTCTCCCTTGGGAGAGGGGAGCCCTCCCTCGGTCGTTCCACGCATAAAAGACGCGAACCATCGCGCCATATCAGACGCCAGCCAGCCCTATGCACCGATCTCCATTCCCGTCCGCCTTGCCGTGGCTGCGCGCCATGCTGGCTGCGCTGTTGCTGGCCGCCGCGCCGCTGTGGGCGGCACCGCTCACGCAGGCTGACCTCAAGCCGCTGGTCGAAGACGACTTCGACGCGAAGACCGCCGCGCTCGCCGCGCTGACCCAGGCGCCGCCCGAGCAGGCCGGCCCGATCCTGCGCGCGCTCCAGGACGATGCACTCCAATTTGCGCCATCGGTGGGCATGGTGCGCCAGGATGGCGACAAGACCGTCGATGCCATCACTGGCAAGCCGGTGACCGTGAAGGCCGATGAACTCGAGTCCCTCACGCTGAACAACAGCCTGCGGGCCATCGTCGATAGCGCCGCGAGCAGCCTCCTGCTGCAGTCGCCGGACATCGCGGTGCGTACGCAGGCCATCAACACCTTGTCCGATCAACCCGAGAGCGCCTCGCGCGAAGTCGTGGAAGCGGCCCGCAAGGCCGAGGCCGATGCCGGCCTGCGCGCCCGGCTCGACGTGATCTGGGCCAACACCGTACTGGCGCAGGGCACCGACGCCACGCGCGACGCGCGGCTGGAAGCCATCCGCATCCTCGGCCAGGACAGCAATCCGCAGATCCGCCAGAAGCTGACGCCGCTGGTGGAGCGCGATGAAGCCGGCAAGTTCAAGGAGCCCGACGCCGACGTGCGCGCCGCCGCCCAGCAGGCCATCGACAAGATGCGTGGCGAGCAAGGCCGCGCCGAGCTGCTCGGCAACCTGTTCGCCGGCCTGAGCCTCGGCAGTGTGCTGCTGCTGGCCGCGCTGGGCCTGGCCATCACCTACGGGCTGATCGGCGTCATCAACATGGCGCACGGCGAGTTCCTGATGATCGGCGCCTACGCCACCTACGTGGTGCAGACGCTGTTCCGCGCCTATGCGCCGAATGCGTTCGATTGGTACCTGCTGGCGGCGCTGCCGGCGTCGTTCCTGGCAGCGGGTGTCGTCGGCTTCGCCATCGAGCGGATCGTGCTGCGCCACCTGTACGGCCGCCCGCTCGAGACGCTGCTGGCCACGTTCGGTATCAGCCTGCTGCTGATGCAGGCCGTGCGCACCATCTTCGGCGCCCAGAACGTGGAGGTAGCCAACCCCAACTGGATGAGCGGCGGCGTCACGGCGATGGCCGGCCTCGTGATTCCGTACAACCGCATCGTCATCATCGCCTTCGCGCTGGCCGTGGTGGCCGTGGCGTGGGCGGTGCTGAATCGCACGCGGCTCGGCCTGTTCGTGCGCGCCACCACGCAGAACCGCACCATGGCGGCCTGTGTGGGCGTGCGCACGTGGAAGGTGGATAGCTACGCCTTCGCCTTCGGCGCCGGCATCGCCGGGCTGGGCGGCTGCGCGCTGTCCCAGATCGGCAACGTAGGGCCGGACCTCGGGCAGGCCTACATCATCGATTCGTTCATGGTGGTGGTGCTCGGCGGCGTGGGCCAGCTGGCCGGCACCATCGTCGGCGCCTTCGGGCTCGGCCTCATCAACAAGTTCATCGAGCCGTTCTACGGCGCGGTGCTGGCCAAGATCTTCGTCCTGGTGCTGATCGTGCTGTTTATCCAGAAACGCCCGCAGGGCCTGTTCGCGCTCAAAGGGCGCAGCGCGGAGGCATGACATGCGTAGCTTTCAATCGAAATCCTCGAACGGGGCGCCGTTCCGCCTCTCGGTTCCCGAGCGCCAGCCGCTCTTCTCGCGCAAGGTGTGGCTGGCGCTGGTCATCCTCACGCTGGTGGTCGCGGTCGGCGTGCCGATCTGCGCGCTGGTGATTCCGGAGGGCCACCCGCTTCACCTGTCGGCCTACGCGCTGACGCTGATCGGCAAGATCATGTGCTTCGCGCTGGCGGCCATTGCGCTGGACCTGGTGTGGGGCTACTGCGGCATCCTGAGCCTCGGCCACGGCCTGTTCTTCGCGCTGGGCGGCTATGCGATGGGCATGTACCTGATGCGGTCGATTGGCCGCGAAGGCGTGTACAAGAGCGACCTGCCCGACTTCATGGTCTTCCTCGACTGGAAGGAGCTGCCCTGGTTCTGGCACGGCACCGAGCACCTGCCGTACGCGCTGCTGCTGGTGGTGCTGGTGCCGGGCGTGCTGGCGTGGCTGTTCGGCTTCTTCGCCTTCCGCTCGCGCATCAAGGGCGTGTACCTGTCGATCATCACGCAGGCCATGACCTACGCGGCGATGCTGCTGTTCTTCCGCAACGAGACCGGCTTCGGCGGCAACAACGGCTTCACGGACTTCAAGCGCATCGCCGGCTACGCCGTGGCCGCGCCGGAAACCCGCGCCGCGCTGTTCGTGCTGACCTTCCTGGCGCTGCTGGCCGGGTTCGTGGCGTGCCGCTATATCGTCACGTCCAAGCTGGGCCGGGTGGTCACCGCCGTGCGGGATGCCGAGATGCGCGTGATGTTCTCCGGCTACAACCCGCTCGGCTACAAGCTGTTCGTCTGGACCTTCTCGGCCGTGCTGTGCGGGATTGCCGGCGCGCTTTACGTGCCGCAGGTGGGCATCATCAACCCGGGTGAGATGTCGCCAGCCAACTCCATCGAGATGGCGGTCTGGGTGGCCGTGGGCGGCCGCGGTACGCTGATCGGGCCGATCGTCGGCGCCTTCCTGGTCAATGGCGCCAAGACCATGTTCACGGCCTACTTCGCCGAATACTGGTTGTTCCTGCTCGGCGCGATGTTCGTGCTCGTGACGCTGTATCTGCCCGATGGCGTGGTGGGCCTGTGGCGCCGCCTGCGTGGCAAGCGCACGGCCGCCCAGAAGATCCAGGCGGCCACGGGCGAGCCGGTGAACCCGGCCGCCGTGACACCGCAACAAGGGAGCGAGGCATGAACGCGGCCACTTCGCAACAAGGTGCAAAACACGGCGCGGATCAGGCGGAGAGCGGCGACGCCACCGGCCTGGGCCGCGTGCTGGAGCCCGGCGTCATCGACACCTCGCACGGTCCCATCCTCTACCTGGAGGACCTGACCGTACAGTTCGACGGCTTCCGCGCGCTGAACAAGCTATCGCTGTCCATCGATCACGGCGAGCTGCGCTGCGTGATCGGCCCGAACGGCGCCGGCAAGACCACGATGATGGACGTCATCACGGGCAAGACCGGCCCGCGCAACGCCAACGTCAGCGGGCGCGTCTTCCTCGGGCAGTCCATCGACCTGATGCGGATGACCGAGCCGCGCATCGCGCAGGTCGGCATCGGCCGCAAGTTCCAGAAGCCCACGGTCTTCGAGCAGCACGAGGTCTGGGAGAACCTGGAACTGGCGATGAAGGCGGACAAGCGCTGGTGGTCGTCGCTGCGCGCGCGGCTGACCGGCGAGGGCCATCGCCGCATCGAGGAAACGCTGGCGCTGACCGGGCTCGAAGACGAGGCGTATCGCCCGGCCGGCCTGCTGTCCCACGGCCAGAAGCAGCGGCTCGAAATCGGCATGTTGCTGATGCAGCAACCGCAACTGCTGCTGCTCGATGAACCCGTGGCCGGCATGACGGACGAAGAGACGATGCAACTGGCCGGCCTGCTGAACAGCCTGCGCGGCAGTTGCTCGATGATGGTCGTGGAGCACGACATGGAATTCGTGGCGGCGCTGGCCGGCGAGTCCGGCAAGGTTTCGGTGCTGGCCGAAGGCAGCCTGCTGGCCGAAGGCACGCTAGACGCCGTGAAGCGCGACGAGCGCGTGATCGAGTCCTATCTGGGAAGGTAACCATGCTGCAGGTCAATGCACTGAACCAGTTCTACGGCGGCAGCCACATCCTGCGCGACATCTCGTTCGAGGTGCCGCAGGGCAAGCTGACCACGCTGCTCGGCCGCAACGGCGTGGGCAAGAGCACGCTGCTCAAATGCCTGATGGGCGTGGTGCCCACGCGCAGCGGCCACATCAGCTGGGAGGGCAAGGCCCTCGAGAAGAAGGCCCCGTACGAGCGCGTCTCGGCCGGGCTCGCCTACGTGCCGCAGGGCCGCGAGATCTTCCCGCGCCTGACCGTCGAGGAAAACCTGCTGATCGGCGCCGCCAGCCGCGCGCGCCCGAACGGCGTGCCGGACCGGATCTACCAGCTCTTCCCGGTGCTGCGCACCATGCGTTCGCGCCGCGGCGGCGATCTCTCCGGCGGCCAGCAGCAGCAACTGGCCATCGGCCGGGCGCTGATGAGCGAGCCGCAGCTGCTGATCCTTGACGAGCCCACCGAAGGCATCCAGCCGTCCATCATCCAGGACATCGGCCGCGCGCTGCGCCTGCTGGTGGACGAGTTCGGCATGACGGTGCTGCTGGTGGAGCAGTACTACGAATTCGCCCGCCATCTGGCCGATCACTACGTCGTGATGAGCCGGGGCGAGGTGGTGGCCCGGGGCGAGGGCGCCACGATGGAACAGGATGGTGTGCGGGAGCTGATCGCGGTGTAATCTTCGCCCATGCGTCACCCCGATTTCCCCTCCCAACTCGCCATGCCTGCCTGGCATGCCAGCCTGCGCCTGCGCTTTGCCGCGCGCGCGGGCCGCACGGCCTTGGTCGAACGCCGCCATCAGGGGCCGCTGCTGGTGCAGAAGCCGCTGTATCCCGAGGGCGGCATCTGCCACGTGGTGGTGCTGCATCCGCCCGCCGGTGTGGCTGGTGGCGACCGGCTCGACATCGACATCGCCGTGGAAGCCGGCGCCCATGCCGTGCTGGCCACGCCGGGCGCCACCAAATGGTACAAGTCGCTCGGCCGCGAGGCCGCCCAGCAGGTGCGCATCGAGGTGGCCGACGGCGCCCGGCTGGACTGGCTGCCGCAAGAGAACATCGTGTTCGACGATGCACGCGCCCGCATCGCCACGGACGTCGTCGTGGCGCCCACCGGCAGCGCCATCGGCTGGGATGCCGTGGTGCTGGGCCGGCAGGCCTCGGGCGAACGCTGGTCGAGCGGCGCGCTGTGGCTGGACACCCGCGTGGCCGGCCCCGACCGCGCGCTGTGGATCGAGCAATCGCAGGTCGATGCCACCTCGCCGCTGCGCCCCGCCGTGGCGGGCATGGACGGCCTGCACATCCTCGGCACGCTCTGGGCGGTGGGGCAGGGCGCCACGCCGGCCCTGGCGGAAACCCTGGCTGAACAATTACCCTATGCCCCGGACCTGCGCGCCGGCGTGACCTGCCTCGCCGGGGCTGCAGGGCAGTCCATGCTGCTGCTGCGCGTGCTCGGGCGCGACATGGAAGCCGTGCGGCGCGTGATGACCGGCGCCTGGGCCACGCTGCGCGCGCCGATCCATGGCGTGGCGGCGCGGCCGCTGCGCCTCTGGGCCACCTGACAACAAGACAAGCAAAGAACGAGGAACAGAACGATGGAACTGACGCCGCGCGAGAAGGACAAGCTGCTGATCTTCACCGCCGCCCTGCTGGCCGAGCGCCGCCGCGCACGCGGGCTCAAGCTCAACTACCCCGAGGCGGTGGCCCTGATCACCGCCGCGATCATGGAAGGCGCGCGCGACGGCCGCACCGTGGCCGACCTGATGCACGAGGGCACCACCGTGCTGACCCGCGACGACGTCATGGACGGCGTGGCCGAACTGATCCCCGAGATCCAGGTCGAGGCCACCTTCCCGGACGGCACCAAGCTCGTCACCGTGCACCATCCCATCGTCTGACACCCAATTCCACAACAAGAGAGCAACCATGCACCGATTCCTCCATCGCGCCGCCACCGGCGCCGTGCTGACCCTGGCCACCGCCTCCGCCTTCGCCCACCCCGGTCATGACGCCGGCACCGTGGGCGCCAGCCTCTGGGCCGGCGTGCTGCACCCGTTCACCGGCGCCGACCACCTGCTGGCGATGGCGGCCGTGGGCGTGTGGAGCGCGCTCGCCACGAATTCGCGCGGCGCCTTCGGGCAAGGCGCGCCGGCCAAGGCCGACCTGCTGCGCCTGCCGCTGGCCTTCGTCGCCATGATGCTGGTGGGCGCGGCGCTGGGCCTTGCCGGCGTGACGCTGCCGGCCGTGGAGCCGATGATCGCGGTGTCGCTGCTGGTGATCGGCCTGCTGGTGGCCGTGCGGGCGCGGCTGTCGGCCATGGCCGGGATGGCCATCGTCGGCGGCTTCGCGCTGTTCCACGGCTACGCGCACGGCGCCGAGCTCCCGGCCACGGCCGGGGCGATGCCGGCGGTGCTGGCCTATGTGGGCGGCTTCGCCGTGGCGACGATGGCGCTGCACGGCCTGGGCATCGGTGCGGGCCTGTTCCTGCGCCGCCATGCGGGCTGGCTCGCCCGCGTGGCCGGGGCTGGCGTGGCGCTGTACGGCGCCGGCCTGCTGGTCGCCTGAGCGGCGGACGTCACGATCAAGGAGCCTTGCGATGATTCCCGGTGAACTGATGCCGCTCGACGGCGAAATCGAACTGAACGCGGGCCGCGCCACGGTGAGCGTCACGGTGGCCAACACCGGCGACCGCCCCGTGCAGGTGGGTTCGCACTTCCACTTCTACGAAACCAACGCCGCGCTCGACTTCGACCGCGAGGCCGCGCGCGGCTTCCGGCTCGACATCGCGGCAGGCACGGCGGTGCGCTTCGAGCCCGGCCAGTCGCGCACGGTGCAACTGGTGGCGCTTGCCGGCGACCGCATCGTCTACGGCTTCAACGGCAAGATCATGGGAGCGCTGTAATGAGCGTGAAAATTTCCAGGCAGGCCTATGCCGAGATGTTCGGCCCCACCACCGGCGACCGCCTGCGGCTGGCCGACACCGGGCTGGTGATCGAAGTCGAACGTGACTACACGATCTACGGCGAGGAAGTGAAGTTCGGCGGCGGCAAGGTGATCCGCGACGGCATGGGTCAGAGCCAGCGCATGGCCAAGGACTGCGTCGACACCGTCATCACCAATGCGCTGATCGTGGACCACTGGGGCATCGTCAAGGCCGACATCGGCCTCAAGCACGGCCGCATTGCGTCGATCGGCAAGGCCGGCAACCCGGACATCCAGCCCGGCGTGACCATCGTCGTGGGACCGGGGACGGAGGTCATCGCGGGCGAGGGCATGATCGTCACCGCCGGCGGCATCGACAGCCACATCCACTTCATCTGCCCGCAGCAGATCGAGGAAGCGCTGATGAGCGGCGTGACGACGATGATCGGCGGCGGCACCGGCCCGGCCACGGGCACCTTCGCCACCACCGTCACGCCGGGGCCGTGGTACATGGAGCGCATGCTCCAGGCGGCCGATGCCTACCCGATGAATATCGGCTTCCTGGGCAAGGGCAACGCCAGCCAGCCCGGCCCGCTGACCGAGCAGGTCGAGGCGGGCGCCATCGGCCTGAAGCTGCACGAGGACTGGGGCACCACGCCGCAGGCCATCGACACCTGCCTGACCGTGGCCGACGCCACCGACACCCAGGTGGCCATCCACACGGACACGCTCAACGAGGGCGGCTTCGTCGAGGCCACCATCGCCGCCTTCAAGGGCCGCACGATCCACACCTACCATACCGAGGGCGCCGGCGGCGGCCACGCGCCGGACATCATCAAGGTCTGCGGCGAGGCCAACGTGCTGCCGTCGTCGACCAATCCCACGCGCCCGTACACCGTCAACACGCTGGACGAGCACCTGGACATGCTGATGGTCTGCCATCACCTGGATCCGGCGATTGCCGAGGATATCGCCTTCGCGGAGTCGCGCATCCGCCGCGAGACCATCGCGGCCGAGGACATCCTGCACGACCTGGGCGCGTTCTCGATGATTTCGAGCGATTCGCAGGCCATGGGGCGCGTGGGCGAGGTCATCATCCGCACCTGGCAGACCGCGCACAAGATGGCGGCGCAGCGCGGCAAGCTGCCCGGCGATCCGCACGACGCGCGCGGCGGCCACGACAACTTCCGCGTGAAGCGCTACATCGCCAAGTACACGATCAACCCGGCGCTGACGCATGGCATCGCGCACGAGGTGGGCTCGATCGAGGTCGGCAAATGGGCGGACCTGGTGCTGTGGAAGCCGGCCTTCTTCGGCGTGAAGCCGAGCCTGATCCTGAAGGGCGGGATGATCGCGGCGGCGGCGATGGGCGACCCCAACGCGTCGATCCCCACGCCCCAGCCGGTGCACTATCGGCCGATGTTCGCCTCGGCGGGCGGGGCGCTGCCGCGCTCGTCGCTGACCTTCGTGTCGCAGGTGGCGCTGGCGGCGGACGTGGGCGGGCGCTACGGGCTGGCCAAGACGCTGGCGGCGGTGCGCGGCACGCGCACGGTGAGCAAGCGCGATATGGTCCACAATGACTGGCAACCGAACGTCACCGTGGACCCGGAAACCTACCAGGTGGTGGCCGACGGCCAACTGCTGATGTGCGAACCCGCCACCGTGCTGCCCATGGCGCAGCGCTATTTCCTGTTCTGACGGCCCCGGATTGTGATCAAGATCGACAAACACCTCCCCGCCCCGCACGGCATCGCGCCGGTGCTGGTGCGCCGCGCCCCGAAGCTCGTGCTGCCGTTCGGCGAGCGTAGCAAGAGCCGCCTGCGCGCCGTGCTCGACAACGGGGCGGAAGCAGCGCTGTTCCTGCCGCGCGGCACCGTGCTGCGCGGCGGCGACCTGCTGGTAGCCGAGGACGGTACTTTCGTCGAAGTGCAGGCGGCCCCCGAGTCCGTGCTGCAAGTGACGGCGGCCGACCCGCTGGCCCTGATGCGCGCCGCCTACCACCTGGGCAACCGCCACACCCCGGTGGAAGTCGGCCGCGATTACCTCCGCCTCGAATTCGATGCCGTGCTGGCCGACATGCTGGCCCGCCTCGGCGTGCAGGCCACCCGCGCCGAACTGCCCTTCGAACCCGAAGCCGGCGCCTACGGCGGCGGCCACAAACACGGCCACGACGCGACCTTCGCCGAAGACTACGCAGCGGCGCAGGCGGTGTTCCAGGATCACCATGGGCATTCGCACGGGCATGACCACGGCCACAGCCATGCCCACGGGCACGACCACAGTCACGACCATGGTCACGTCCATGACGAGCACTGCGGCCACAAGCACTGAATCGCGATGACGCAGGTTGAGGCGCCTTCCCTCTCCCCCGACCCCTCTCCCGCAAGCGGGAGAGGGGAGCAAGCCGTGGGTGGTCTCCCCTCTCCCTCAGGGAGAGGGGTTGGGGGAGAGGGCCGGCGCGCGCCGAAGCCAACGTTCGTCCGTGCGCTAAGAGCCGGCATGACCGAGGCAGAGCAACGACTGTGGTACCACCTCCGTGCCCACCGTTTCCTGGGCTTGAAGTTCAAACGCCAGGTGCCGCTTGGCCCGTACATCGTCGATTTCGTCTGCATGGAATACAAGCTCGTGCTCGAAGCCGACGGCGGCCAGCACGGAGGCCAATCGGATCGGAAGCGCGACGCGTGGTTTCGCCGCGAGGGCTATGTCGTCCTGCGGTATTGGAACAATGAGGTGCTTCAGCAGACTGAATCCGTGCTGGTGGCCATTCATCAGGCTTTGATCGCCCGCGGATTTGTAGACGCGCCCGCCCTCGCCCCCAACCCCTCTCCCGCAAGCGGGAGAGGGGAGCAGCCCCTCGGCACGGCAAATGCTGTGGGTTGTCTCCCCTCTCCCTCAGGGAGACGGGCCGGGGGAGAGGGCCGGCGCGTGCCGAAGTCCACTCCGCGCAAACCGCATCCGCACCCATGACCGCGCTCCCCCAATTGATTTCGCTGCTGCATCTGGCGTCGCCGGCGTTGCCGATTGGCGGTTTCAGCTATTCGCAGGGGCTTGAGGCGGCCATCGACTGCGGGCTGGTTAGCGATGCGGCCAGCGCCGAGCGGTGGATCCGGGACAACCTCACGCATGTGCAGGCGCACTGCGAGGCGCCGGTCTGGCTGCTGCTTCATCGTGCCTGGCAGGCGCACGACCTGGCTGCTGTACGGCGTTGGAACGACTGGTTTCACGCCACGCGCGAGACGGCGGAGCTTCGGCTTGAAACCGAGCAGATGGGCTGGTCGCTGTCGAAACTGATCGGCCAGATGGGGTGGGGCGAGGCCGCCATGGCATCGGACTTGTCCGAACTGGCGCCGATCTGCCTGCCCACCGCGTTCACGGCCGCCTGCGTGGCGCTTGGCGTGGATGCGCGCGACGGTCTCGCGGCCTATGCCTTCAACTGGGCCGAAAACCAGGTCGCCGCCGCGCTCAAGGCGGTGCCGCTCGGCCAGGTGGCCGGCCAGCACATCCTGCGCGGGCTGCACCCGGCCGTGCTGGCCGTGGTCGACGAAGCGGCGCAGCGCGCCGACGCCGATCCGCCCCGCCTGTCCACTTTTTCCCCGATGCTGGGCCTGCTCTCCGCACGCCACGAGACGCAGTACTCCCGGCTGTTCCGTTCCTGACCCAGCCACAAACATGACCCGAACCAAGAAAAATCCGCCCCTGCGCGTTGGCGTGGGCGGCCCCGTGGGCTCCGGCAAGACCACGCTGCTGGAAATGCTCTGCAAGGCCATGCGCGACCGCTACGACCTGGTCGCTATTACCAATGACATCTATACGAAGGAAGACCAGCGCCTGCTGACGATCTCCGGCGCGCTGCCGGCGGAGCGGATCATGGGGGTGGAGACGGGCGGCTGCCCGCACACGGCGATCCGCGAGGACGCCTCGATCAACCTCGAGGCCGTGGACCGTATGCTGGCGAAGTTTCCCGATGCCGACATCGTCTTCATCGAGTCTGGCGGCGACAACCTGGCCGCCACCTTCAGCCCGGAATTGTCCGACCTGACGATCTACGTGATCGACGTGGCCGGCGGGGAGAAAATCCCGCGCAAGGGCGGGCCGGGGATCACGAAGTCTGACCTGCTGGTGATCAACAAGACTGACCTCGCGCCGTACGTGGGGGCCTCACTCGAGATCATGGAAGCCGATGCCCGCAAGATGCGCGGGGAGCGGCCGTTCGTGATGGGGAGTGTCAAGGCCGGGCAGGGGCTCGATCAGATCATCGCCTTCATCGAACGCCAGGGCCTGCTGACGGTATAAGGCTCAGCGCGGCTGCTTGCGGGCCAGCGCGCGGGCCACGCCGGCCACCACGTCGCGCTCGAAATCGCTCAGTTCGGCCATGTAGCGCATCGTTGCCTGCACGGCCGGCGAGGTGTCGGCCTGATACGGCGAGCGCGGCGCCTCCACGGGCGCGGCGGCGGTTTCGTGGCGCGAGAAGTCCAACATCTCGGGCGGAGCCACGCCGAGTGTGTCAGCTAGAGTACATATGTTATAAAGAGCCACATTACGTGTGCCGCGTTCGATGCCGCTGAGGTACGATCTTGCCAGACCGCTTTCCAGCGACAGGGCTTCTTGTGACCAGCCGCGCTGCTTGCGCAACCAGGTCAGATGTCGCCCGAACAGCTTGAGAGGGTCGCCTGTCATATGCTGCTTTGTGGATTTTAAGTCGCTCAGAGCCTAAGGGTTTGACCCAAGCGTCACGACAACCTATAGTTCGTCGTTCTATCGGTACCAGATCCGCATCATAAGGGATGTGCCCAAAACGGGTACGGAGCGATGGTATTACCGGACGGCACCTAAGCCGTACCGAAACGGGGCAGTCGCGCAGTGAGGGGGGAGGTCGTCGGGCGGGAGATCCGCGCCGCATCGGGCCTGCCGCCATTGCGCATTCCGTGGGACCCCTGCGTCCCAGGCTCCGTTTTGGGGAATGCCATGCAGATTTTTTCGTTTTTCGACGCCGGGTTGTGCGGTGCAACGCCGCCCCTGCCGGACTCTCCGGACCTGAGCGTCGGTTTACAGTTATGTGTCATTCCGGCAACGGCCGGGCTCGGCCACGCCTGCCACCACGTGTTCCTGCGTGCCGGCGACGTGCAATCCGGCATTGTTTCCGCCCCGTCCGAATGGTGGGCCTGCCTGCGCGGCGGCCTGCGCGTGCTGTCCTCCGGGCAGGAACTGGCCGCGCTGGCCGGAGGCGATGTCTTCACGCCCCAGCCGGGGCAGCCGGTCATGCTCCAGGCCGTGCTGGACAGCGTGCTGGTGCGCACCGTGCCGCAGGCCGGCAGCCGGCCCGGCACGCCGAGTTTTGTCGTGATCGAGCCCGGCGAGCCCGACTGGGCCCAGCAGCTGCACGCGCATGACACGATGTGGGCCACCTGCTATCGCGGCACGTTGTGCCTGCAATGGCGCGCCACGCGCGGCACGGCCGGTGTGCGCACCGTCTACCTGCAGCCGGGCATGGCTTTCGCGCCGGACCGTCACGACGACTACTGCATCGACGCCATGGTGCCCGGCGCGGGTCTGCTGTGCTGCGCGCGCTCGCCAATCTTGGAAGCCGAACCCGTGGTCGCGCTGCCCCGGGCGGCCTGAAGGCTGACCGGGATGCAGGCGATCAGCGGCGCTGGTACTGCGTGGCGCCGAACAGGATCTCGCGCTCCGCGTCGGTCCGCATAGGCTTGCGCTCCTTGGCGAGCACTTCCACGCCGCGCTTCACGGCGGGGCGCTCGGCAATCTCGTTGAACCAGCGCTTCAGGTGCGGGTAGTCGTCCAGCTCCACGCCCTGGTTCTGCCAGCTGCGCAGCCACGGGAAGGTGGCGATGTCCGCCACGCTGTAGCTGTCGCCGGCCAGCCAGGCGTGCTGCGACAACTGCTTGTCGATCACGCCGTAGAGCCGCTTGGCCTCGTTGGTGTAGCGGTTCACCGCGTACTCGATCTTCTCCGGCGCGTAGATGCGGAAGTGATGCGCCTGGCCCAGCATCGGCCCCACGCCACCCATCTGGAACATCAGCCACTGCAGGGCCTCGTACTTGCCGCGCACGTCCTCCGGCAGGAACTTGCCGGTCTTGCCGGCCAGGTACAGCAGGATGGCGCCCGATTCGAATAGCGAGATGGGCTGGCCGTCCGGCCCGTCACTGTCGACGATGGCCGGGATCTTGTTGTTCGGGCTGATCTTGAGGAAGGCCTCGCCGAACTGGTCGCCGGCGCCGATGTTGATCGGATGAACCTTGTACTCGAGGCCGCATTCCTCGAGCATGATGTGGACCTTGTGACCGTTGGGCGTGGCCCAGGTGTAGACGTCGATCATGAGGGAGCGCTCTCCTGGCTGCTTCGGAAACTTTCGGAAAATTCCGATGGGGAAGGGGCCCGGCGACCAGCGTCGCCAGGGTCCGAGCGATTAGAGCACAGAAGAAATAAGCCTGCTGGCGGTGCGGTCATCGCGGCGGCTCCCATGAAAAAACGCGCGACCGACAGGCCGCGCGTTTCGGGGAATTACGACTACCAGCGAGGCTCAGGAGCCGCGCGTCACCGGCATCTGGATGCTGTCCGGGTTCAGGCTCATGTGCTTGGCCAGTTCCAGCTTGGCGATGGCGTTGCGGTGCACCTCGTCCGGACCATCGGCCAGGCGCAGCGTGCGCTGGTGCGCCCACCAGTTGGCCAGCGGGAAGTCGCCCGAGACACCCGCGGCGCCATGCACCTGGATCGCCCAGTCGATCACGCGCAGCGCCACATTCGGCGCCACCACCTTGATCATGGCGATCTCGGCCTTGGCTACCTTGTTGCCTACGGTATCCATCATGTAGGCGGCCTTCAGCGTCAGCAGGCGGGCCATCTCGATGTCGCAACGGGCTTCGGCGATGCGCTCCTGCGTCACACCCTGGCGGGCGATCTGCTTGCCGAAGGCCACGCGGTCCAGGCTGCGCTTGCACATCAGTTCCAGCGCGCGCTCGGCCACGCCGATGCTGCGCATGCAGTGGTGGATCCGGCCCGGGCCGAGGCGGCCCTGGGCGATCTCGAAGCCGCGCCCTTCACCCAGCAGGATGTTGGCGGCCGGCACGCGCACGTTCTTGAGTTCGATCTCCATATGGCCGTGCGGCGCATCGTCATAGCCGAACACGGGCAGGAAGCGCTTGATCGTGATGCCCGGGGTGTCCGCCGGCACGACGACCATCGACTGCTGCTCGTGGCGGCCGGCATCGGGATTGGTCTTGCCCATCACGATGTAGACCTTGCAGCGGGGGTCGCCGGCGCCCGACGACCACCACTTGGTGCCGTTGATCACGTAATGGTCGCCGTCGCGCTCGATGCGGCAGCTGATATTGGTGGCGTCCGAGGAGGCCACGTCCGGCTCCGTCATCAGGAAGGCCGAGCGGATCTCGCCGCGCAGCAGCGGTTCCAGCCACTGGTCCTTGAGTTCCTCGGTGGCGTAGCGCTCCAGCGTTTCCATGTTGCCGGTGTCCGGCGCAGCGCAGTTGAACACCTCGGGCGACCAGGGCGCGCGGCCCATGATCTCGCACATCGGTGCGTATTCGAGGTTCGACAGCCCCTCCGGCGCCCGCTTCGAGCGCGGCAGGAACAGGTTCCACAGCCCGGCTTCGCGTGCCAGCGGCTTCAGTTCCTCGACCACCTTGGTGGGAATCCAGGCGTTGCCGGCTTCGCGGTTGGCCTGGATCTCGGCGTAGAAGCGCTTTTCGTTCGGATAGATATGCTTGTCGAAAAAGGCCAGCAGCCGGGCCTGCATGTCCTTGACCTTGGGCGTGTACTCGAATTGCATGGGGTCTCCTCGCTACATTCGGGGGTGTGACGGCAGGCATCGCTTGGGAAGGATGCCGACTGGGGCCTACTCTAGCGGACTGCGCGTAATAAGAAAAATGAATTTTCTGGATTGGACAGTATCAATGTCCTGCATTTTCATGCCAGAATGCCTGCCATGCAGCTATCCCGGATCGACCTCAACCTCTTCGTGGTGTTCGATGCCATCTACAGCGAAGGCAGCATCACCGCAGCCGCGCGTCAGCTCAACCTGACGCAGCCCGCCGTCAGCCACGCGCTGGGGCGGCTTCGTACGCTGTTCGACGATCCGCTGTTCGAGCGGCGGGGGCAGGGCATGGCGCCCACGCCGCTGGCGCGCTCGCTGGCGGGCGAGGTGCGCGGCGCGCTGCAGTCGTTCGCGCGCACGCTGCAGGATACGCCGCACTTCGATCCCACCGCCACCACGCGCCGCTTCACTATCGGCATGCGTGATGCGCTGGAGTCCACGCTGCTGCCGCCGCTGATGGCGCGTGTGACGGCCATGGCACCGCACGTGGAGATCGCGGCGATCCGCTTCGACCGTCGCGAGATGGAGTCCGAACTGCTCGCCGGCACGCTCGATGCGGCCATCGACATCCTGCTGCCGGTGTCCCCGGCGATTCACCATGCCGCGTTCATGTCCGATCCGATGGTGGTGCTGGCGCGGCGCGACCATCCGCTGGTGAAGAAGGAGCTGACGCTGGAGCGCTATCTGGCGGCCGAACATGTGCACGTGTCGTCACGCCGGCGCGGGGCGGGCCTGGAGGACCAGGCGCTGCACCGAATGGGCCTGACCCGCCGCGTGCGGCTGCGCTGCCAGCACTATGCGGCGGCGTGCCGCGTGGTCAGTTGCACGGACCTGCTCGCCACCTTGCCGATGCGCTACGCCCGCATCGCCAACGAACCGTACGCCAACCGGCTGCTGGCGTTGCCGTTCAAGGTGCCGGCGCTCGAACTGCATCTTTATTGGCATGCCGGCGGCGAGAACGACGGCGCCAACCGCTGGCTGCGCGAGCAGCTGATGGCGGTGATGACGTCGCTCGGCAATGGCATGGGCGACGGTCCCCCCGCCGACGCGTAACGCGTAACGCGCATTTCCCCCGCGTGCCGCGCGCGCGGGTCACAACGTAAGCCATTGTTAGCAGGCTGGACGATGCGGGAGGCGCTCCCTAACATCGTCCCGTTCCACCTGCCACGGACGCCTCATGCCACGCATGACACCGCGCCGCCGCGCGCGCGTCCACACCCAGGCAGCCCCCTCCATCCACGACGACAGAGCCGCATTCCGATGCCAGGGAAACACTTGTCTAACGATTTCATGCCCTCCCGCGCGAACGCCTTCGCGCGACCGATCCCGATGACGATCCTGGCAGCCTGCGCTGCCTTCGCGCTCAGCGCCTGTGGCGGTGGCGGTGGCGGCGATAGCGCCCCCAGCGCGGGCACCAGCGCCGCCCCGGCAGCCGGCGCCGCCAATGCGAGCCAGGCGGCGTCCGGGCAGGCCCCCGCCAACGGCAGCCAGACGGCGACGCTCCCGGCCGGCGCCGACCGCGCCTGCTACACGGTGACCGGCAGCGCGCCGGCGCCGGTCACGAGCAGCGTGAGCCTGCTGCCGGCGCGCGGCACCGGCGTCTCGGGCTATCGCGTGCTGGACGACGCGCGCAGCGCCGGCCTCTGCTACGCCAACTATCGGCGCGAGCAGGTGGGCCTGCCGCCGCTGACCGCGCGCGACGCGCTCAATACCGTCGCCCAGAACCACACCGCCTACATGCTGGCCAACAACCTGCTCACGCACGACGAGCAGTCGGGCAAGTCCGGCTACACGGGCGCCGCGCCGAACGACCGCATCCAGGCCGCCTATCCGACCAATGCCACGGCCGAAGTCGTGGCGGCTGGCAACAAGTGGACCAGCGCGGCGGGCGCCAACCTGTCGATGGCGCCGAAGGACGCGCTCGTGGCGGACCTCGTCAACGCGCCGTTCCACCGCGCCGCGCTGCTGGGCAGCTACGGCTCGGCCGGCAGCGGGTTTGCGGAAAGCGTGGGCGCCGGCAGCAGCGGCGGCACCTCGGCCAGCTACTACCAGACCATCGACCTCGCCGATGCCAGCAAGGGCGGCGCGGATAACCAGGTGGTGGCGTACCCGTACAGCGGCCAGGCCGATGTGCCGGCGAGCTGGGTCAACAATGAGAGCCCCAACCCGGCGCCTTCGTACACGGGCCAGACCATGGGCTACCCGGTGACGGTGCAGGCCATCAACACGTCGCTGGTGTTCAATGCCGATACGTTCACCATCACCGACGCCGCCGGCACCAACGTGCCCTGCGAGAAGGTGGATGCGCGCACGTCGGGCATGTCGAGCTACGCGCGCGGGCTGGCCATCTGCACGCCGCGCGCGCCGCTGGCCGCCCACACGCGCTACAACGTCACCGTCGGCGGCACGCTGAACGGGCAGGGCGTGAACCTGAACTGGTCGTTCACCACGCTGTGATGGCGAACTGACACTATGTATACGGGGCGGCGCCCGCCGCCTCGTTCCCGTGCCTCCGCGCCGGTCATCCCCGATCGGCCAATCAGCCGTTTACAAGCGCATTACCGGTCATCTGCGTCTACAATCGCCTCAGCTTCCCCCCAGGAGAGATGGCATGGCTCGCGCAGTGACGAAGACACCGGCAGTTTCCCCGTCAACCCCCTCCTTGCTGTGGCGCGGCACGCTGGCCGTGGCGCTGGCCGCCGTGCTGGCTGGCTGCGGCACCACCGCCAAGGATGCGGGCACGCCATCGGCATCGGGCACGGCCACGGCCGCGCCGGCCCAGGCGCCGGCGGCTGCCATGCCGCCCGCGCCGGAGGTCTCGTCGGGCTACCGGCCCGACATGACCACCAGCTACGGGCAGAAGCACATGGCCGCCGCGGCCAATCCGCTGGCCACCGAGGCCGGGCGCGAGATCCTGCGCGCGGGCGGCTCGGCCATCGACGCCGCCGTCGCCATGCAGGCCGTGCTGACGCTGGTGGAGCCGCAGGCCACCGGCATCGGCGGTGGCGCCTTCATCATGTACTGGGACGGCAAACGCGTGCAGGCCTTCGATGGGCGCGAGACGGCCCCGGCCGGCGCCACCGAGAACCTGTTCATGCGCGCGGACGGCAAGCCGATGGAATTCTCCGAAGGCCAGATCGGCGGCCGCTCGGTGGGCGTGCCCGGCGTGCTGCGCGCGCTGGAGATGGCGCACCGCCAGCATGGCCGGCTACCCTGGGCGCGACTGTTCCAGCGCGCCATCACGCTGGCCGAGAACGGTTTCCCGATGTCCCAGCGGCTCTACACCCAGGTGGCGGCCGACAAGTTCATGATGGGCTCGTCGGAGATGGCCGGCTACTTCCTCGATACGCAGGGCAAGGCCAAGCCGGTCGGCACCCTCGTCAAGAATCCGCAACTGGCCAAGACGCTGCGCGAGATCGCCAAGGGCGGCCCGAACGTGTTCTATAACGGGCCGATTGCGCAGGACATCGCTGCCAAGGTCAACAGCCATGCCAATCCGGGCAGCCTGAGCACGGCCGACCTGAAGGGCTATCGCGCCAAGGAGCGCGTGCCGGTCTGCACGGACTACAAGCGCTGGAAGGTGTGCGGCATGCCGCCGCCGTCGTCGGGCGGCATCGCCATCGCCCAGATCCTGGGCACGCTGGAGGCCCTTGAGAAGCGCGACCCACGCTACGCGCTGGCCAGCCTGAAGCCGCAGCCGGTGAACACCCCGGCGCGTGTGGAAGCCGCGCCGCTGGCCGTGCACGCCATCTCCGAGGCCGACCGCCTGGCCTACGCCGACCGTGGCCTCTACGTGGCCGATGCCGACTTCGTGCCCGTGGATGTGGCCGCGATGGTCAGCCCGGCCTACCTGACCGAGCGCGCCGCGCTGATCGGCGACAAGAGCATGGGCCGCGCCCAGCCGGGCACGCCGCCGGGAGTGAAGGTGGCGTTCGCGCCGGATCGTTCGCCGCCGCGCATCTCCACGTCGCAGATCGTGGCCGTGGACAACCGGGGCGGGGCGTTGTCGATGACGACGACCATCGAGTCGTACTTCGGCTCGCACATCATGGTGCGCGGCTTCATGCTGAACAACGAGATGACCGATTTCTCGTTCACGCCGAGCGAGAACGGCAAGCCGGTGGCCAACCGCGTGCAGCCGGGCAAGCGCCCGCGCTCGTCGATGGCGCCGACGCTGGTGTTCGACCGCCAGAGCGGCAAGCTGGTGGCGGCGCTGGGCTCGCCGGGTGGCTCGCAGATCATCGAGTACGTGTCGAAGACGTTGGTCGGCCTGCTGGACTGGGACATGGACGTGCAGACCGCCGTGGGCATGGGCAACTTCGGCAGCCGCAATGGCCCGACCGAAGTGGAGAAGGGTCTGGTGACGCCGCAACTGGTGGAATCGCTGCGCGGCATGGGCCATCAGGTGGCCGAGATCGAGATGACGAGCGGCACGCAGGCCATCGTGCGCAAGACCCTGCCGAACGGCAAGCCGGGCTGGGCCGGCGGCGCGGACCCGCGCCGTGAAGGGGTGGCGCTGGGGGAGTGATTCAGCCGGATTGATGCTGCAGGAAAGACAAAAAGGGCGCGAAGATATCGCGCCCTTTTTGCTTGCCGCGTTGCAGCGGGGAATGCCGGTGGCGTCAGCCGTCCAGCTTCACGCCTGCGGCCTTCACCACCTGGGCCCAGCGCTTTTCCTCGGTCGAGAAGAACTTGCTGGTTTCCGGCGGCGTCATGGTCACCACTTCGGCGCCCTGGCCGGCCAGTTGCGCGCGGATTTCCGGGGTGCGGATGATGCGGATCAGCTCGCTCGAGAGGCGGGCCACGAGCGCATCCGGCATGCCGGACGGCGCCATCACGCCCTGCCACGTACCCGATTCGAAGTTCGCCACGCCTTGCTCGGCAATCGTCGGCACCTGTCCGACCAGCGCCATGCGCGTGCGCTTGGACACGGCCAGCAGCTTGAGCTTGCCGGCCTGCACCTGCGGATAGGTCGCCAGCATCCCGTTCATCAGCACCTGCGCGGTACCGCCCACGGTGTCGGCAATCGCCTGCGCGCCGCCCTTGTACGGCACGTACTGCCATGCCGCGCCGGTGGCCTGCTGCACCGCCACGCCCGCCAGATGCGGCGCGCTGCCGATGGCCGTCACGGCGAAGTTCAGCGTCTGCTTGTGCGACAGCGCCACCAGTTCCTTGAGGTTGTTGGCGGGCACCGACGGATGCACCACCAGCAGGTGGGGCGAGTAGGCCAGCATCGACACGCCCTTGAGATCTTTCTCAGGGCTGAAGCTCAGCTTGGTGTAGACGGACGGGCTGATGGCCAGCGCGCCCACATCGCACAGCAGCAGCGTGTGGTTGTCCGTGCCGGCCTGCGCCACCATGGCGGCGCCGATGTTGCCGTTGGCGCCCGGACGGTTGTCCACCACCACGGCCTGGCCCAGCGCTTCGCCGAGCGGCTTGCTGATCAGGCGGGCGATGATGTCCGACGAACCGCCGGCGGGGTAGGGCACCACCAGCCGGATCGGCTTGGTCGGCCACTTGTCGGCAGCCCAGGCCGACGCCGGGGCGAGGATGCCAGAGGTGCCGAAGGCGCCCAGTGCGGCCAGGCCCGATGCCTGGCCAAGGAATTGGCGGCGATTGCTCATGCTGTGTCTCCTAATGCTTATCTGCTTATCGTCTGTTGTCGTACAACATGGCAGCAGTGTAGACGCGATTTAGCCTTTGGTCATCAGGGTTATGGCTAGGGATAGTACTCAGTTGTCTGATGACATGCAGACAATTGCCCCCCCAGAAGGCACATCGCCCCGGCGGTGCGGGGCGATGTCGGGCAGGAAGATGCAGGATCAGGCGCCTGATTTCTGCGCGTAGGCCCAGCCCATTTCGGCCATCGGGCGGGCGCGCTTGCCGGCGTCGGTGGCCTGCGCCGACGACGCCGTGCCATCGACCACGCGCTTCATGATCCCCTGCAGGATGCCCGCGATGCGGAACATGCTGAAGGCGAGGTAGAAATTCCAGTCGCCCGTGATCTGGCGGCCGGTGCGCTGCTCGTACAGGCGACGATAGGCGGCTTCATCGGGAATGCCCAGCGCCTGATGGTCGAGCCCGGCGATGCCCCGGAACTGGCCCGGCTGGATATGCCAGCTCATGCAGTGATAGCCGAAGTCAGCCATCGGATGGCCCAGCGTGGACAGCTCCCAGTCGAGCACGGCCAGCACGCGCGGCTCGGTGGGGTGGAACATCAGGTTGTCGAGCCGGTAGTCGCCATGGACGATGGTGGTCAGTTCGTCGGCATCGGCCGGAATGTGATTCGGGAGCCATGCGATGAGCTGGTCCATCGCCGGGATCGATTCGGTCTCGGACAGCTTGTACTGCTTGCTCCAGCGCTCGATCTGGCGCTGGAAGTAGTTGCCCGGCTTGCCGTAGTCGGCCAGCCCGATCGCCTTGTAGTCCACCGAATGCAGCGCAGCGATGACGCGGTTCATCTCGTCGTAGATCGCGCCGCGCTGGGCCGGGGTCATGTCCGGCAGCGCCTGGTCCCACAGCACGCGGCCGCTGACGAACTCCATGATGTAGAACGCGCGGCCGATCACCGACTCGTCCTCGCAGAGCGCGAACATGCGGGCTACGGGCACGTCGGTCTGGGCGAGGGCGGCCATCACGCGGTATTCGCGCTCGATGGCATGCGCCGACGGCAGCAGCTTCGCCTTCGGCCCCGGCTTGGCGCGCATCACATAGGTCTGGCCGGGCGTGATCAGCTTGAACGTGGGGTTCGACTGGCCGCCCTTGAATTGCTCGATGGTCAGCGGGCCGGCAAAGCCCTCCACATGCTGGCGCATCCAGGTCTCGAGCGCGCCCACGTCGAAGCGCTGCTGGTCGGCCACGGGGCGGGTCCCTTCAAAATGCGAAACGTTGCTGCTCATGCTGTCTCCGGTCTGTCTTTTTTATGTGGCGATGGCGTCGGTGCTTCGGCGGGCGGTCTCTCGGCCCCTTCAGCGGTAGTTCGGCTTGCGCTTCTCCAGGAAGGCGCTGATGCCTTCGCCTGCGTCCGGGTGGTGCAGCGCGGTCACGAAGCTGTCGCGCTCGGCAGCCAGGTGCTCGGTCAGCGAGGCGCTGCCGGCGTGGTTGATCAGCGCCTTGATGCCCTGGATCGCGTTCGGCGATTCCTTGGCCAGGTTCTCGGCAAGGCGCAGTGCCTCGGTCACGGCCTGCCCCGGCGGCACCACGCGGTTCACGATGCCGAAATGCGCCAGCCGCGCCGGATCGACCGGCTTGCCATCCATCATCATTTCACTGGCGAGCTGGCGCGGCAGCATGCGGGCCAGTTCGTACGAGCCGCCGCCGTCCGGCGTCAGGCCCACCTTCACATAGGCCATGACGAACTTGGCGTCGCTGGCCGCCACCACGAAATCGCACGCCAGCACCAGCGAGAAGCCCGCGCCGGCGGCGGGGCCTTCCACGGCGGCGATGATCGGCTTGGGGAACGCGTGCAGCGTTTCGATCCAGTGATTGAGGATTTCGATGCTTTTCGCCTGCACCTCGGCCGGCTGGGAGCGGTTGCCGAGCAGCCGGTTCAGGTTGCCACCGGCGCAGAACACGCCGTCGGCGCCGGTCAGCACCACCGCGCGGATGGTGTTGTCGCGCGCCGCCACTTCCAGCGCTTCCTGGCTTGCCGCGTAGATGTCCGGATGCAGCGCGTTGCGCGCCTCGGGGTTCGAGATGGTCAGGACGAGCGTGGCGTCCACGCGTTGGGAAAGCAGCTGGGCGGTCATGGCGGCCTCTTGGTGGGCAATGCGGCAAGAAAAAAGGCGCCCCGTGTCTCGGCGGGGCGCCCGGGAGGATCAGGCTTCTTCGGTCAGCAGCGACAGGCCCAGGCTGGCCCGGCGCCACAGCCACGGGCTCGGGCGGTAGCGCATGTCGCCGGTCAGGCGGTCCAGGTTGTGCAGCACTTCCAGGATCTGCGCGGCGCCAATCGCATCGCCCAGGGCCAGCGGGCCCTTGGGGTAGCCCAGGCCGAGGTTCACGGCGAGGTCGATGTCGGTCGGCGTGGCGATCCGTTGCTGCGCGATGTCGCTGGCGATATTGACGATGCAGCCGATGATGCGCTGGGCGACGAAGCCGGCCGAGTCGCGGATCACGGTGACGGGCACGCCATCGCTGGCGAACAGGCCGTGCGCGGCGTCGCGGGCGGCGGCGCTGGTGGCCGGCGTGGTCATCAGCGTGCGGCGCTTGGTGGCTTCGAACGGCAGCAGGGTGTCGATGGCGACCACGCGGCTGGCATCGAGCCCTTCCTGCAGGGCGGTCGTGGTGGCGTCCAGGCCCAGCGGGGTGACCACGATCAGTGCGTCGGCGGACGGGGCGTTGCCGCCTTCCGGCGTCACGCCCAGCGCGGTCAGCAGCTTCACGGTCATGGCGTGGCCACGCTCATTGGCGCGGCTCACCCACACGCTGGCCGGGCGCGCATCGGGCACCGGCTTCGCGGCGGGCACCTGCTTCTGGCCGTCCGGGTAGGCGTAGAAGCCGGCGCCGGTCTTGCGGCCCAGCAGCCCGCCCACGTAGCGCAGCGCCGTGATCGGGGACGGGCGATAGCGCGCTTCCTGGTAGAACTGGTTGTAGATCGACTCCATCACCGGGTGCGACACGTCCAGCCCGGTCAGGTCCATCAGCTCGAACGGGCCCATGCGGAAACCGGCCTGCTCGCGCATGATGTTGTCGATATCGACGAACTCGGCCACGCCTTCCTGGGCGATCTTCAGCCCTTCGATGTTCATGCCACGGCCGGCGTGGTTGACGATGAATCCCGGCATGTCCTTGCAGCGCACCGGCGTGTGACCCATGCGGCGCGACAGCTCCATCAGCTGGTCACCGATGGCGGGGTTGCCCGACAGGCCGTCGATGACCTCGACCACCTTCATCAGCGGCACCGGGTTGAAGAAGTGGTAGCCCACCACGCGGCCCGGGTGCCTGGCGCCCACGGCGATGGCCGTGATCGACAGCGACGAGGTGTTCGACGCGATCACCGCGTCTTCCCGGACGATGGCTTCCAGCTTGGCGATCAGGTCGCGCTTGACCTCGAGCTTCTCCACGATGGCTTCCAGCACCATGTCGCAGCCGGCCAGGTCTTCCAGCGCGTTGCACGGCTTCACGCGGGCCAGCGCGGCCTCGCTGTCGGCGGCGCTGATCTTGCCCTTGTCGGCCAGCTTGGCGAACGTGTCCTGCAGGTACTGGCGCGCAGCGGCCACGGCTTGGGCGTTGACGTCGAACAGGTTGACCGTCAGGCCCGCCTGTGCGGCAATCTGGGCAATACCGCGGCCCATGGCGCCCGTGCCGACGATGCCGAGCGTTTGAATAGAGGGTTGGCTCATCGTTCGTCCAAAAAAGTTGTGGTTAAATTAGCACGATCGTACGATTTCTGCATCTTCCGCGACAGCGGGTAGGCTTACGTGGCGTGCGAAGATCGGCCAGGCGGGGGCGCCTCAAGCGTCCTCGGGTCTACATGGACGCGACCCGGACGATCCATTTCAATAACGGAGAGAGACGACATGCTGAAGCTCTGCGGCTTTGCCGCCAGCAATTACTACAACAAGGTCAAGCTGGCGCTGCTGGAAAAAAACCTGCCATTCGAGGAAGTGCTGGCCTGGATCGGCGAAACCGACCTCGCGGCGACGCCCCTCGGCAAGGTGCCCTACATCATCACCGATTCCGGGCCGCTGTGCGAATCGGAAACCATCGCGGAATACATCGAGGCGACTTATCTCCAGGCGCCGCTGCTGCCGCATGACGCCTACCAGGCGGGCAAGGTGCGCGAACTCGTCACCTTCATGGAGGTATATCTGGAGCTGACGGTGCGCGAGCTGTATCCGGAGGCGTTTTTCGGCGGCAAGGTCAGCGATAACCTCAAGGAGCGCCAGCGCCGCCTGCTGGACCGTTATATCCCCGGTTTCGCCAAGCTGGCGAAATTCTCGCCCTTCGTGGCTGGCGATACCTTCACGCTGGCCGACTGCGCCGCCATCTGCCACCTGCCGCTGGTGTCGTCCTGCACGAAAATCATCTACGGCGAAGATTTGCTGGCGGACCTGCCGGTCAAGGCCTACCTCAAGGCCATGTCCGAGCGGGCGAGCGTGCAGAAGGTCAACGCGGACCGCAAGGCCAATACCGAGCTGATGCTGAGCCGCAACCGGTAAATCGCCGCGATTCACCGGATAGGCTTTGATCAGCATTTTCTGGCGCCCCGCTTGCGGGGCGCTTTGCATTGGCAGGGCCGATGGGAAATGCGCGGCTCGGGGTTTTCCGAGCACTCACCATTTGGTGCAAATTAATCAGGATTCTTCTATATACGGCCGATTTTTTCGTCGGTTAGATGGCGGCTCATCTAACAACGAAGGGGCACGTATGGCGGGTCAAAAAGGCATCGTTCGCCGGGGCGATACGACGACACACGGCGGCAAGGTATTGGAGGGCGAGCCCACGTTCGTCTTCTACGGGGAACCGGCGGCCGGCGTCGGACACATGGTCTGGTGTCCGCAATGCAAGGGCACCTTCCCGATCATCGAGGGCGATCCCACCTTCCAGGCCATGGGCCGCGCCATGGCGCTCGACGGCATGCTGACCGCGTGCGGCGCCCGGCTGATTTCCTCGATAGGCGCCCAGGCGACGGTCCGGCACCCGGTGAGCGGAACCTCGGCCGACCCGGCGCCCGATGAAGAGGACCGCTACGACGACCGCTACATCCTGCGCGACAGCGTCACCGGCGAGCCGCTGCCCAACACGGAATACGCGGCGGTCCGGGCCGGCGCCGCGCCCGAATTCGGCACAACCGACGCACAAGGCCGCACCCATCTGCTGGCAGCCCAGCAACGGGCCGATAACGTGACGATCTACGTCGAGGGGTGAGCGATGACCGAAACGCTGACTTCCCCGACCACGGGCAAGACGCTGGTGCGCGCCGGTGTCCGGGCGACTACGTTGACAAGGTTTGATGAAGCGAAGCCGATTCCCGTGCAGCGGGAGTTTATTGAGGTGGTGGTGTTTGATTCGAGGTTGCTTAGCCGTGGCTCGCAGTGGGGGCACGCTGCCATCGAAATTGACGGCACCGTCTACAGCCGTGCCCCAATATTATTCTTCAAGGGCGGGTACAGAAAATATCTGATTGGTAACACGAGGCGATGGAGAACCAAGCCAGACGGCACAATCGGAAAGGGCGTATATCGCGATGCCGTCGGGCTGCTGATGTGGGTATCTCTACGAGAGAAGGCCCTCATTAGAGACGAACTGGAAAGACGTGTGGCGGTCAATGCGAAATACTCATTATTCGATAATTCATGCAGCTCCAACGTTGCCGATGTGCTTGAGTTGGCCGGCATCATGGCGCGCGATCCGCGAGCGTTTGGCGAGCTGACACCGGTCATGCCCGCTGAATTACTCGGCGTATTGAAGAAGTCGAATCGTCTCGTCGAGACGCGAAACTATAAAAAGGGGTGGGAAGGTGGCGCGTCGGCAAACTGGTAAAGCCCGTCACTGGTGCGCCGTGGGGCTTGCCTGCATTGTTGGCGGAATGCTCTATGGATACTGGGCGGGCTATCGCATCCCTCTTGGCACTCACGTTGCGACAATACCCATCGAGCTATACGGAGATGCCGCTGGGATGGTTGAGCCCGTTGAATCCGTCATAGGTAAGGTGCAGGCCGGTGAACGCTGCAGGTTTATTCAGGTGACCATTGCGGAGGAAATGATGTTCTCCTACCGGGTGAAGTGTGGGGATTTGGACGGATGGACTGACGCCGGTGGTGCATTTGCGCCGCGGCTAGATCCGTACGAACTGTTCTCACTGAAATAAAGGGGGGGGAAGGTGGCGCGTTGGCAAACTGGTAAGGCGTGGCCATGGTTCGTCGCAGCATTGTTCTGCATCGTCTTGGCTCTGGGATATTGCAGCGGCTACCAAGTACCGATCAGAACGCATGTGGCGACGAAACCCGTCCCCCTCTACGGGAATCCCGAAGGAATGGTGCCTCCAGTTGCCCCCTTGGTTGGGGAAGTCGCACCCGGTGCGCGATGCAGGTTTGTGCAAATCGGCGTTGCAGCGGAAATGATGTACACCTACCGCGTGATATGCGGGGAACTGGATGGTTGGACCGAGGAGGCGTTTGCATTCGAGCCGACTCTGAATTCCTATGAGCCAGTTCAACAGGAAGAATGGAGGGAAGGTGGCACGTCGGCAACTAACCCATGCAGCCCGGGAGCCGACCACGTTCCCGGGCTGCCGGAATCCCTCAAATCTTCGCCAACCGATCCAGCGCCAACTTCAGCGTCTCTTCCTTCTTCGCAAAGCAGAACCGCACCACGCCCGATTCGCGCGGTTGCGAATAGAACGCCGACACTGGAATCGCGGCCACGCCGATCTCGCGCGTCAGCCACATCGAGAAATCGGCTTCGCTCATATCGGAAATCGCCGAATAATCGACGCACTGGAAGTACGTCCCGTCCGAAGGCAACAGCTTGAAGCGCGTCGAGGCCAGCCCGGTGCGGAAGTAGTCGCGCTTGGCCTGGTAGAAGCCGGCGAGGTCCAGGTAGGGCGCCGGGTCGGCCATGTAGTCGGCCAGCCCGAACTGCACCGGCGTGTTCACCGTGAACACGTTGAACTGGTGGACCTTGCGGAATTCGTTCGACAGCGCAGCCGGCGCGGCCACGTAGCCGATCTTCCAGCCCGTGACGTGATAGGTCTTGCCGAAGCTCGACACCACGAAGCTGCGCCGCGCCAGCTCCGGATGGCGCGAGACCGACTCGTGCCGCTGGCCGTCGTAGACCATGTGCTCGTACACCTCGTCCGAGAGCAGCAGGATGTCCGTGCCGGCTAGCAGATCGGCCAGTTTCTGCATGTCATCGGCACGCCAGATGGTCCCCGTGGGGTTGTGCGGCGTGTTGATGAGGATCATCCGCGTCTTGGGGGTGATGGCGGCGGCGAGCTTGTCGAACGGGATGCGGAACGCCGGCGCTTCAAGCGTGACGGGCACTGCGACGCCGCCGGCCATTTCGATGGCGGGCAGGTAGCTGTCGTAGCAGGGCTCGAGCACGATCACTTCATCGCCCGGATGCACTGCGCACAGGATCGCCGTCAGGAGGCCCTGCGTGGCGCCGGCCGTGATCGTAATTTCCGTATTCCAGTCGTACGTGTGGTCGTACAGCGTGGCGATCTTGCCGGCGATGGCCTGGCGCAGCGCGGGCACGCCGGCCATCGGCGGGTACTGGTTGTGGCCGGTGCGCATGGCGTGGGCCACGGCATCGACGATGCGCGCGTCGCAGTCGAAATCCGGGAAACCCTGGCCGAGATTGACGGCGTTCTTCTCGGCGGCCAGCGCCGACATCACGGTGAAGATGGTCGTGCCGACCTTGGGCAGGCGCGACAGCGGCGGGGTCAGGGGTGCGAGCGAGGATTCTGCGGACATGGCGCGGGAAGGAGGCAGGTTAGGGCGGCGGGTTCAGGACAAGCGGGTCATTTTAGCGGGGATCGGCGCCGGCAGTGGATGCCTCGGTCGCGGCGGCCAGCCAGGCGGCGAAAGCCGGCGGCGGCAGGATCTCCACGCCGCTCATGCGGCGCAGGCGGCTCCTGAGCTTCAGCACGGCCTTGTCCTTGGAGACCAGCAGCGCGGCGCGCGAGAAATGCGCCAGTTCGATGAACTTCTGGTCGTCGGTGTCGCGGCACTTGGGCAGCCGCACGGCGTCGAAGTCGGTCTGGTCCGGGGCGGGTTCGAGCGTGGCGAGCCGGTCCACCTGGGCCAGCGCGGCATCGATATCGACCGAAAACCGCGCGAATTGCGGGTAGGCCAGTACCCGGCGCAGCTCCTCCCGGCAGTCGGCGCGGATCACCGGGGCGATGGTTCCGGCGTCAAGCGCGGCGCGGATCGGCGCCACGTGGGGGTCCTGGAATACGAGCAAATCGACCCAGATATTGGAGTCGAGGACCACGCGGGGCGGCGGGGCGGCAAAAGCGACGCAAGGGGCGCCGGCGGTGGTGTCTGTGGGCATTCGCTACAATCTGGTCTTTGTTCCTGCCCGCGATTTTGCCATGCTCATCGTTCTGTCTCCTGCCAAGTCGTTGGATTACGAGACGCCCCCGCGCATCAAGACCCACACGATGCCGCGTTTTATCGACCGTTCCACCACGCTGATCGAGCGCCTGCGCCGGCTGGCGCCGCAGGACGTAGCCGCGCTGATGGACATCTCCGACAAGCTCGCCGTGCTCAACGTCACCCGCTTTGCGGACTGGAGCCCCGAGTTCACGGCGGCCAACAGCAAGCAGGCGGTGCTGGCCTTCAATGGCGATGTTTACGATGGGCTGGACGCGAAATCGCTGTCCACCGATGACCTCGGGTTCGCCCAGAAGCACATTCGCATCTTGTCCGGCCTGTATGGCGTGCTGCGCCCGATGGATTGGATGCAGCCGTACCGGCTGGAAATGGGCACGCGCCTGGACAACGTGGCCGGCAAGGACCTCTATGCGTTCTGGGGCGACGACGTCACGACCCTCCTGAACAAGGACATGGCCGACCTCAAGCACGAGGGCGCGGCCACGCTCGTGAACCTCGCCTCCGAGGAATATTTCAAGGTTGTGCGACCCAAGGTGCTTGCCGCGCGCGTGATCACGCCAGTGTTCGAGGACTGGAAGGGCGGGCGCTACAAGATCATCTCGTTCCACGCCAAGCGCGCCCGGGGCACGATGGCGCGCTATGCGGTGACGCACCGCGTGACCGAGGCCAGCAAGCTCAAGCGGTTTGCCGAAGACGGCTACGCCTACGACAAGGCCGCGTCGGACGACACCCGCTGGGTGTTCCGCCGCCGCCTGGAAGACTGATAAAAGACTGATCGCTGACTGGAGAACCCGATTCCCATGACCTCAGCCCTGCATATCTCCACGCTGTTCGATTCCGGCGCGATCGAAGTCGAGGCGCTGGACCGTGCCGACGATATCCGCCTGCGCATTCGCGCCGACTCCCACGCCGATTTCCGCCAGTGGTTCCATTTCCGGCTGCAAGGGGCGGCGGGGCAGGCGTGCCGGCTCCAATTCGTGAACGCCGGCGAGTGCACCTATCCCGATGGCTGGCGCGACTACCGCGCGGTGGCGTCCTACGACCGCGCGCACTGGTTCCGCGTGCCCACGCGCTATGAGGGCGGCACGCTGACCGTCGAATTCACGCCCGAGCACGACAGCGTGTGGTTGGCCTATTTCGAGCCGTATCCCGAGGAGCGCCACCTGTCGCTGCTGGCCTCGTGCCAGCGCTCGCCGCTGGCGCGGCTGTCGCATCTGGGCAGTACCGTCGATGGCCGCGACCTGACCTGCGTGACCGTGGGCCAGCCGGGGCCAGGCAAGAAGACAGTGTGGATGATCGCCCGCCAGCATCCGGGCGAGAGCATGGCCGAATGGTTCTGCGAAGGCGTGCTGCAGCGGCTGACCGGCACCGGCATGTGGGCCGGCGACCCGGTGGCCCGCAAGCTGCTGGACCGGGCGGTGTTCCACATCGTGCCGAACATGAATCCGGACGGTTCTGCGCGCGGCAACCTGCGTACCAATGCCGCGGGCGCGAACCTGAACCGTGAGTGGATGCAGCCGAGCCTGGAAACCAGCCCCGAGGTATGGCACGTGCGCCGCGCCATCGAGGCCACGGGCGTGGACCTGTTTTTCGACATCCACGGCGACGAAGGGCTGCCCTATAACTTCGTGGCCGGGAGCGAGATGCTGCCGGGCTTCACCGATGCGCAGCGCGAGCAGCAGACGCGCTTTATCGACGCCTTCAAGCGCGCCACGCCGGACTTCCAGGACGTGCACGGCTACGCGGCCAGCAAGTACAACGCGGACGCCCTGAAGCTGGCGTCGAAATACATCGGCCACACCTTCGGGTGCCTGGCGCTGACGCTGGAAATGCCGTTCAAGGACAACGCCGACCTGCCCGATCCCGCGGTGGGATGGAATGGTGCGAAAAGCGGCCTGCTGGGCACGGCGATGCTCCAGGCGGTGCTGGAGTATCTGGAATAAGGCTCAAGGTGTTCCTCCCCTCCCCGCAAGCGGGCGAGGGGAGAACCTCCAGCGCTTACTGCTTCTTCTTCGTCTTGGTTGACGTCTTCGTCGTCGATTTTGTCGACTTCGACGACGATGTCGACGCCTTGGCGCTGCTCTTGCCCTTCTTCTTCGACGTCGTCGTCGGCGTGGCCACGGCCGGCGCGGCGGCTGGCTCGGCGATGACGTCGCCGTTGCTGTCGAGCAGTTCGTAGGCCAGCATCATCCCCTCGTCATACCCACAACGCACCCGCACGGGTTGCCATTGCGCCTCGCCGACACGCTTGTGGGCCGAGGCCGCGAACGTCACCACCGAATTCACCGGCACAGCCTGCTTGCCCTGCGAGAACCGGCCGCTCCACGGCTCCACCGTGGCCTGCCCATTGCTCAGCGCGCCGGTGGGAATCTTGAGCGCGTCGTAGGTGGCCGAGCGCGGCACCACCCAGCTGGCATGCGCGGCGCAATCGGCCACGCTGGCCGTCGCGTTCTCGGTCTTCATCAGCTGTTCGCGCATCCGGGTCCGATACTCGGCCAGGCTCACGCGGCCCTTGTCGGGCAACGTCACGGTCTTGATCGGTGGGTTGGTATTGACGACTGGCGGGGGCTTGACAGTCGGTGTGGCAGAAGCGGGAGCGGTAGCGGCGGGCGTGGTGCCCGGGGCGGCGGCGGTGTCGGTGGCCTCATCGCCCGGTGCGGTGGCGCACCCGGCGAGGGCCAGCGCGCCTGCCACTGCGGCGGTCAGCATGCACAGCCGGCCACCAAACAGTTCGGAAATTCGTCGGATCACGGGATCGTCTTTGCTTGTTCAGCAAGGAGGGTTGGCGAAGGATTGCCATGATAGAGGAAAGCCCCGCGCCAAAGTTCCGAAATGTTGTTACGTTCCGTTCGAATTGCGCGTAACGGCAGCGCAACCGCCGTGATCACGCTGCGTTCATGCGGGATCGGCGTCGTTCCAATATCAGAAAAGGCGCACGCGGCGCAAGTCAGGCGAACCCCGATGCAGTGCACGCGATGGAATGATCCCCGCCCGCGAGCGCGGGCGGGAACGGTCAGGGATGACCTTGGGGAAGACCTCAGGCGGTGCGCGTGAAGCGCAGCAGGTCGTCCATCAGCGCGTTGAGGTCGCGCTTGAGCTTGTCGAAGCCGGCGTTGGGCGCGAGGCCGACTTCATCCATGTACAGCTTGCGATTGATCTCAAGCTGCAGGCTGTTGCGGTTGGCCTGGGGCTGGCCCAGCACCCGCACGATCTCCACGCCCTTGTAGGGGTGGTTGCGCCAGACGTCGTAGCCCATCTCCTTGAGCACGCCTTCCACACGGTCGGTGAAACGCGTGTCGCAGGTGGTGCCGTCACGGTCGCCCACCACGAAATCCGGGTGTTGCAGGCCGGGGTGCTCGGTCGCGTACTGGGCGGCCTCGCTCGGCATGGAATGGCAGTTGATGTGCCAGACCTTGCCGTGGCGCGCCACGCCTTCGTCCGCCAGCCGTTGCAACTGGGCGTAGTAGGGCACGTAGTAGCGGTCGATGCGGGACTGGAGTTCGGCCACGCCGAGCTTGCGGTCGTAGATCGGCTCGCCGGTGTCCAGCACGCGCCAGACCAGGCCCTTGCCGAGGCGGGTCTTGGAAGTTTCCTGCTTGGCGCCGGGCCACGGCGCGTCCAGCAGGACTTCGTCGATCTCCCCCAGGCCGCGGTTGGCGTCGAGGTAGCTGCGCGGGAAGCCGGCGCAGAGCAGCGGGATGCCGCGCCCGGGGGCGTCGGCATAGAGCGCATCCACGAAGGTGTCTTCCGCCTGCCGCAGCAGCGGCAGGGGCAGGTTGCCGGCGTAGCGGAAGTCCGCCGGATACGTGGTGCAGCTGTGCGGGGAATCGAGAAAGAGCGGGCTGCTCTCGCCTTCCGGCATGTGCAGGAAGTACGGGCTTTCCGCGGTCTTTCGGTCTGCTTCAGTCATGCTGTGCCTGGGTTTGTTCCGTGGATTAGTCCAGGGAGATCTTGGCGGCGGCTGCCACGCGCTTGTTCTTGGCCACTTCGGTGGAAATCTGCTTGGCGAACTGCGCCGGGGTGTCGCCCACCGGGGTGGCGCCGAGCTTTTCCAGCTTGGCCTTCACTTCCGGCATCGCCAGCACCTTCACGGCGGCGGCGTTCAGCTTGGCCTGGATGTCGGCGGGCAGCTTGGCCGGGGCGATCAGGCCGAACCATGCCGAGTCGTTCACTTCGCCCAGACCCAGTTCGGCGAAGGTCGGCACGTTCGGCAGGGCAGCCACGCGCTTCGGCGCGGCTACGGCCAGCGCGCGGAGCTTGCCGCCTTCGATGAACGGCAGCGAGGAGGGCAGGTTGTCGAACAGCACCTGGACCTGGCCGGCCAGCGCGTCGTTCAGCGCCGGGCCCACGCCCTTGTACGGCACGTGCAGCAGTTCGGTGTGGCTGCTCATCTTGAACAGTTCGCCCATCATGTGCGAGACGCTGCCGTTGCCGGCCGAGCCATAGGCCATCTTGTTCGGCTCGGCCTTGGCCAGCGCGATGAACGACTTCATGTCGGTGGCCTTCACACCCGGGTGGATGCTCATCACGTTCGGCACCGAAGCCAGGTTCGTGATGGGGGTGAAGTCCTTGGTGGCGTCGTATTGCAGGCGCGGGTACACGGCCGGGTTGATGCCGTGGGTCGAGGCGGTGGCGATGCCGAGCGTGTAGCCGTCCGGCGCGGCCTTGGCGAGGTAGCCCGTGCCGATGCTGCCGCCGGCGCCGCCGCGGTTATCCACGACTACGGCCTGGCCCAGTTGCTGGCCCAGCTTGTCGGCCACGATGCGGGCCACGATGTCCGTGGTGCCACCGGCCGGGAACGGCACGACCAGCGTGATCGGCTTGGTCGGATACGTGCCCTGGGCAAAGGCGGGCAGGGTCAGGCCAGCGGCCGCGAAGGCAGTGGCGGCGGCGATGGCTTGGAGCAGGGGACGGCGTTGCATCAGGTCGATTCCGAGGAGGGAAAGAGGGGGAAGAGGGGGAAGAGATTCGAAAAGAACGGTTTTTCCGATTCTGCGCGTGCGTGCAAGGGACTGGCAAACGAAATAAAATCCCCGGATCATTCCAATTGGTATTGAAGGAGTTAGATTTGGGAGGTGAAGCATGCGCCGCTTATGTCCGTCAATGACGGAGTTGCAGGCCTTCGAAGCGGCGGCGCGCCACAACAGCTTTACCGTCGCCGCACGTGAACTACACGTCACACAAGGGGCCGTGAGCAAGCAGGTGCGCAGCCTGGAGGCGTTTCTGGGCGTGGAATTGTTCGAGCGTGTCCGCCAGCGCCTGATGCTGACCGACGCGGGCGAGCGCTATCTGGAGCGCATCCGCCCCAGCCTCAACGAGATCGAGGCGGCCAGTGTGGAGTTGATCGCGCGACAGGGCCGCGGCGGCATCCTCCACATCGCCAGCATGCCTACGCTCGGCGCCAAGTGGCTGATACCGCGCCTGCCGCAGTTCTTCGCCCGGTATCCGGAAGTCACGCTGGAGTTCGTGCCCCATGCCCAGGGCTACGATTTTTCCCAGCCCGATCTCGATGCGGCGATTCGTTTTGGCGATGGGGTCTGGCCGGGGAGCCTGGCCGACTATATGACCGGGCGCGAGGTGCTGCCAGTCTGCCGGCCCGGCCTGCTGGCCCAGGAGCCCGACGGGGTGGCGCGCACGCCGGCGGTGCTGCTGGGCTACCCGCTGCTGCACCACACCACGGTGCCCGAGGCGTGGCCAGACTGGCTGTCCGAGCTGGGCGTCTCCACTCGCCAGGCCTGGAGCGGCGCGCGCTTCGACCAGTTCTCGCTGCTCACGCAGGCGGCGATGTCGGGGCTGGGCATCGCGCTGATTCCGCGCTGCCTGATCGAGGAGGAGTTGGCCACCGGCACGCTGGTGGTCGCCCATCCCGCGCGCGTGCTGGCGCGGAAAGGCTACTACCTGTGCTACCCGGAACAGAAGGCGCACCTGCCGGCGCTGCAGACGTTCCGGGCGTGGGTGATGGAAGGGGTGGACGTGGTGGCGTGAGGGGAAACGAGGGCCTGAACTACTTCGACAGCACCTTCATCGCCTGTTCCAGCCCGGCCAGCGTCACCGGATACATCCGGTTCTTCATGATCTGGTTGATCACCGTGATGGACTGGCGGTACTGCCACAGCCCCTCCGGCTCCGGATTGAGCCAGACAAAGCGCGGGAACTGCTCGATCATCCGGTTCAGCCACACCGCCCCGGCCTCGGGGTTGTTGTACTCGACCGAGCCGCCCGGCTGAAGAATCTCATAGGGGCTCATCGTGGCATCGCCGACGAAGATCACCTTGTAGTCGGGCGTGTACTTGTGGATCAGGTCCCAGGTGGCGATCTTCTCGGCGTGGCGGCGCCGGTTGTTCTTCCACACGTAGTCGTACAGGCAGTTGTGGAAGTAGTAGTACTCGAGGTGCTTGAACTCGGTCTTGGTGACCGAGAACAGCTCCTCCACGCGCTTGATGTGGTCGTCCATCGAGCCGCCGACGTCCATCAACATCAGCACCTTGACCTTGTTGTGGCGCTCCGGCCGCAGCTTGATGTCCAGCAGCCCGGCGTTGGCGGCCGTGGAGTGGATGGTGTCGTCGAGGTCCAGTTCGGTGTCGGCCCCCTCGCGCGCGAAGCGGCGGAGGCGGCGCAGCGCCACCTTGATGTTGCGCGTGCCCAGTTCGACCTGGTCGTCGTAGTCCTTGTAGGCGCGCGACTCCCAGACCTTGATCGCGGTACGGTTGCCCTTGGACGGCCCGCCGATGCGGATGCCCTCCGGGTTATAGCCGCCATGGCCGAACGGCGAGGTGCCGCCCGTGCCAATCCACTTGTTGCCGCCCTCGTGCTTTTCCTTCTGCTCTTCCAGCAGCTGCTTCAGGCGTTCCATGAGCTTGTCCAGCCCGCCCATGGCCTCGATCTTGGCTTTTTCCTCGGCGGACAGTTCGCGCTCGAGCGTCTTCTGGAGCCAGTCGAGCGGAATGTCGCTCTTCCAGTCCACCAGACTCTCCACGCCCTTGAAATAGGCGGCGAAGGTCTGGTCGAATTTGTCGAAGTGCTTCTCGTCCTTGACCAGCGTCATGCGCGACAGGTAGTAGAACTCGTCGATCGACGGCGAGATGACCTGCGCGCGCAGGGCCTCCAGCATGGTCAGGTATTCCTTGACCGAGACCGGCAGCTTGGCGTGCCGCAGCGAGAAGAAGAAGTCGATCAGCATCGCATTTCCCTTAATTTCTGGCTGCGATCAGCGCGGCCGCTCGAGCTGGAACTGCAGATGCGCGCGCACGGTGGGCCATTCGCTGGCGATGATGGAGAACACCACCGTGTCGCGCAGCGAGCCGTCCGGCATGCGCGAGTGACTGCGCAGCACGCCATCCTGCTTGGCGCCCAGCCGGGCGATGGCGGCGCGGCTCTGGTGGTTCATCCAGTGCGTGCGGAATTCCACGGCGATGCAGTCGAGCGTCTCGAACGCGTGGCGCAGCAGCATCAGCTTGCATTCAGTGTTGAGCCCGGTGCGTTGCACGCGGCGCGCGTACCAGGTCGAGCCGATTTCCACGCGGCGGTTGGCACCGTCGACATTCATATAGGTGGTCATGCCGGCCAGCCGGCCGGCGGCGTCGCGCACGGCGAACGGCTGCATCAGGTCGCGCGCCTGGAGGTCCAGGCGGCGCCGGATCTCGGCCTCCATGCCTTCGGGCGTCGGCACGCTGGTGTACCAGAGCTGATGCAGTTCGCCATCGGCGGCGGCTTCGCGCAGGCCGGCAGCGTGGTCGGGCGAGAGCGGCTCGAGCGTGGCGTGGCGCCCGGTCAGCGTGACGGGT
Organism: Cupriavidus sp. OV096; assembly: GCF_900115455.1. NCBI lineage: Bacteria > Pseudomonadati > Pseudomonadota > Betaproteobacteria > Burkholderiales > Burkholderiaceae > Cupriavidus > Cupriavidus sp. OV096. Next base: position 190,202 of record NZ_FOWM01000003.1, read on the forward strand.
TGGACGAAAGCCATGCCGATCAGCGGTTCGCGCGGTTCATGAACACCAGGCGCTCGAACAGGTGCACGTCCTGCTCGTTCTTGAGCAGCGCGCCGTGCAGCGGCGGAATCGCGGCCTTGCGGTCGGGGCTGCGCAGCGCCTCGGCGGGAATGTCCTCGGCCATCAGCAGCTTGAGCCAGTCGATCAATTCGGACGTGCTCGGCTTCTTCTTCAGCCCCGGCAGGTTGCGCATCTCGTAGAACGCGTCCAGCGCGGCGGCCACCATCTCGCGCTTGATGCCCGGGTAGTGGACGTCCACGATCTGCTGCATGGTGTCCGCGTCGGGGAACTTGATGTAGTGGAAGAAGCAGCGGCGCAGGAAGGCGTCCGGCAGCTCCTTCTCGTTGTTCGAGGTGATGATGACCATCGGCCGGTGCCTGGCCCGGATCAGCTCGCGCGTCTCGTAGACGTAGAACTCCATGCGGTCCAGTTCGCGCAGCAGGTCGTTCGGGAATTCGATGTCGGCCTTGTCGATCTCGTCGATCAGCAGCACCACGGGCTCGTCGGCCTCGAAAGCCTGCCAGAGCACGCCCTTGACGATGTAGTTGCGGATGTCGTGGACCTTGTCGTCGCCGAGCTGGGAGTCGCGCAGGCGCGACACCGCGTCGTACTCGTACAGGCCCTGCTGGGCCTTGGTGGTCGACTTGATGTGCCATTGCAACAACGGCATGCCCAGCGCGGCGGCCACTTCCTCGGCCAGCATGGTTTTGCCGGTGCCCGGCTCGCCCTTGATCAGCAACGGCCGCTGCAGCGTGCGGGCGGCGTTGACGGCCAGCTTCAGGTCATCGGTGGCAACGTACTGGGCGCTACCCTCGAAGCGCGTGGACGGGGACGGATTGGCGTTGGCGGGCGTGGACATGAGGCAACCTGTTTTAGGCGGAATGGGCCAGTATAAAAGCAGAAACCGATTCGCGTTTAGTGGGGGACACCCGGGGCTGGTCGTCTGGACTGCCACGTGCCGCCTGCGGTACAATGCGCCGGTTTGACGCGCCCCCAAAGTCAAGTTCCCACATGCCCGGCAGTCTGCCCGTTGTCATGCAGATCCCCCGGTGCCGGCAACAAGCGCGAGATGGTTGCAGAATGGTGTCAGAGCACCCGCGGCACATCCACAACGCTTTTCCGCGATTGCATCCCCACCCCCGTTCCTAAACCGTCTCCGGCCAGCAGGGCAGGTCACGCACGGTTTAACACTTCCCAATCATCTAAAGACAATGAAAAAGCTCCTCACGATGGTGGTGTTGGGCGCGGCCGCAACGGCTGCGCAGGCCCAGGACGCAAAGGGCAATGTGGACACTGCCAAGGACAAGGTTGCAATGTGCATTGGTTGCCACGGCATTCCGGGCTACCGTGCATCGTTCCCGGAGACATACGAAGTACCGATGCTGGGCGGCCAGACCGCCAAGTACATTGAAAACGCGCTCAAGAGCTATCAGAAGGGCGATCGCAAGCATCCGACGATGCGGGCGATTGCCGCGAGCCTCTCGGACAAGGACATTGCAGACGTGGCGGCCTACTACTCGCAGCAGAAGGCCGATACCAAGAACAACACGCTGAAGTAAGAGGCTCAGAGACATGAAGACGCTGATGACGCTGAACAAGCTCCGATTTGCGGTGGGCGCGCTCGTGCTGGGCGCTGCCACCCTCCCGGCCGCCGCCGCCGACATCGCCGCCGGCAAGGCGCTGGTGGAGAAGGGCGCCTGTGTGGCCTGCCACGGTGCGGGCCTGAACGCCCCGATTACGCCCGACTATCCCAAGCTGGCTGGCCAGCATGCGGACTACCTCTACCACGCGCTGGTGTCGTACCAGATCAGCGGCAACCCGCAGGTGGGTCGTACCAACGCGATCATGGCTGGCCAGGTCAACGCCAACCCGGCCGTGACCGACAAGGCCGGCAAGCCGCGCCCGTTCACGCGCAAGGAGTTGAAGGACATCGCCGCGTATATCGAGTCGCTGCCCGGCGACCTGGTACTGAAGAAGTAAGTCCCCACGCGGGGATGTAAAAAAAGCCGCTTCCGAGGAAGCGGCTTTTTTGTTGCGCCGGCGCTGAAGCTGGAGCGCCCGCAGAGGCTTCAGTTGCCGCTGCCGGTCACCAGGCGGCGCTGCTTCACCGCATTGGCCAGGGTTTCGAGCACGGTCACGGAGTCGTCCCAGCCGATGCAGGCATCGGTCACGGACTGGCCGTAGGTCAGGTTCTCCACCGGGGTGCCCTGCACGTGGTCCTGGCGGCCGCCCACGAGGTGCGACTCCACCATCACGCCGACGATGCGCTGGTCGCCCCCGCCGATCTGGCGGCCGATGTCCTCGCAGACCGGGATCTGGTTCTCGTGCTTCTTGCTGCTGTTGGCGTGCGAGGCATCGACCATCAGCCGCGCGGCAAGACCCGCCTTCGAGATGGCGTCGCACGCTTCCTGCACGCTGGCGGCGTCATAGTTCGGCGTCTTGCCGCCGCGCAGGATGATGTGGCAGTCCTCGTTGCCGGACGTCGACACGATGGCCGAGTGGCCGCCCTTGGTCACCGACAGGAAATGGTGCGGCTGCGAAGCGGCCTTGATCGCATCGACGGCGATCTTGACGTTGCCATCGGTGCCGTTCTTGAAGCCCACCGGGCACGACAGCCCCGACGCCAGCTCGCGGTGCACCTGCGATTCCGTGGTCCGGGCGCCGATCGCGCCCCAGCTGACCAGATCGGCAATGTACTGCGGGCTGATCATGTCGAGGTACTCGGTGCCCGTCGGCACGCCCAGCTCGCTGATGTTCAGCAGCACTTCGCGCGCGGTACGCAGGCCGTCGTTGATCTTGAAGCTGCCGTCCATGTGCGGGTCGTTGATCAGCCCCTTCCAGCCCACCGTGGTGCGCGGCTTCTCGAAATAGACCCGCATCACCACTTCCAGCTCGTTGGCGAAGCGGTCGCGCTGCACCTTGAGCATCTTGGCGTATTCCAGCGCGGCACGGGTGTCGTGGATCGAGCAGGGTCCGATGATGACGATCAGGCGGTCGTCCATGCCGTGCAGGATGCGATGCATGGCCTGGCGGGCACCGTAGATCACGTCGGACGCTGCCTCCGAGCAGGCGAACTCGCGGATCAGGTGCGCGGGCGGCAACAGTTCCTTGAGTTCGCGAATACGCAGGTCGTCGGTGTTCTTCAACATGATGGCTCCGGGTCTTTGTGAGGTCGTTAGTCTGGTGGTGGGTTGCGACGCGGACGTGGCGGGGATAAAAAAAGCCGCCAGGTTCGCTGGCGGCTTTTTCTGAATTTCGGGCTACTTACAACTGTCCCTCTCCATCCGCCAGCGGTGCGAGATCGCTAAAAAAGTAAAAGTAAAACTTGGCGGACATGGCGGTGTTTCGGGTCAGCTTGTGTCGGAATCTGGGTGATGCGTCGAATTTATGCTGTGGTGCGCGATGAAAAGGCATTTAATTGCGCGGCCATCGGTCAAATCATGGCTCGCAATCGCCACGCGCCCGACAACGAAGCATCTTTATATCGCTTTTCAAGATCGATGGCAAGCGTCAATCGCGTGGAATCGCAACAGATTTCGCCAAAAACGGCAGGCCGCCGCCATCGATCCCGGGTCCGTCACAGACTTCAGGCGGTGCCGCCCACGGTCATGTTCTCGATCCGCAGCGTCGGCTGGCCCACGCCCACCGGCACGCTCTGGCCTTCCTTGCCGCACACGCCCACGCCCGAGTCCAGGCGCATGTCGTTGCCGATCATGGTCACGTCCTTGAGCGATTCGGGGCCGTTGCCGACCAGCGTGGCGCCCTTGACCGGCGTGGTGATCTTGCCATCCTCGATCAGGTAGGCCTCGCTGGCCGAGAACACGAACTTGCCGTTGGTGATGTCCACCTGGCCGCCGCCGAAGTTCACCGCGTACAGGCCGCGCTTCACGCTGGCGATGATCTCCGCCGGGTCCTTGTCGCCGTTGAGCATGTAGGTGTTGGTCATGCGCGGCATCGGCAGGGCGGCGTAGCTCTCGCGGCGGGCGTTGCCGGTGACCGGCATCTTCATCAGGCGCGCATTGAGCGTGTCCTGGATGTAGCCGCGCAGGATGCCGTCCTCGATCAGCGTCGTGCATTGCGTCGGGTTGCCCTCGTCGTCGAGGTTCAGCGAACCGCGCCGGTTGGCCAGCGTGCCGTCATCGACGACGGTCACGCCCTTGGCCGCCACGCGCTCGCCCATGCGCCCAGCGAAGGCCGACGAGCCCTTGCGGTTGAAGTCGCCCTCCAGCCCGTGGCCGACGGCCTCGTGCAGCAGCACGCCGGGCCAGCCCGGGCCGAGCACCACGGTCATCGCGCCGGCCGGGGCGGGGCGCGCCTCCAGGTTCACCAGCGCCGACGCCACGGCTTCATCCACATACTTGGCCAGCAGTTCGTCGGTGAAGTAGCCGTAGGCGTAGCGGCCACCGCCGCCCGAGGAACCCACCTCGCGCCGCCCGTTCTGCTCGGCGATCACCGTGACCGACACGCGCACCAGCGGACGCACGTCGGCGGCGATCACGCCGTCGCTGCGTGCCACCAGCACCACGTCATATTCGCCGGCCAGCCCGGCCATGACCTGCACCACGCGCGGGTCCTTGGCGCGCGCCATCTTCTCGATGCGCTCCAGCAGCGCCACCTTCTCGGTGGCGGTCATCGAATCGAGCGGATCGTTCGGCGTATAGAGGTTGCGCCCGGTCTGGGAGGCCAGCGCGCCGGCCACCTTCACGCGGCCGCTGCCGCTCTTGCCGATGGTGCGCGTGGCCGCCGCAGCCTGCGACAGCGCCGGCAGGCTGATGTCGTCCGAATAGGCGAACGCGGTCTTGTCGCCGGATACGGCGCGCACGCCTACGCCCTGGTCGATGCTGAAGCTGCCCGACTTGACGATGCCTTCCTCCAGGCTCCACGCCTCATTGCGCGTGTACTGGAAGTACAGGTCGGCATAGTCGACCTTGTGCGTGAAGATGTCGGCCAGCACGCGCTGGAGCTTGGCCTCGTCGAGCCCATACGGCGCCAGCAGCAGTTGCTGCGCCGTGGCCAGGTTGCGGATTCCGAGATCACCGGCGTTCATGATTGTCCTTTCAGCATTCATTGAAGCCGGCACGGGCCGGCTTCAGATCGTAGTCGTTGGGGTAGATGCTACAGCACCCGATGGCGCAGCGCCGGCAGGTTCTGGCGGACTTCCGCCAGCCGCGCCGGGTCGATCACGCCGGCCACCACGCCTTCGCCCTCGGGTAGCACGCCAAGCACCTCGCCCCACGGATCGACCAGCATCGAGTGGCCCCACGTGCGGCGGCCGTTTTCGTGCTTGCCGCCCTGTGCGGCAGCCAGCACATAGCACTGGTTTTCGATCGCCCGGGCGCGCAGCAGGATCTCCCAGTGCGCCTGGCCCGTGGTGTAGGTGAAGGCGGCCGGCATCAGAATCAAGCTCGTGCCGCCGCCGGCGGCCAGATGGCGGTACAGCTCGGGGAAGCGCAGGTCGTAGCAGACCGACATCGCCACGCGTCCGCACGGCGCCTCGAAGGCCACCGGCTCGGTCCCGGCCAGGATGGTGCGGGACTCGTCGTAGCTTTCGGTGCCCTTGGTAAAGCCGAACAGATGGATCTTGTCGTAGCGCGCCACGCGCTCGCCGCGCGGGTCGAAGGCGAGCGAGGTGTTGTAGACCCGGCCTGCGTCGCCGCAGTGCAGCGGCAGCGTGCCGCCCACCAGCCAGATCCGGTGGCGTCGCGCGGCATCGGCCAGGAATTGCTGCACCGGCCCGTCGCCGTCCTGCTCGCGAATCGCGACCTTGTCGGTCTCCTGTCGGCCCATCATGCCGAAGTACTCGGGCAGCAGCACCAGTTCGGCACCGCCGCGCACGGCTTCGGCGATCAGCGCGTCGGCGCGGACGAGATTGGCATCGAGCGATGTGCCCGTCACGGTCTGCACGGCGGCGACGCGGAACGGGGCCGAAGGTGTGGCGGAAGGTGCGGCTGAAGGCGGGGCGGAAGCGGTCATCGTGGGGCGTCCTGTGTCTGGGCGGCCAGCCGGTTCCTAGCGAAGGAACTCGGTCGCGCGGTCCTGGATCGACGGCTGTCGGGGCTTATTGTCCTCCACTTTCGTGATCTTGGGATCGGCCCAGGATCCGGACACGTGATAGTGCAGCGTGAACACCTTGGAGAACTCGTCCGCGAACAGCAACTGGGCGGCCAGCGTGCCGATGCCGAGCACCGGATTGATGAACGCGGCCGCCACCGAGGTAGTCGTGGCGTTGATGCGCGGCACCACCGAGACCTGGAGGTCCTGGGTCTCGCGCAGCAGGTTGGCCGTGCCGCTCATCGACGCCATCATCTGGCTGCTCTTGAGCTGGAATTCGTCGATCTTGCCGACGCCGTTCTCGATCGTGCCGCTGCCGGTCAGGTCGTCGAAGACCACGCCCCGGTTGGACAGGCTGCGGAAATCGAGCGTCGCGAACTTCAGCAGGCTTTGCAGGCTCAGCACGCCCAGCAGGCGCGCGGCGCCCGGCTCCACGCTGAGGATCTGGCCATTTTCCAGTTTCAGCGAGAGCCGGCCGGACAGCGACGGGTAGTCGATCGACAGCGGCGAGCCGCGCCACGCGATGCGGCCTTCGAACGCGCCCTTGCCGTCGCGCAGCGTGTGCGCCATGCCCATGCGGTCCAGCACGTCGCCGGCGTCGCGGATGTCGAGCTTGAAGTTCAGCAGCGTGCGGCGGCCCTCGGTGGGAGAGGCGTTGCCGCTCGCCACGGCATCGCGCAGGCGGCGCGGTACGCGCCAGGTGCCATTGCCGGTCAGCGTGGCGCCCGGCTGTTCGATGGTGAGGTTGTCCAGCGTCCAGACTGGCTCGTTGCCGGCGTGGCTGGTGTGCGCCTTGACTTCCAGCTTGCCGAAGTCCTTGCCGCGCAGGATGAACTTGTCCGCCACGAGGTCCAGGGCGGGCAGTTCCTCGATATTGCGCGCCATGGTGTCGACGGCATGGCCGTCATCGGCGGCTTCGGGGATGTCCAGCCGCGACAGCCGCACGGACAGCGCGCCGGACGGCGTGTTGGCATCGCGCCGCCATTGCGCCGTGCCGGCGATCTGGCGCGAGGTCATCTGCGCGTTCCAGCCGCTGCCTTCGCGGGTGGCGTCGAGCGAGACGTCGTCGAGGCTGCGTCCGAAGGCATCGAGCGCCTTGGCGCGCACGGTCACGCGCTCGGGCAGGAAGGGCGAGTTGCGATCGACGTTGTTCGGGTTGTCGCGGCCCGGCGCGGCCGGCGATGGCGCCGTGCCGCCCAGCGCGTTGCGCCAGGCATCGACGTCGAACCGCTCGGCGGTCAGTGCGGCCGTGACGCCGGTCGCCGGCTGAGGCGCCGGCTGGCCCACGCCGATGCCGCCCGAGATGACCTCCAGGCCCTCGGCGCCGCGCCGCAGGACATAGCGCGCCGCCACCGCGTTGCCCAGTTGCACGGTCAGATCGTCCTGCCCGGCGCGGGCCGCCGCCGTGGCGGGACGCAGGTCGAAACGCAGCGGCATTTCCTGCGCAGCCGTCTTGACCAGCGGCGCCGGCAGGTTCAGCGCCATGCCGACGAGGCTGGAGCCCACCTGGATCTGGAGATGCTTGTCGCGGATGCCGATCTCGGCGTTGTAGGCGGTGGCGCCTTCCATATGCGTGCCCGCGCTGCTGCCCGCCGCGGCCAGCGCGTCGCGCAGGCCGGCCGCCGTGGCGGTGCCGCCCACGGTCACGCGCGTGGTGCCGTCGGACTGGGTGCCGCCCCCGATCCGCGTCTCGCCGCCAAGGAAGCGGCCGCGCACGTTATCGAGCCGGAAGCCGTGCTCGTTGAAGGCCACCACGCCGGTCGCGCCGTAGAGCGTGGGCAGTTCCGGGAACAGCGTCACATCGTTGCCGGGGAAGCGGAACTGGCCGTCGACCTTGGTGCCGGCTGCGTGATGCAGCGGCAGGTCGAGTTTCAGCTTCAGGTCGCCCTGACCGGGTGCGTGTGAGTTTTCCGTCACGTTTCCGGTCCAGCCCTTGACCGGGGTATTGGCGATGAAGCGCAGGAAGCTCTGCACCGGCCCGTTGGCCATGCCATCGATCATCAGGTGGCCGTGGTCGCTCAGATCGTCGATGCGGCCGTTGACGTTCTGCAGCACCACGCCCGGCACGCCGCGCACTGCCGCGCGCTTGGCCAGGAAGGTCAGGCTGCCGCGCTCGAACATCACATTGCCCTGGATGTCGGTGAAGTCGGGCCAGGCCGTGCCGGCGTTGGCATTGCTATTTCCGTTGCCGTTGGTCTTGCCGTGGCCGTTGCCATTACTGTTGCCGGTCACGCCACCATTCACGTTCGGCCCGGTCTCGTGTGGGGCCACCTGGTAGCTCACGTTCTGCACCGGAATCTCGGCGCGGAAGTCGCCCGCCTTCTGGAACGGGGGATGGAACGGGAAGTGGGCCAGGTCGCCCTTGATCAGGAACTTGGCGCCGGTGGCCTCACCGCCGACCAGCGCGCCGCCCAGGTAATGGCGCGTGCTGGGCAGCGTCAGCGGCAGGTAGCGGACGATGCGGTTGGCCAGGGCGCGGTCCAGTTCGCCCGAAATATCGGCGATGCCGCCATGGCCGTCGCCGCCGGCGTGCCAGCCGCCGCGCACCGTGCCGGCCGTGTCGGCGTTGGCAAAGCGCACGCCATCCGTGTGCACCGCGAGCTTGCCGGACTCCTGCGTCCAGCGGATCTCGCCGCGCAGTTCGTCGAACGGGATGCGCGGCTCCTCGAACACGCCCGGGAACATCAGCGCGGCATCGGTGCTGTCCACGCGCGCGGTGCCCTGGCGGTCATCGAAACTGAAATTGCCCGAAATCTGGGCGAAGCCGGGCGTGCCGGCGCGGGGCAGGCCATCGGCAGCCATGGCCGGCACGGCCGGCTGGCTGTTCACCGAAACCTTGCGCAGCGTGCCCTGCACGGCGTAGTGGGATGCCCCCGGGGCGCGTGACAGCATCCCGGCGCGGTCGCGCGACCAAGCCACGTCGAGGTTGTCGATATGGCCGGCCGGCTGGAGCGCGCGCAGTTGGCGTAGCAGCGCGGTGTCCAGCGGCAGGGAGGTGGCGAGCGCGCGCACCGTGTTCAGGTCGAACGTGGGCGCCTTGAGCGCGAACTTGCGCAGTTCGCCCTGGTTGTCGCGGGTCCAGTTCACGGTGACCTTGCGCATGCCTTCGCGCCAGGACGTATCGGCGCTCGAAGGCGGCCCGGCCAGCGGCTCGGGCTGCCAGAGCAGGGTGTCGATGGTCAACTGGTGGTTGCCGGCACGGTCGCCCTTGTGCAGCAGCAGCGCCTGCGCGTTGGCCAGCTTCAGCGGCTCGGCGGCGCCGGCCAGCTGCAGGTCCACGCCCGTGGCGCGCATCCGCATCTGGCTGCCGATCAGGTGGCCTTCGCGGAAATCGACCGACCCGGACGTGCTGAAGACGCCGCTGTCCACGTGGTCGAAGATGGCGAGGTAGCGCTGCACCACCGGCAGCTGCATCTGGCTGAAGTCCCAGTTGGCCTGGCCGGTCCAGTGGCGCCAGTCGCCGGTGGCGCGCAGGTAGTCGTGACGCAGCGCGGCCTGGAAGACCAGTGGCTGGGGCGCCAGCGAGGCGCTGCGTGCCTCCAGCCGGACCGTGTGCTGGGCGCCGTTGCGGTGCGCGGTGAAATGGATGTCGGCCACGTCCAGCTGCGGCAGGCGGGCCTTTTCGTCGAGCCAGCGCAGGTTGCCGCTCATCAGCTCGATATGGCCCTGGGCCAGCAGCCAGTTCAGGAGCGGATCGTCATTGGTCGTGGACGGGTGCGCCTCGATCGGCACGCCGGCCACCAGCAGGCGGCCCTCGGGCGTGCGGCGCACGAGCACATCGGTGCGCTCGGCCATCAGGCTGGCGAACTGCAGGGTCAGCGCCGGCACGGAATGCCAGGAGAGCTTGCCGTCGAGGGTGCCGGCGGAGAGCAGCACGCGCTGCTGGCTGTCCACGGCGCGCACGTTGCGCGCGCGGAACGCCGGATGCCAACCGTCCCAGAATGTATCCAGTTCGCCGATGGTCAATTGGGCGGTCAATGCCGCCGAGCCTTGCTGCTCCAGCCACTGGCGCGCAGTATGGGCCTGCGGCCACAGCACGAAGCGGATCAGCAGCACCGCCACCACGGCGAGTGCGGCCAGCGCCAGCACGATGCGCACCAACATTCGCCAGAGCCGGGGCCAGACCGGATGCACGACGCCGGCACACAGCGCGCGCCAGCCGCTACGGGCGGCCGCACGCAGCCGCGCACCCACGCCGGACGCCACGCTGGGCGCGGGTGCGGAGGAGGATTGAGAAGCCTGGGAAGACTGCCCGGCGGTGGCGGCGGACGCCTCGGCAGCGGCGCTGGCGGACGTTGAACCGTCGGCGGGCGCGGCAGGGGCGGCGGGGCGTCTGGACATGCGCAGATTATCCGACAATACTAGCCGCTCTCCAAAGTGGTCGATAAGGGTGCGTTGTTGCGCCACCGCGTATCGCCACGGCGCCTGCCCGCATTGCAAAGTTACTGGAATGACTGTCCCTGATCCGACGAGTTCCGCCGCGGGCGCCGCCCCGGCTCACCCCCTTCCCACCGAGGCGCCGGATGCGCCGCCTGGACCCATCGGCAACATGGTCGAAGGGGCCTATGCCACGGTGATGGCCAGGGAGTTACCCGCCACGGATTCCAATGCCGCCGGCGAGGGCGACGTATTGTACTCGGGGCAGGCCTCCCATTACGCCCGCCGCGTGCTCCAGGCGCGCCCCGAACTGGCCGCCGTGGTGGCCGATGCCGCCCGGGCGCCCCTGACGCGTGCGTGGATGGAGTCGCGGCTGCAGGCGCTCCACGCCCCGTCCGCCGATGCCGAAGCCGCCGCCGCCCAGGCGCTGCGCCGGCTGCGGGCCGAAGTCATGTGCGTGGTAATCGAGCGCGACCTGCGCGGGCTGGCCCCGCTCGGCGAGATCACGGGGGCGATGACCGACCTCGCCGAACTCGGCATCCAGTTCGGCCTGCGCGTGCTCGGCGACGACCTGGCCGCCACCTACGGCCGGCCCACCGGCGCCCAGAGCGGCGAGGTGCAGGAACTGGTGGTGGTGGGCATGGGCAAGCTGGGCGGGCGCGAACTCAACGTCTCGTCAGATATCGACCTGATCTTTCTTTATGACGAGGATGGCGATACCCAGGGCGGGGCGCGCAGCCTCTCGAACCACGAATATTTCATCCGAGTGGGGCGGCGCCTGATCAACCTGCTGTCCGAGGTGACCGCCGACGGCTACGTGTTCCGCGTGGACATGCGGCTGCGGCCCAATGGCGATGCCGGCCCGCTGGTGTGCAGCCTGGGCATGCTCGAGGAATACCTCGTCGTGCAGGGCCGCGAGTGGGAGCGCTACGCGTGGATCAAGGGCCGCGTGGTGTCCGCGCTGGACACGCCGCACGCCACGCGCACCGCCGCGCTGCTGGGCCGGCTGACCACGCCGTTCGTGTTCCGGCGCTACCTCGACTATGGCGTGATCGCCGCCATCCGCGCGCTGCACGCCCAGATCCGTGCGGAAGCGGCCAAGCGCAGCGGCGGGCTGGCCGGCCACGGCGTGAACCAGCGCTCGTTCAATATCAAGCTCGGGCGCGGCGGCATCCGCGAGATCGAGTTCATGGCGCAGGTGTTCCAGTTGATCCGCGGCGGCCAGGACCCCGCGCTGCGCGTGCGGCCGACGCTCGAAGTCCTCGACGTCGCCGTGGCCCGCAACCTCCTCCCGGCGGGGCAGGCCGAGCAGTTGGCCGATGCCTACCGCTTCCTGCGCCAGCTGGAACACCGCCTGCAATACCGCGACGACGCCCAGACCCACCACCTGCCGACCAGCGAGGATGAACAGCTGGCCGTGGCGCGGATGATGGGCTACGAGGACTGGCCTGCGCTGGTCGCCCAGATGGATGGGCTGATGGCGCCCGTGGCGCAGCAGTTCGAAGCCACTTTCGCCGATCCGTTCAGCGACCCGGACGCGCCGCAGTGCGAGGCGCTCTGGCCCGAGATCGTGCGGGAAGGGCAGGGCTCGCGGCCCACGCAGGACGGTCCGGACGAGACCGATCCCGAGTCCTCGCCATGCCAGCGGCTCCAGGCGGCCGGCTTCAGCGACTGCACCGGCCTCTACGACCGCCTGCGCGCCATCGCCACCTCGGTGCGCTACCGCGCGTTGTCCGAGTCGAGCCGGGCGCGCTTCGACCAACTGGTCAACCGCGCGCTCGACCTCGCCAACAAGCAGGACGATGCCGACTGCACCATCGCCCGTTTCCTCGATTTTCTCGATGCGATCAGTCGGCGAGCCTCGTATCTTTCGCTGCTGTCCGAGTACCCGCAGGCGATGGATCGCGTCGCCCAGACGCTGCATGCTTCGCGCTGGGCGGCGGCCTACCTGACGCGCCATCCGCAACTTCTGGACGAACTGCTCGATAGCGAGGCCCTGGCGAGCGCGCCGGACTGGCCCGCCTTCCGTGCCCGCGTGGCCGAGCGCCTGCAGGTGGCGCACGGGCAGGTCGAGATGCAGATGGACATCCTGCGTCGCGAGCACCATGCCGAGACCTTCCGGATCCTGCTGCAGGACCTGCACGGCCTGCTAACGGTGGAGCAGGTGGCCGACCGTCTCTCCGATCTGGCCGATGCGATGCTCGAAGTCACGCTCGGGGCGGTCTGGGCCCAGTTGGCCACGCGCCACACCGAGACACCGCGCTTCGCGGTCATCGCCTACGGGCGGCTGGGTGGGAAGGAGCTGGGCTATGCGTCCGACCTCGACATCATCTTTCTTTATGACGATGACCACGAGCGCGCGCCTGACGTCTACGCAGCCTACGCTCGCCGCCTGATCACGTGGCTCACGAGTCACACGGCGGCCGGGATGCTGTTCGACGTGGACATGCGGCTGCGGCCCAACGGCGCGGCGGGGCTGCTCGTGACGAGCTTCGACGCGTTCCGGCGCTACCAACTGCGCGAGGGCGACAACACGGCCTGGGTCTGGGAGCATCAGGCGCTCACGCGGGCGCGCTGGTGCGCCGGCGACAGCGAGATCGGCGCGCGCTTCGAAGCACTGCGCGAAGAGGTGCTGCGCCAGCCGCGCGACGCCGCCGCGCTGCGCGACGAAATCGTGCAGATGCGTGCCAAGGTGGCCGAGGGCCATCCCAACCCCATGCCGCTGTTCGACCTCAAGCACGACCGGGGCGGCATGGTCGACATCGAATTCACGGTGCAGTACCTCGTGCTGCTGCACAGTGGCGCGCATCCGTCGCTGACCGGGAACAAGGGCAATATCGCGCTGCTGCGCATGGCCGGCGAGTTGGGTTTGATCGACAAGACCGTCGCTGTGGCCGTGGGCGATGCCTACCGGCTATTCCGCGCACGCCAGCACAAGCTGCGGCTCGATGGCCAGGACCAGGCGCGCGTGCCGCCGGCGTCCGTGGCGGAGCAGGCCACGCAGGTGCGAGCCCTGTGGAGCGCAGTCTTCGGTGAGTAGTTCGGCCCCGCCCCAGCCCGACCACGGCTGGCCGGCCATGCTGGCGACCATCGCCGGTGTGGCCGGGGTGGCCGCGCTGTTCACCTTCGTCCCCTGGCTGCACGCCCACGGGCTGTACCTGCGCGATGCCGTGCGGCTGGACGGCCAGTGGTGGCGCCTGGCCACGGCAATGTGGGTCCATCTGGACTGGCGCCACTATCTGGTCGACTTGGCCGCGGCCGCAGGCTTGCTGCTGCTGGCCGGCCGCGCCACCCGCATCCGCGAGATGCTGGCCGTGCTGGTCATCAGCGGGCTGGCCGTGCAGGTGGCCTTGCTAAGAATCCCCTCGGTCGGCTGGTACGGCGGGCTCTCCGGCGCGCTCCACGGCCTGGCCCTCTGGACCGGCCTGCGCCTGCTGCAAGCCCCAGGCGTCTCGCGCGTGATCGGCGTCATCACCTGCCTGGTGGTGATCGGCAAAGTCTGGACCGAGCAGTCCTGGCTCGCCGCTCTCGTCTTCGACCCCTCCTGGGGCTTCAGCATCGTCCGCGCGGCCCACGCAGCCGGCGCAATCGCCGGGCTGGCGTGCTGGGTCCTGCAGGAATGGTGGCGCACGCGGCGCGGGAATGACGCGGGGCGCTAGCGAACCCGCCGCCGCATCCCAAATCCCACCACCCCAATTCCCAGCAACACCACCGCGCTCCAGGGCGCGATGGCCCCACCGCCACCACCCCCGCCTCCGCTATCCGAGGCCACCGGCGCGGGGGCGGGGGTTGCCGTGGCGGCCGGGTTCGCGGCGGCCACCAGCGCGCCGTCGGCGTCCAGCAATCCTGCGCCGCATTTGCCGACGTTGGCACTGGCCGTGCAGTAGGTATTGGCGGGATGGGCGCGCGCGGAGCTTTTCAGGCCAGCGGTGACCTGGGCTGGCGTCAGCGCGCCGTTGACCGCGAACATCATCGATACCACGCCGGAGACCATCGGCGCGGCGAAGCTGGTGCCGGCCGAGTTGCTGATGACGAAGTTGCCGGCGGTGGTCGTGCCGGAATTGCTCAGCGTGCGGATCAGCGACGAGCCGCCGGGCGTGGAGCAGGTGGGTGTGTTGCCGACCATGACCACGCGCGAGTTGCCGCAGCCGCCGCCCGGGGCGCTCAGGGCGACCTGCGGGCCGACGTTGGCGAAGCTGGCGTTCTCGCCATCGTTCGCGTGAGCGGTGACGGCGATGACGCCGGTGCAGTCGGCGGGGGCTTCCACGGCACCGGCCGAATTGCCGGCTGCGGCCACGACCACTACGCCGGCGGCGTTCAGGTCGTTGACGGCCTGCTGTTCGATGGACGAGCAGCTGCCGCCGCCCAGGCTGATATTGACGACCTTGGCGGGCGTCGGATTGGCCGGCACGCCGGGCACGGCGAGCCCGCCGGCCCAGCGCATGCCATCGACCGTATCGGACAACAGCGCGCCGCAGCGGCCCGAGACGCGCACCGGCTGGATCCGCGCGGCCCAGTCCACGCCGGCGATGCCCACGCCGTTGTTGGTCAGCGCGCCCAGCACGCTGGCCACGCGCGTGCCGTGCCACGTGCTGTTGGCCTGTCCGCTGCCGTCCTGACACGTCTGGCCGGCCGGCACGAAATCGCCCGGATCGATCGGATCGCTGTCGCGGCCATCGCCGTCATTGGAGACGGCGGTGGTGCTGATGAAGTCGTAGCCAGGCACGAGCCGGTCGATCAGGTCCGGGTGGGGCAGGTAGCCGGTGTCGACCACGGCCACCACGATGCTGGCGTTGCCGCGCGAGCGGTCCCAGGCGCGTGTGAGGTTGGCGGCGCCCACGACCTGGCTCGGCAGGGCCATATAGGTCTGGGCGCTGGCGAATTCGGGGTCGTTGGGAATGGAGTCGTGCAGGCGCAGCCAGCGGTCGGGCACCGCATCGGCGATGCGCGGGTCCTGGCGCAGTCGCTTCGCCACCGTTTCGGGGTTGTCGCCCTTGGTGTCGGTCACGCTCATCAGTTGCAGCGTGCCCGCCATCGACCGCTTCACGCCGAGCGCCAGGCCCGTGTTGGCCTCCACGTTGCGCATCTGGGTGGACATCTGGGTGGAGGTGGCGGGCTGGCTGCCGTCCCGCCAGCGCACGATGTAGTTGCCCGTGTAGACCGGCGCGGCCCGCGCTCCGGCGGCGCCCTGCGCGGTCGCCGGCAGGCTCCAGCAGGCGGCTACCGCCAGCAGTGCGGCGGACAGCCCTTGGGCGGCGCGACGGCCGCGCTTCAGCGTGTGGTGTGGCATCTACGACTCCTGGGGGCGTTGGTAGTGCGATGCGAACTGCTGAACTGCTGAGCTACAACCTACAGGAAAACGGGCGCCTTATTGTGCGGGCATGTCCCGGGAAGTCGGCATGGTGCGATGCGGCTTGAGCGTGCGGTCCGACGTGGCCGATTCCACGCGCGGCGCGGCCTGGAGCGTGGTCACGGCCTGCTCGAGCGTGATGTCGGGCGCGGCCGTGATGGCGGTGACCAGCCACACGCCACCGGACATCGGCCGCTTCACCACGTACCGCACCGGGCCCTCGATCGTCGCCAGCAGCTTGCCGGCATCCTCGGACACCATCACCTCGGGTGGCGTGAACTTGACGAGGATGTCGCCGATGGCGCGGTCGTCGGTGATGCTGCCGCGCGGCGGGGCGAACGATTTCGACTCCGACGCGCAGCCCGAGACGGCGCCCAGCGATGCCAGCGAAGCAGCGGCGGCCAGCGCCATCGCCAGGACCTTGCGGCGGGGGTGTTGCGGGGACTGACCAGCGGTCATGGGGCGAAGCTCCTGAAATCTGTATCTATATATATAGCGGGATGCGGACGTGGCGACGGTGCGGCTTTAGCCAGCAGCCCGGCGCGGGCGGCGCGAGCCCCCTTCGCGCGGGGTGGTGCTGGCCTGGTTGGCCGCAGGACTCGCGGCCAGTTCCGCAGCGCGTGCCCCTTGCGCCAGCATCTCCTGCGCGTGTTGCGTCGTCGTGGCGGTGACCGTGGCCCCGCCCAGCATGCGCGCGGTCTCGTTGACACGGCCCTCGGTGTCGAGCACGCGGATCCTGGACCGCGTGACGGCGGCCCGGGCCTTCGTGGCGTCGGCCGTCTCCTTGCTGACCAGCAGGTGCGTGCCAGCCTGCGCCGCCACCTGCGGCAGGTGGGTCACGCAGAGCACCTGCCGCGCGCGGCCCAGTTCCTGCAGGCGCCGGCCCACCACCTCGGCCACGGCGCCGCCGATGCCGGTATCCACCTCGTCGAAGATCAGCGTGGGCGTGGGCGCGGCTTCGCTCGTGATGACGGAGATGGCGAGGCTGATCCGCGCCAGTTCGCCGCCGGACGCCACCTTGGCCAGCGGGCGCGCCGTCACGCCGGCATGGCCGGCGACGAGGAATTCCACCTGCTCCAGCCCGTGGCTCTGGCCTTCGGCCTCGTCGAGCGGGTTCAGCGCCACCACGAAGGTGCCGCCGGCCATCGACAAGCCCTGCATGGCGTCCGTGACGGCGCCGGACAGCGCCTTGGCGGCGGTCTTGCGTGCGGCGGACAGGTGCCGCGCCAGCGTCAGGTAGGCGGCGCGCGCGGCGGCCTCGCGGGCCAGCACCTTGTTGAGGTCTTGCGCGGACTGCAGGTCGTCGAGTTGCTGGCGGCGGGCCAGTAGTTCGTCCGGCAGTTGCTCCGGCGGCAGGCGATACTTGCGCGCCGCCGTGTGCAGTGCCTGCATGCGCGCTTCCACGGCCTGCAGGCGTTCCGGATCGAGTTCGAGCCGGTCGACGTAGCGCGTCAGCGAATGCGCGGCTTCCTCGACCTGCACCTGCGCCGGTTCCAGCGCGGCGAGCACGTCGCGTAGCGCGGGATCGACATCGGCCAGTTGCTGGATGCGGTGCACCACGCTGTTGAGCACGGACAGCACGGCGCCATCGGCCTCGGACAACGCGTCCAGCGCGGCGCGGCTGCCGTCGATCAGGCCGGCCGCGTGCGAGAGGCGGTTGTATTCGCCCTGGATCTCTTCCCACTCGCCCGCCTGCGGCGCCAGCTTGTCGAGTTCGCCAACCTGCCATTCCAGGCGCTCGCGTTCGAGCTGCATTTCGCGCGATTGCGACTCCACGGCTTCGCGCTGGCGCACGCAGGCGCGCCAGGCCCGCCACGCCTCCGCCACCGCGCCGGCCTGTTCGGTCAGGCCTGCGTGGGCGTCGAACAGGTGGCGCTGGGCGTCCGGGCGGAGCAGTAGCTGATGGGCGTGCTGGCCGTGGATGTCGACAAGCTGGTCGCCCACCTCGCGCAACTGGGTCAGCGTGGCCGCCGTGCCGTTGATGAACGCCTTGCTGCGCCCGCCCGCATCGACGGTGCGGCGCAGCAGCACGGTGCCTTCGCCGTCCAGGCCGGTTTCGTCGCCGGACAGTTCGCGCTCGGCCAGCCAGGCGTCCAGCGCCGCGTGCGTGCCGAAGGTGGCGCTGATGCTTGCGCGGGTGCTGCCTTCGCGCACCACGCCGGCGTCGGCGCGTTCGCCGAGCACCAGGGCCAGTGCATCGATCAGGATGGACTTGCCGGCGCCGGTCTCGCCGGTGAAGACGGTGAAGCCGGTGGTGAAGTCGAGGTCGAGCGTATCGACGATGACGAAATCGCGGATGGACAGGCTGCGGAGCATCGTGGCCTTGGGGGGAGTGGGGGCCGGCTCAGAGCCGGTTGTCCTCGGTCGGGTATTCGTGCCAGTGCAGCTTCTTGCGCAGCGTGGCGTAGTAGTTGTAGCCCACAGGATGCAACAGGGTCACGGTCTTGCTGGAGCGGCGCACGACGATCCGGTCGCCCTGCAGCAGCGAGGTCAGAGACTGCATGTCGAAATTGGCGCTCGCGTCGCGCGCGGTGGCCACCTCGATCGTCACTTCGGCGTCGTGCGGCAGCACGATCGGGCGATTGGACAGCGCGTGCGGAGCAATTGGCACCAGTACCAGCCCAGACAGCGTAGGATGCAGGATCGGTCCGCCGGCGGCCAGCGCGTAGGCGGTGGAACCGGTGGGCGTGGAGACGATCAGGCCGTCCGAACGCTGGTTGTACATGAAATAGCCGTCCACCGAGACCGCCAGCTCGACCATGCCGGAAATGCCCGAGCGGTTGACCACCACGTCGTTGAACGCCAGCGCGGAGAAGATCACGCCGTCGTCACGGATCACGCGGGATTCCAGCAGCATGCGGGTCTCGGCCTCGTAGCGGCCGGCCAGCATCTCGGGCAGGGCGCGCGTCACGTCTTCGAGCGGGATGTCGGTCATGAAGCCCAGCCGGCCATGGTTCACGCCGATCAGCGGCACATTGAGCCCGGCCAGCTGGCGGGCCAGGCCCAGCAGCGTGCCGTCGCCGCCGAGCACCACGGCCACGTCGGCCTCGCGCCCGATCTCGTCGGCCGAGAAGACGGGGTAGCCGGAGAGGCCGGTCGCCTGCGCGGTTTCGCGCTCGAACACCACGTCCTGGCCGTTGCGCGAGATGACGGCGGCCAGTTCCTCGAGCGGGCCCTCGATGCCGGCGGTCGCGTACCGGCCGACCAGGGCAACGGTCTGGAACGCGGCGCGGGGCGCGGCGGCGGGGGCGATGGCTGGGTTCTGGGGGGCAGACATGCCGGGATTAGACCATACCGCCGTGACCATTGTCAGTAGGCGGGCACGCACCGGTGCGAAGCCCGCCCGAACCGGGGAAAGTTGTTTAAAATCGGGGCACTATGGACGAACGTTCGAAAACGCTTCTCAAGACCCTGATCGAGCGCTACATCGCCGAAGGCCAGCCCGTGGGCTCGCGCACCCTGTCCAAGTACTCGGGTCTCGATCTCTCGCCGGCGACCATCCGCAATGTGATGTCCGACCTCGAGGAAATGGGGTTCATCGCCAGCCCGCATACGTCGGCCGGCCGGATTCCCACGCCGCGCGGATACCGGCTGTTCGTCGATTCGATGCTCACGGCGCGCCCGCTGGAGGGCGGCACCATCGAGATGACCGCCGAACTGGCCGCGCTGACCGGCCAGATCCAGGGCCAGCTGGGCGGACAGCAGCTGGGGCCGCAGCGGATGATCACGGCCGCCGCGCATACGCTGTCGAACCTCTCCCGCTTTGCCGGCGTGATCATGACGCCGCGCCGGGGCCAGTCGTTCCGCCAGGTGGAGTTCATGCGCCTGTCGGAGAAGCGCATCCTGCTGATCATCGTCAGCCCCGAGGGCGACGTCCAGAACCGCATCATCCAGACCGAACTGCCGTACACCCCCGCCCAGCTGATCGAGGCGGCCAATTTCTTCAATTCCCACTACGCCGGCATGAGTTTCGATGCAGTGCGCAGCCATCTGCGCGTGGAATTGCAGGACATCCGCCGCGATATGTCAGCGCTGATGCAGGCCGCCGTGGAGGCGGGCAGCAGCGCCATGGCCGAGGATGACGACCAGGTGTTCATCTCCGGCGAGCGCAAGCTGCTCGAGGTGGAAGACCTGTCGTCCAGCATGGACAAGCTGCGCCGGCTGTTCGATGTCTTCGAACACAAGACCAACCTGCTGCAGCTGCTCGATGTCTCGAGCCACGCGCAGGGCGTGCAGATCTTCATCGGCGGCGAAAGCCAGCTCGTGCCGCTCGAAGACATGGCCGTCATTACCGCGCCCTATGGTGTCGATGGGCAGATCGTCGGCACGCTCGGCGTGATCGGCCCGACGCGGATGGCCTATGAACGGGTCATCCCGATCGTCGACATCACCGCGCGGCTGCTCTCGAGCGCGCTCTCCCAGAACTGATGGCAGCTTGCGGGCACGCCACGTGACAGCGCGTGCGTGGCGCCCGCCATTTCCGGAAACCCTATGACGTTCTCGGCAGAACCGGCTTACCAGCATGGCCAGGCGCCCCGCACGGCCATCCTGCTTATCAACCTGGGCACGCCGGATTCGCCCACGCCCAAGGCGGTGGGGCAGTATTTGAAGGCGTTCCTGTCCGACCCCCGTGTGGTCGAGATCCCGCGTCTGGCCTGGCTGCCGATCCTGCACGGGCTGATCCTGCCGTTCCGCTCGCGCGCTTCGGCCATGAAGTACGAATCGATCTGGCTGCGCGAGGCGCACATGACCGGCTCGCCGCTGCTGGTGCACACCGAGCGTCAGGCCCACGCGCTCCAGCAGCACATGCACCGGCTCGGCCACGACGTGACCGTGGCCTGCGCCATGCGCTACGGCAATCCGTCGATTGCTTCGGTTATGGAGGCCCTGCGCCGGCAGGGTACGGAACAAGTGCTGTTATTGCCACTCTATCCGCAGTTTTCCGGGACGACCACGGCCACCGCGTTCGACGAGGTCTTTCGCGTGCTCGCCGGCTGGCGAAATCAGCCGGAATTGAGACTGATAAAGCACTTTCACGATCATCCGGCCTATATTTCGGCCCTGCAGCAGCAGGTGAGCGGTTATTGGGCGCAGCACGGCATGCCGGACTTTGCCCGGGGCGACAAGCTGATCCTGTCCTTCCACGGCCTGCCGCGCCGATTGTTGGATCTGGGGGACCCCTACCATTGCGAATGCCTGAAGACCGGGCGGATGCTGGGGGAGGCGCTCGGCCTGCAAGCGGGTCAGTATCAAGTGACGTTTCAGTCGCGTTTCGGCAAGGCGGAATGGCTCCAGCCCTATACCGCGCCGACGCTGACCGAACTCGGCAAGGTCGGCACGCATCGCGTGGACGTGTTCTGCCCCGGCTTCCCGGCCGATTGCATCGAGACGCTCGAGGAAATCGCCATGGAAGGGCAGTCCGAATTCCGCGTGGCGGGCGGCCAGGAATTCCATTTCATTCCCTGCCTGAATGATGCGGACTACTGGATTGCCGGGCTGGCCGAGATCGCGCTGCAGCATCTGCAAGGTTGGCCATTGCGCCAGCCGCATCCGCACGAGTTGGAAGCGCGGCGCTCGCGGGCGCAGACCCGCGGTGCCGCGGCGTAAGGAATCAAGGAGTTAGACGATGGATGTGGACTTCGAGGCGGGTGCCCGGCAACGCATCGACAAATGGCTGTGGTGCGCCCGGTTCTTCAAGACGCGCTCGCTGGCGGCCGAGGCCGTGGAGCGGGGCCGGGTGGAGGTCAACGGCCAGCCGGTCAAGAATTCACGCGAAGTGAAGCCCGGCGACGCCGTGATGATCGACGCGCACCAGCAGCGTTGGGAGATCGAGGTGAAGGGCGTGGCCGCCTCGCGCGGGTCGGCGCCCGTGGCGCAGACGCTGTATGCAGAAACGCCGGCAAGCCAGGCCCGGCGTCAGGAAGAGGCGGAACGGCGGCGCATGCAGCCTGAGCCGACGGCGCAGCTACAGGGCCGCCCGACCAAGCGCGACCGGCGCCGGATCGACGATTTCAGAAATTAGGGATTCAGCGGTTGTACGGGAAGTACGGAACGATGTAGTGCTTGAACACCGCCTTGCCGCTGCCATACTCGGTTTCACGCGGCGTGAACGCGCCGGAGGCGCAGATGAAGAGTGTCATCACCGACAGCGCGGCGAGTAGGCACACGGTAACAACAGGCAGCTTGTGCATGGCGAACCTTCCGAAGGATGCACCAAAATGATTCACAGCGTGCTCCCGTTATTTTTGTCATTTTTCATTGATAGATCTTAGTCATTGCGTTGCAGCAAAGCAATGAACACCAGATTGCATCAATCACGGCTTTGTAACCGCGTATTTCGGCGTCTCGCCCCCTTCACACTTGAAAAAACGGGGAGTGGCGCCAACTGCGGCTAGACTTGCCGGTTTGGCATCCCGACCCACCCGACGGCCTGCGCCAGGCGGGCCGAGTTTTAGATTTGATACGGATCGACATGGAAGAACAGAACCAGACCCAGACGCCATCTTCAGCTTCGAGCACGCCGCAGGCGGCGGACGATGCCCTGCGCGCCCAGCAGCCTGGCACGGACGCCCCGGCCGGCGATGACGTGGCCCGCCTCACGCAACAGGTGGCCGACCTGGAGGCCAAGGCCAAGGAAAACTACGAGCTGTTCCTGCGCGCCACGGCAGAGGGCGAGAACATCCGCCGCCGGTCGCAGGACGAGGTCAGCAAGGCACACAAGTTCGCGATCGAGAACTTCGCCGACAACCTCGTGCCCGTGATGGACAGCCTGCAGGCTGCGCTGGCCGACAACACCGGCGACCTCAAGAAGCTGCGCGAAGGCGTGGAGCTGACCGCCCGCCAGCTGGCCGCCGCCTTCGAGCGCGGCAAGATCGTCGAGTTGAACCCGGTGGGCGAGAAGTTCGACCCGCATCGTCATCAGGCGATTTCGATGGTGCCGTCCGAGCAGGAGCCCAACACCGTGGTGAACGTGCTCCAGCGCGGCTACATGATTGCCGAGCGCGTGCTGCGCCCGGCACTGGTGACGGTCTCGGCGCCGCGCTAAATCCCGCGCAAGCCGGAAACCCCCAAGCCTGACCCGACGCCCGGTGCCTGAACGCCCGGGCGTTGTTGTTTCCAGGAACCCTGCGATGTCAGACGACGCTCAATCCCCCCATCCCGATCATCTCGATCACCGCGCCTTCGACGCCTTCGCCATGCAGGCTGTCGACGGGAGCACCATCGACGCGGCCATCGCCGCCGCCGGCGAAGACCTGGTCTGCGTGTTCTTCTGGGGCGTGGACTGCTTCAACTGCGAGATGGCCAAGAAGGCGATGCTCGCCAACCCGGACCCGATTCGGGCGCTGAACCTGCGCTGGCTGCACGCCAACGTCTACGAACACCCCGAGCTGGGCAAGCGTTTCGGCCTGCACGGCATTCCGGTGTTCATGTTCTTCCAGCGGGGCAAGAAGCTGGGCCGCGCCACGGGCTGGCACGGCCACGGCCAGTTCACGGCCGCCGTGGCTAACGCGCGGCTCAAGGCCGAGGGCAAGCCGCTGGCCGGTTGATCAGCGCGACAGCGCGTAGCCGATACGGAACTGCCACGGCGTCTTCTGGTTGTAGTCGAGCAGGCTCTCGCCGTAGCCGTAGAAGTAGCCGGCCATCAGGTATCCCGCCGTGCCCGGCAGCAGCCGCGCGAGCGGGTAGGTGAGCTGCGCGTCGACGCTGCCATAGCCTTTGCGCGTGCCCTTGCGCAGCGTGGCGGCGAACTCCCACGAATCGGGCCGGCCATAGGCCACCAGCAGGTCCATGTAGCCGCGATAGTGGGCGATGTCCTCGTTGTCGCTCTTGCCGACGTAGGCGTATACCTTGGGCGCCACGCGCCAGTGCCAGTCGGTCTGGTCGCCGAAATACATGGTCGGCTTCAGGAACAGCGTGTTGACGCTGCGCGACTGGTCGCCATCGCGCCCGTTCGACTCGTGCTCGAAACCGGTGGCCAGCGAGAGTCGGCTGATCACGCTGTTCTTCACGCCCGTATCGGACAGGTAGTAATAGAGGCTGGGCCGGTAGTTGGTGTCGCGGAACGGGCGCGATTCGTCGTGCAGGTCCCATAGCGAGAACTGCGTGTAGGCGAAGTACAGGTTGTCCAGCACGCTCTTCGAGGTCGGGTTCTCGCCCTCGAACAGGCGGTACTTGAAGCTGATCTGGAACTTGGCGTTGGCGCCGTCGTGGCCGCCGAACATCAGGTACATCGGCTCGTTGAACGAGAGGCGCTGCGCGTCGCGCAGGTCGGCCGGCGAGGGCCCCGGCGTGCCGCCGTTGGCGGCGGTGACGATCGGCGTGACGGGTACGGTTGCCCCATCCGGCTGCGGCGTGCCTTGGGCGGAAGCCAGATCCTTGTGCTCCGTCGCGGCGGTGCCCGGGGCCGTGGCCGCTACGGCGGGTGCAGCGGGGACTTCGCCCGGCAGCGGCGCGCGGTTCAGCGAGACGACGACCGGCGCGGCGTCGATGCCGGCCACGTCGAGCCGCACCTGGCCACGCATGCCGGCCGGCCAGTCGGCGGTATAGGTGATGGTGCGGATGTCGCCGTGGCGCAGGTTCAGCACGGACGGGCCGCCGCCGGTGCGCTTCATCTCGATCCGCACGGGCGCGGCGAGATCGCCGGTGGCGCTCACCTGGAGCGTATCGGGCACCGCGTAGCGCCGCGTCGACTGGTCGGCGCTGACCAGCAGCGTGAGCGTGAAGGGGCGCGTGCCGTCGATCACGCGCGGCGGTTGCAGCAGCGAGACGGCGGCGTGCGCGGAAATCGGGCCCAACAGGGCGAACGAAAGGAGAGCCGCGCTGCCGAAGCCGGCGCGGCGAGGCACGGAGAGAGACATGGATCGTGCGCGTCGCGTCGGCGCAGGGGCCGGGGACACGTCAGAGTTTGGAATGCCCGACAGCCTAACACGTGGCTCGCGGGCATCTTGTGACGAATTGTTGGTGTGAAAAGTGCGGGGTAAGCCGGTCAGCCGGCAGCGCGGCGGCGGATATTGTCGACGTAGGCCTGCCCATCTGGCGGCATACCGGTGCGCTGTGCATTCCAGAGCATTTCGCCGAGGCATTCCATGATCTGGTGCTGGGCCTCGTGCTGGGAATCGAGTCGCCGCGAAAGTGCCTCATACGCCGCGCGAATGCCGGGCGGCTGATCGATCGACACCTGTTCGGAAATCGACAGGTGCATCGCCAGATGCAGGAACGGATTGGTCTGGCCGCCTTCGGGCGTGTAGTCGCGCGTGAGCGCGCCTTCGGTATCGGTCAGCAGCGGGTGGTATTCGGGATGCTCGTCGATCCAGTCGACGGCAATCACTTCGAGCGGGGTGAGGACATTGCCCGCCACCCGTTTCTGCCACGCGTCGCAGAAGAACCGGCGGACTTCTTCTCTTGAGGGATTGAACATGATGGGCGGTATTGTAAACGAGCCCTCCGAACGCTGCCGGCCGCCCGCCGCGCACAAGTAGAATGCGGGCTTCCTGGTGTCTCCTTCCCGCTTCTTCGCACCGCCCATGACCGCTTCCGCCACCCTCGGCCAGGCCCGCCACACGCTCGCCGGCGTGCTGATGATTGCGCTGTCCGCCAGCGCCTTTGGGGCCATGGCGATCTTCGCGCGCTACGCCTATGCCGCCGGCGCTGATGTCTATGGCCTGCTGGCGGTGCGCTTCGTGCTCGCCGCCGTGGCAATGGCCGTGGTCATGCGCACGCGCGGCATCCGTCTGCCGCCGTGGCGGCGCGTGCTGGCGCTGGCGGCGATGGGCGGCATCGGCTACGTCAGCCAGTCCTACTGCTTCTTCACGGCGCTGAACTACGCGCAGGCCAGCCTCGTGGCGCTGCTGCTCTATCTCTACCCGCTGTTCGTGACGATCCTCGCGGCGATCTTTCTCAAGGAAAAGCTGACCAACGCGGCGGTGATCGCGCTGGTGCTGTGCTCGGTCGGCGCCGGCCTGACAGTGGGCGGCGGGGAGGGCAGCCCGCTCGGCATCGCGCTGGGCGTGGCGGCGGCGGTGATCTACTCGATCTATATCGTGGTGGGCGCGCGCGTGACGGCCGGCGTCAACGCCATCGCCACCACCACGGTCATCTGCACCGCAGCAGCGGTGGTCTATGTGACGGTCGGCATCCTGCGCACTGGCGCCGGCGTGCCGCCGCAGTTCCCGGGCGACGCCGGCGGCTGGCTCGCCTTGATCGCCATCGCGCTGGTCTCCACGGTGCTGGCCATCCTGACCTTCTTCGCGGGCTTGCAGCGGCTGGGCGCTTCCAAGGCGTCGATGCTGTCCACGCTGGAGCCGGTGGTGACGGTGCTGCTGGCGGCAATGTTGCTGGGCGAGCACATTGGCGCCACGCAGGCCATCGGCGGTGGGTTGATCCTGGCCGGGGTGCTGTGGCTCACGCGTCGCGCCAGCGGCACCGCCCAGCCAGACACCGCCGTCGACGAAAGGATTTGAGGGACATCGTGAAAGCCGTTGCTCGGCTTTCCGCGCATCGATCGGTACAATCGCGCTTTCTTTCATCCAGAAACCGGGAAGACGCGCAATGAAATCGATCGATCAGGCAGCAGTCGCACAATTGTTCACCGAAGCCCGCACGCACAACGTGTGGCAGGACAAGCACGTGGACGACGCCCTGCTGCAGCAGATCTATGAAGCGATGAAGTTCGGCCCGACCGCCGCCAACAGCAGCCCGGCCCGCATCGTGTTCGTGAAGTCGGCCGCCGAGAAGGCCCGGCTGCTGGAATGCGTGTCTGCCGGTAACGTCGAGAAGACCCGCTCGGCGCCTGTCACCGCGATCATCGCCTTCGACAACCACTTCCACGACCAACTGCCGAAGCTGTTCCCGCATGCCGACGCCCGCGCGTGGTACGCCGGCAACACCGAAAAGATCGCGCGCGATGCGCTGATGAACAGCTCGCTGCAAGGCGGCTACTTCATCCTGGCCGCCCGCGCGCTGGGCCTGGACTGCGGCCCGATGGGTGGTTTCGATGCCGCCAAGGTCAACGCGGCGTTCTTCCCTGACGGCAAGTGGTCGGTGAACTTCCTCGTGAACCTGGGCTACGGCGACGCTGCCCAGCTGCATCCGCGCGGCCCGCGCCTGTCGTTCGACGAAGCCTGCCGGATCGTCTGATCCCCGCCGGCGCCGGGGCTTACGCCTTCGGCGCCGGGGTTTTCTCGCGGAACTCGCACAGCGGCTCGATGGCGCAATGCCAGCATTCGGGCTTGCGTGCCTTGCACACGTAGCGCCCATGCAGGATCAGCCAGTGGTGCGCGTCGTGCAGGAACTCCTTCGGCACCACCTTGAGCAGCTTCTGCTCGACGATATCCACATTCTTGCCCGGCGCCAGCCCCGTGCGGTTGGAGACGCGGAAGATGTGCGTATCCACGGCGATGGTCGGCTGGCCAAACGCGGTGTTGAGCACCACGTTGGCTGTCTTGCGGCCCACCCCTGGCAGGGCCTCCAGCGCCTCGCGGTCCGGCGGCACGCGTCCGCCATGCCGCTCCACCAGAATCCGGCAGGTCTCCATCACATGCTTGGCCTTGGTCTTGTAGAGGCCGATGGTCTTGATGTAATCGATCAGCCCCGCCTCGCCGAGCGCCAGCATCTGCTGGGGCGAGTGGGCCACCGGGAACAGCAGGCGCGTAGCCTTGTTCACGCCAACATCGGTGGCCTGCGCGGAGAGCAGCACGGCAATCAGCAGCTCGAAGGGCGAGCTGTATTCGAGTTCCGTGGTCGGGGCCGGGTTGACGTCTCGCAGCGTTTCGAAGATCGCGCGGGTCTTGGCGGCGTTCATGCGTCGGGAGTCTTCTTGTTGTTGTCGGGGGTTGCCTGCGTCAGGCCGGCCTTGGCGCGGCGGGCTTCGGCGGCATCGATCTGGGCCTGCACGGCCGGCGACACATTCTCGGTGTTGCGCGGCGCGGCGGCCGCCTGTTTCTGGCGCGCGCGCTCGATCGCGGCCTGGATGATCGCCTTCTTGCGGTCCTGGGCGGCGCGCTCGGCATCGGAGATGACGGGTTCCGCCTGGAGCGCCTCCAGCTTGGCCGCGGCCTTGGCGGCCAGGCGCGCGTCGTTCTCCTCGCGCTCGCGCACCAGCCGGGCGCGGCGCGCCAGGTAGCGCGTGTGGGCGGCGTCGGCCTGCGCGGGCGACCACGCAGCCCAGCCCGTCTTGTCGCCCGTCACCGGAATCATGTCGATGCAGTCCACCGGGCACGGTGCCACGCAGAGATCACAGCCGGTGCACCAGTCGGGCAGCACGGTGTGCATCTGCTTGGCCGCGCCGGCGATGGCATCGACCGGGCATGCCTGTATACAAAGCGTGCAGCCGATGCAGCGCGATTCGTCGATGCGCGCCACGGCCCGCGACTGCTCCACGCCATGCTCCGGGTCCAGCGCACGCGGCGCCACACCGAGCAGGGCGGACAGCCGCACGATGCCCTCGGCGCCGCCCGGCGGGCAGCGGTTGGGTGTGGCCTCGCCCCGGGCCATGGCCTCGGCGTACGGGCGGCAGCCATCGAACCCGCATTTGGTGCATTGGGTTTGCGGCAGCAGGGCTTCTAGGCGGTCCGCCAGCGTGGCGGCGGCGTTGAGGGTGATGGTCACGACTGCGAGGAACGATGTGAGGGACGACTAACGCTTCTGCACGCCTCTGCGGGCGTGTGCGCGGCAAGGATTATCCCCGATTTCCCGAAACGGCAGAACCGGCGATGATTGGCGCGCCACGGCGTCGCCTCACCCGTTTGGGCGATATGTGGCGGATCTTTGGACGAGGCACGAGCAATATATGCTCGCCCGTGCCATATAATCCCGCGCAACCGACCGACTCCGGAACCCATGTCAAACGAGCCAAAAACCAAGCGGGATCCCGAAGGCACGCGCCGGCGCATCCTGGCCGCCGCCACTGAAGAATTCGCAAAGGGCGGACTGGCCGGCGCACGCGTCGACCAGATCGCCCGGCGGGCCGAGACCAACGAGCGGATGCTCTATTACTACTACGGCAGCAAGGAAGGTCTGTTCCTGGCCGTGCTCGAAAAGCAGTACGCCGAGTTCCGTGCCGCCGAGGAACAGCTTCACGTGACCGATGAAGACCCGGTCGCTGCTGTCCGCACGCTGGCCCGCTTCGTTTGGGACTGGTACTACCAGCACCCCGAGTTCATCCGCCTGGTCAACAGCGAGAACCTGCACGAAGCGCGCCACCTGAAGAAGTCCGCCCAGTTGCACCAGCTGATCAATCCGGTGGTCAACGTGCTGGCAGACATTATCCGGCGCGGCCAGCAGCAGGGCGTGTTCCGCGATAACGTGGACGTACCCCAGTTCTACCTGACCATTTCGGCGCTCGGGTACTACGTGCTGTCCAACCGCTACACCATCAGCGCGGTAATTGGCCGCGACGTGGCTTCGGAAGACGAGCACGCGCGCTTTGCCGAGTTGCACACGGACATGCTGCTGGCCTTCCTGCAGAAGCGCTGAGCGGTTATCCCGGTCGGAAAAACAAAAATGCCCGCGAGATCATCGCGGGCATTTTTGCATTCGGCGTCCGGCTGGCTTCAGCGCGATTTACGGATGAAATCGCGCAGTTCCGGATAAATATTCTCGCGCCAGCGGCGGCCCGAGAAAATCCCGTAGTGGCCGGCCTTCGGCGCGGTGATGTGATGCCGCTTGGCCTTGGGAATGCCGGTGCACAGGTCGTGCGCGGCGGCGGTCTGGCCGGCGCCCGAGATGTCGTCCAGTTCGCCTTCGATGGTCAGCAGGGCCGTGGTCTTGATGTCCTGCGGACGCACCGGCGCGCCGTCGATCTCCCACGTGCCGTTGGCCAGTCGGAACTCCTGGAACACTTCCTTGATGGTGTCGAGGTAGTACTCGGCGGCCATGTCGAGCACGGCGTTGTACTCGTCGTAGAAGCGCACGTGCGCCTCGGCATCGTCGGCATCGCCCTCGACCAGGCTCAGGTAAAAGTCATAGTGCGAGGACAGGTGGCGGTCCGGGTTCATCGCCACGAAGCCGGCATGCTGCAGGAAGCCCGGGTAGACGCGGCGGCCGTGGCCCGGATAGTTCGCCGGCACGGTGTAGATGACGTTGTTCTCGAACCACTCGTACGACTTGTTGGTCGCCAGCGAATTGACCGCCGTGGGACTCTTGCGCGCGTCGATCGGGCCGCCCATCATCGTCATCGTGCAAGGGGTGGTTTCCTTGTTCGACGCCATCAGCGAAATCGCGGCCAGCACCGGCACCGTGGGCTGGCAGACCGAGATCACATGCAGGTTATCCGCGCCGATATGGCGGATGAATTCCTGAATGTAATAAATGTAGTCAGACAGGTGGAACGGGCCGACATCGGACGGGACCATGCGCGCATCGACCCAGTCGGTCACGTAGACCTTGTGGTCTTGCAGCAAGGTGCGCACGGTGTCGCGCAGCAGCGTGGCGTGGTGGCCGGAGAGCGGGGCGCAGACCAGGACGACGGGTTCGTCCTTGAGCAGCTTGATGGTCTCGGGGTCGTCCGCGTAGCGCTTGAAGCGCACCAGCTTGCAGAACGGTTTTTCGAAGACGGTTTGCTCGACGATGGGGATGTCCCGGCCGTTGGAGCGCACCGACTTGATGTCAAACGACGGTTTCTCGTATTCCTTGCCGAGCCGGTAGAGCAGTTCGTAGCCGGCCGCTAGGCGAGGTGCGCCCGGCACCAGGGAAAGAGGACTGAGCGGGTTGGTGAAGGTCTTGGCCGTCGCCTGAGCCCAGGCGGTCAGCGGGTTCAGCATGGAGCGCTGGAATTCGTGCAGTTGGTAAAGCATGCCGGTACCTGTTGCCTTTCTGTCGGGCGTTTGTGCCCGATGGATTATGCCCGCAATCGAACGGTCGTGCTTTGCAGCATACGCTTCCAAGTTACGCCGCCAAGCGGGGAAGACAATAGGACATTGGCTTGAATTCGTGGTGACAGACACCTACAGACACAAAAAGGCGACCGGGAGTGACCTCCCCGTCGCCTTTTATGTGGCACTGCGTCAGAACTGGTGCAAACGGCGTGTTGCTTTTTGGTGCAATGCGCCGAAGCCTTCGTGCTGTGATGCTTAGTACACTGCAGCGATGGCGTTGACCACCGCGTCGATGTTGCGGCTGTTCAGCGCCGCCACGCAGATCCGGCCCGTACCCACGGCGTAGATACCGTGGTCGTTGCGCAGGCGGTCCACCTGGTCAGTGGTCAGGCCCGAGTACGAGAACATGCCGCGCTGGGCCTTCACGAACGAGAAGTCACCCGGCACGCCCTTGGCGGCCAGCTTGTCCACCAGCGCATGGCGCATCAGCTTGATGCGATCCCGCATTTCGCCGAGTTCCTGCTCCCACATGGCGCGCAGCTCGGGGCTGTTCAGCACCGTGGCCACCACCGTGCCGCCGTGCGTGGGCGGGTTGGAGTAGTTCGTGCGGATCACGCGCTTGACCTGCGACATCACGCGCTGGGATTCTTCCTTGCTCGTGGTCACGATCGACAGCGCGCCCACGCGCTCGCCGTACAGCGAGAAGCTCTTCGAGAACGAGCTGGAGACGAAGAACGGCAGGCCGGAATTGGCGAACAGGCGCACGGCGGCGCCGTCCGGGTCGATGCCATCGGCAAAGCCCTGGTAGGCCATGTCCAGGAACGGGATCAGGTTGCGTTCCTTGACCAGTTCCACCACCTGCTTCCACTGGGCTTCCGACAGGTCCACGCCGGTCGGGTTGTGGCAGCAGGCGTGCAGCACGACAATGGTGTTGGCCGCGTAGGACTTCAGCGATTCCACCATGCCGGCGAAGTTCAGGCCATGGCTGGCGGCATCGTAATAGGCGTAGTTCACGACCGGGAAGCCGGCCGATTCAAACAGCGCGCGGTGGTTTTCCCAGCTCGGGTCGCTGATGGCGACCTTGGCATCCGGGTACAGGCGCTTCAGGAAGTCGGCGCCAATCTTCAGGGCGCCGGTGCCACCAAGTGCCTGGGCCGTCACAACGCGGCCTTCGGTGATCAGGGCCGATTCCTTGCCGAACAGCAGGGTCTGCACGGCCTGATCATAGGCGGCGATGCCTTCGATCGGCAGGTAGCCACGCGGCGTGGCGCTGGCCAGGCGAGCCTTCTCGGCCTCCTGCACGGCGCGCAGGAGGGGAATTTTCCCTTCGTCGGTGAAGTACACGCCAACGCCCAAGTTCACCTTGGTGGTGCGGGTGTCGGCATTGAAGGCTTCATTCAGGCCCAGGATCGGGTCGCGCGGGGCCATCTCGACGGCAGAAAACAAACTCATTTGGATTCTCGTGGTCAGCTGTGTAACAAAACGGAGGGCGTAGAATGCTTCGGGCTGCGCTGGCGGATCGCGTCGATGGCCCTACTGACAGGAACTGACAGTAGCGTGATGCCACAATGCTTGAAGCGGGTCCGCGCAACCCCAAGATTCTAGCGTATCCGCCAGTTTTTCCTCAGGTTTTTCCCTACCCTATGACGAATCTCGCCGAAGTCGCCCCGGTCCTGGACGAAGACAAATTCGTCACCTTTCCGGGCTCCCCGTTCCAGCTCTACCAGCCGTTCCCGCCCGCGGGGGACCAGCCCCAGGCCATCCGCCAGCTTGTGGAGGGCGTCGAGGATGGCCTGTCGTTCCAGACCCTGCTGGGCGTGACCGGGTCCGGCAAGACCTTCACCATGGCCAACGTCATCGCGCGCATGGGGCGGCCGGCCATCGTCTTTGCGCCGAACAAGACACTTGCGGCCCAGTTGTACTCGGAATTCCGCGAGTTTTTCCCGCGCAACGCGGTCGAGTACTTCGTCAGCTACTACGACTACTACCAGCCTGAGGCCTATGTGCCGCAGCGCGACCTGTTCATCGAGAAGGACTCGTCGATCAACGAGCATATCGAGCAGATGCGGCTGTCGGCCACCAAGAGCCTGCTCGAGCGGCGCGACACGATTATCGTGGCGACCGTGTCCGCGATCTACGGGATCGGCAATCCGAGCGAATACCATAAGATGATTCTGACGTTGCGCACCGGCGACAAGCTGAGCCAGCGCGACATCATCGCGCGGCTGATCGCCATGCAGTACACGCGCAACGAGACCGATTTCCAGCGCGGCACGTTCCGCGTGCGCGGCGACACGCTCGACATCTTCCCGGCCGAGCACGCCGAGATGGCCGTGCGCGTGGAGCTGTTCGACGATGAGGTCGACTCGCTCCAGTACTTCGACCCCCTGACCGGGCGCGTGCGTCAGAAGATTCCGCGTTTCACGGTCTACCCGTCGAGCCACTACGTCACGCCGCGCGATACCGTGCTGCGGGCGATCGAGGACATCAAGGTGGAACTGCGCGAGCGGCTCGATTTCTTCTACAAGGAGAATCGTCTCGTGGAGGCGCAACGGCTGGAGCAGCGCACGCGCTTCGACCTGGAAATGCTCTCGGAACTGGGCTTCTGCAAGGGCATCGAGAACTATTCCCGGCACCTTTCCGGCGCCAAGCCGGGCGAGCCGCCGCCGACGCTGGTCGATTACCTGCCGCCGGACGCGCTGATGTTCCTCGACGAGTCTCACGTGCTGATCGGCCAGCTCAACGGCATGTACAACGGCGACCGCGCGCGCAAGACCACGCTCGTCGAGTACGGCTTCCGCATGCCGTCCGCGCTGGACAACCGGCCGCTGAAATTCGACGAATTCGAACGCAAGATGCGCCAGGTGATGTTCGTCTCGGCCACGCCGGCGCAGTTCGAGAAGGACCATGCGGGGCAGGTGGTGGAGCAGGTGGTGCGGCCGACCGGCCTGGTCGACCCGATCATCATGGTGCGCCCGGCCACGACCCAGGTGGACGACCTGCTATCCGAGATCAACATCCGCGTGCAGGCCGGCGATCGCGTGCTGGTGACCACGCTGACCAAGCGGATGGCCGAGCAGCTGACCGAATTCCTGTCCGAGAACGGCGTCAAGGTACGTTATCTGCACTCGGACATCGATACCGTGGAACGCGTGGAGATCATCCGCGACCTGCGTCTTGGCACGTTTGACGTGCTGGTGGGGATCAACCTGCTGCGCGAGGGCCTCGATATTCCCGAGGTGTCGCTGGTGGCCATCCTCGATGCGGACAAGGAGGGCTTCCTGCGCGCCGAGCGCTCGCTGATCCAGACCATCGGCCGCGCCGCCCGGAACGTCAACGGCACCGCCATCCTCTATGCCGACCGCATGACGGATTCGATGAAGCGGGCGATCGACGAGACCGAGCGGCGCCGCATCAAGCAGATCGCGCATAACGAGGCCCATGGCATCACGCCGCGCGGCGTGGTCAAGCGGATCAAGGACATTATCGACGGGGTCTATGACCCGAACGAGGTCCGGGCGGAACTGAGCGCAGCCGCCGAGCGCGCGAAATACGAGGACATGAGCGAGAAGCAGGTCGCGAAGGAGATCAAGCGGCTGGAGAAGCAGATGCTCGACCATGCCAAGAATCTCGAGTTCGAAAAGGCGGCCCAGGTTCGCGACCAACTGGCCAAGCTGCGCGCCCAGGTGTTCGGGGCGAGCGGCGATCACATCCTATAGTGTCTAGGGTGTCCGGGGGCATCCACGCCGGACGGAGCCGGTCAACAACGAGGAGCGCGCCATGGTGACACAGTTCGAATACGGTGGTTACGCGGTGGTGGCGCGGGCAATTCCGCATGCCGGAGGCGGGTTTTCGGGCGTTGTGACGATCGCCGACGCGTTCGGCGAGGTCAGCGGTCCGACATTCGAATCGGAGACCGGCGCGGCGGCCACCCCGGAGGCGGCCCTGGCATTGGCCGAAGCTGCCGCCATGCGCACAATCGATGCCGGCGAGGTGAACTGACCCGGGCCAAGGGTCGCCGGCAGCACAGGAGACAAGACATGGCCTATAGCAGCGAATGGAAAAAGAGGGTTTTCGAGACGCACGAGATCCAGGTGCAGGTGAAACCCCGTTCGTCGATCGAGTGGGAATACACGGTGCGCGTCTGCCGCCCCGGCACCAATATCCGCGCGGCCGGCACGCTGGTGGAAACCGCGCCACCGACGGACCACTTCAAGACACCGGAAGAGGCGGAAGCGGCCGGCTGGGAGAGAGGGCGGGAGCTGGCGGTGCAGTTGGCATAGTGCCGACATCATCGGCAAAGTAAAATCATGCCGATGAAAAAATTCGCCATCCTGATGTGCTGCATGGGCAATATCTGCCGTTCGCCGACGGCGGAAGGCGTGCTGCGCGCCAAGTTGATCGCCGCGGGTCTTGCGGAGCAGGTCGAACTGGATTCCGCCGGTACCCACGACTATCACCTCGGGCGCCCGCCCGATGCCCGCAGCCAGCGCTACGCGCTGCAGCGCGGGTATGACCTGTCCGCGCTGCGGGCGCGCAAGGTGGGGGTGGCGGACTTCCAGCGCTTTGACCTTGTGCTGGCGATGGACCACGCCAATATGTCCACGCTACGCACACTGCATCCCGAAGTCAGCCCGGACAAGCTCCGGCTGCTGATGAGCTTTGCCACCCGGCACCCTGCCGAGGAAGTGCCCGATCCCTATTACGGCGAGGGCGATGGCTTCGAAACCGTGCTCGACTACGTCGAAGACGCCTGCGACGGTGTGGTAGCCATGCTGCGCGAACGGTTGGCGCCCACCCGCTGAGGTCCCCGCCAAGCCCCGCAGCCCCAGGCCGGCACGTTGCCGGCCCTCCAGAGATATCCATGGTTTTTTCCCTGTTCCGCAAATGGCGCAAGTGGCGCGAGTCACGCAATGCGAGCTTGCAGCTCGACGCCATCCTGGCCTCGGCCAATCCCGACGCCTTGCTCGCGGACCGCAACGCCTGGCTCGTCGAGCTGGGCTACTGGCTCCGGCGCGACGGCAGCCTGGCCGTCGATCCCGATCCGGATACCCACCCCGATCAGGCCAACGCCCCGGCGCGCAGCTATCCCGCCCACGTGCGGCTGCGTTACCTGCTCCAGGTGCTGGCGCGGCACCCCGATTGGGCGGATCGCTTCGCGCGCACCATCCGCTCGATCGTCCGTGACAACGATCCCACCTCGCTGTTCTGCGATACCGGCGTGGCCTCCCACCCCGGTTTCTGGGGCGAGATGGTCGATCGGCTCCAGGCGCGCTTCCTGCCGCCGCCGCCCAACCGCAACGACATGGCCGGCCTGTTCGCGCTGGTCTTTGCCGATGAGGCTGATGCGGATTGGGTCGATGGACTCGATGCCGACCTGATCGAGCGCATCGCGTCAGCGCTGCAATCGGGCGCCGGGGACGATCGCATCCAGCTCGAGGACACGCTGGCCGCAAGCATCCAGGTGCTCGCCAGTCAGGTGCGCGCCACCGGCCTGAGCCAGTCAATTCGTTCGCGTCTGCCCGGCCGCGTGCAGGACACGCCATTTTTCCGGCTCGACATGGCCATCGCGGCGTTGTGCGAAGAGGGGCTGGCCCATGACAACGAGGTCTTCGGCCATCGGCTCAACTATTTCCGCGCGCTGCTCGATGGCTGTCTGGCCGCCGCGCAGCATGTCTATGCCGATCTCGAGGAGAACGGCGTCTCCGTCGAGGTGGTGTTCCAGATCGAGCGCATGAAGGTCCGCCTGGCGCGGATCGACCTGCTGCTCAACGCCTGGGTGGACCCAGGCCGCCACAGCCGCCACGCGCACCTGATGGCCGAGCTGATCCGCTCCACGCAGGCCCGGCGCAGCATCGCGCATCTGGCCGGCTCATCGTTCGCGCAACTGGCGCGCAAGGTGGTGGAGCGGTCCGCCGAGACCGGCGAGCACTACATCACGCGGGACCGTAAGGAGTACGGCGAGCTGCTGCGCGCGGCGGCCGGCGGCGGGCTGGTCACGGTGGTCACGGTTTATCTGAAATTTCTGATCTACGGCCTGCATCTGGACAAGTTCCTGGAGGGCCTGCTGGCCTCGCTGAACTATGCCGGCAGCTTCCTGGCGATCCATTTCGCGCATTTCACGCTGGCCACCAAGCAGCCGGCGATGACCGGCCCGGCGCTGGCGCACCGGCTCGATGGCGTAGGGCGGCCAGAGGGGCGCGAGGCCTTCGTCGACGACACCATCGCGATGATCCGCTCGAACGCGGCGGCGATTTTCGGCAACCTGGCCGTGGTGTTCCCGGTGGCACTGCTGGTGCAGTGGCTGGCCGGAAGGCTGCTCGGCGCCAACCTGATCACGCCGGCCAAGGCCATTGCCACGATCGAATCGTTCTCGATTCTCGGCCCCACGCCGCTCTACGCCGCGTTCACCGGCGTGCTGCTGTGGCTGTCGAGCCTGATCGCCGGCTGGGCGGACAACTGGTTCGCGCTGCACCGCGTGCACGACGTGATGGCCTACCACCGCCGGCTGCGCTACGTGCTGGGGCAGGGCGGGGCGATGAAGCTGGCGGATTTCTGGAAGCGCAATCTGTCGGGCATCGCGGGCAATGTGTCGCTGGGCTTCCTGCTTGGGCTCGGGCCGGAGATCCTGAGCTTCTTTGGACCGCATATGGAAGTGCGCCATGTGACGCTTTCCACCGGTTCCGTGGGCACGGCCATCGGCGTGCTCGGCATGGATGCACTGCGCATGCCGTCGCTCTGGCTGGCCGTGGCCGGTATCGCGCTGATGGGGGTGTTGAACGTGGCAGTCAGCTTTGCGCTGGCCTTCTATATGGCGATGCGGTCGCGCAACCTGCCTCGCGTGGATCGGCGCGAACTCAGTGCGGCGGTGCGCAGGCGCATTGTGCGGCACCCGATGTCGCTGCTGATTCCGCCGCGCGCGGTGCCCGTGGCGGCGCCTGCGCCGGGCGATGTGGCCTGAAAAGCGTCGTGCCGGATACCGTGCACTGCAGCAGGGGTACTTGACTGATTTGGTCGGATAAATTTATACTTGAGCGAAACGATCAAGTATTTCCTTCTCCCCGAGCATCATGAGACTGACCACCAAAGGCCGTTTTGCGGTAACCGCCATGATCGACTTGGCCATGCGCCAGGATCAGGGGCCCGTCACGCTCGCTGGCATCAGCCAGCGCCAGAAAATCTCTCTGTCCTACCTGGAGCAGCTGTTTGGCAAGCTGCGCCGGCACGAGATCGTGGAAAGCGTGCGCGGTCCGGGGGGTGGCTACAGCCTCGCCCGCAAGGCCGAGGACGTCACCGTGGCGGACATCATCATCGCCGTGGACGAGCCACTGGACGCCACGCAGTGCGGCGGGAAGGGTAATTGTAACGGAGATGATGGATCCGGGCGATGCATGACCCACGAGCTGTGGGCCACGCTGAACCAGAAGATGGTCGAGTACCTCGACTCCGTCTCCCTGAAGAACCTCGTTGACCAACAGCGCGCCCGCCAGCCGGCGGTGCTGCACGACATGCGCGAAGACGCCGCACAGTCCGTGCCGGTGACGCGCAGCAAGGCCGAGAAGCAGGAAAAGCCGGCGCGCCCCCGCGTGGTGAACTCGGTGTTCAGCCTCGCGCAGTCCTGAGCAGATTTCAGATAGTTGGTTTAAACTATCGGTAGACAGTAAGCGATTAGCGGTCCCTATAAGGCAGTCATAACGATGAGCACCCCACATTTCCCCATCTACATGGATTATTCGGCCACGACGCCGGTGGACCCGCGCGTAGCCGACAAGATGATTCCGTACCTGCGCGAGCAGTTCGGCAATCCGGCCTCGCGTAGCCACGCCTATGGCTGGGAAGCCGAGCGCGCGGTCGAAGAAGCGCGTGAGCAGGTGGCCGCGCTGGTGGGCGCCGATCCCCGCGAGATCGTGTGGACGTCGGGCGCAACCGAGTCGAACAACCTGGCCATCAAGGGTGCCGCGAACTTCTACTCGGGCAAGGGCAAGCATCTGATTACGGTGAAGACCGAGCACAAGGCGGTGCTGGACACCACCCGCGAGCTCGAACGCCAGGGCTTCGAGGTGACCTACCTCGACGTCAAGGACGACGGCCTGATCGACATGGACGTGTTCCAGCAGGCGATTCGCCCGGATACGATCCTGGTGTCGGTGATGCTGGTGAACAACGAGATCGGCGTGATCCAGGACGTGGCGCAGATCGGCGAAATTTGCCGCGCCAAGGGCATCATCTTCCATTGCGATGCGGCCCAGGCCACCGGCAAGGTCACCATCGACCTGAACACGCTGAAGTGCGACCTGATGTCGTTCTCGGCCCACAAGACCTACGGCCCGAAGGGCGTGGGCGCGCTGTATGTACGTCGCAAGCCGCGTGTGCGGATTGAGGCGCAAATGCACGGCGGTGGTCACGAGCGCGGCATGCGTTCGGGCACGCTGGCCACGCACCAGATCGTCGGCATGGGCGAAGCGTTCCGCCTGGCCCGCGAGGAAATGGCCACCGAGAACGAACGGATCCGCATGCTGCGTGACCGCCTGTGGCGCGGCCTGTCGGGCATGGAAGAGGTGTACCTGAACGGCTCGCTGGAACACCGCGTGCCGCACAACCTGAACGTGAGCTTCAACTTCGTGGAAGGCGAGTCCCTGATCATGGCGATCAAGGACGTGGCCGTGTCGTCGGGCTCGGCCTGCACGTCGGCCTCGCTGGAGCCGTCGTACGTACTGCGCGCCCTGGGCCGCAACGACGAACTGGCGCACAGCTCCATCCGTTTCACGGTGGGCCGCTTCACCACCGAGCAGGAGATCGACTACACGATCGAACTGCTGAAGAACAAGATCGGCAAGCTGCGCGACCTGTCGCCGCTGTGGGAAATGTTCAAGGACGGTGTCGACCTGAACTCGATCCAGTGGGCCGCCCACTGAGCAGCGCCCAAAACAATAACGACCCCCATTCAAGATTCGTCAGAGGTAGCCAAAATGTCTTACAGCAACAAGGTTCTCGACCACTATGAAAATCCGCGCAACGTCGGTTCGTTCGACAAGAACGACGACGCGGTGGGCACCGGCATGGTCGGCGCTCCGGCCTGCGGCGACGTGATGAAGCTGCAGATCAAGGTGAATGAGGCGGGCGTGATCGAAGACGCCAAGTTCAAGACCTACGGTTGCGGCTCGGCCATCGCGTCGTCGTCGCTGGTGACCGAATGGGTCAAGGGCAAGACCGTCGACCAGGCCCTTGAGATCAAGAACACGCACATCGCCGAGGAACTGGCGCTGCCGCCGGTGAAGATCCACTGCTCGATCCTGGCCGAGGACGCCATCAAGGCGGCGGTCGACGACTACAAGAAGAAGCACGGCGTTCCCGCCGCGCAGCAGGCTGCCTGATCGGCGGACTGGCTTTTTCGTTGGAAACTGCCGCGCCCGGCGCATTGGCCGGACGCGGTGTCTGACAGCAAGGCAACGATGATCACAATGACCGAAAAGGCGGCGAAGCACGTCGCCCGCTACCTGGAACGCCGCGGCAAGGGCGTGGGCCTGCGCGTGGGTGTGAAGACCACCGGCTGCTCCGGCCTGGCGTACAAGCTTGAATACGTGGACGAAGTGCTACCCGAGGACCAGGTCTTCGAGACGCGGGGCCTCAAGGTGATCGTCGACCCGAAAAGTCTGCCGTACATCGACGGCACTGAACTGGACTTCGCACGCGAAGGGTTGAACGAGGGTTTCCGCTTCAACAACCCGAACGTCAAGGACGAGTGCGGCTGCGGCGAGTCGTTCCGGGTCTGATATCCGGCGACGCGCTGAAGTGCAATGAAGTGCGAAAGGGGGGCGGCGTGGCCGCTCCTTTTTGTTGGGGAAGGTTTTGAAAGACGATTTTTTCTCGCTGTTCGGCTTGCCGGTGCGCTTCGATGTGGATCAGGCATCACTCGATGAAGCCTACCGCACCGTGCAGTCTCAGGCCCATCCGGACCGCTTTGCCAACGCCGGCGACGCCGAGCGGCGCGTGGCGATGCAATGGGCCGCGCACGCCAACGAAGCCTATCGCACGCTGCGCCAGCCGCTGAAACGCGCCATCTACCTGCTCACGCTGCGCGGCGTGGACATCCAGGCGGAGAACAATACCGCCATGGCCCCGGCCTTCCTGATGCAGCAGATGGAATGGCGCGAGGCGCTGCAGGAAGCGGTGGAAGACCGCGCAACGGACCGGCTCGACGGCCTGCTGCGCGACCTGCGCCAGGAACGGCGCGAGCGCCTGGAGGCGCTCGGCGCGCTGCTCGATGCCGGCAGCAATGAGGCAGCCGGCGCTGCGGCGCGGCAATTGATGTTTATCGAGAAGATCGAACACGACGCCAGCGAGGCGATCGACCGGCTGGAAAACTAGGCGAATCGCCAGTCTCCCGGCACGGTCCTCCCCGGCGAAGTCCGGACATCGCCCCACAAGAACACGCGAAGAATCATCATGGCACTGCTCCAGATTTCCGAACCCGGCATGTCGCCGGCCCCGCACCAGCGGCGCCTGGCAGTCGGTATCGACCTTGGCACCACCAACTCGCTGGTGGCTGCCGTGCGCAACAGCATTCCCGAAGTGTTGTCCGACGAGCGCGGCCGTCCGCTGCTGCCCTCGGTCGTGCGCTACCTGCCGGACCGTACGGCCCACATCGGCTATCGCGCACAGGACGAAGCCGTGCGCGACCCCAAGAACACCATCGTCTCCGTCAAGCGTTTCATGGGCCGTGGCCTGCGCGACGTGGCCAATATCGAGCACAGCCCGTACGACTTCGTCGATGCGCCGGGCATGGTGCAGATCAAGACTGCCGCCGGGGTGAAGAGCCCGGTGGAGGTGTCGGCCGAGATCCTGGCGACGCTGCGTCAGCGCGCCGAGGATTCGCTTGGCGACGATCTCGTCGGCGCCGTGATCACGGTGCCGGCCTATTTCGATGACGCCCAGCGCCAGGCCACCAAGGACGCGGCCCAACTGGCCGGCCTGGAGGTGCTGCGCCTGCTCAACGAGCCGACCGCGGCGGCCATTGCCTACGGCCTCGACAACGCGGCCGAAGGGATTTACGCGGTTTACGATCTCGGCGGCGGCACCTTCGACATCTCCGTGCTCAAGCTGACCAAGGGCGTGTTCGAAGTGATGTCCACCGGCGGTGACTCCGCGCTTGGTGGTGACGATTTCGATCAGCGCCTGCTGTGCTGGATCGTGGAACAGGCCGGCCTGCAGCCGCTGTCCGCCGAAGACACCCGGCTGCTGATGGTGCGCGCCCGTGCCGCCAAGGAAGCCTTGTCCGAGAGCGACAGCACGGTGATCGACGCGGTGCTGGCCAGTGGCGAGATCGTTCACCTGCCGCTGTCCGCCTCGGTTTTCAACGATATTACGAAGCATCTGGTGCAGAAAACGCTGGC
Organism: Cupriavidus sp. OV096; assembly: GCF_900115455.1. Lineage (NCBI taxonomy): Bacteria > Pseudomonadati > Pseudomonadota > Betaproteobacteria > Burkholderiales > Burkholderiaceae > Cupriavidus > Cupriavidus sp. OV096. The sequence continues at coordinate 232,225 of NZ_FOWM01000003.1, forward strand.
GCCGGCGCGCAAGGCGCTGCGCGATGCCGGCGTCGAGACGCAGGACGTGAAGGGCGTCGTGCTGGTGGGCGGTGCCACGCGCATGCCGTCGATCCGCAAGGCTGTGGGCGACTACTTCGGCCAGACGCCGCTGACCAACCTCGATCCGGACAAGGTTGTGGCCCTCGGCGCCGCCATGCAGGCCAACCTGCTGGCCGGCAACCACGCGCCCGGCGAGGACTGGCTGCTGCTCGACGTGATTCCGCTCTCGCTGGGCGTGGAAACGATGGGCGGACTGGTCGAGAAGATCATCCCGCGCAACAGCACGATTCCCGTGGCACGCGCCCAGGAATTCACGACGTTCAAGGACGGCCAGACCGCGATCGCGATCCACGTGCTTCAGGGCGAGCGCGAATTGGCGAGCGATTGCCGCTCGCTGGCGCGCTTCGAGCTGCGCGGCATTCCGCCGATGGTGGCCGGTGCCGCGCGGATCCGCGTGACCTATCAGGTGGATGCCGACGGCCTGCTGTCGGTGGCCGCGCGCGAGATGCACTCGGGCGTGGAGGCGTCAGTCTCGGTCAAGCCGTCCTACGGCCTGGCTGACGACGACATCGCGCGCATGCTGCAGGACAGCTTCCGCGAGGCCGAGCACGACATGAAGACCCGCGCGCTGGCCGAGGAACGCGTGGAAGCCGAACGGCTGGTGGAAGCCACCACGCGCGCGCTCGAGGTGGACGGCGACCTGCTGACCGCCGAGGAGCGCGCGAGCGTGGAAGTGCTGATGGCCAATGTGCGACAGATTGCAACAGGCGACGACCACCACGCGATCAAGACCGCCGTGGAGCGGTTGTCGCATGGCACGGACGAATTTGCCGCACGCCGCATGGACCGCTCGATCAAGAGCGCGCTGGCGGGGCGCAAGGTGCAGGAGCTCGGCTGAGCCGCACCGAATTGAGAATAGTCATACCAGGACAGACATGGCACAAATCATCGTATTGCCTCACGTGGAACTGTGCCCCGAGGGGGCCGTGTTCGAGGCACCCCAGGGCACCAGCATTTGCGACGCGCTGCTGAGCCAGGGCATCAACATCGAGCACGCCTGCGAGAAGTCTTGCGCCTGCACCACGTGCCACGTGGTAGTGCGCGAAGGCTTCAATTCGCTGGAAGACGCCGAGGAAAAGGAAGAAGACCTGCTCGACAAGGCCTGGGGCCTGGAGCCGAACTCGCGCCTGTCTTGCCAGGCGCTGGTGGCGGACGCGGATCTGACCGTAGAAATTCCAAAATACACGATCAACCACGCCAAGGAAGGCCACTGAGATGAAATGGACTGACACCTTCGACATCGCCGCGGCGCTCTACGACAAGTACCCCGAGGTGGACCCAGTGACGGTCCGCTTCACGCAACTGCGCCAGTGGGTCCTTGAACTGGACGGCTTCGACGACCTGCCCGAGCGCTCGGGTGAGAAGATTCTCGAGGCGATCCAGGCTGCGTGGATCGAGGAAGCGGCGTAAGGCTGCACCTATCGTAGATCGATGAAAAACGGCCGCGCTGGCATCCACCAGCGCGGCCGTTTCGCTTTCCCAGGGGAAGCGCTTACCCCCGCTTACCCCGTTACCAGCACGCCACGTTCCATGTGGACACGCTGGCCCACATCGACCCCCGGCGGGTTCTTGTAGGTGAAGGTACGGCGCGTGCCATCGTCCATCTGCACGCTGACGCGGTAGGCCTTGTCCTTGTTCACGTGCTTCTCGACCACGTTGCCGGCGTAACCGCCCGCCGCCGCACCGGCTACGGTGCCGAGAATCCGGCCGTTGCCGCTGCCGATCTGGTTGCCGAGCAGGCCGCCCACCACGGCGCCGCCGACCGCGCCCACGCCGCTGGTGGGCTTCTCCGATTCCACGACGCTCACGGCCGTGACGCGGCCAGCCGTATGGCTGGGCCGGGTGGCGGGACGCTCCTCGGCCTGAGCCTGCTGCGCGGGCGGCTCGTTACGCGCCTGCTGGGATTGTTGGGATTGCTGGGCCTGTTGAGCCTGTTGGGCGTCATAAGCCGGCGGGCGGGTGGTCGAACCCGGCGGGGGGGTAATGGACTGGGTGGCGACCGGGGCCGGGTAGTCGGCTGGCCCCTGGTTCGCCTTCGTGAGCGGCAACACGCCGGTCACGGCCGCCACCGCGGTCAGGCTGGCCACCACTACGGCGACTGCCGCGGCGCCGACCAGCGGGTGCAGGCGGCGCTGGGGCGGCAGCGGCGGGGTGGGCGAATTCGACGGATGGGCGGTAGCGGGAGTGGGGTGCTGCATTTGTTGTTCTCCGGGTGACCGGACTTGCCGGTCGATACCCCAAGTGTGGCCGAATCGCGCCCCGATTGCCGTTCGATTTTGTAAGCATTCGTAGCGCGGAAAACCCTTGTCAATCATGGGTTTGTCGCGCTATCGGAGTGCGTCCTACAGGCGCTCCAGTAACAAATTTGGCTCATGGAAGCGGGCGCTCCCTCTAACATTTTCCCTCATCCTCAAGCCCGTAAGTACATGCGAAGGGGTCGTACCATTTGTTCTTTCCATAGTAGACGTAGACCTTATCGCCTCCGTGCGTCCATACCAGTGTTGCCGTCCCGCCGGAATATAGGCTCCACGCCCCGGTACTGCTGTCCCCGAACACGACGGTGCCCGTGGCATAACATGGGGAGTAGTAGTCGTGGAGCACCTTGCGCGCCTGGACAGGGTATATCTTGGAAAAGAAGTTCTTTACCTGCGTCACCGTTGGCCGGAATCTCTTGCATAGCTCGGCTGTCCGCGGATCTCCATCTGGTAGCGATTGGCCGACTTCTTCAATCACCACTTTTCTGACATCTCTGGCTGAGCAAAGCGCGGCCGTCATGCACAGCAAAACAAAGGCAGCGGATCTCAAGAGGGGAAGAGTTCTTGATCTCACCATTTTGCGGTCCTCGCTTCGGTCAGGTTCTTGTAGGAAATATCGGGGTGCCGATAGACTTCCCGCGCCGCCACCGCAAAGGTGTCCATGAGCTCTGAGATCAGCCAGTCCAATGAAGAGTTTTGAGCGGCAGTTACATCCTCGTAAACTTCCTTGTTCTTGGGTCCGATGGCCATGCCTACCAGCTCTATGCCTATCGAGTCATGATTGGATGGAAATCGGTTGGGCCATTTTTTCTTTACTTCGTGTCGATGTAGCGCACCAGTTCCGAGCTTGGATATCTTGTCTAGCTCGATGGGAGAGCACTGTTTGGTCAAAATGCAGCGCGACCGGAGTCGTCCGACGTGATTCGTCACTCTCCGCAAGGATGCGGTTTGATAGATGATGCCGTCCTTGTCTATCAAGAAGTGAGCGCCATTGGCCGCAACATCGCCATAGCTGTTAAATGTATGGGACGACTCCGGGGCGCTTGTCTGGTGTACAACGATCCCATTTACGGTATCCATCGGTCCGCGCTCGATCTTCGGGAAAATCTTCACCTTCACTCGCTCCGCGTCGACATGCCCTTGCTTCGTAATAAATAGCATCCTCGCTCCTGGTTAGGTCGCCCTTATCAACTGGGGGCGGCCATCAACCTAGCAGGAGCGAACACAGGGAAACAATCGCTGATTCCTTAAACCGCGGGTACAGAGACGTTCGCATTTCGGTCGCCACAAAGAAAAACCCCACACTCGAAAAAGTGTGGGGTTTGTCAGTGGTCTGCCACCTGCCACGCATGCGGTGGGTTGTCTGGGTGCGTACCTGCGGTTCAGTCCTCGCGGCGCAGGTGCGGGAACAGGATGACGTCGCGGATGTTCGGGCTGTCGGTCAGCAGCATCACCAGACGGTCGATGCCGATGCCGCAGCCACCCGTCGGAGGCATGCCGTACTCGAGCGCGCGGATGTAGTCGGCGTCGAAGTACATCGCTTCCTCGTCGCCGGCGTCCTTCTGCTCCACCTGCTTGCGGAAGCGGTCAGCCTGATCCTCGGCATCGTTCAATTCCGAGAAGCCGTTAGCGATCTCGCGGCCCGTGATGAACAGCTCGAAACGCTCGGTGATGCCCGGCAACGTGTCCGAGGCGCGCGCCAGCGGTGACACTTCGACGGGGTAATCGACGATAAAGGTCGGCTCCCACAGTTGGCTCTCGGCCGTTTCCTCAAACAGCACCAGCTGCAGCGTGCCGAGGCCGGCGTTCAGGAACTGCGGCGCGCTCGTATTCACGCCAAATTTCTTCAGTTCGGTGCGCAGGAAATCGGCATCGGTCAGTTGCGCGTCGGTGTACTCGGGCGCGAACTTCTGGATCGCCTGGCAGATCGTCAGGCGATGGAACGGCTTGGCGAGATCCAACTCGCGGCCCTGGTAGGTCACCGTGGCGCTGCCGCGCGCATCGATGGCCGCCTGGCGGATCAGGTTCTCGGTGAAGTCCATCAGCCAGCGGTAGTCCGTGTAGGCCGCGTAGAACTCCATCATCGTGAACTCGGGGTTGTGGCGCGGGCTCACCCCTTCGTTACGGAAATTACGATTGATTTCGAACACGCGCTCGAAGCCGCCGACGACCAGGCGCTTCAGATACAGCTCGGGCGCGATGCGCAGGAACATCTGCATGTCCAGCGCGTTGTGGTGCGTAATGAAAGGCTTGGCCGCCGCACCGCCCGGAATCGGGTGCAGCATCGGCGTTTCCACTTCCATGAAGCCGGCGTCGGCCATATGGCGGCGCAGCGACGAAATGGCGTTTGTACGAGCCCGGAACGTGGCGCGTGTCTCGGGCGAGACGATCAGGTCCACATAGCGCTGGCGGTACTTGGTCTCCTGGTCGGCCAGGCCGTGGAACTTGTCCGGCAGCGGGCGCAGCGACTTCGACAGCAGGCGTAGTTCGCGCACCTGCACCGACAGCTCACCCTTGTTGGTGCGGAACAGCTCGCCGCGCGCGCTGATGATGTCGCCCAGGTCCCAGTGCTTGAACGCGGCGTAGACGTCTTCGCCCACCTTGTCACGCGTGACGTAGAACTGGATCTGGCCGCTGCCGTCCTGCACGGTCGCAAAGCTGGCCTTGCCCATCACGCGCTTGAGCATCATCCGGCCGGCGATGGCCACTTCCACGGGCTGCGCTTCCAGCGTGGCCTGGTCGGTCTCGCCGTGCTCGGCGTGGAGCGCGGCGGCCTGATGCGTCGGGCGGAAGTCGTTGGGGAAGGCCACGCCTTGCTGGCGCAGGGCCTGCAGTTTCTCGCGCCGCTCCGCGATGATCTTGTTCTCGTCGGCGGCAGGCGTATCGGCGGCTGGGGCGCGGGTCGGTTCGGTCATGATGTGTCGGTGGATCGCTCCGGCTTGGCGCCGGCGCGGTTCGGTTCAGTTCGGTTCAGTAATTGCGGATGTCGTCGAGTTCGGTCTTGCCGAAGTCGGGACGCTCCAGGTAAGCCACGATGCGCCGCGCCGTGTCTTCGGGCGAGGCGAGCTGGTCGTTGGCCTTGAGATCGCGGAAGCGCTGCACGGCCGCGAAGTCCGCACCGCGGATGGTTTCCTGCATGTCGGTATCGACCACGCCCGGCGCCAGCGCCACGGCGCGCACCGCGCGCGGCTCCGGCACGCTCGCGAACTCGGCGTTAACCGAGCGGATGAACATGTCGAGCGCGGCCTTGCCGGCGCAATAGGCGCTCCAGCCCGGCACCGGGTTGCGCGCGGCGCCCGACGAGATCGCCAGCACCTTGCGCGCGCAGTCAAAGCGGGCAGTGTGCTCGATGAACGCGCCTGTCATGGTCATCGGCGTGGCCAGGTTGGTCAGCAGATGGGGGATGAGCGTGGTCTCGTGCAGCGCCGTGATCGGGCCAATCGGCTCTACCACGCCGGCATTGAGGATCAGCGTCACGCTGGCCGGGGCATCGTCCACGGCATCAAGCACGCTGCCCAGCCAGCCGGCGGCCGCGCTGGGCTGGGACAGGTCCTGCAGGTGCCAGGCCACCGGCACGCCGCTGGCGGCGATATCCGCCTCCAGTTCGGGGCTGCGGCTGCGCGCCACGCAGATCACCCGGTTGCCCGGTTTCAGCAACGCGCGGGTCAGTGCCGCGCCCAGGCCGCGCGATGCGCCCGTGACGATATAGAGATGGATACCTGCGCTCATGGTGCCCCGGATGTCCTGGTGGTCTTGGTGGTTCGAAGTTGAAGCGGAATGCGTCGAAGTTGGCCGGCGGAAACCGGCGCGCCACCCCGGGGGCGGCGCGCTGGTCTGCTTACAGGCCCTGTTTCAGGCTGGCCTCGATGAACGGATCGAGGTCGCCGTCCAGCACCTTCTGGGTGTTGGACATTTCCACATTGGTGCGCAGGTCCTTGATCCGGCTCTGGTCCAGCACATACGAGCGGATCTGGTGGCCCCAGCCCACATCGGTCTTGCCGGCTTCGAGCTTGTCGGCCTCGGCCTGACGCTTGCGCATCTCATGCTCGTACAGGCGCGACTTCAGCATCGACATGGCCTCGGCACGGTTACGGTGCTGCGAACGGTCGTTCTGGCACTGCACGACGATGCCGGTGGGGATGTGGGTAATCCGCACCGCCGAATCGGTCTTGTTGATGTGCTGCCCGCCCGCGCCCGATGCGCGGTAGGTATCCACGCGCAGGTCGGCCGGATTGACTTCCACCTCGAACGAATCGTCCACCTCGGGGTAAACGAACACCGACGAGAACGACGTATGGCGGCCGCCCGACGAATCGAACGGCGACTTGCGCACCAGGCGGTGCACGCCGGTCTCGGTACGCAGGTAGCCGAACGCGTAGTCGCCCTCGATCTTGATGGTGGCGCTCTTGATGCCGGCCACGTCGCCCTCGGACTCTTCGAGCACCTCGGCCTTGAAGCCCTTGCGCTCGCAGTACTTCAGGTACTGGCGCAGCAGCATCGACGCCCAGTCGCACGCTTCCGTGCCGCCGGCGCCGGCCTGGATGTCGATGAAGGCGTTGGCCTGGTCCATCTCGCCCGAGAACATGCGGCGGAATTCCATGCCGGCCACGATCTCCTCGAAGCCCTTGACGTCGGTTTCGATGGATTCGAGCGTTTCATCGTCGCCTTCCTCGCGCGCGAGCTCGAACAGCTCGTCGGCGCCAGTCAGGTCGTCCGTCAGCTTGCCGAGGACCTGTACCACGGCCTCGAGCGCTTTCTTTTCCTTACCCAGGTCCTGGGCCCGCTTGGGGTTGTTCCAGACCTCGGGGTCTTCCAGCTCGCCGTTGACTTCGTCCAGGCGTCCTACTTTGACATCGTAGTCAAAGATACCCCCGTAGATCTTCCGTCCGGGAACGGAGATCGGAGATGGCACCGGAGATGGCGTTGAGGCGTTCTGCTTCCATGATGTTCCTGCGCTTCCAAAACCTTGAATTATAGCGGATTGGCGCCGTAAATCCCGGGAGGGATCGTCGCGTGTGGCGAACCGTTCGCGATGCGAACGGTCTACCAGGGGATCGCGGCGCCACTTGGCAACACTTCGGCGACAATATCGGTGAATAACAGGAGTGAATTCGGACGCATGACAGCAAGCAACTTCGCCAGACCAGACGTGTCTGCGGCCCGCCGCCGCGCGCTGGGCCGCCTTGGCGCGGCAACGATGGCCACGCTCACGGCCACGCTGCTCGCCGCCTGTGGCACGACCCCGACAGAACCGGCGCCGGACGGCTTCTACCGCGTGGAACGCGGCGACACCATGTACTCGATCGCCCGGCGCAACCGGCGCTCCGTGGCCGAACTGGCCCGCTGGAACGACCTGACGGACACCAACCAGATCGAGGTCGGGCAACTGATCCGGGTGCGGCCGCCAGCCGCGGCGGCGGCAGCGTCGGCATCGGCACCGTCCAAATCATCGGAAAAATCTGAAAATTCGGCCAAACAGGCCGATACCGCGCCATCGCGCCCGCCGGCCAACGCCATCAAGCTGCAATGGCCGGCCGACGGCCGCGTGACGGGCCGCTTCGCCCTGCCGGCCGAGAAGGGCCTGCGGATCGAGGTGCCGGCCAACGGCAAGGTCCGCGCTGCCGCCAGCGGCTGGGCCATCCACGTCGGCACCCTGCGCGGCTACGGCATGCTGGTGATCGTGAAGCACAGCGACGACTGGCTGACCGTGTACGGCAACCTCGACAAACCGCTGGTCAAGGAAGGCGCCCGCATCACCACGGGGCAGGAAATCGGCAGCATGGCCGGCGCGGCCGAGCTGCACTTCGAGGTGCGCGGCAACGGCAAGCCGGTGAATCCAGCCACCTACCTGCCGGCGCGCGGGTAGGGAGATTGCCTGCGGCAGGCTATTGGGCGCCTGGATCTTTCGGTTTGGGCGCCTTGAATGGCTTGATCACGTATTTCTCGCCATGCTTGCGGCAGTCATTGGCGACGGCGCGCCACCAGGCTTCGGTGACGAGGTAGGTGCTGCCGTTGATATCGTCGGGGGTAGGGACGGTGTCCCGGCCCAATTTCAAGGTGCGATTCGCAGCCGTCAACCCGATGTCACGCATATCCCGATACAGATTTCCCCGCCATAGCATGAGGGTTTGCTCCTCGTCCCATAGCACCCAAGCCTGGGACGTGCCGTCTGGCCATTTGTAGCCAACGGCGCAGAAGCGATTGGTTCGACCATTCTTTCCGGAGCTCAATAGAACATGCTTCATGGCGTGGAGTGGCTGTCGATAATAGGGATTCGTTGATACCTTAATTCGGCTGCTCGCCACTTCGGCAATGCCAGGCGGCAGCGGGCCTGCTGCCTGGGTGCTGAGGCAGGCAAAGGCCAGTATCACGGGCAAGATGAATCGTTGCTTCATCGCCTTGCCTCCAGTGCTCCGCTGGTGTTCGGCGTCAATTGAGCCAGGAATGCGTCGGTCAGGGTATAGAAGTCCTGGCCGCCCTTGGCGCGAAACTTGACGAAGTTGTGCCCTGGGCTATCCGAGCCTTCAGTTTTCCATGCGTATAGCTTCTTGGGGCAAGGGTCGGCGCCGGCCTTCGTGCCCTTGGAGACGGCGATAGCATGTTCCACAAAGATCTGATGAGATCTGTAACGATTGTCTGCACCATCGTGCGCCAGATTGAGTATGGCGTTCAGTGTGACGTTCTGCGCTGGAGCCAGTTGTGGAAATTGCTCAAAGCCTTCGACCTGTCGTTGAGCCTTGATCAGCGTGGTCAAAGTGGAGGCGCCCCGAGCGGAGAAGTGTTGCGGCCCCAACTTCAGACGGTTCCGAAGTACGTGCACCATCCACTGCATGCTCTCCAGCGACTCATCCAGGCTCACAAACTTGGGATGGCTCGGGGCGGCGTTCTCGACAATCAACATCCGCGCGAGAATCCCTGCCTCGGTATCCGCTTCCGGGAGCTTGAGTCGCGGCTCAAGCTCCACGGTCAGCCGTGCCGTATTGCTGTCCTTATGTTGCAGTCGCCCCTGTGCGTCTGTTACGTAAGCGTCCAGATGGACGACGCGTCGGCTGACGATGCTGTGATCCTGCACTTCCAGTCGGAGCACCTGCTCGGCTCTTCTGTCATCGACCCTTAGCGGCACGACGCTTAGGACGCTGTCAGTACTCCGGAGAACGAGGTGTTTCCTATGTGGACCGAGTCCGGAAACCTTGAACTGGAGTCGATTCCCCGGAAAGAGGGTGATTTGCGCGCCGAGTGGCGCGCCGTTGCTGCGCAGGAGTTTGGCCATATTGCTTCAACCATGAGGAGGAAGCGGCCATTGTTCAGGCCCGCGACTGCGCGCGTAAATCGTAGAACAGCGGAAATGTGTACCAGTTTTCCGCAGTCCCGCCAGCGTCTGCCGATTTACTGCGCGTGTTCGATCACCAGTTGCACGCGCGTGACCCCGTTGAAGGTGTTGTTGTCCAGCCGGTAGGCCACCGTCGCGCTGGCGCCGTCGAGGGCGTCGGCGTGGTTGAACCAGATCGCGTCGAAGCGCTGGCTGCCGCGCCCCAGTTGCAGCTTCAGATGCTTGCCCTTGAGCACGGTCTGGCGCAGGACATCGAATTCCCCGCAGAACGTGGGGGGCGGGAAGCCCTGGCCCCAGACCTGACCTTCTAGCAATGCGACGAATTCCGGGCTGAAGCACGATTCCTCGATGTCGCCATCGGTCTCGATCACGCGCGCCAGCTGGTCGTCCGTCAGCCATTCGCGGCCAACGGCTTCGAACGCCGACATGAAGGTGTCGAAGTCGGCCGAGCGTACGGTCAGGCCAGCCGCCATCGCATGTCCGCCAAATTTCACGAGCAGGCCGGGGTGCCGCTTCGACACCAGATCGAGCGCATCGCGCAGGTGGAACCCGGGGATCGAGCGGCCCGAGCCCTTGATGTGTTCCTCGTCGCCCGGTGCGAAAGTGATGGTCGGGCGGTGGAATTTCTCCTTGAGCCGCGACGCCACGATGCCGATGACCCCCTGGTGCCAGGTGTCGTTGAACACGCTGAGCGTGTAGCGCGATGCCGGATCCAGTCCCGCCAGCGGCTGTTCCAGGATCTGCAGGGCCTCCTGCTGCATGCCGGCCTCAATATCGCGCCGCTCGCGGTTCATGCCGTCCAGTTCTTGGGCGATTTCCCACGCGCGGTTCGGGTCGTCGGTCAGCAGGCATTCGATGCCGAGCGACATGTCGGCGAGCCGTCCCGCCGCATTGAGCCGGGGACCCAGGCCGAAACCAAGGTCGAACGTGTTCGCCCGCGTGGCCTCACGCCCAGCCGCGCGGAACAGCGCCGCCACGCCCGGATGCATGCGCCCGGCGCGCATCCGGCGCAGCCCCTGGGCCACGAGGATGCGGTTGTTGGTGTCCAGCTTCACAACGTCCGCGACGGTACCGAGCGCGACGAGGTCAAGCAGGGTTTGCAGCGGCGGCTGGGTCGCCTGGGTGAACGCGCCGCGCCGGCGCAGCTCCGCACGCAGGGCCAGCAGCACGTAGAACATCACGCCCACGCCCGCCAGGTTCTTGCTCGGGAACTCGCAGCCGGGCTGGTTTGGGTTGACGATGACCGCCGCCTCCGGCAGCTCCGCGCCGGGGAGGTGGTGGTCGGTCACCACCACGTCGATGCCGAGCGCATTGGCCGCCGCCACGCCGTCGACCGATGCAATGCCGTTGTCGACGGTGACGATGACGTCCGGCTGCTGCTGGGCGGCCAGCGCCACGATCTCGGGCGTCAGCCCGTAGCCGTACTCGAAGCGGTTTGGTACGATGAAATCCACGCGCGCGCCGAGCATCCGCAGCCCGCGCACGCCCACGGCGCAGGCCGTGGCGCCGTCGCAGTCGTAGTCGGCCACGATCAGCAGCTTGCGGTTGGCGGCGATGGCATCGGCCAGATACTCGGCCGCGTGGCCGATGCCCTTCATCGTCGTGGGCGGTGTCAGTTCCGGCAGTTCGGTGGCCAGGTCGGACGGATGCAGCACGCCGCGCGCCGACAGGATGCGGGCCAGCGTGGGGTGCAGGCCCGACTTGGCCAGCACATCGGCGTGGGGTTCGGAATAAGAGCGGATGGCGATCCGGGTCATGGTCGTTTGTCCAGAAAAGCGGGCGCGAAAAGCGGAAAACGCGCGGATCAGGCCACCATGGCCAGGTCGGAAAGCAGGGCGCGCCAGTCGCCGCGCGCGCCCATGCCACGCCAGAACTTGCGCAGGTCGGCACGCCGCACGGTGAACTCGGCGTAGTGGTTGTCGCCGCCCAGCACGAGGGTGACGCCCATGATGCGGCCATCGGCCAAGGCCGCCAGTACCGGGGTGAACCACTCGGCGTCGAGTGCGTGCATGCGCTCAAGCCAGAGGCCCCAGTCCTGGGCGATATGGGCCTCGGTGGCGGTGTCGAGCATCGCCATGACATGGCCGTCGGCCTTCGCAATTTCCTCGAATTTGGCTGGCTGCGGGTCAAGCAGGCTATCGCTGGCGAGGGCCAGGCCAGCCAGGAAGGGGTCGTCCGTCAGCACGGCGTCGGCCAGCCGGTTGACGAGGCTCAGCTTGCCCCCGCCGTGGAGCCACACTGAATTAATGGTCAGGCGGCCCTCGGCCTCGCGCGCCTGGTTGACCGGATGGTCGTGCCAGGTCATCTGGATCTCGTTCTGGAGGCGTCGCCAGTCGCGCGCCCGCGCGCCGGCTTGCAGCCAGATGTCGATATTGCGGCCCGTGGCGCGCACCGGCGTGGTGGCTTCCAGCTCGCCGAATACATCGTCGGCCACATACCAGCGGGCGGGGTGGGGCGCGTCCAGCGCAATGCCGGACTCACGGAGCAGGTCGTCGATGGCGGCGCGCAGCGCAGCGGCCTCGTCGGGGCGGATCTCAAGCTGGTCCGGATGCATCAACACAAGGTGATCCCGCGCCGCGTGGATATGAACCGGCTGGAGGCAGGCCCAGCCCTGATCGCCGTTCTCTTCCCGGATCAGGGAGGCGGCAGGCGGCGCCTGGGCGGGGTCCGGCAGGCGGTCCGCGGCACGTTGCCGCAGGTCGGCCAGGCGCATAAAAGGCGCAGTCGGCACCTGCCGGGTGTCCAGGCCGGCCCGGCCGGCCAGCCAGCGCTCCTGCGGCAGGGTGCGCAGGAACGGATCGTCGTGGGTCTCGCGCGGGCCCGGGGCGGCGCGGGTGAGCAACTTTCCGAGCGCCGGCAACTCCAACTGCCGCAGCAGCGCGCTGGAGACGACGTCGTCCGCGGCGTCGTTGCCGGCGCCAGGCGGGACGGAAAAGGGCACAATCAGGGTCAGGTGCGTCATCATGGTTGCCGAGATTGTAAACTTCCGGCTGGCCGGCGCCAGTTTTCCGTCACCCAAGGGGGGCGGATGGCCCGCCGGCGCGACTTCCGAACAACAGGATTCCTCTTGAACTTTCCCTACGAGTGGCAGATCGGCTGGCGATACACCCGCGCAAGCAAGCGCGCCAGCCGCAATACGTTCATTTCGTTCATTTCCATGATCTCGATGTTTGGCATCGCCCTCGGTGTGGCGGCGCTGATTGTCGTGCTGTCGGTCATGAACGGCTTCCAGAAGGAAGTGCGGGACCGCATGCTGTCGGTCCTCGCCCATATCGAGGTCATCGCCCCGGGACCGTTGCCCGACTGGCACAAGACCGCCGCCGAGGCCATGCGGAACAAGGAAGTGGTGGGGGCGGCGCCCTACGTGGCCGCCCAGGCCATGCTCACCCGCGAAGACGCGGTGCGCGGCGTGCTGCTGCGTGGTGTGGATCCTGCCGAGGAGCCGAAGGTCTCCGACGTGGGCAACCAGTTCCGCGCCGGCAGCATGAACGCGCTGGTGCCGGGCGGCTTTGGCATCGCGCTCGGCAATGAACTGGCCAACGCCATGGGCGTGCGCGTCGGCGACAAGGTGACGCTGGTGGCGCCGCAGGGCACCATCACGCCGGCCGGCGTACTGCCGCGGCTCAAGCAGTTCACCGTAGTTGGCGTGTTTTCGTCCGGCCACTACGAGTTCGACAGCGCCCTGGCCCTGATCGACATCGAGGACGCCGAAACACTGTTCCGCCAGTCCGGCCCCACCGGTGTGCGGCTCAAGCTGTCCGACATGCAGCGGGCCCCCCAGGTGGCCCAGGAGCTGGCCGGCACGATGAGCGGCGAGCTGTACCTGCGCGACTGGTCCAAGCAGAACCGCAACTGGTTCGCCGCCGTTCAGACCGAGAAGCGCATGATGTTCATCATCCTGACGCTGATCATCGCCGTGGCGGCGTTCAACCTCGTCTCCACGCTGGTCATGACCGTGACCGACAAGCAGGCCGACATCGCCATCCTGCGCACAATGGGCGCCCAGCCGCGCTCGATCATGAAGATCTTCATCGTCCAGGGCGTGGCGATCGGCTTCATCGGCACCGTCCTCGGCGTGCTCGGCGGCACGCTGATCGCGACCAATATCGACGTGATCGTGCCCTTTATCGAACGGGTGCTGCATGTGCAGTTCCTGCCACGTGACATCTATTTCATTAGCGAACTGCCTTCGGACCCTCGCGTGAACGACATCGCCACCATCGGCATCATCTCCTTCGTGCTGGCCACCCTGGCCACGATCTACCCCAGCTGGCGCGCCGCGCGCGTGAACCCGGCGGAGGCGCTGCGCTATGAGTGACACCTCCCTGCTCCAGGAAGCCGCCACCCTCCCGGCAGTGCCCGGCCTCGCCGTGCAGTCCGGCACGCCGGTGCTTGTGGCCGAGGGCCTGTCCAAGCGTTTCCGCCAGGGCGGCCTCGACGTGGACGTCCTGCGCGGCGTAGACGTGCGCGTTGACGCTGGCGAGAAGGTTGCCATCGTCGGCGCGTCCGGCTCCGGCAAGTCCACGCTGCTGCACGTGCTGGGCGGGCTGGACAACCCCGACGCCGGCCGCGTTGCACTGCTCGGCAAGCCGTTCACCTCGCTGCGCGAGAGCGAGCGGAATACCGTTCGCAACCGCGCGCTCGGCTTCGTCTACCAATTCCACCACCTGCTGCCCGAATTCACCGCGCTGGACAACGTCGCCATGCCGATGCGCATCCGTGGCCTCAAGGAACGCGAGGCGCGCGCCGCCGCGCAAGCCATGCTCGAGCGCGTGGGCCTGGGCGGGCGGGCAAAGCACCGTCCCGGCGAGCTGTCCGGCGGCGAGCGCCAGCGCGTGGCCGTCGCCCGCGCGCTGGTCGGCCAGCCGGCCTGCGTGCTGGCCGACGAGCCCACCGGCAACCTCGACGACCACACGGCCGGCGGCGTGTACGACCTGATGCTCGAACTGTCGCGTACGCTCGGCACGAGCTTCGTCATCGTCACCCACGACACGGACCTCGCTGGCCGCTGCGACCGCGTGTTGCGCCTGCGCGACGGGCACCTGCACCGCGAACGCTGACCGGACATCGGTCCTCACCCCAACCGACCCACCGCCCCGCGCCCCCACCATGTGGATCGATACCCACTGCCACCTCGACGCCAGCGAGTTCGATAGCGACCGCGCGGGCGTCACGCGCGCGGCGGCCGAGGCTGGCGTCTCGGGCATTGTGCTGCCTGCCGTGGCGGTGTCCAACTTCGATGCCGTGCGCGCGCTGGCCCATGCCGGCACCGAGGCGGACGGCGCCCCCTGTGTCTACGCGCTCGGCATCCATCCCCTCTGCACACCTGGCGCCGGGCAGCAGGATCTGGACGAATTGCGACGCCAGGTAGCCGCGTCGATGGACGATCCGCGCTTCGTCGCCATCGGCGAAATCGGCCTCGACTTCTTCGTCCCGGGTCTGGACGTCGCCCATCAGACGTGGCTCTACACCGAGCAGGTGAAGATCGCGCGCGACTTCGATCTTCCCGTGCTGCTGCACGTGCGCAAGTCGCAGGACCAAGTCTATGCGCAACTGCGCCGCGTGGGCGTGCGGCAGGGCATTGCACACGCCTTCAACGGCAGCCACGAACAGGCGCGCCGCTATGTCGAGCACGGCATGAAGCTCGGCTTCGGCGGCAACCTGACCTTCTCTCGCGCCAAACAGATCCGCCGGCTTGCGGCGGAATTACCGCTCGAGGCCATCGTGCTCGAGACCGACGCGCCCGACATCGCGCCGGCCTGGCTCTCCGACGACCAGTTCGGCGAGCAGCACAAAGCGCGCAACACACCGGGCGAGGTGGTGGGCGTGGCGCGAGTACTCGGCGAACTGCGTGGCGTGCCGGAAGCTGAACTGGCGCAGGCCATGTGGCGCAACTCGGTGGCGGCGCTGCCGCGTCTGGCGGCGTTTGCAGACATCATGGCGCCGCGCTGAACGCGTGGCAAGACGCCGGCCGCCGTTTTAACAAACTTCCACAAAAACACATCATTCGTTAACGTTTTGGCGCCATCGCGCACAGTACAAATACGCCATCGGAAAGCGTTGTCCCGGAGGTGTGATGCGAGCTGTGCTGATGGCGTTCGTCGCTGGTTGCTGGTGGCTCCAGCAGCAGGCCGTATTGCCGTCGGCGTGGCGGTGGTGGTGGCAGGCGCTGACGGGGGCCATCGGCGTGGCGGCGCTGACGTACGTCGTGCGTTGTCGTCATGGGGATACGCCTGTTGTCAGGCGGTGGATGTGGCGCGCGGCGGTGGTGGCGCTCGCGTGCGCGGCGGGGTTCGGGTGGGCGGCATGGCGCGCCGACAGCAGGATGGTGGACTGGCTGGACCCCGCGCTGGCGGGGCGTGACATCGCGCTGCAGGGCATGGTTGCCGGGCTGCCCGATGCGGCAAGCCAGGGCACGCGCTTCCTGTTCGCGGTAAGCGGGTCGCATGAGGCGCGCCTGCCGCCACGGGTTTTGCTCACCTGGCGCGATCCGCCGGAGGCGTTGCAGCCGGGGCAGCGCTATCGGCTGACGGTCAGGCTGCGGCGGCCACGCGGGCTGGCCAATCCATATGGCTTCGACTACGCGTACTGGCTGTTGGGCGAGGGCATCGGTGCGACGGGCTATGTGCGGGACGGCGAGCCGCAGGCGGAGGCGGGGCCGTTGCCATGGGCGATTCAGGTGCAGGCGTGGCGGGCGGGCTTGCGGGACCGGCTTCGTGCGGCGCTGCCGCCGGATGCGCGCTTCGGGGCCGTGCTCGTGGCGCTGGTGATCGGCGACCAGCGCGGTATCGCCACCGAGGACTGGGAGGTGTTTCGACGGACCGGCATCTCCCATCTGGTCAGCATTTCCGGTTTGCACATCACGATGATCTCGGGCGCAGCTGGCGCTTTGGCCCTGGGGTTGTGGCGGAGGTCGTTCGGGCCGGGGCGGCGGCTGCGCCGGCCCTTGCCGCTGATCTGGCCGGCGCAGCAGGCGGCGCTCGTGGTGGCGATACTGACCGCCTTGGGTTATGGACTGATCGCCGGGATGCAGGTGCCGGCGATGCGAACCGTGTGCATGCTCGCCGTGGCGGCGCTGGCATTGTGGAGTGGCCGGGCGCCGCCGGCATCGGTCGTGCTCGCGTGGGCGGCGGGCGTGGCGGTGGCGATTGACCCATGGGCCGTGATGTCGCCCGGTTTCTGGCTGTCATTCGGTGCGGTGGCGGCGATCTTTCTTGCCGCGCGGGAACCGCCGCAGCGGGCTAGGGCAGAGGGGCGGTGGCACAGGGCGAGGGCGGCTGTGGGGGCAACGCTGACGGGCGCCGCACGCACGCAGTGGGCGGTGACAGTCGGGCTCGTGCCGCTGACGCTGCTGCTGTTCGGGCAGGTGTCGGTGGTGTCCTGTCTTGCCAATGCTGTCGCCATTCCGGTGGTGAGCTTGCTCGTCACGCCGTTGGCGCTGGCGGGTGCTGTGCTGCCGGTGATTGTGGCCAGGCCGCTGCTGGCGGTCGCGCATACGACGATGACGTGGTTGTCCGATGCGCTCGCCTGGCTTGCGGCGCCAGCGTGGGCCGTTTGGGAAGCGGCGCAGGCGGGACCCGTCTGGATGGTGTTGGCGTCTGCCGGGGTGGTGTTCGTGTTGATGCCTCGCGAGCGGGCGCCGGATGTTCGGGCGGCAACGCCTTTGCGCGGCGCGCGGCCTGCTCGGCCCGCACGGCGTACGTGTCCGGCGGTGCGCGCACCGCCACGCTGGTGTGGGGCGTTGCTGATGATACCGATGCTACTGGCGGGCCGGACGCCCGTACCGGAAGGGGAGGTCCGTGTCACGGCGCTCGATGTCGGGCAGGGCACGGCGGTGCTGGTCGAAACCAAGGCGCATGCGCTGCTCTATGACACGGGGCCGGGATACCCGTCAGGGGCCAGTGCCGGCGGGCAAGTTATCGTGCCGTGGCTGCGGGCGATGGGCGTGCGGCGGCTCGATGCGCTGATGGTCAGTCACGAAGATGCGGACCATGCCGGCGGCGTGCGCGAGGTGCTGGCCGCGGTGCCGGTGGGGCGGCGGCTGACGGGGGCGCCGCTCGATCACGGGCTCCTGATCGGATCGGCGCCGACAAAAGGCGGCGTGGCGAGCAATGCTGCGCCATGGCAGCCATGCGAGGCTGGCGCGGCATGGACGTGGAATGGCGTGCGCTTCGTCATCCTGCATCCGTCAGTGTCGGACCTCGGCAGCGCGCGGCTGGCGAGCAATGCACGCAGTTGCGTGTTGCGCGTGGCCACGGCGCACCGCAGCTTGCTGCTGACTGGCGACATTGGCGTGCGCGAGGAACAGGGGTTGATTGCCGCGGTGCCGCCGGAGGATCTGCGTGCCGATGTCCTGCTGGTGCCGCACCATGGCAGCGGCACGTCGTCGGGCGCGGCGTTCCTGCGTGCGGTGCAGCCAGAGGCGGCGGTGTTTCAGCTCGGATATGGCAACCGCTACCGGCATCCGCGCGACGATGTCTGGCGGCGGTATGGGCGCCAAGGCATCGCGCGGTATCGGACGGATGAAACGGGCGCGGTGTCGATCGTCACGGCGGGGCCGCGACTGGCGATTTCGTCATTCCGGCAGCGGGAGCGGCGGTACTGGCGCGATGCACCGGCGGCGCCGCGTTAGGCGTCGGCGCCAGCCCGGGTTGTCTCGGGAGGGCGGGAGGCGTCAGCTGCGCGAACCGGCGCGCGCGGTCTTCGGCGTCTTGGTCGCCGGGGTTTTGGCCGTGCCGCCGGTGCCGCCGGTGCCGCCGGTGGCAGCCGCCACCGCTTCGCGGGACGCCGGCGCCTCAGGCGCGGCGCCGCCGATGCGGCGCTCGCGCAGGTGCGCCTTGGCACGTTGCAGGCCGGCCGCGACGGTGTCAGCGCGCTCCAGCGCCACGCCGGCAGCGAGCACGTCGCCGAGTACGAGGTGGCTGATGCGGGAGGTCATTGGCGTGTAGACCTCGCTGTCTTCCTCGACGTCGGAGAACACGCAGACGTCGGCCAGCCGGGCCAGCGGCGAGCCGCTGTGGGTCAGCGCCAGCACGCTTGCGCCGCTGGCGCGGGCGAGCGTGGCGGCGGTCAGCATGTCCCAGGTGCGGCCGCTGTTGGAGACCAGCACCGCCACGTCGCCAGGGCGCAGCAACGCGGCGGACATGCTGAAGACATGCGGGTCCGAGTAGGCCGTGGTGGGAATGCCTAGGCGGAAGAATTTGTGCTGGATATCGAGCGCGACGATGCCGGAGTTGCCGCAGCCATAAAACTCGATGCGGCGCGCGCTGGCCAGCAGGCGGATGCCGTGCTCGATCTGGTCGGCCGACAGCGCGTTGCGGACCGCCATCAGTGTGGCGATGGTGCGGTCGAAGACCTTGCCGGCGATGTCGGCCGGGCGGTCGTCGGCCTCCACGTCCTGGTGGACGAACGGCGTGCCGCCGCCCAGGTTCTGGGCGAACTGGAGTTTGAACTCCTTGAAGCCGTCGTAGCCCAGCGCGGCGCAGAAGCGGGCGATGGTCGGCTGCGAGACGCCGGCGCGTTCGGCCAGTTCGGGCATCGACAGGCGAATCACGCTGGCGCCGTGGCGGGTGACGTAGTCAGCCAGACGGCGTTCGGACGGACGGAGCGTGTCGTAGACGGCAAGGATTCGGTCGCGCATGGCGGTGCGGGTCTCGGTTGGCCATCGGCGTGGCCATTCTGGGGATTGAAGATGTAGAGATTCTACACAGAATGACATGGGGATCGATCGGGAATCGTGGGCCTGCTCCCTTAGGGCTTTCCCGTATTTGCGTCGACAGCATCATATTTTCGCGAGAAAGCGGCTTCCGGCAGGCGGGAGGCCAAGGCTATAATGTAGAAAATCTACATATCGACGGGCGGTTCTTTGCCCGGCGCTCCCCACGAGGAACATTGTCGCCATGACCCAATCCGTTCACGCCGAGGTGTCGGCCGTTACGCAACGCGTTGTCGAGCGCAGCCGCGCGAGCCGCGCCGCCTATCTGGCGCGCTGCGAGCGGGCACAGCGGGAACTCGGCCCGCTGCGCGGCATGTCGTGCGCGAATCTGGCGCACGGTTACGCCGCGCTGCCGGCCGACGACAAGCTCAAGCTTCGCGTCGAGCACGCCCCGAACCTCGGCATCGTCACCGCGTACAACGACATGCTGTCGGCCCACCAGCCGTACGAGCGGTATCCGAACGTGATTCGCGAGGCGGCGCGAGCGGTGGGTGGCGTGGCCCAGGTGGCGGGCGGCGTGCCGGCGATGTGCGATGGCATCACGCAAGGCAACGCTGGCATGGAGCTGTCGCTGTTCTCGCGCGACGCCATTGCCATGGGTACGGCGGTCGCGCTCTCGCACAACACCTTCGATGCCGCGCTGATGCTCGGCGTGTGCGACAAGATCGTGCCGGGCCTGCTGATGGGGGCGCTCCAGTTCGGCCACCTGCCCATCGTCTTCGTGCCCGCTGGGCCGATGGCGACCGGTCTCTCGAACAAGGAAAAGGCGCGCGTGCGCCAGCTCTACGCCACGGGTCAGGTTGGTCGCGATGTCTTGCTGGAGGCCGAATGCGCCGCCTACCACGGCGCCGGCACCTGCACCTTCTACGGCACGGCCAACAGCAACCAGTTCCTGATGGAAATCATGGGCTTGCACATGCCGGGCTCGGCCTTCGTGCACCCGGACAGCGGACTGCGCGATGCGCTGACGGCGGCCGCGGCACAGCGCGCGCTGGCGCTGATCGCGCGCGGCAACGCGTACACGCCGCTCGCCCAGATCGTGGACGAGCGGGCCATCGTCAACGCCATGGTCGGCCTGCTGGCCACGGGCGGTTCCACGAACCATACGATCCACCTTGTCGCCATGGCGCGTGCCGCCGGCATCGTCATCGACTGGAATGACTTCGACCGCCTGTCGGCGGTCACGCCGCTGCTGGCGCGCGTCTATCCGAACGGCTCGGCCGATGTGAACCACTTCCACGCCGCCGGCGGCGTGGCCTATGTGATTGGCCAACTGCTCGAAGCCGGGTTGCTGCACGAGGACGTCCAGACCGTGATGGGGCAAGGGCTGGCGCGCTACACCGAGGAGCCGGTGATGACCGACGGCGCGCTGCGCTGGCGCGACGGTCCGACCACGAGTGGCGATGCCGCCGTGCTGGCACCGGCGTCGGCGCCGTTCTCGAAGGAGGGCGGGCTGCGCCTGATGGCCGGCAACCTCGGCCGGGGCGTGATCAAGGTGTCGGCCGTGGCCGACGAGCACCGTATCGTGGAGGCCCCGGCCCGCGTGTTCGACTCCCAGGAGGCGCTGCAAGCCGCCTTCGAGGCCGACGAACTGAATCGCGACGTGGTGGCGGTGGTCCGCTTCCAGGGGCCGAACGCCAACGGCATGCCCGAGTTGCACCGGCTCACGCCGGCACTCGGCGCACTGCAGGATGCTGGCCACAAGGTGGCGCTGGTGACCGATGGCCGCATGTCGGGCGCGTCCGGCAAGGTACCGGCGGTGATTCATGTGGGTCCGGAGGCGCTTGTAGGCGGCCCGTTGGCGCGGGTGCGCGATGGCGACTGGATTCGTGTGGATGCCGTAGCCGGCACATTGACCCTGGTCGGCGATGCCGCCGCGCACGCCGAATTCGCCGCGCGCATCCCGGCGACCGCGCCGGACGACGATTTTGCGCGCTTCAGCATGGGGCGCGGCCTGTTCGGACTGTTCCGGCGCCATGCCCGGATCGCCGAAGAAGGCGGCAGCGCCCTGGACTTGTCCGAGGCCGACGCCGCGCCCGCTGTCCAAACGGCCGGCGTGGTCGCACAATAGGCGGGCGCCCAACTTGCCCTGCACGCACTTAGTCGTCGTTTAGTCGTTTTACGATTTTCAGCAATCGCCGCGGCCAGGTATCTCCATGCCGCGGTGCACCTTCGCGCCACGTCTTTCGCGCCCGAAGGCTACCGACAAGGATGGCCCGACCATCCGACCATGATCGACGGAGCAGACATGATCTATATCCTGATGGGCGTTTCCGGCAGCGGGAAAACCACGGTCGGCCAGTTGCTGGCCAGCCAGCTGCATTGCGGCTTCCACGATGCCGACGCCTTCCACAGCGAGGCCAACAAGGCCAAGATGCACAACGGCATTCCGCTGACCGATGAGGACCGCTGGCCCTGGCTGGCCGCGATGCGCGCCGCCATCGACACCGCCCGGGCCGAGGGCCGCACCCACGTTTTCACCTGCTCGGCGCTGCGCCAGACCTACCGCGACCGCCTGACCCCGCCCGACGGCGGTGTGACCTTCGTCTTCATGAAGGGCGACGCCGGCACCATCGGCAGCCGGCTGTCGGCGCGCACGGACCATTTCTTCAACCCGGCGCTGCTGCAAAGCCAGTTCGACACCCTCGAGGAGCCACGCGACGCGCTGGTGCTGGACATCCGCCGCACGCCCGAGGCGCTGGTCCAGGACATCCTGGACAAGTGCCCGCCCGAGTCGGCCGCCTGCTCCGGCAAGCCCGCCGCCTGATCTGAACTGACCTGAAGCCGCCAGCCAGCCCTTGGCGCCGTGCCTTCGGCGGCGCCTGGCTGGCAAGCATCTTGCTAAACCGATTCGCGTGCCGGCGCGCGTGACCCTTGCGGGTTTTGCCGGTGCGGATATGCTGAAAGAGCCAACTCGACAAGGCATCGACAAACGGGCGACCGGGGAGACGGCACGGCACGGTCAGTACGAGGCCGGCGCGGGCGCCCATTTCACGAAGGAGCGGCCATCATGGCGGCGCGGTTTTTCGACGAGATGCTGGAAGGGCGGGAGGACGGAGCAGTGGCGGCCATCGAGGCCGGACAGACGCTGCCGTCAGGGGCGGTCAGGGCCCACTACCGCAATTTTGCGGACTGGATCGGGCGGCAGTCCGGTTCGACGATGGACAACAAACGCGCCGAGGCGGACCTTATCTTCCGGCGCGTGGGCATTACCTTTGCCGTCTACGGCGACAAGGACGAGTCGAACAGCGGCACCGAGCGCACGATTCCGTTCGATGTGATTCCGCGCATCTTCCCGGCCAGCGATTGGGCCACGCTCGAGCGCGGCCTGCGGCAGCGCGTGGCGGCGCTGAACCGGTTCATCCACGATATCTACCACGGCCAGGACATCATCCGCGCCGGCGTGATTCCGCCCGACCAGATCTACAACAACGCCCAATACCGGCCGGAGATGCTCGGCGTGGATGTGCCGCGCGACATTTATGCCCATGTGGCCGGCATCGACGTGGTGCGGGCCGGCGAGGGCGAGTTCTACGTGCTCGAGGACAACCTCCGGGTGCCGTCCGGCGTTTCGTACATGCTGGAAAACCGCAAGATGATGATGCGGTTGTTCCCGGAGCTGTTCGCGCGCAACCGGGTGGCGCCGGTGGCGCACTATCCCGACCTGCTGCTGGACATGCTGCGCAGTGTCTCGCCCCAGAACATCGCCGATCCCACCGTGGTCGTGCTCACGCCGGGCATGTACAACTCGGCGTACTTCGAGCATGCATTCCTGGCTCAACAGATGGGCGTGGAACTGGTGGAGGGCAGCGACCTGTTCGTCGAGGACGAGCACCTCTATATGCGGACCACGCAGGGGCCGCAGCGCATCGACGTGATCTACCGGCGCGTGGATGACGACTTCCTTGATCCCCTCGCATTTCGTCCAGATTCGGCGCTCGGTGCGGCCGGGCTGCTGTCGGTCTACCGGGCCGGCAATGTGACGATCAGCAACGCCATCGGCACGGGCGTGGCCGACGACAAGTCGATTTACCCCTACGTGCCGGACATGATCCGCTTCTATCTGGGCGAGGAGGCCATCCTCAACAACGTGCCGACCTATATGTGCCGGCGCCCGGACGATCTCCAGTTCGTGCTCGACCATATGGCCGACCTCGTGGTCAAGGAAACCCACGGCGCGGGCGGCTACGGCATGCTGGTCGGACCGGCGGCCACGCGCGCCGAGATCGACCAGTTCCGCGAGGTGGTGAAATCGCGCCCCGAGCAGTACATCGCCCAGCCGACGCTGGCGCTGTCCACCTGCCCGACCTATGTGGAGTCGGGCATCGCGCCGCGCCATATCGACCTGCGGCCGTTCGTGCTGTCGGGCAAGGAGGTGCGCATGGTGCCGGGCGGGCTGACCCGCGTGGCGCTGCGCGAAGGGTCATTGGTGGTCAACTCCTCTCAGGGGGGCGGCACCAAGGACACCTGGGTGCTGGAGCGCTGAGCCATGGAACACGCCGATCGCCGGGAGAACCCATCATGTTGAGCCGCACCGCCGACCATCTGTTCTGGATGTCCCGCTATACCGAGCGCGCCGAGAACACCGCGCGCATGCTCGATGTCAATTACCAGACCTCGCTGCTGCCGCAGTCCGCCGAAGTGGCCGAGCAGGGCTGGTGGGCGATGCTCGATATTTCCGAGCTGACCCACGCCTTCGACCACAAGTACGGGCTGCTGCACCGCGACGACGTGATCGACTTCATGGTTCGCGACATGACCAATCCGTCGTCGATCATGAGCTGCCTGCGCGCGGCGCGCGAGAACGCCCGCGCGGTGCGCGGCTCGCTGACCACCGAGGTCTGGGAGACGCTGAACACCACCTGGCTGGATGTGCAGCGCATCATTGCCGAGGGTGAGCTGCGCGACGACCCGTCCCGCTTCTTCGAATGGGTCAAGTTCCGCTCGCATCTGGCGCGTGGCGTGCAGTTCGGCACCATGCTCAAGGACGACGCCTTCCACTTCATGCGGCTCGGCACCTTCCTGGAGCGGGCGGACAACACCGCGCGGATCCTCGATGTCAAGTTCCAGGCCTCCGGCCGGCGCGACGAGGACGATCTCGCTTTCCAGGGCGGCCAATCGCAGAGCCAGAGCCAGGGCGGGGGATTCCGGAGTCAGTCCCAATCCCAGTCCCAGGACGGTAGCGGGCAGTCCCAGAGCCAGTTGCAGAACGATGACCTGAACCGCGAGCAGAACGACTTCTATCACTGGGCAGCCGTGCTGCGCTCGGTGTCCGGCTTCGAGGTGTATCGCAAGATCTATCGCGCCGTGATCACGCCGCAACGCGTGGCGGAGCTGTTGATCCTGCGGCCGGACATGCCGCGCTCGCTGGTGTCGAGCATGGACGAGGTGGTCGCCATTCTCGCGCTGGTGGCCAACCAGCAGTCGTCGGAGACGGAGCGCCAGGCTGGTAAACTCCACGCCGACCTGAAATACGCGCGCATCGACGACATCTTCGCCGTTGGCCTGCACGCCTACCTGACCAGCTTCCTGGAGCGCATTGGCGATCTCGGCAACGGCATCAGCCGGGACTTCCTCGTCCCGCTGGCTGCCTGACGAGGTGCCGGGAACGCCACACCGTTGCCGGATCGGGCGGGTGGCGGGCCGGGCACCGGTCGCCGCGGCGCGTGCCTTATCGTGAAATACAAGATCCACCACAAGACGGTCTACCGTTACACCGAGCCAGTGCGCCGCAGCGTGCACGAACTGCGGCTCGCGCCGCGTTCGGGGCCACTTCAGTCCGTGCAGGGCTGGACGCTGACCGCACCCGGCAACCTGTCCGAGGCCCGCGACGGCTTTGGCAACATCGTCCATAACTTCACGCTGTCCGGCCCCGCCCAGACGATTTCGATCACGGCGACTGGCGAAGTGGAAGTGATGATTGCGCCGCTAAAAGAAGCGGGGGCGCCCGGCCACCATGGCTTCCACGACCAGCCGGACGCCGGCGAGTCGCGCGTGTCGCCCCTGTACTTTGCCGCCGCCACGCCGCTCACGCAGGCCCCGGCCGCGCTGCGCGCGTTCGCCGCGCCGTTCCTGGCCGCCGGCCACGACGTGCCGGCGTTGCTGGCGCTGGCCGATGGCATCGCGGACCGCGTGCGCTACAGCGCCAACACCACCCACGTCGGTACCAGCGCCGCCGATGCCTTCGCGCTCGGCAGCGGCGTCTGCCAGGACCAGGCGCAGGTGATGGTGGCCGCGTGCCGCGCCTTCGGCATTCCGGCGCGCTATGTCAGTGGTTACTTCTATGACCCGGCCGCCACGTCGATGGCCAGCCACGCCTGGGCCGATGTCTGCCTGGACGCCGCCAGCGCGCTCTGGTGCAGCATCGACGTGACGCACCGTTGCCTGACCGATGGCCGTCACGTACGCCTTGCCGTGGGGCGTGACTACGCCTCGGCTGCACCAATTCGGGGCATTCTGGAGGGCGGGACGGGCGAGACGATGGAAGTCGAGATCGCCATCACCCCGATTCCGCCGATGCCAGCGGTACCGGTCGCTGACTGACCCCACCCCGGGCAGCAATCCTTTCCATCAGACGGCCGTTCGAAGCGACCGATGCCGCCGAGGCGGCTCGCGCCGCGCTAGGGCGCTAGAATGCAAGCTTGCCCCTGAGCGCGCCGCCGAGCCGGCGCGCGGCCAAAACCAACAAGATTCCCATGACGTACTGTGTAGCCATGCGGCTGGATGCCGGCCTGGTATTCCTGTCAGATTCCCGCACCAACGCCGGCGTGGACGCCATTTCCACGGCCCGCAAGATGACCGTGTTCGAAGAGCCGGGCGACCGCGTGATGGTGATGATGACCGCCGGCAACCTCGCGATCAGTCAGTCGGTGCGCCAATGCCTGGCAGAGGGCCGCGACGAGAAGCGCTCGCTGTGGACCGCGCGGGACATGTTCGAGGCCGCTACCATCGTCGGCGACGCCGTGCGCGCCGTGCACAAGCGCGATGCCCATGCGCTGCGCGATGCCGGCATCGAATTCAACGTGAGTCTGGTCTTCGGCGGTCAGATTCGCGGCGAGCGGCCGCGCCTGTTCAATATCTATGCGGCCGGCAACTTCGTCGAATCGACACCGGAAAACTGCTATTTCCAGATTGGCGAGGCCAAGTACGGCAAGCCGATCATCGACCGCGTGGTGTCGCCGTCGCTGCCGCTGGGCGAGGCCGCCAAGTGCGCGCTGATCTCGATGGACTCGACGCTGAAATCGAATATCTCCGTGGGCCTGCCGCTGGACCTGCTGGTCTATGAGGCCGACGCGCTGCGCGTGACTCGCTTCGTCAGTATCGACGAACGCAACGCCTACTTCCGCATGATTCGCGACACGTGGGGCCACCGCCTGCGCCAGGTGTTCGGCGAGATCTGCAACCCCGAGTGGGATGCGGCGGAGCCGGCGGAATTCCCGCTCGCGCGCGATGACGCCGACCGCTGGGGCCAGCCGGTCCGGGCTCGCCGCGAACACTGATCGCCGCTTCCCCGGCATTCCACCCTCCCAAGACGCCGCATGCGCGACATCCTGCTGTTTTCGCACGCCAACGGCTTCCCGGTGCGCACGTACCGGAAGCTGTTCGGTGCACTGGAAGACGATTTCGATATCCGCGCCGTGGAGCGCTACGGCCATGACCCGAGGTACCCGGTCACGCGCGAGTGGCCGCATCTCGTGGAGGAATTGCTAGACGAGCTGGACCGCGCCACGCGTGATGGCACCGAGCGCCCGGTGTGGCTGGTCGGCCATTCGCTGGGCGGCTTCTTGTCCCTGATGGCCGCGCTGCGCCGGCCCGCGCGGGTGCGCGGGGTGGTCATGCTCGACTCGCCGGTGATTGCCGGCTGGCGCGCCGGGCTGCTGCGTTTCTCGCAAATATTCGGCCTCGACGAAAAGCCTGGTCCGGCGGCCGTGACGAAGAACCGCCGCACCCATTGGCCAGACGCCGAGGCAGTGCGTCATCACTTCCT
The DNA here is from genome assembly GCF_900115455.1 of Cupriavidus sp. OV096. Lineage (NCBI taxonomy): Bacteria > Pseudomonadati > Pseudomonadota > Betaproteobacteria > Burkholderiales > Burkholderiaceae > Cupriavidus > Cupriavidus sp. OV096. Next base: position 259,593 of record NZ_FOWM01000003.1, read on the forward strand.
CTCCAAGAAGAATTTCGCGATATGGGACCCCGAGGTCCTGAGCGACTACGCCGAGCATGGCACCGAGCCGACCGGCCACGCTGGCGAGCGGCGGCTGCGCTTCGACCGCGAGGTGGAATACAAGATCTACCGGACCCTGCCGACCAGCCTGGGGCGCAAGGTGTCGCAGGGCGCGCCGGTGCCGGTGGGCTTCGTCGCCGGCACGCGCTCGCGCGAGGTGCGTCAGTGCGGCCTGGGCGCCACGCGCCGGCTGGTGGGCGAGCACCTGCGCTTCATCGAGGGCGGCCATCTTTATCCGATGGAAAAGCCGCTCGAAACCGCCGCGCTGGTGCGTGACCTGATCGGCAAGATCCGGCAGGAATCGCGGTAGACGCCGGTTAGCAGGCGGGCAGGGCGGCGCCCGTGCGGCGCATTGGGCGCAAGGAGGTGCAATGCGGCGCAACCGGGTAGCACCCCGCGGGGTTTCACCCCGGCTGTCACAATTTCCGGGGCCGCGCGGGACGGCCGCTCATGTATAATCCCGATTTCCCCGGCAAGCTCGGTTTATGACCAAATTCGTCTTCGTCACCGGTGGCGTCGTCTCTTCTCTCGGCAAGGGCATCGCTGCTGCTTCGCTCGCGGCCATTCTCGAGTCGCGCGGCCTCAAAGTCACCCTCCTCAAGCTCGATCCCTACATCAACGTCGATCCCGGCACGATGAGCCCCTTCCAGCACGGCGAGGTGTTCGTGACCGAAGATGGCGCGGAAACCGACCTCGACCTGGGCCACTATGAGCGCTTCGTTTCCGCCAAGATGCGGAAATCGAACAACTTCACGACTGGTCAGATCTACGAATCGGTGATCCGCAAGGAACGCCGGGGCGAGTATCTCGGCAAGACCGTGCAGGTCATCCCCCATATCACCAACGAAATCCAGGCATTCGTGGAGCGCGGCGCGGCCGCCTCGCACGAGGGCAAGGCTGACGTGGCGCTGGTGGAAATCGGCGGCACGGTGGGGGATATCGAATCCCTGCCGTTCCTCGAGGCCGCACGCCAGATGAGCCTGCGCATGGGCCGCAACCACTGCGCCTTCGTGCACCTGACGCTGGTGCCGTTCATCGCCAGCGCTGGCGAGCTGAAGACCAAGCCGACCCAGCACTCGGTGCAAAAGCTGCGCGAAATCGGCATTTCGCCGACGGCGCTGCTGTGCCGCGCCGACCGCCCGATTCCGGACGACGAGCGCGCCAAGATCTCGCTGTTCGCCAACATTCCGCAGGAAGCCGTGATCTCGGTCTGGGATGCCGACAGCATCTACAAGATCCCGCAGATGCTCAACGAGCAGGGCCTGGACCGCCTGATCTGCGAGGAACTGCGCCTGGATCCGAAGCCGGCCGACCTGTCGATGTGGCAGAAGCTGGTCAACGCGCAAGAAAACCCCGAGCACGAAATCACGATCGGCATGGTCGGCAAGTACGTCGACCTGACCGAGTCGTACAAGTCGCTGATCGAGGCACTGCGCCACGCCGGCATGCATACCGCCACGCGTGTGAACATCGAGTACATCGATTCCGAGGAACTGGAATCCGGCCATCTGGAAGTGCTCCAGCCGCTGGACGCCATCCTGGTGCCGGGCGGCTTCGGCAAGCGCGGCACGGAAGGCAAGATCCGCGCGATCCAGTACGCCCGCGAGAACAAGGTGCCGTACCTGGGCATCTGCCTGGGCATGCAGCTGGCCGTGATCGAGTTTGCCCGCCACGTGGCGAACATGCCCGATGCCAACTCGACCGAGTTCAACCTCGAGACCGAGCATCCGGTGGTCGCGCTGATCACCGAATGGCTGGACCGCGAAGGCAAGGTCGAGCAGCGCTCGGCCGATTCCGACCTCGGCGGCACGATGCGCCTGGGCGCCCAGCGCGTACCGGTGAAGCCCGGCACCAAGGCCGCCCAGATCTATGGCGAAGAAGTGAACGAGCGCCATCGCCATCGTTACGAAGTCAACAATCACTACGTGCCGCAGCTTGAGGGCGCGGGCATGGTCATTTCGGCCCGTACCCCGACGGAAAACCTGCCGGAGATGATGGAGCTGCCCGAGAGCCTCCACCCGTGGTTCGTCGGCGTGCAGTTCCACCCGGAATTCACGTCCACGCCGCGTGACGGCCATCCGCTGTTCAAGGCCTACGTGGAAGGCGCGCTGGCCAGCCAGCAGCGCAAGGGCAAGTCCGCCTGAGCGCGCCTAGAGAAGGAGCAGCCATGAAACTGTGTGGATTCGATGTCGGCCTCGACCAGCCGTTCTTCCTGATTTCCGGGCCGTGCGTGATCGAGTCCGAGCAGATGGCGCTGGACACGGCCGGCCAGCTCAAGGAAATCACGTCGGCGCTGGGCATTCCGTTCATCTACAAGTCGTCGTTCGACAAGGCCAACCGGTCGTCGGGCAAGTCGTTCCGCGGTCTCGGCATGGAAAAGGGTCTGGAGATCCTGGCCACCGTGAAGCGCGAGATCGGCGTGCCGGTGCTCACGGACATCCACGAGATCGACGAGATCAAGCCCGTCGCTGCCGTGGTGGACGTGCTCCAGACGCCGGCCTTCCTGTGCCGCCAGACTGATTTCATCCGTGCCTGCGCGCAGAGCGGCAAGCCGGTGAACATCAAGAAGGGCCAGTTCCTGGCGCCGCACGACATGAAAAATGTGATCGATAAGGCGCGTGAAGCGGCTCGCGAGGCCGGTCTGCCCGACGACGTGTTCATGGCCTGCGAGCGTGGTGTCTCCTTCGGCTACAACAATCTGGTCTCGGACATGCGCTCGCTGGCGATCATGCGCGAGACCGCCGCCCCGGTGGTGTTCGACGCCACGCACTCGGTGCAGTTGCCGGGCGGGCAGGGCACGAGTTCGGGCGGCCAGCGCGAGTTCGTGCCGGTGCTGTCGCGTGCCGCCGTGGCGACCGGCGTGGCCGGCCTGTTCATGGAAACGCACCCGGACCCGAGCAAGGCGATGTCGGACGGCCCTAACGCCGTGCCGCTGTCGCGGATGAAGGAATTGCTGTCGGTCCTCAAGGATCTCGATGCGCTGACCAAGCGCGCCGGCTTCCTCGAAGACAACTTCAGCTGGCCGGCCTGCGCCTGAGCCAGTGTTGGCAATGACCGCCCGCGCCTGTCGCGGGCGGAATCGTTTCCGGCCCGCATGGTCCATCCTGCACCGACCGTGACGCGCCGTATCGAAAGACAATACAAAAGATTCGGAGATCGCCCATGGCCGCCGGCTTTATCATCGCGTACGTCGACGTGACAGACCCCCAGCAATACGAGCAGTACAAGGTGCTTTCCACGCGCGCCATGCAGGCGCACGGCGCCGAGGTGCTCGTGCGCGGCGGCAAGACCGAGCCGCTCGAGGGGGAATGGGCGCCCACGCGCGTCGTGCTGCTGAAATTCCCGAGCTATGAGGCCGCCAAGACCTTCTACGCGAGCGAGGAGTACCTGGCCGCGCGGGAGTCGCGCGCGCACGCGGCGAAGATGAACATGATCGTTGTCGAGGGCGCCTGACCATCGTCGGCATGATTTGTCACGGTTGGCGGGCATTCTTGCGCAGTCACCAGATTCAACAGTCCAGAGAGGAAATATGAGTGCAATCGTAGATATCATCGGTCGCGAAGTTCTCGACTCGCGTGGCAACCCCACGGTCGAGTGCGACGTGCTGCTGGAATCCGGCGTGATGGGCCGTGCGGCCGTGCCGTCGGGCGCGTCCACGGGTTCGCGGGAGGCCATCGAGCTGCGTGACGGCGACAAGTCGCGCTACCTGGGCAAGGGCGTGCTGAAGGCCGTCGAGCACATCAACACCGAGATCTCCGAAGCCATCATGGGCCTGGACGCCTCCGAGCAGGCGTTCCTGGACCGCACGCTGATCGAGCTGGACGGCACCGAGAACAAGGGCCGCCTGGGCGCCAACGCCATGCTGGCCGTGTCGATGGCCGTGGCCAAGGCCGCTGCCGAGGAAGCCGGCCTGCCGCTGTACCGCTACTTCGGCGGTTCGGGCGCGATGCAGATGCCGGTGCCGATGATGAACATCGTCAACGGTGGCGCGCACGCCAACAACAGCCTGGATATCCAGGAATTCATGATCATGCCGGTCTCGCAGACCAGCTTCCGTGAAGCCCTGCGCTGCGGCGCCGAAGTCTTCCACGCGCTCAAGAAGATCCTGGCCGACAAGGGCATGTCCACGGCCGTGGGCGACGAAGGCGGCTTCGCGCCGAATTTCTCGTCGAACGAGGAATGCCTGAACACGGTGGTGCAGGCCATCGAGAAGGCTGGCTACAAGGCCGGCGAAGACGTGCTGCTGGCGCTGGACTGCGCCGCCACCGAGTTCTACCACGAGGCCGAGGACGTCTACCAGCTGGAAGGCGAAGGCCTGAAGCTGTCGTCGACGCAATTCGCCGACTACCTGGCCAACCTGTGCGACAAGTTCCCGATCGTCTCGATCGAGGACGGCATGGCCGAGGGCGACTGGGAAGGCTGGAAGACGCTGACCGAGAAGCTGGGCGAGCGCATCCAGCTGGTGGGTGACGACCTGTTCGTGACCAACACGAAGATCCTGAAGGAAGGCATCGACAAGGGCATCGGCAACTCGATCCTGATCAAGATCAACCAGATCGGCACGCTGACCGAGACCTTCGCCGCCATCGAGATGGCGAAGCGCGCCGGTTACACGGCCGTGATCTCGCACCGCTCGGGCGAGACCGAGGACAGCACGATTGCCGACATCGCCGTGGGCACCAACGCTGGCCAGATCAAGACCGGCTCGCTGTCGCGTTCGGACCGTATCTCGAAGTACAACCAACTGCTGCGCATCGAGGAAGACCTCGGTGACATCGCTACGTACCCGGGCAAGAGCGCGTTCTACAACCTGCGCTAAGTCCCGAATCTCCCCCTCCCGCCCCGGGAGCGGGGAGATCTCCCCCGCCGCGACACGTTCGTGTTGCAGAGTGTTGCGTTTTTTCAGGCCGATAATTTTGCATTCTTCGGCCGCATAAGGGATCATTGTGGCGGTCGTCAATCTGACGATATCCAATTTGCCCCAATGCGTCTGATTTCCCTGCTGCTGTTCGTGCTGCTGCTCGCCATCCAGTATCCGCTCTGGCTGGGGAAGGGCGGCTGGCTGCGCGTATGGGACCTGAACCGCCAGGTGCAGGAACAGACCACCCACAATCAGGCGCTCAAGCTTCGCAATGCCAAGCTGGAAGGGGAAGTCAGCGACCTCCAGGACGGCACCGGTGCGATCGAGGAACGTGCCCGCTACGAGCTGGGCATGGTGAAGGAGAGCGAGGTGTTCGTGCAGTTCGTGGCCCCGGCCCCGAAGGTCAGCGCCACGCCGCCGCTACCGCCGCCGCCGAATTCCGTTGCCGGCAAGGGCGGTCACTGAGTCGGCTTCGACGCGTTTATCGGCCTACCACCCATACGGGTAGCCACCCCAGCCGCCACCCCAGTATCCCGGGCTGCTCACGCCCACGCCGCCGCCCCAGCGGCCGCCACCCCACCCACCGTAGTACAGACTCCAGTTCGTGTTCGGATAGGCGTACGCCCATGCCTCGGCCTGCTGCTGCCGGGCGATGGCCGCTTCCTGGTCGCGCAGGATCTGCTGGTTCAGTTGCGTCAGCGACTGGCTTTCCTCGGGCGTGATCGGTGCTGGCGGCACGCCGTTGGGCATCAGCCGGGCCGTGGCCGGCGAGCCGTTGATATCGCGCGGCACGGGAGACGCGCAGCCTGCCAGCAGCGCCATGGCCAGCATCGCCACAGCGCCCGCCGGCCCGAGGCGGGAACAGGAGGATCGGGGGCGATGGTCGGCTTGCATGGCGGTTGTCCTCAAATCATGGATTCCGGGCGGGGGCGGCTCAGTGTTGCTGGTGCGCGCCGTCGCCGGCACCGGTGGCCACGGGCGCGGTGAACAGTTGGGCGCTGTCCACGGGGTCGAATTCATAGCGCTGGCCGCAGAAGTCGCAGTGGATCTCCACGTGGCCGCGCTCGGCGATGATGCTCTCCACCTCGGCCTGGCCCAGCGACTGGAGCATGCCCGCCACCTTGGCGCGCGAGCACGAGCACTGAAAATGCGGCGTCATCGGCTCGAAGACGCGCAGCCCGGTGGCCTGCAGGTCTTCCCAGAACAGGCGGCGCAGCAGCGTGTCCGGCGACTCCACCAGCAACTCCTCCTCCTTGAGCGTGGCGCCGAGCTGGCAGGCGCGGTCCCAGGTGTCGAGGTCCTGCGCGCGGCCAGCCTCGTCAAGTGCCGCGCCGGTCTCGCCCACTTCCATCGTGCCGCCGTACGACGGCAACTTCTGCAGTAGCATGCCGGCCGCCACCTGGTCGTTCGAGGCGAGCCACAGGCGCGTGTCGAGCTGCTCGGACGCCTGCATGTAATGCTCCAGCACCGCGCCGATCGACGACAGCGGGCCGTGCTCGTCCGACAGCGGGACGATGCCCTGATAGGCCTGCTGGCCCGGCAGCTTGTCCTGCGGGTCGAGCGTGATCGCAAAGCGGCCCTGGCCGTGCACGTTCACCATCTGCCTGAGCGTGGCGTCGTCGGCGATCTCGACGTCTTCGGCGATCTTGGCCGTGGCGCGCATCGAGAGGTCCGACAGGCATTCCACCACCAGCATCCGCACCGGGCCGTCGCCATGCAGCTGCATGACGAGTGCCCCGTTGAACTTGAGATTGGCTGACAGCAGCGCCGCTGCCGCCATCATCTCGCCCAGCAGGCGCCGCACCGGCGCCGGATAGGCATGGCGGTTGAGCACCTCTTGCCAGGTGGCCTCCATGCGGACCAGTTCGCCGCGCACCGGGGCGGCGTCGAACAGGAATTTCTGAAGGGTGTCGGGATTCGAGGTTGCGGTCACGTTCGTCATCTATCTAGCGGTAAGGCGCGGGTTGCGGGCGCGCGGGCGGGGCCGCGCGCTGGTATGTCATCAGTCGATGCGCTTCAGGTCGGTCTTGTACATCGCCTGGCGCTTCGCGTAGGTCTCGGCGTTGCGGTAGAGGTTGGCCACGTCGGCATCGGTCAGCTCGCGCACGACCTTGGCCGGCGCGCCCAGGATCAGCGAGCGGTCCGGGAACACCTTGCCCTCGGTCACCACGGCGCCGGCGCCAACCAGGCATTCCTTGCCGATCACGGCGCGGTTCAGTACCACGGCCTGGATGCCGATCAGCGACCCTTCGCCCACGGTGCAGCCGTGCAGCATGGCCTGATGGCCGACGGACACCTTGTCGCCCAGCGTCAGCGGCGCGCCCGGATCGGTATGGAGCACGGAGCCTTCCTGGATGTTGGTGTCTTCGCCCACCACGATCGGTTCGTTGTCGCCACGGATCACCACGCCGGGCCAGGCGCTTGCGCGCGCCTTGAGCGTCACGTTGCCGATGATGGTGGCTTCGACGGCCACGTAGGCATCGCTGTGGATGGTCGGGGCGAGGTCGCCGATCTGGTAAAGCGCCATGGGGTCTCCTGGGTCCTGCCTGAGGCAGTGGGGCTGATGATGCGATCTGAGGTAATTGGGGATGGCCGCCGCGATTAAAAGAGCACTGAAGGGCGCGCGCACCCCGGCGAACCGGCGTGGTGACACGCTGCGACGCTCTACAATGGCGACTCCCCGGAATTTTACGCCTATGCCAGTCACCGCACCCGCCGCCGGCCTCGATTTGCCGCATGCCCGCCTGCTACGCCACCGCGCGCTGGAAGTGCTATGCATGACCGATGCCAGGGCGAAGGCCGATGCGGCGCGGGCGCTGTTCGAGGCCGTGGTGGCCGCAGAAACGGCCGGGCAGGGCATCGGCGATACGGATACGGCACTCGCTCCCGCTGCCGGCCTGGCCTTGCCGGGCCGGCCCGCGCGCCCGGAACTGGTGCCGCCCCAGAAGGTGGAGCGCCGCCGCTCCCTGCGCACCCCGGCGGGGCGGGCGGCGATGATTCATGCCCTGTGCCATATCGAATTCAACGCGATCAACCTCGCGCTGGATGCCGCGTGGCGTTTTGCCGGCATGCCGCCGCGTTTCTATCGCGACTGGCTCCAGGTGGCGAGCGAGGAGGCCCTGCATTTCACGCTGCTGGCCGACCATCTGAGCACGCTGGGCGCCGAATATGGCGACTTCCCGGCGCATAACAGCTTGTGGGAGATGTGCGACAAGACCGCCGACGACGTGCTGGCGCGCATGGCGCTGGTGCCGCGCACGCTCGAGGCACGCGGGCTGGACGCCTCGCCGCCGGTGCGGGCGAAGCTGGCCGAGGCCGGCGACGAGGCCGCCGCCGCCATCATCGACATCATTCTGCGCGATGAAGTGGGGCACGTGGCCATCGGCAACCACTGGTATCGGTGGCTGTGCGCGCAGCGCGGGCTGGACCCCGTGCCGACCTACGCGGTGCTGTCCGAGCAGTACCGCGCGCCCCGGCTGCGCGGCCCGTTCAACCTCGAAGCCCGCCGCGCGGCGGGCTTCGACGAGGACGACCTGGCCTGGCTGGAAGCCTCAGCCGGCTGAGGTGGGCGCCGGCGCCCCCCCGGCTGCTTTCGCTTTCTCCTGCTCCTGCAGTCGCAACACCCGCCGCTGGATCTTGCCGGTGGTCGTCATCGGCAGTTGATCGATGAATTCAATCGCCTTGGGATACTCATAGGGGGCTAGCTGTCCCCGAACATGCTGCTGCAATTCGGCGATCAGCGCGGCGTCGTTGTCGAACGAGCGCGCCACGGCCGGGGTCAGTACGATAAACGCCTTGACGATGGCCCCGCGCTCGGGGTCCGGCGACGGCACCACCGCACAGTTCGACACCGCCGGGTGCTTGAGCAGGCAGTTTTCGATCTCGCTCGGCCCGATCCGATAGCCCGACGACTTGAACACGTCGTCCGCCCGGCCCTGATACCAGAGATAACCGTCCGCATCCATGCGGGCAAGGTCGCCTGTGCGGCACCAGCGCAGGCCGTCCAGCTCGGTGTACTTGCCCGCCGTGGCGGCCTCGTTCTTCCAGTAACCGAGGAAGAAGACCGGGTCCGGATGCCCGTGGATGTCGGTAGCGCAGACCGCCACCTCGCCGTCCTCGTCCGGCGCGCAGGGGCGGCCCTCGTCGTCGATCACGGCCACGCGGTGGCCCGGGTAGGGGCGGCCCATCGAGCCCGGCCGCGCCGGCCAGCCGAGGCGGTCGTCGTCATACTGCGCGGTGCAGTTGCCGACGATGTAGTTGATCTCGGTCTGGCCGAACATCTCGTTGACGATGACCCCGAGGGCGTCGCGGCACCACGAGAACACGGTCTCGCCCACGGCCTCGCCGGCACTCATGACCGCGCGCAGCTTCAGCCGGTAGCGCGTGGACGGGTCCGGGCACGCCTTCATCATCTGCTTGAGCGCAGTGGGGAACAGGAAGGTGTTGGTCACGCCATAGCGTTCGAGCAATTCGAAGGCACGTTCGGCGGAGAACCGGCCCTGATAGCCGACGATGGGCTTGCCGAAGTACAGCGCCGGCATCAGCGCATCCCACAGGCCGCCGGTCCAGGCCCAGTCGGCCGGGCTCCAGAACACGTCGTCGTCCTGCGGATACCAGTTCTGCGAGCAGACGAAGCCGGTCAGGTTGCCGATCAGCGCCCGGTGTGGCAGCAGCGCGCCTTTGGGCGGCCCGGTGGTGCCGCTGGTGTAGATCAGCACGGCGGCTTCGTCGGCCTTGGTCTGCTCGGCCGTGAAGGTAGGCAGTTGGGCGGCCAGCAGGGCGTCCCAGTCCAGGTCGCCCCGGCCCGTGGCGGCGCCGGCGCCAATCACGGTGCGCAGGGTGGGGCAGTCCGGGCGGGCGGCGAGCAGGTTGTCGATGGCGGTCTCGTCGGCAATCGCCACGCGGGTTTCGCTGTGGTCGATGCGGTACGAGAGGGCCTCCGGGCCGAACAGCATCGACAGCGGCATGGCCACGGCACCCAGCTGGTAGACCGCCATGCCGGCGATCACGGTCTCGATGCGCTGGGGCATGACGATGGCCACGCGGTCGCCCCGGCCCACGCCCAGCGCGCGCAGCGCGCGGGAGAGCCGGTTGGCCTCGGCCTGGATATGGGCGTAGGTGTAGGCGTCGCGTCGCCCATCCTCGTGCTCGGTGTAGACCGCCACGCGGTCCATGGTGGCCGGGTCTCGGGCCCAGCGGCCGCAGCAGACATCGGCCAGGTTGAAGTGCTCGGGCACGTTCCAGCGGAACGTGTCATGAAGCGCGCGATAGTCATCGCGGCGCGTAGCCGGCAAGGCGGTCATCCGGTTGTCTCCGATGTTTTTGCGGCGTCAGGCCGGGCGGATCGCTATAATCGGCCAGGCGAACGATCGTTCTATTTTTATCCAGGCTGCCGCGCGGCCCCCCATCCGCCGCGCGCCCGAGAAGACCTGGCAATACAGAGACAGAAGGGTAGAGACACCATGACCATCACGGAAACCTCGCGTTCCGAATTTATCACGCTGCGCGGCCTGCGCACGCACGTTCGCCACTGGGGCACGCCCGGCGCGCCCAAGCTGTTCATGCTGCACGGCTGGATGGATGTGGCCGCCTCGTTCCAGTTCCTCGTCGATGCGCTGGCGCGCGACTGGCACGTGATCGCCATGGACTGGCGCGGCTTCGGCGAGACCGACCTGCCGACGCGCTACCCGGGCACCACGTCCTACTGGTTCCCGGACTACGTGGCCGACCTCGAGGCGCTGCTCGATCACTACCAGCCCGAAGGGCAGGTGGATCTGGTGGGCCACAGCATGGGCGCCAACGTGGTCTGTATCTATGCGGGAGTGCGTCCGCAGCGCGTGCGGCGCGTGGTGGATCTGGAGGGCTTCGGCCTGACCCGCACCCGACCGGACCAGGCGCCGGGCCGGCTGGTGCGCTGGCTGGACGAACTGCGCGCGCAGCCGGAGCTGCGCACCTACGAGAGCGAGGCCGCCGTGGCGGCGCGCCTGCAGAAGACCAATCCGCGCCTGCCCGACGATCGCGCCGCCTTCCTGGCCGCGCACTGGTCGCGCCGCAACGCCGAGGGCCGGTGGGAGATCCTGGGCGACGCGGCCCACAAGATGACCAATCCCATGCTGTATCGGATCGACGAAATCATGGCGATCTGGGCCAAGGTGGAAGCCCCGGTGCTACACGTGGAGGCGCGGGACTCCGCCACGCTCCAGCACATCGCCCACAAGCAGCCGCTGGACGAATTCCGAGAGCGCTTCCGCGCCTTCCCGGACTTCCGCGAAGTCACGGTGGATGACGCCGGGCACATGCTCCACCACGACCAGCCGCAGGTGGTGGCGCAGCTGATCGAGGAATTTCTCGCTTGATGACGAGTCGGGATGAAGCCTCACGCGTGCGTGAGCTTCTCCTTGAGCGCGGCGTTGTTGCTGGTGTGCACGTGCACCAGCGACTTCTCCGGCAAGGCGTAGTGGTACGCCTTGCGCAGCGCGAGCGCGGCCTCATGGAAGCCGGAGAGGATCAGCTTTTGCTTGTTCGGATAGAAGCAGATGTCGCCGGCCGCGAAGATGCCGCGGCGCGAGCTTTCATAGGTGGTGGTGTCCACCATGATGCGGCCCGCGCGCATGTCCATGTCCCACTGGGCAATCGGCCCCGGCTCGGACACCAGTCCGTACAGCGCTACGAGTTCGTCGGCGGGCAGCGTCTGCTCGCCGTCGCGGGTCTTGATCGTCGCGGCGGTCAGCCGGTCGGCGTCATCGGTCTGCAGGCCGCCGAGCATACCGACGACGAAGTCCATCTCGCCGGCCGCCACTGCCGCGCGCATCGACGCCACGGTGTGGTCGGCGGCGCGGAAGCCCTCGCGCCGGTGCAGCAGCGTCACGCGCCCGGCCACCTTGCGCAGCGCGAGCGCCCAGTCGAGCGCCGAATCGCCGCCTCCGGCCACGATCACACGGCGGCCGGCAAAGCGCGAGGTGTCGCGCACGGCGTAGTGCAGGTGCCGGTCCTCGAGCGCGGCGGCCTCGGGCAGCGCCACGCGCTGCGGCGCGAAGGCCCCGGCGCCGGCGCAGACCAGCACTGCCGCCACGTCGAAACGCTTGCCGGCGTCGGTGGTCACCAGCAGGCGCGGATGGCCGTCGGCGCTGGCGTGCTCGCTGACGCTGTCGGCGCGCTGGCTGAAGTGCATCGGGAACGCGAACGGCGCGCATTGCTCCATCAGCCGGTCCACGAGGTCCTGCGCCAGGCAGCCCGGCACGGCCGGAATGTCGTAGATCGGCTTCTCGGGGTAGAGCTCGGTGCACTGGCCGCCGGCCCGGTCGAGCACGTCGATCAGCTCGCATTTGAGCCCCAGCACGCCCGCCTGGAACGCGGCGAACAGGCCGACCGGCCCGGCGCCGACGATCAGCACATCGGTCTGCGTGGTTTCTTGGGGAGCGAGCGGGGAGGGCGTGGAAGACATGATCGAGGCAGGTGCGCGGCGGGCGCCAGGTGGCGCGCGGCGCATGGGGGAGCGGAACAAGGCCCCATCATACCTTGCGTGCCTTGGGAATCCGGGCACGCCACCGTTGGCGGCAGGGCTAAAAGACCCTGCCAGGAGTAGAATGAAGACCATGCAAAACCCGCACGCCATCAACGCCGATCTGCACTGCCACTCCACCGTGTCCGACGGGATGCTCGCGCCACGTGACGTGGCCGCGCGCGCCCATGCCGGTGGCGTGGCTTTCTGGGCGTTGACGGACCACGACGAGGTGGGCGGCCAGCGCGAGGCGCGCGACGCCGCCGAGGCACTCGGCATGCGCTATGTGCCTGGCGTGGAGATTTCGGTCACCTGGGCCGGCCAGACCGTGCACATCGTGGGCCTGCAGATCGATCCCTTCCATCCGGGCCTGATCGACGGCCTGGCCCGAACCCGCGACGGCCGCGCCCGGCGCGCCCAGGATATCGGCGAGGCGCTGGCCAAGGTCGGCATCCACGATGCCTACGCCGGCGCGCTGCGCCATGTCGGCAATCCTGACCTGATCTCGCGCACCCATTTTGCGCGTTGGCTGGTGGATGAAGGCTATTGCGCGACCATCAGCGACGTATTCAGCGAATATCTGTCCGATGGCCGCCCCGGCTTCGTGCCGCACCGCTGGTCGAAGCTGTCCGAGGCGATCGGCTGGATCCGTGACGCCGGCGGCGTCGCTGTGATGGCCCACCCGGGCCGCTACAACTACACGGCCACCCAGCACGACGCGCTGTTCGACGAATTCACCCAACTGGGGGGCCGCGCCGTGGAGGTCGTGACCGGCAGCCACACGCCCGACCAGTTCCGCCGCTATGCCGATGTGGCGCGCCACTACGGCCTGATGGCCTCGCGCGGGTCGGATTTCCATGGCCCCGGCGAGGGCCGGGTCGATATCGGCACGCTGCCGCCGCTGCCATCGGACGTTACCCCGGTCTGGCACGACTGGTAGCCGTCCGCCCGCCCCGCCTTCCGCCCCCGACGATCCCTGAATGTCCCAGTACTTCGAGATTCACCCGGTCAACCCGCAGCTGCGCCTGATCAAGCAAGCCGCGCAGATCCTGCGCCAGGGCGGGCTGATTGCGCTGCCGACGGACTCCAGCTACGCGCTGGCCTGCCCGCTCGACGACAAGACGGCCGTGGAGCGCCTGCGCCGGCTGCGCGGCATCGACGACAAGCACCATCTGACCCTGATGTGCAGCGACCTGTCCGAGTTGGGCAACTTCGCGCGCGTGGATAACCGCCAGTACCGCTGGATCAAGGGCGCCACGCCGGGGCCGTACGTGTTCATCCTCGAGGCGACCAAGGAAGTGCCGCGCCGGCTGTCGCACCCAGCCCGCAAGACCATCGGCGTGCGCGTGCCCGACCATGCTGTGCCGCTGGCGCTGCTGGCCGAACTGGGCCAGCCGATGATCTCGGCCACGCTCCAGATGCCCGGCGATGACGAACCCATGAACGATCCGGCCGAAATCCGCGCCCGGCTGGAGAAACAGCTCGACCTGGTGGTGGACGGCGGCCCGGCGCCGGCGCAGCCGACCACCGTGATCGACCTCACCGGCGGCGAGCCGGAACTGGTGCGGCTGGGCCGGGGCGATGTGGAACGCTTCGGGCTGTCCGCCACGCTTTGAAAATCGGCCACGCTTTGACACAAACCGGACAGCCTGCGGGCGCCATTGCACGGATAGAATAGGGCACATGGATTCCTCGCTCATCCAGACCGTTGCGGTCTACGCCCTGCCAGTCTTGTTCGCCATCACGCTGCATGAGGCCGCCCACGGCTATGTGGCGCGCTTTTTCGGCGACGACACGGCCTACCGGCTCGGTCGCGTCAGCCTGAACCCGATCCGGCATATCGACCCGATCGGCACGGTGGCGGTGCCGCTGCTGCTGTATTTCCTGACCGCCGGGCAGTTCGTGTTCGGCTTCGCCAAGCCGGTTCCGGTAGTGTTCGGCCACCTGCGCAACCCGCGCTGGCATGGCATGTGGGTGGCCCTGGCCGGCCCGGCCAGCAATCTCGTGCAGGCGTTCATCTGGGCGCTGGTGGTGATCGGGCTGGCCTGGGCGCAGGTCCAGGAGCCGTTCTGGGGCCAGATGGCGCGCGCCGGGGTAATCGTCAACGTGGTCGTGGCCGCCTTCAACCTGTTTCCGATCCCGCCGCTGGACGGGGGACGCGTGCTGACCGCCTTCCTGCCGCAGCGCGTGGCGGCGGCCGTCAGCCGCATCGAGCCGTATGGCATCTTCGTGGTGCTGGCGCTGGTGGCGGCGGGCGTGATCACGCGGGTCTGGATGCAGCCGGTGATGAGTCTGCTGCTGTCGGTGGTCGAGCTGATGCTCCGGCCGATCATCCTCCTGCTGCAATAAGCGCCATGACGCTCGCGCACGCGCCACTGGGCGCGCCTTCGTCGTGGGTGACCCGCTGGGCCCACCTGATCCGGCCGGGCGGCCGCGTGCTCGATCTCGCCTGTGGCAGCGGGCGCCACGCGGCCTGGCTGGCGGGGCAGGGGTTTGACGTGCTGGCCGTGGATCGCGACGCCGAGGCCGTGGCGGGGCTGCCCGCCGGCGTGGTGGGCCGGGTGGCCGATCTCGAGCAGGACGGCTGGCCGCTGGGGGACGTGACTGACGGGGCGGACGGGGCGCCGCTGGACGCCATCGTGGTCACCAACTACCTGCACCGCCCCCTCTGGCCGCACCTGCTGGCGGCGCTGGCGCCTGCCGGGGTGCTGATCTATGAAACATTTGCAATTGGTAACGAAACCGTCGGCAAGCCGTCCCGGCCCGACTTCCTGCTGAAATCGGGCGAATTGCTCGACATGGCGCGCGGAACCCTCCGCGTGGTGGGGTACGAGGACGGGGTGGTAGAAGTGCCGAAAACGGCGTTCGTCCAGCGGATTTGTGCCGTGCGCGAGTCCACGGGCGGCGCGCCGGGCACCGCGCCACCGCGCTACAGGCTGCCGGCGCGGCCCTAGGCTGGCCGGTCGGGCGGTGCGCCCGGCCCGTGTCAGCGCGCAGGGCGCTTCACACGTTGAAAATCCTGATGTTTCCCCTCACCCCGGGGGAGTCCGGAGCGGCTGACGGTTCCGGTACAATCCCGGATATTCGATTTCCCGAGTTTCCTTAAGCTATGACACAGATTACCGGCAGCATCGTGGCCATCGTCACCCCGATGCATGAGGATGGCAGCCTGGATTACCCCGCGCTGCGCACCCTCATCGACTGGCATGCGGCAGAAGGCACCGATGGCATCGTGATTGTGGGCACCACGGGCGAGTCTCCGACCGTCAACGTGGAAGAGCATTGCGAACTGATCCGCGTGGCCGTGGAGCAGTCCAACAAGCGCGTCCCGATCATCGCCGGTACGGGCGGCAATTCCACCAAGGAAGCCATCGAGCTGACCGCCTTCGCCAAGAAGGTCGGTGCCGATGCGTCGCTCCAGGTGGTGCCGTACTACAACAAGCCGACGCAGGAAGGCATCTACCGCCATTTCCGCACGATCGCGGAAGCGGTGGAGCTGCCGGTGCTGCTGTATAACGTGCCGGGCCGTACCGTGGCCGATATGACCAACGACACCATCCTGCGCCTGGCGCAGGTGCCGGGCATCGTCGGCGTGAAGGAGGCCACGGGCAACATCGACCGGGCCGCGCAGCTGATCAAGGATGCGCCGGAACACTTCGCGATCTACAGCGGCGACGACCCCACCGCGGTGGCGCTGATCCTGCTGGGCGGCCACGGCAATATCTCCGTGACGGCCAACGTGGCGCCGCGCAAGATGCACGAGATGTGCGTGGCGGCGCGTAACGGCGATGTGGTGACCGCACGCCGGCTGCATATGGAAATGATCGAGCTGAACCGCGCGATGTTCGTCGAGGCCAACCCGATTCCCGTCAAGTGGGCGCTGCAACAGATGGGCAAGATGGCCGGCGGCATCCGCCTGCCGCTGACCCCGCTGGCCGAAGCGCAGCACGAGACCGTGCGCCGCGCGCTGGCCAACGCCGGCCTGCTCGCCTGACCTTAACCTTACCGGCTGAACCTTGGCGTATCGCCGCCTTCTTGAAACCAGGATTACGTGTCAATGAAACAGAAGCTTAACCGTCGCGGCGCGACGCAAGTCCGCCGTGCCGCCATGGTCGCGCCCGTGCTGGCCCTGACCCTGATCGCCGGCTGCAGCAGCATCAATGAGGCCATGCAGCCGGACAAGATCGACTACAAGTCCCAGGGCAAGAAGACGGCATCGCTGGACATTCCGCCGGACCTGACCAAGCTCGACGGCGAGCGCCGCTACACGGTGCCCGATGCCTCTGGCACGTCCACGCTCTCGAACTACACCCAGGCCAACGCCGGGCGTGCCCGCGAGGCCAGCCCGACCGACAACGTGCTGCCGGGCGCCCAGGGCGTGCGCATGGAACGCGACGGCAACCAGCGCTGGCTCGTGATCAGCAACGGCATGCGTGCCGACCAGCTCTGGCAGACCCTGCGCGGCTTCTGGCAGGAGAGCGGCTTCCTGTTGGTGCAGGACTCGCCCGAGACCGGCATCATGGAAACGGACTGGGCTGAGAACCGCGCCAAGATCCCGCAGGACATCATCCGCAACACCATTGGCAAGGTGTTCGACGGCCTGTACTCGACGTCCGAGCGCGACAAGTTCCGCACGCGCGTGGAGCGGTCGCAGAACGGCCAGCTCGAGGTGTTCATCAGCCATCGCGGTGCGCAGGAACAGCTGACCGGTGTGGACAAGACCAGCACGGTCTGGACGCCGCGCCCGGCCGATCCTGAGCTGGAAGCCGAATTCCTGTCCCGCCTGGCCCAGCGCCTGGGCGTGCAGAAGGAGCAGGCCGACCGCATGGCCAAGAACCCGACGCCGGCCGGCATCGGCACGAATGACGCGGCCGCCAATGCCGCCACGCCAGCGGTGGGCACCGCCGCCGCCACTGGCATCGGCGCCGCTGCAGCCACCGGCGCACCGTCGGCCGACGGCAGCAAGTCGTTTATGTCGCAAGTCAATGGCACGCCGGCGCTGCAATTGCCGGAGCCGTTCGATCGCGCCTGGCGCTCGGTCGGCCTTTCGCTGGATCGCGTGAACTTCACGGTGGAAGATCGTGACCGTGCCCAGGGCCTGTACTACGTGCGCTATGTGGATCCGCGTACCAGCGTGGACGATCGCGGCTTCTTCTCGAAGCTGTTCACGAAGGCGAACGACGGCAAGACGGCCAAGAAGTACCGCGTGGCGCTCAAGGGCAACGGCACGGGCACCACGGTCACCGTGCTGAACGAGGCCGGGCAGCCGGAGAACACCGAAATCGGCAAGAAGATCCTGTCGCTGCTGGACGAGCAACTGCACTGATGGGTCTTTGTCGCAGTCAGACGGTCCCGACGGCTCCTGCCGTCGGGAACCATCCCGAGCGAGCGCATCGATGATGCGCTTTGCTTTTTTGGGCAGTGGCAGCGAAGGCAACTCGCTGCTGATCGAGGCCGTCGATGGCACCACGGTGACCCGTGTGCTGCTCGACTGCGGGTTCGGCATCCGTGAGACCGCGCGCCGGCTCGAGCGGCTCGGCGTCACGCCGGGCCAGCTCGACGCGGTACTGGTCACGCATGAGCATGGCGACCACGTGGGTTCGGCCTACGCGTTCGCCGCGCGCCACAAGCTTCCGGTTCATACCAGTCACGGCACCTGGCTCGCCACCGCGCACATGCGCGGCGCCGATGTGGCCGATGTGCGCGTGTGCTGCGCCGACCACGCGTTCTCGGTGGGCGGCTTGCAGATTCTGCCGTACACGGTTCCGCACGATGCCCGCGAGCCGCTTCAGTTCGTGCTGACCGATGGCAACGCGCGGCTTGGCGTGCTAACCGATGCCGGCATGGAGACCCCCTACGTCACAGCGCGGCTCGCTGGCGTGGATGCGCTGGTTCTGGAGTGCAACCATGACCGCGAGATGCTGCGGAATTCGGCTTATCCGTATTCGTTGAAACGGCGTATCGGCGGGGATTTCGGGCACCTGGCCAATGAAGTGGCGGCGGCGATCCTGTCGCGGGTGGCGCATGGCGGGCTGTCACGCGTGGTGGCCGCTCATTTGAGTCAACAGAACAACACGCGCGCGCTGGCCTCGGGGGCACTTGCGGCCGTGCTTGGGGTGGCGCCGGAGGAGATCCTGATTGCAGATCAGGAGGAGGGGCTGGGATGGCAACCGGTCCGCGGCATGTGATTCAAGATTATCTGAGGCCGGAACGGTGCTGAAGCCGAGATGATGCGCCGGACTACCGGGCGCGCCGCGAGTAAATCGCGGGCAATAAAAAAGCCGACCCGAAGGTCGGCTTTTTTATCGGAGTAATCCGATTACTGCTTGGCAGCCGGGGCCGAAGCGTCAGCGGCCGGAGCCGATGCGTCAGCAGCCGGGGCAGCGGCCGGAGCCGATGCGTCAGCAGCCGGAGCAGCGGCCGGAGCCGATGCGTCAGCGGCGGGAGCCGTGGCAGCCGGAGCAGCCGTGTCAGCGGCCGGAGCGGCAGCTTCTTCCTTCTTGCCGCAAGCGGCCAGGGCAACAGCTGCCAGCAGGGATGCGATCAGGAGAGACTTCTTCATTTTTCGTCCTTTAACTTTTAATTACTGAAAACAGGCGATGAATAATTACCGGTAATTATCGCTCTTGAACTGCAAATTTGAGGCTCTCCCGGGTGCCGACAATGCAGTGGTACACAGTACTAGCCAGCGGGCGATTATATCCGCGTTTCCCCTGCTTGTGTACAGTCGAAATTTGCTGGTTCTCTTTGTTACGCATTATTACACGCGTACAGGCGCAATCTGCAACCAGCCTTCCAGCGTCCAGTCGTGGAAGGTATCCATCAAGTCGGGCAGCGCGGCGCACGCAGTGACCTCCGCAGCGGTCAGATGACGGTGGTCCGCCAGCCGACGCAGCCATTTCGCCAGCGATGCTGGCGGTTCGTAGGCCTCGCCGTTGAGGAAGAAATGCGTACGGTCATAGAGCGCAATGGAACCAGGAGCAAGGACTACGCCATGCGCCTGGGCCAGCTTCGTGTACTTGCGCAGCGGAATCTCCTCGACCTCGGCGAACATCACCGATTGCTTCGGTTCGGAGAGGTGCGAGCCGAGGAATTCGGACACCATCGCGCCGTTCCATTTCATCGCCTGGAGCCGCTCGGCCACTGCGCGGCCCAGCCCGGCCGGCATCTGCGCGGGATGCGCCGTCGCGGTCTCGTCGGCGTCGGCGTAGCGGCCGTCGAGGCCCTCGTTGCCTTCCACCGTTTCCGATAGCCACGCGAGGAAATGGCCGGCCAGCTCCCGGTAGGCAGGGGCGCGGAAGCCGATAGAAGCGGTCATGCACTCGCCCTCGGCCACCCCGTCGTGCGCGTACTGCGGCGGCAGGTACAGCATGTCGCCGGGTTCCAGCACCCATTCCTCCTCGGCCGTGAAGTCCGACAGGATCTTCAGCGGCATGTCGGGAATCAGGTCGAGCTTGGTTTGTGACGAAATGCGCCAGCGGCGTCGGCCCGATACTTGCAACAGGAAGACATCATAGGAATCGAAGTGCGGACCCACGCCGCCGCCGTCCGTGGCGTAGCTGATCATCACATCGTCGAGCCGCGCGTCGGGCACGAAGCGGAACTGGCTCATCAGGTCGGCCGCGGCCTGGTCGTGCAGGTTGACGCCCTGCACCAGCAGCGTCCACTTGGTGGCCTTGCGCGAAGGGAGGTTGTCCTCGGCAAACGGGCCGTGCTCGAGCTTCCAACGGTTGCGAAAGTACGACACCAGGCGCGACTCCACGTCCTCGCGGTCGGCCAGGTCAAAAAGCGCTTCACGCGACACAGGCGGCACGATTCCGGGCACTGCCTGTCGAATCAGCAAAGGTTTGCGGTGCCAGATCTCGCGCATGAACACGGCGGGTGTCATGCCCCCAAGCAGCGTGAGCGGCGCGTCGGGATCGATGGGGCCCGCAGGCAAGGCCTGCGCGTATAATGCGGAATCGCTCATGGAGTCAAGAATTGAAAATCGCTAAGAACACGGTGGTGTCCGTGGTGTACAAGCTGTCGGACACGCAGGGCAATCTGATCGAAGAGTCGGATGAGCCCATGGTCTATTTGCACGGCGGGTATGATGGCACGTTCCCGAAGATCGAGGAAGCGCTGGACGGCCACGACGCCGGCTTTGAGACCCAGCTGCAGCTGGAACCCGATGAGGCCTTCGGCGACTACGATGCCGACCTCGTGAAGGTGGAGCCGCGCAATCGCTTTCCGGAGCCGCTGGAAGTCGGCATGCAGTTCGAGGGCGTGCCCGAGGACGGCGACGACGAAGACTCCATCATCTACACGATCACTGACGTGGCCGAAGACAAGGTGGTGCTGGACGGCAACCATCCGCTCGCCGGCATGGCGCTGCGTTTCTGGCTGAAAGTGTCGGAAGTGCGCGAGGCGACCAGCGATGAAGTCGAGCACGGCCACGCCCACGGTGCCTCGGGCATCGAAGTGGTGGATGAGGACGAGGACGGCGACGACAGCCCTCGCACGCTCCACTGATCTTCCCAAACAATTGAGCGATGCGTGAGCCCGTCCGCAAGGCGGGCCGCAGTGCTGCGATGGGGTCGTCGCAGGACAAAGAAAAAGCCGGCAATTGCCGGCTTTTTCTTTGGGTTTTCGGGCTCGCAGTTCCTTTAATTCCCCGCCGTTTCCGGCTAGTTGCCCTTCACCCCGTCGCGCAGCTTCACCTGGAACACCGCCCGCGAGCCCGGCGACACCGTCAACTCGGTCCAGCGGGAGGGCGATCCCACCGGCAGGGCCACGCGCGTGACATTGGCTATGGACTTGCCCGCCGCGTCCCGCAGCGGCTTGTCCACGCTGAAACCGCTGTCGCTCGCATGGACGAGTAGGACCTGGCCCTTGTACTTGCCGGCCAGTTCGCGCAACTGGCGCTTGAACTCCAGATAGCCATCACGCGCGCCGCGTCGCAGGAAGCCATCGAACAGGGTCGGCTTGCCACGCTTCTCCCAGCCATTGCCGAACATTGGATCGGCATGGCCGACCACCACCACGCCGTCGAGGTCACGCTGCTCGGCCACCGAGAACGCGCGGGAGAGCCACTGCCGATTGGCCTCGCGCCGGTCCTCGAACTCGCCGTTGCGGCCGCCCTCGGTACGATAGTGGTTGTTGTCGCCCGGCAGGTTCATGCCGACGATCAGCACGTTGCCCAGTACCATGCGGGCGTTTTCCCGGTAGCTGCGGAACGTGGCCTGGTCCGACTGGCGCGTAACCGGCAGCGTACGGCGCCCCAGCGTGGCGTCCACCGGGAAGTACAGTTCGCGCAGCCGGTTCAACCGTTCCACCGCGTCGAACTCGCCGTTCACCGGCTTCTGGCATTCGGCCCAGTCGTTCTCGCCCGGCACATAGAGCAGCGGTAGTGGCGCGTCGTCGAGCACGCGCTGGCGCACGTTCAGCACGGCATCGCCACACGACTCGGTATCGCCCTTGATGCCGCCGGCATGGACGATCAGCGCCACCTGCTGGGTCGACATCAGATCGAATAGTGCGGCCGTGTCGGCCTCGGCCGCCGGCCATTGCGGCACATCGGCGATCAGCGCAATGCGCACGGGCTGCACCGCTGCCGGCGGGGGTGGCGCGACGCGCCCGGTCCGGGCCGCGTGGGCGAGCCCGGGCCCGGCACATGCCGTCCAGCAAACCGCGGCCACCGCCATGTGCCGCCAGACCCGCCGATGTGCCGTCATACGGAGGGCTTGCTCTCCGCCAGCGCCTTGAGCCGGTACAGCGCATCGAGCGCGTCGCGCGGCGTCAGGCTGTCGGGGTCGATGTCAGCCAGCGCGTCGAGCGCCTCCAGGGCGGCCGCATCGACCGGCAACGCTGCGGCCCCGCCTTCCCCGTCCGCCTCCTCATCTTCGTCCGGCGGCGCAGCGGGCGCGGCGAACAGGTCGAGTTGCGGCGTGGGGGTGGCATCGGCGGACTGCTGTTCCAGCCAGGCCAGATGCTTGCGCGCGGCGCGGATCACCGGCTGCGGCACGCCGGCCAGTTGGGCGACCTGCAGGCCATAGCTCTGGCTCGCCGGGCCGTCCTGCACGGCGTGCAGGAACACGATGCCGTCGCCATGTTCCACGGCGGACAGGTGCACGTTGGCCGCCTGCGCGAACTCCTGCGGCAGCTGCGTCAGCTCGAAATAGTGGGTGGCGAACAGCGTGTGGCTGCGGTTGTGCGAGAGCAGGTGGCGGGCGATGGCCCAGGCGAGCGCCAGCCCGTCGAACGTCGAGGTGCCCCGGCCGATCTCGTCCATCAGCACAAGGCTGGACGGCGTGGCGTGGTGCAGGATGCCCGCCGCCTCGGTCATTTCCACCATGAACGTGGAACGGCCGCCGGCAAGATCGTCTGCTGCGCCAATCCGCGTGAAGATGCGGTCGACCGGACCGATCACGGCGCGCCGCGCCGGTACCCAGGCGCCCACACATGCCAGCAGCACGATCAGCGCGGTCTGGCGCATGAACGTCGACTTACCGCCCATGTTCGGGCCGGTGATCAGCAGCAGCTTGCGCGCCTCGGTCAACTGGCAGTCGTTGGGGATGAACTCGGTCGAATCGGCGGCTAGCTGGCCCTCGACCACCGGGTGGCGGCCTTGCACGATGTCGATCACGTTCTCGCTCACGCGCTCGGGCTGGACCCAGTCGAGCGTGCGGGCCCGTTCGGCCAGTGCTGCCAGCACATCGAGCCGCCCCAGCCCGCCCGCCACGCGTTGCAGGGCGGAGATATGCGGCAGCAGGGCCTGGAGCAGCGCTTCGTAGAGAACCTTCTCACGCGCCAGCGCGCGGTCCTGTGCGGACAGCGCCTTGTCCTCGAAGGACTTCAGCTCTGGCGTGATGTAGCGCTCGGCGTTCTTGAGCGTCTGGCGCCGGCGGTAGTCGTCGGGCACCTTGTCCGCCTGGCCGTTCGTCACCTCTATATAGAAGCCATGCACGCGGTTGTACTCCACGCGCAGGTTGGCGATGCCCGTACGGGAGCGCTCGCGTGCCTCGAGGTCGATCAGGAACTGGCCGCAGTTCTCGGAAATGTCTCGTAGTTCGTCCAGATCGGCATCGTAGCCGCGCGCAATCACGCCGCCGTCGCGCAGCACCGTGGACGGTTCCTCGGCGACGGCTCGCACCAGCAGGCCGAGGCAGTCTTCCGGGATTTCGAGGTCGTCGAGGGTCTGCGCCAGCAGCGGGGCGTCGTCGGCCAGCGTCACGGTGGCGCGCACGTCGGGCAGCGCGCGCAGGGTGTCGCGCAGCGACGACAGGTCGCGGGGCCGCGCCGTCAGCAGGGCGAGCCGGGACGTGATGCGCTCGACGTCAGCCAGCCGGCGCAGGTTGGTGCGCAGGGCGTCCGGGTCCTGGGCGATCAGCGCGCCGATGGCCTGCTGGCGCGCACGCGGCAGCGCGGGGTCGCGCAGCGGGTGATGGAGCCAGTGGCGCAGCGCGCGGCTGCCCATCGCCGTGGCGCAGGTGTCGAGCAGCGAGAACAGCGTCGGCGATTCGCCGCCGCGCAGCGTTTCCGTCAGTTCCAGGTTGCGCCGCGTGGCCGAATCGAGGCCCACGAATTCCGATTCGCGTTCGACGGTCACGCCCTGTACATGCCGTAGCGACTGGCCCTGGGTGGCCGCCGCGTAATTCAGCAGCGCGCCGGCCGCGCCAAGCGCCGCGCCGAGGCCCGCGCAGCCGAACGGTTCCAGGCTTGCCACGCCAATCTGCTCGCGCAGCCGGCGCGTGCCGGCATCCTGGTCGAAATGCCACTCCGGCAGCCGGGTACGCGCGCAGGTCAGCGCCGGCAGGTCGATGCCATCGGCAAACAGCAGTTCGGCGGGGCGGATCCGTTCGAGTTCGCGGCCCAGTTGTGCCGCCTCGCACTCCATCAGCCGCAGTTCGCCGCTGGCGAGGTTCAGCCAGGCGAGGCCGGTCTTGCTGATGCCGCGCCGCGTGGTCTGCTGGTGCACGGCCATCAGGAACGTGTCGACCTTGTCCGGCAGCAGCGCGGCGTCGGTCAGCGTGCCCGGCGTGACGATGCGGACCACCTTGCGCTCCACCGGGCCCTTGCTCGTGGCCGGATCGCCGATCTGCTCGCAGATCGCCACCGATTCGCCCAGCTTGACGAGCTTGATCAGGTACTGGTCGACCGAATGGAACGGGATACCGGCCATGCGGATGGGCACGCCGCCGGACTGTCCGCGCGACGTCAACGTGATGTCCAGCAACCGCGCGGCTTTCTCCGCGTCGTCATGGAACAGCTCGTAGAAGTCCCCCATCCGGTAGAACAGCAGCGTGTCCGGATGATCCGCCTTGATGCGGAGGTACTGGATCATCATCGGCGTGTGCTTCTCGGGCGCGCCGCGCTTCGCGGTGGACTTGGTGTCCGGCGCGGCGGTGGTGTCTCCAGGCGCCGCCTCGGCGGACGTGTCTGGCGTGGCAGGCACGTCAGGGGTGGGGCCGAGGGCGTCCCCGGCATCACGATCGGCGGAAAGGGCTTCTACGGACATGCATTCCTCTCGGGCGGCCACGGTGGGCCGCCGGTATATCGATTGCCGTCAGGCGGATTGCCTCCGCCACGGCACAAAGCGGCATTTTACTGCCTGCCCGTGCCCGCACCTTGAGGCAAATTCTGAAAATGCGTGAGAAATGTTCTCAGCGCTGGCCTTCTTGTCGGAAATCACGCCGCGCTCAGCGCGGCAGCATCCGGTGCGTGTGTGCATAGGCACGCAGGATCTCGTTGATGCGCGTCTGCCAGCCGTCGCCGGTGGCCTTGAACGCCTCCACCACGTCGCGGTCCGCGCGCATGTTCAGCGTGACCTTGCGGGCCTCCGGCGGCAGGGCGGGGCGCCCGCGGCGCGGGGCCGGGCGCATTTGCTCGAGCTGCGCGTCGGTCAGCGGCGGGTTGTCGGGGTCGCTGAGTGCGCCGCGCGTGATCGCGGCGTCCTCGGCATCGTCAGGAATGTGGATCGTTTGCTTTGTCGACATAGTTCAAGACCTCTCGGCGGTTTGCCTTGCGCAGGCTGATCACCCGCATCACATTGCCGCGCATCGTGTAGACCATCACGTAGATCCGTTGACCAATCGGACCCACCGCAATCGTGCGGGCCTCGTTGTAGTCGTAGGGGGTGTCGATGACGACCTGCGCGGCGTCCAGATCGAGCATGACTGCCACCTCCAGCGACACGCCATGCTTGAAGCGGTTGACGAGATCCTTGGCGGCATCGAACTCGATGAAGACGGAATTAATGTATGGACAACAAAGAAGCGGGTCAAGATATTTTTTGCCCATGCATAAAATATGAGAGTTCTCTGGTGCAACCCATCGTAGGGGCCGGGCAGCCCAAGGTCTTTGGGAGGATTCTGAAAAAGTCGGCGCACCTGACGAGAATTGTCAGGCGGCGGATATGTCACGCGGCAAACTGTCACCCACGCCGGTTCGGCGGCGGAATTGCGCCAAATCCTGTCACTTTTGGGGGTTTTTGCGGCTGGCACGTAGTTTGGATAGGAGTAGGCGGTCAACCTGCCGGAATCGCCCGATGCCAAACATCACAACAGACAACCCCCGACTGCCCCAGCGGCTGCGCCGGGGATTTACGCTGATCGAAATGATGATCGTCGTGGCCGTCATCGGCATCCTTGCCGCGCTGGCGATTCCGGCCTATCAGCAATACATCATCAAGACGCAGATCTCACGCGGGTTCTGGGAGGCCGCGAACTACAAGACGGCCGTGGAGGAGCGCATTCACAACGGCGTGTTCGCGTTCCCGGACCCGGTGGGCACGCTTGGCTACGTGCGCTCGACGCTGACGGCGACGGCCGATACCTTCGCGTTCAATGCCGATGGCTCGGGCGCGATCGTCGTGCTGCTCGATGGCGAGGTGCATCCCCTGGTGCGCGGTGCACGGATCACGGTTGGCAGGCTCACGAACGGTGGATGGACCTGTGCCGTGCGCGGCGATGGCCTCACGTCGATGGTGTTGCCGAGCGGTTGCACGCTCGAGAGTTAACGAAAAACAGGCGCCCGGAGGCGCCTGTTGTAGCGTGCAGCGAGCCGCGTGGGTCGCTTAGATCGCGGCGGACGGCTTGGCGTTGTCCAACGAGAAGGGCGACAGCAGACGCACCATCTGCCCGAACGCCTTCGGGTTGCCGGCCAGCACTTCGCCCTGTTCCATTTGGCGCGATTCGCCCGCGTAGTTGCCCACCAGGCCACCAGCCTCGGTGATCAGCAGCATGCCGGCGGCCATGTCCCACGGCTTCAGGCCGCGTTCGAAGAAGCCGTCCAGGCGGCCGCAGGCCACGTAGGCCAGGTCCAGCGCGGCGGCGCCCGGGCGACGCAGGCCGGCGCAGCTACGCGTCATCAGCGCGAACATTTCGAGGTATTCGTCCACGCCTTCCAGGTCGCGGAACGGGAAGCCGGTGCCGATCAGGCAGTCGGCCAGCTTGTCACGGCGGGTCACGCGGATGCGGCGGTTGTTCAGGAACGCGCCGGCGCCCTTGCTGGCGGTGAACAGTTCATCGCGCGTGGGGTCGTAGACCACGGCCTGCACGGGCACGCCCTTGTGCAACTGGCCGATGGAGACCGCGTACTGCGGAAAACCGTGGATGAAGTTGGTGGTGCCGTCCAGCGGGTCGATGACCCACGTGTATTCGGCTTCCGGATCGCCGTCGACCCAGGACTGGCCGGACTCTTCCGCTAGAATGGCGTGCTCGGGATAGGCGGTGCGGATAATCTCGATGATCGCGGCTTCGGCGCTGCGATCGACCTCGGTCACGAAATCGTTGTGTTGCTTGCGCGAAACGCGCACGAGATCGACGTCCATGGACGCGCGGTTGATGATGGAACCCGCCTTGCGGGCCGCCTTGACGGCGATATTGAGCATCGGATGCATGAATCTCTCCAGGCGGCGGGGCAGGGGCGCGCACCGGCACGCCAGGCCTCGCGGCGGCGCGTGCGGGGGGCCCAATAACCGGCCGAACAACACAACGAATTGTAGAAGAACGAGGCACGCCGCCCGGACAACCGGCGCCGCACCCACAAATTTGAAGGCTGCATTGTATAGGAAGCCGGCCCACCGCACGAGCCCGGCTACCTGAACTCCACTGAATGAACAAAGACTCCGCTTCGGAAACCCAAAAGACCCTGCCAGACGGATCGACGCCTGTAAGTGATGCGTTGTCCATTTTTCACCGTGTGCGTGTGGTGCTCATCGAAACCAGCCACCCCGGCAATGTCGGATCGGTCGCGCGGGCGATGAAGACCATGGGCTTTGGCGCGGGGGCCGGCAGCCTTGTGCTGGTGAACCCGCGCGAGCCGGACGTGCTCCATCACCCCGATGCCGTGGCGATGGCCAGCGGCGCTGGCGATGTGCTTGTTGATGCACAAATCGTCCCGGATATCGAATCCGCGTTGGCTGGCGCGGCCTATACCGTGGCGATGACCGCCCGCCAACGCGAGTTCGGCCCGCCGCGCCTGCTGCCGCGCGATGCCGCAGCGCGCGGGTATGAAGTGCTGGCAGCAGCACCCGATGCCGTGATCGCCTTCGTGTTCGGCAACGAGCGCTACGGCCTGCCCAACGACGCGGTGGAGCGCTGCGCCGCCGTGACCCACATTCCGGCGAATCCGGCGTATGCCTCGCTGAACCTCGCCCAGGCGGTGCAGTTGATCACCTATGAGATGCGTCTGGCGCTGTTGGCCGCGCCCGAGGCGCGCCCGGACGCCTCGCGTGATATCGGCTATGCTGGGGAGCCCGCCACGGCCGAGCAGATCGAATCGATGTTCGGTCACCTCCAGGCGGGCCTGGCGGCCATCGGCTTTCTCGATCCGACCAACCCGCGCAAGCTGATGTCGCGTCTGCGGCGCCTGTTCGCGCGGGCCGGGCTGGAGCGCGAGGAGGTCAATATCCTGCGCGGCATTGCCAAGCGGATGATGATCGCGGCGGGCGACCCATCGGACAAGATCGAAACCTCCAAAACGTCCCAACCGTCCAAGACGTCCGATAAGCCCGGCGAGACTGACAAGGAACCGTAAGACTGTGACGACTATCGCGGCAGTGTTGATCCCTGCATCTCTGGCACCCACGCCGGCACGATGTTGAACCCGGGCCCCGCGCAAAGTCCCTGACGACGTCGGGGGCGGCGCCCATGGCCGGGCGGCAGGCTCACAAATCTCTTACACTCCCTGCTCGCGCGCCTGGACGTCCCCCGAGTCCTGTCCCTTGATACTAAAAAAAGCGCTCCGGCCAAACACGGCGCCGGCGACCGCTCACGACACGATAAAGATGTTCACTCGCCTGAAGGAAGATATCGACACGATCATGCTGCGCGATCCCGCCGCGCGCAGCCGTCTGGAAGTGCTGACCTGCTATCCCGGGCTGCACGCCGTGATATTTCACCGCGTGGCCAACGTGTGCTGGCGCGGTGGCCTGCACTGGCTGGGCCGATGGATTTCGCACTGGTCGCGCTTTCTCACCGGCATCGAGATCCATCCGGCGGTCAAGCTGGGCCGGCGCGTGTTCATCGATCACGGCATGGGCGTGGTGATTGGCGAGACCGCCGAGATCGGCGACGACTGCACGATTTACCAGGGCGTGACGCTGGGCGGCACCTCGCTATACAAGGGCCAGAAGCGGCATCCGACGCTGGGCGCGGGCGTGGTGGTCAGCGCCGGGGCCAAGGTGCTGGGCGGCTTCGTTGTGGGTGATGGCGCCCGCGTGGGCTCGAACGCCGTGGTGCTGAAGCCGGTGCCGCCGGGCGCCACGGCCGTGGGCATTCCCGCGCGCATCATCATGCCCGACGCGCCAGCGGCGCAGCAGGGCGCCAAGCAGGAGTTCTCGGCCTACGGCATCACGCCGAACGCGGACGACCCGGTCTCGCTGGCGCTCAAAAGCCTGATCGACAACGCCGCCAAGCAGCATGATCGCATCGAGGCCGTGCTGGCCGCGCTCGACCGTCTTGGCGAGCATCTCGAAAACACACCGAACGACCGCTTCGACGCGAGCGAACTGCGCAAGATGATGAAGTAGGCAACGGATCGCTGCCTCGGTCGACCTAGTCGACCTAGTCGACCTAGTCGAGTTGGGGCAGCACCGTGAAGCCATCCGCGCCAAGCCGCAGCACGGCCGCGCGCGGATGGCGGCCATCGAGATCCCAGTCGGTCAGCACCCAGCGCACGGTCTCGCCGTGGGCATGGCGCGCGGGCCGGTGGGTATGGCCGTGGACGAGCGTGGCGGCGCCATGGACGTCCAGCAGCGCGGCGACGGCGGCGGGCGTGGCATCGCCGTAGGTGGGTGGGGTGGCGGCCGGATTGGCCAGTTGCCGCGCGCGGCCTGCCTCGCTGTCCGCGCGCAGCCGTTGCGCCACGGCCATGCGTGCCGAGAGCGGCAACGCCAGGAACAGCCGCTGCACCCAGCGCTTGCGCGTCCAGTGGCGGAAGCGCATGTAGCGGACGTCATCGGTACAGAGCATGTCGCCGTGACTCAGGACCACGCGCTGGCCGGCACACTCAATCAGCGTGGGATCGGGCAGCAGCGTGGCGCCGGCAGCCGCCGCGAAGTGCGCGCCGATCAGGAAATCGCGGTTGCCGTGCATCAGGTACACCGACACGCCGGCATCGGCCAGGCGCCGTAGCGACGCAGCCACATCGGCGGCGAACGGCGAGGCCGTTTCTTCGTCGCCGACCCAGAATTCAAAGAAATCGCCAAGGATGAACAGCGCGCGCGCGTCTTGCGCGGCGCGGTCCAGCACGCGCCGGAACGCGGCCAGCGTGCGGGGCATGCCCGGCGTGAGATGGAGGTCGGAAATGAACCACGCCGGCGCCGGCACCTGCAAGGGCAGGGGCGCGGACGCCGGCGGGCGGGGCGTGGCGGTCATGCGCGTCGAGGGTTCGGGATCATGCCGCCAGCGGAGAGCATTAATTGCAACAGGATTGGTGCAAAGACACTTATTCGACCACAACGGCCTTTTCGATCACCACGTCATCCACCGGTACGTCCTGGTGGAAGCCCGAGCTGCCCGTGCGCACGGCCTTGATCTGGTCGACCACTTCGGTGCCTTCCACGATCTTGCCGAACACGGCGTAGCCGAAGCCTTGCGGCGTGGGCGAGCTGAAGTTCAGGAAGTCGTTGTCCACCACGTTGATGAAGAACTGGGCCGTGGCCGAATGCGGCGCGTTGGTGCGGGCCATCGCCACGGTGTACTTGTCGTTCTTCAGGCCGTTGCCGGCTTCGTTCTCGATTGCGGCGTCGGTGTCCTTCTGCTTCATGCCGGGTTCGAAACCGCCGCCCTGGATCATGAAGTTCTTGATCACGCGGTGGAAAACCGTGTTGTCGTAGTGGCCCTTGCGCACGTACGACAGGAAGTTTTCGACCGATTTCGGTGCCTTTTCGGCGTCGAGTTCGATGGTGATGACACCCTGGTTGGTGTGCAGTTGTACCTTGGACATGGCGTTACCTCTGTTCTATGGCGGTTGGTGTTCGGGGTGTTACTTGACGACAGTGGCCGATTCGATCACGACCGGCGCAGCCGGCACGTTGCGCATGGCGCCGTAGGCCGTGGTGGGCATCGACTTGATCTTGTCGATCGTGTCCATGCCTTCCACCACCTTGCCGAAGACGGCGTAGCCGTTGCCATCGGGCTGCGGGTAGTCGAGGTTCGGATTATCCACCACATTGACGAAGAACTGCGCGGTGGCCGAGTTCGGATTGGACGTGCGGGCCATGGCCACGGTGCCGGCCTTGTTCTTCAGGCCATTCTGCGCTTCGAGCGGAATCGGCGCGCGCGTTGGCTTCTCCTTCATGTCGCGGTCGAAGCCGCCGCCCTGGACCATGAAGCCATTGATCACGCGGTGGAAGATCGTGCCGCCGTAGAAGCCGCTTTTCACGTACTCCATGAAATTGGAGACGGTCTTGGGCGCGGCTTCCGGGTACACCTCGATGGTGAACTTGCCGGCGTTCGTGACGAACTGCACGCGCTCGGTCTTGGGCGCGGCGGCGGCCGGGCTGGCGCCCTGGGCCATCGCGGCCAGTGGAGACAGGGCGGCGGCGGCCATCAGGCCAGCCAGGACGATGCGGCGGGAAACGGTCATGTTCTGGACTCCGTGATGCGGGATTGGGGGCTGGCGGCGCCTGGCAAACGTTCGGAAACGATCGCCGGCGCCCGCAAGCCTGCTAGGGGTGGATGATCAGCGTGCCGCCGGGGCACTGGCCGGCGCAGGCGCTGCCGCAGCCGGGCGTACCTGCTGCAGTGCAGCGGCGGCGCGGGTGTCCTTCGGATTGCGCTTCACGGCCTGGGCGTAGGCCTGTTCGGCCAGGCGCCGGTACACATCGCCCAGATTGCTATAGGCGATGGCATAGTCGGGGCGCGAATCCAGCGCGGCGAGCAGTTCGGCTTCGGCACGCTTCAGGTCGCCGCGCTTGGCGTAGAGCAGGGCGAGGTTGTTGTGCGGCTCGGGCAGCTCGGGGAAGTCCTGGACCATTTCCGAGAAGGCCTTGATGGCGTCGTCCTCGCGCCCGGCCTGGGCCAGCGACCAGGCACGCTGGAAGCGCGCCTGCGCGTTGCGCGGGTTGGCGGCCAGCACGCGGTCGAAGCCCTCTACGGCGTCGTCGTAGCGCTTGTCCTTCACGGCTTTTTCCGCCGGAACCATGCCGGGGTCCGCCGAGCGGGGGCCAGTACCGGGTGCCGGCGGCGCCTCCAGATACCGCGGGCCCTGCGCGAACGCCGGGGCGGCGAGCAGGGCGCCGGCCATGGCCAGTACGCCCGCCACGGCGCGGAAGGGGCTGGCACGGCGGCCGGCGGCAGGGGCGGGGCGGGAGGTCATGGTCGGGGTGGGCAGAAGCAGGCTCATGTAAGGGCGGTCCGTTATACTCCGCGGCATTCTAGCAAAGCGGCAGGACGTGCAGCACAGGCCGCAGGGCCTTCCGGTAAGATATGGGGCCCGCACGCCGTGGCCCGCATGCTTGTGCGCGTCCGCCGAACGGCGTCCCGCGGTGCCGGTGCGTCCTCCTTCACTCTTCGATCGCTTCATGCAGCAACTGAACATCTACAACACGCTCGCGCGTGAAAAGCAGCCTTTCGTGCCAATCGAACCGGGCAAGGTCCGCATGTATGTGTGCGGCATGACCGTGTACGACTATTGTCACGTCGGCCACGCGCGCGTGATGGTGGTGTTCGACATGGTGCACCGCTGGCTGCGCGCCGCCGGCTATGACGTGACGTACGTGCAGAACATCACGGACATCGACGACAAGATCATCCGCCGGGCGGCCGAGAATGGCGAGACAATTGGCCAGCTGACCACGCGCTTCATCCAGTACATGCACGAGGATGCCGCCGCGCTGGGCATCATCCGCCCCGATCACGAGCCCCGCGCCACCGACTTCGTGCCGCAGATGCTGAACCTGATCGAGAAGCTCGAGGCCAACGGCCTGGCCTACCAGGCGGCCGATGGCGATGTGAACTACTCGGTGCGCAAGTTCCAGGGCTACGGCAAGCTGTCCGGCAAGTCGCTGGAAGACCTGCGCGCCGGTGAGCGCGTGACCGCCAACGACGCCAAGCAGGACCCGCTCGACTTCGTGCTGTGGAAGTCCGCCAAGCCGACCGAGCCGCCCGAGACCAAATGGGACTCGAAGTGGGGCAGCGGCCGGCCGGGCTGGCATATCGAATGCTCGGCCATGAGCTGCACGCTGCTGGGCGAGCATTTCGACATCCACGGCGGCGGCGCCGACCTCCAGTTCCCGCACCACGAGAACGAAATCGCCCAGTCCGAGGGCGCGAGCGGCAAGCCGTTCGTCAATATGTGGATGCATAACGGCTTCGTGCGCGTGAACGACGAAAAGATGTCGAAGTCGCTCGGCAACTTCTTCACGATCCGCGAGGTGCTGAAGGCCTACGACCCGGAAGTCGTGCGCTTCTTCATCCTGCGCGCCCACTACCGCAGCCCGCTGAACTACAGCGACGCCCACCTGGACGACGCCCGCCACGCGCTGACGCGCCTGTACACGGCGCTCAAGGAAACGCAGCCCGGCGGCTGCGCGGTCGATTGGGAGGAGCCGCACGCCAAGCGCTTCGCCGAGGCGATGAACGACGACTTCAACACGCCGATCGCGATGGCGGTGCTGTTTGACCTCGCCAGCGAGGTCAATCGCTCCGGCTCGGCACAGATGGCGCGCCAGCTCAAGTCGCTGGCCGGCACGCTGGGCCTGCTCGAGCGCGATCCGCATACCTTCCTGCAGGGCGGCAAGGTGGCCGATGGCCCCACGGCCGAGCAGATCGAGGAGCGCATCGCTGCGCGCAAGGCCGCCAAGGCCGCGCGCAATTTCGCCGAGGCGGACGGCATTCGTGCCGAACTGCTCGCGGCCGGCGTGGTGCTCGAGGACAAGCCAGGCGGTGCGACCGAGTGGAGGCGTGCTTGAACGCTGCCGCGCGCAAGCCGAAGGTGGCCGGGAAGCCGGCTGCCAAGGTGCCCGGCAAGGTGGCGACCAAGTCGACCAAGGCGGCCGGCAAGGCCGCCAAGCCGGCATTGCCCGAAGCCAAGGCGGTGCCGCTGCCGGTGGAGACGGTCGTCGACGCAGTACGTCCCGCCTATTGGGACGAGGCCTGCGCCGACCTGATGAAGCGCGATCGCATCCTCAAGAAGATGATTCCGACGTATGGCCCCGCGCACCTGATCTCGCGCGGTGATCCATTCGTCACGTTGGCGCGCTCCGTCGTCGGCCAGCAGATCTCGGTGAAGGCCGCGCAGTCGGTCTGGGAGCGCCTGGTCACGATGTGTCCGAAGCTCACGCCGGCCCAGTTCCTGAAGTCCGGCGCCGAGCAGCTCGCTACCTGTGGCCTTTCTCGCCGCAAAGCCGAATACATCATCGATCTGGCTGAACATTTCAAGGCCGGGCGCGTCCATGTGAAAGAGTGGGCAGCGATGGACGACGAGGCGGTGATCGCCGAGTTGATCCAGATCCGCGGCATCGGCCGCTGGACGGCCGAGATGTTCCTGATGTTCAATCTGATGCGGCCGAACGTGCTGCCGCTCGATGATGTCGGATTGATCAACGCGATCTCCGCCAACTACTTTAGTGGCGAACCCGTCACCCGCAGCGAGGCGCGCGAGGTGGCGGCCAACTGGGAACCGTGGCGCACGGTGGCCACGTGGTACATGTGGCGCAGCCTCGACCCCCTACCGGTGACTTACTAGGAACCACGCAGTCCATCAACAGGCAGTGACGGCGTTGATTTTGCGCATAAGTGCTTGAAAATCAACATATCGGGCGGTCGAAACCGGTATTTTTTCCGGTAGAATGCGCCCCTTCACAGACAGGTCCGTGTTTCTATGAAAACCACCTTCCTGGATTTTGAACAGCCGATTGCCGAGCTCGAGGCAAAAATCGAAGAACTGCGCTTTGTGCAGGATGACTCGGCTGTAGATATTTCCGAAGAGATTTCGCGGCTGGCCGGCAAGAGCCAGCAGCTGACCAAAGACATTTACGCCAACCTGACCCCGTGGCAGGTTGCGCAGATCGCCCGCCATCCGCAGCGTCCGTACACGCTGGACTACGTGCGGGAGATCTTCACCGACTTCCATGAACTGCACGGCGACCGCGCTTTCGCGGACGACCTGTCCATCGTCGGCGGCCTGGCCCGCTTCAATGGCCAGGCGTGCATGGTGCTTGGCCACCAGAAGGGCCGTGACACGAAGGAGCGCGCGCTGCGCAACTTCGGCATGTCCAAGCCCGAGGGCTACCGCAAGGCCAAGCGCCTGATGGAGCTGGCGGACAAGTTCGGCCTGCCGATCTTCACCTTCGTCGATACGCCGGGCGCATTCCCGGGCATCGACGCCGAGGAGCGCGGCCAGTCGGAAGCCATCGGTCACAACCTGTTTGTGATGGCCGGCCTGAAGGTGCCCCTGATCGCCACGATCATCGGCGAAGGCGGCTCGGGCGGCGCGCTGGCGATTGCCGTGGGCGACGTGGTGCAGATGCTGCAATTCGCTACCTATGCGGTGATCTCGCCGGAAGGCTGCGCTTCCATCCTCTGGAAGACCGCCGAGAAGGCACCGGAAGCCGCCGAGGCACTGGGCCTGACCGCGCACCGCCTGAAGGCGCTGGGCCTGATCGACAAGATCGTGAGTGAGCCGCTGGGCGGCGCGCATCGCGATCCGAAGAACATGGCGACGATGCTCAAGCGCTCGCTGGCGGAATCGCTGCGCCAGTTCCAGGGCATGAGCGTCAAGGAACTGCAGGCACGCCGGCACGAACGGCTGATGGCCTATGGCAAGTTCAAGGAAACCGGCGCCCAGGAATGACGGGCGCGCCGGTGTGGTGCCGTTGACCGCACCCCTGACCGACAAGGTCGCACGGGCTCTCCAGGCCGGTGCGGCCTTTGTTGTTTCTGGCGGCGCGGCGCCGGTCACGGTGGCCGTGGCGCTCTCGGGCGGGCGCGATTCGGTGGCCTTGCTCCATGCCACGCGCGCCGCGGTGGCCCAAGGCCCGGGGCTGGCCTCGGCCGTGCGCGTGGTGGCGCTGCACGTCCATCACGGCCTGCAGGCGCCGGCCGACGACTGGGAGCACTTCTGCGCGACGCTGTGCCGCGAGGCGCAGGTGCCGCTGGTCACCGAGCGCGTGACCGTGCAGGCGCTGGCGGGCGAGGGCATCGAGGCCGCCGCGCGCCGGGCCCGCTACGCCGCGCTCGGGCGGATGTGCCGGGCGCACGGCGCCGCGCTGCTGCTGTTCGCCCATCATCGCGACGATCAGGTGGAAACGGTGCTGATGCGGCTGTTCCGCGGCGCTGGCGTGGCTGGTATGGCCGGCATGCCCGCGCGGCGGCCGCTGGACGCGCAGGGCGACGTGCAACTGCTACGGCCCTGGCTCGATGTCTCGCGCGACGAGATCGACGCCTATTGCGCCGCGCACGGGCTGTCGTGGATCGAAGATCCTTCAAATGCCGATACCCGCTTCGTCCGCAATGCCCTGCGCGCACAACTGCCGGCGCTGCGCGAGGCCTTCCCCGCGCTGGTCGAGAACGTGCTCCAGGCCGCCTCGCATTTCGGCCAGGCAGCGGCCATGCTCGACGGGCTCGCGGCCGGTGAGCTGGCCCGTCTCGTCTCGCCGGGGCGCGACGCGGACACCCTTGCTGAACTCGATCTGGCCGGCCTGCGTGCCTTGCCCTCCGGCCACGCCGACGCCGTGCTGCGCCACTGGCTGCGCGACCTCGGCGCGCAACCGCCTTCCACGGCGCGGTTGGCCGCGATGCGGGCACAACTGATCGAGCGTGACGGCGGCGAGCCCGCCATCGCGCATGACGGACTGGTGCTGCGGCGTTTCCGCGACAAGGCGCTGGCCTGCCGCGCGGTGCCGGACGCCGCGCCGGCAGCGTTCGAATTCCTCTGGCACGGCGAGGAACGCATCGTGGTGCCGGCATGGCGGGGTGCATTGCGATTCACGCGCGACGACACCTTCGGCGTGCCGGAAGCGGTGCTGCACGGCCCGCTGCGGCTGGCGGCCCGGCAGGGCGGTGAACGGATCGTGCTGCGGCCCGGCGGCCCGGCGCGCGCGCTCAAGCAGGCCTACCAGGAGGCCGCCGTGCCGGCGTGGCGGCGCGCCTGGCTGCCGCTGCTGTGGAGCGGCGCCCAAGTCGTGCTGGCAGCCGGGCTCGGCATGCATCGCCGCTGGCCGGCCGATGCGCCCCATGCGCCACGCTGGCGCGTGGAGTGGGTGGAACTCGACTAGGCTCCCATCGGGAGCAGGGGCAGCGCCCCGCCACAGCCTTGCCTGACGGCCGGCGATCGTGTATTTTCAAGGGCTTTGCACAATCGCTGGCGTCGACAAGAAGATGGCTCTCATCGTTCACAAATACGGCGGCACTTCGATGGGTTCCACGGAACGCATCAAGAATGTCGCCAAGCGCGTGGCCAAGTGGCACCGCGCCGGTCACCGCGTTGTCGTGGTGCCTTCGGCCATGTCGGGTGAAACCAATCGCCTGCTGGGCCTTGCCAAGGAAATTTCCGCGCAGCCTGACCCGCGTGAACTGGACATGCTGGCCTCCACTGGCGAGCAGGCCAGTGTGGCCCTGCTGGCCATCGCGCTGCACGGCGAAGGCATCAACGCGGTCAGCTACACGGGCTGGCAGGTGCCGGTGAAGACCGATTCGGCCTACACCAAGGCGCGGATCGAGTCGATCGACGACGAGCGCATCCTGGGTGACCTGGACGCCGGCCGCGTGGTCGTGATCACGGGCTTCCAGGGCATCGACGACAGCGGCAACGTCACCACGCTGGGCCGTGGTGGCTCCGATACCTCGGCCGTGGCCATCGCCGCCGCCATCGAGGCTGACGAGTGCCTGATCTATACCGACGTGGACGGCGTGTACACGACCGATCCGCGTGTGGTCGAGGACGCCCGCCGCCTGGACCAGATCACCTTCGAGGAAATGCTGGAAATGGCCAGCCTGGGTTCGAAGGTGCTGCAGATCCGCTCGGTGGAGTTCGCCGGCAAGTACCGCGTGAAGACGCGCGTGCTCTCGTCGCTGACCGACCCCCTGATGCCGCTCGAGCAGGAAATGCACTCGGGCACGCTGATTACTTTTGAGGAAGAGTCTGACATGGAAGCAGCCGTCATCTCCGGCATCGCCTTTGCCCGTGACGAAGCCAAGATCACCGTTCTGGGCGTGCCGGACAAGCCGGGCATCGCCTACCAGATCCTGGGCCCGATCGCCGACGCCAATATCGACGTCGACATGATCATCCAGAACCAGTCCGTGGACGGCAAGACCGACTTCACGTTCACGGTGCCGCGCGGCGAGTACCAGCGCGCGCTGACCATCCTGACCGACAGCGTGAAGGGCCATATCGGCGCCGCCAGCGTGTCCGGCGACCCGAAGGTGTCGAAGGTGTCGGTAGTGGGCGTGGGCATGCGCTCGCACGTGGGCATCGCCAGCAAGATGTTCCGCACGCTGTCGGAAGAAGGCATCAACATCCAGATGATCTCCACCTCGGAAATCAAGATCTCGGTGCTGATCGACGAGAAGTACATGGAGCTGGCCGTGCGCGCGCTCCACAAGGTGTTCGAGCTGGATCAGGCGTGATCTGGTGAGTGTTGTGTCTGGCGGGGTAGGTGTCGCGTTTTTTGCGCGATTGGTCATGGAAATGTCATTGACCTGTTGAGACGACCCCGCTAGAATACGCGCTTCGTTGTGCGGCCTCCCTCGCACAACGCAAGTTTGGGAGACGTGGCCGAGAGGTCGAAGGCACTCCCCTGCTAAGGGAGCATCCGGGCCAAAACCTGGATCGAGGGTTCGAATCCCTCCGTCTCCGCCACTACATCGTAATGGCGGCGAACCCCGGAAGATCGCGGTCTTCCGGGGTTTTGTTTTTTCTGGCGCGGGTTTTTCGGACACGACACTGACGAGGCCGATTCCGCCCGACCCGCTCAAGCGAATCGGGGCGGCCATGCAGACGCGCATGAATCTGGCGGCGGCCTGCGGCGAGGTTTGATGCGGTGCGGCATGCTAGGATGGACGCCTCCGTTTTTCGCGCTGCCCCGCCCCCATGAATACGCTCTACGCGACGCTTGGCGTACCGTCCGATGCTACGCTCGACGAGATCAAGCTCGCCTATCGCCGCGCGGCGATGAAGTGGCATCCGGACCGCAACCCCGGTCGCGAAACCGAGGCGCATGCCGCCTTCCAGCAGATTCGCGATGCCTATTCGATCCTGTCCGATGCCGAGCAGCGACAGGTCTACGACGACGTCTTCGAACGCGAAACGCGCCGCTGGGAAGCCGAGCATGCGGCCGAGGAAGCCGAGGCGCGCGAGGTGCAGGAAGCGGCCAGGCGTGCGGCACAGGAGCACTACGAGAAGATGGTCGCCATCGCCATGCGTTTTGCCGACGATGGGCACACCCGCGACGTCCTGTTCGGTGTGCTACTGGGCCGGGATTGCGAGGCGGACCTTGCCGGACGCATTGCCGACAGCGTCTGGGCGCTGCACGAGTCGCGCAAGGCGGCGGACGCAGCCGCCCCGTCACCCGAGGCCGCCCCTGCGGAAGCGGAAAAGCCCGTCAGTGCGTTCGAGACGTTCTGGCAGGGGATGTTCCGGTTCCGCTAGCCGCCCCGCGTCTCACTCGACCTTGATGTTGGCGGTCTTGACGACCTCGCCGTACTTCTTCAGGTCCGCCTGGATCTGCTTGCCAAACGCCTCCGATGAATTGCCGACCGGCACGATGCCCAGCGTGGCGAGCCGTTCGCGCGTCTCAGGCTGGTTGACCACGACGTTCAACTCCTTCGACAGTCGGTCGACGATCTCTTTTGGCGTCTTGGCGGGGGCCAGCAATCCCACCCACGAGTCGTTGACCAGGCCTGTGACGCCGGATTCCTCCAGCGTTGGCACATCCGGCAGCGTCGATACGCGGCTCGCGCCGGAGACTGCAATCGCGGTGGCCTTGCCGGTTTTCACATATTGCTGCGCGCCGGCCACGGCCGTGTACAGCACCGGCAGCGTGCCGCCCACCAGATCCCCCATCGCCTGGCCGCCGCCCTTGTAGGGGATGTGCGTCATCTTCAGGCCGGTGCGGGCCTTGAGCAGCTCGCCGGCCAGGTGCGGCGTGCTGCCGGTGCCGGCACTGCCATATGACAACCCTTCGGGTCGGGTCTGCGAATACGCGACGAGTTCCTTCAGGTTCTTTGCCGGTACGGACGGGTGGGTAATCAGGATCAGCGCCGCATCGCCAATCTTGCCGATGGGCACGAAGTCCTTGACCGGGTCGAACGGCACTTTCGGAAAGACATGCGGATTGATGACGATGGTGCCGTCGAAAGCGAGTAGCAGCGTGTAGCCATCTGGCGCCGACTGGGCCGCCATCGCGCTGCCGATATTTCCCGAGGCACCGGGCTTGTTGTCGACCACGATCTGCTGGCCAAGGCGCTGGCCCAGCCTGTCCGCAATGACGCGCGCGCTGGTATCCGACACGCCGCCCGGCGCGAACGGCACGATCAGCCGGATCGGGCGCGACGGGTACTCTTGCGCGAAGGCGCTGGTGCCAGATAGGGCAGGCGTGGCGACGGCAATGGCGCATAGCGCCTTGACGAGGGTACGGCGGTGCATAGGGTCTCCTCCTGATGCAACAGTGAGTTCGGCGGTATTCGCCTGTTATCTGCAATCTGGTGCTGCGGAACCACGGGTACGGCTTCTGTGCGATCAGACGACGATGGGCGTGGTGGCGCCATCGATCGACAGGATCGCCCCCGAGATGTAGGACGCGCGCGCCGACGCGAGAAACAGCACGGCATCGGCGATCTCTTCGGGCGCGGCAAGCCGCCCGAGCCCGGTGCGTTCGTTGGCCTTGCCGAGGGCCTCGTCGACGGTTGTGCCAGCCAGCTTCGCTTCGGCTTCCAGGCCCTGTTGAAGCCGCTCGGTGCGGGTGGCTGACGGGTTGAGGGCGTTCACCCGCACCCCGGACCGGCCATACGCGCTGGCCAGCCCTGCCGTGGCCAGCATCAGGGCGGCATTGGCGGCGCCGCCAGGCAAATGGGTCGGGCTCGCCACCTTGCCGCCCATGCCGACGACATTGACGATGGCGCCGTGGCCGGCCTGGGCCATCCGCTTGATGACCGGGTCGATGACGTGCATGTAGCTGAAGTACTTCGCGTCCATCGCATCGCGCCACGACTTGGGCGTCAGCTCCGCAGGCGGGGTGCGGCGCGCACCCCCGGCGGACGTGACCAGGATGTCGATCCCGCCCAGTGCGGCGGCTGCGGCGTCGACGGCGTGCGCGGCCTGCGCCGCGTCACTGAGGTCGGCCGCAACCGTGAAGGGATCGGCGCCCGGCGCATCGGCCACCAGTGCGGTCCGTGCGGCGGCGAGATTGGCCTCGCTGCGTCCGATGATCGCGACCTTGGCACCTTCACGCAGGAACGCTTGAGCGCAAGCGAGCCCAATGCCGCGGCTGCCGCCGGTGATCAGTACGCGCTTTTCGGTCAGTTCAAGATTCATGGGGTTTTCCTATTCGGGCTGGATGCCACCGCGTTTGGCCACGTCGGCCCATTTCCGCGTTTCCTTGTCGAGGAAGGCGCGAAACTCCGTCGGTGGGGTCAGGACGATGGTAGCCCCTTGGTCTTTCATCTGCTTGGCGAGTGCCGGGTCCTGCGTGACCTGCTGCAGGTCGTGATGGATCTGTTCCACGATGGCCGGAGACATGCCCGCCGGCCCGAACAGGCCATACCAGTTCAGCGATTCCACGCCATCGAGTCCGGCCTCCTTGAACGTCATCGCATCGGGGAAGAGGGACATGCGCTGATCCGCCGCCACGCCGATCACGCGCAGATTGCCGCTTTGCACGTGGGGCAATGCCGTCAGCACGCTGGTGAATCCGGCGCCGACATGGCCGCCGATGACATCGACCATGATCTGTGCGCCGCCCTTGTACGACACCGGAATGGTCTTGAGATTGCCCGCCTGGCGCAGCAGCTCGCCGGTCAGTCGCGTCTGGCCTTCCGAATAACCGATGCCGAGCGGCTGGCTACGGGCGGCACTGACGAGGTCGGTCAGCGATTTCGCAGGGTTGGACTTCGATACCACCAGCACCATCGGCGAGATGGCGAGGCGTGTGATGGGGGAGAAGCCACGCACCGTGTCGTAGGGCAGGCTTTTCATCAGCACGGGATTGATCGCGTGCGAGCCCACCACCATCAGCAGCGTGTAGCCGTCCGGGGCGGACTTGTGAACGTGACTGGAGCCGATCACGCCGTTGGCGCCGGGCCGGTTGTCCACCACCACCGACTGCCCCCAACGCTCGGACAGCTTCTGCGCGACCAGGCGGCTGACGATATCGGTGCCGCCACCGGGCGCATAGGGCACGACCAGCGTGACGGTCTTTTCCGGCCACTTCGCGGCGGCGTGGCCAGAAGCCAGCGCGGCGGTACAGGCCATGGCGCCCAGCACGCCTCGAATCCAGCGAATGTTCTTCATCAGGTGTCTCCTTCCTATATGGGTCTTGTCTGACCGGATGCTCGGCGGCATCCGTGTCGGCCTTACGTGCCGCTTTTACCGCGTTGATTCTGCTGGCGCCGCAGCCATGCGATGGAGCGGCCGCCAAGGGGCCGATCCAGCAGCGATTCGGCGAATGTCACCGCATCGAGCAGTCCGTCGAGCGAAATCCCGGTACGCAGGCCGCACTGCTCGGCCATCAGCACCAGGTCTTCGGTGGCCAGGTTGCCTGCCGCGCCGGGGGCAAACGGACAGCCGCCGATGCCGCCCACGCTGGCGTCGAAGCGGCGCACGCCAGCCTCCAGCGCGGCCCATGCGTTGGCGACGCCCAGGCCGCGCGTGTCATGCAGATGCACGGCCAGCGTGCCGGGGTCGAGTGCTTGTGCCAACGTAGCCATGCGCGATTTGACGGCGGCGGGCGCTGCAGCGCCGATGGTGTCGGCGATGACGATCTCTTCCGCGCCGGCGTCCCGCATGCGGCAGGCCAGACGCAACACCGTATCGAGATCGACCGGGCCTTCGAACGGGCAGTCGAACGCGACCGCCACATAGGCACGCGTGCGCAGGCCGAGTTCGCGCGCCCGCACCAGTGTCTTTTCGCTGACATCGGTGGCCGCGTCCAGCCCCATATTGATGTTGCGCTGGTTCATCGTCTCGGTGGCGGAGAGCACCACCGCGATCTCGGTGGCGCCGGCGCCATGCGCGCGTTCCAGGCCCTTGAGATTCGGCACCAGCGTGGAGAGCCGCAGGTCTGGGCACTGCGCCGCAGCGCGCTGGACCACGTCCGCCGCGTCGGCCATCTGCGGCACGGCCTTCGGTGAGACGAAGCTGGTGGCTTCGACGCTCCGTACGCCGGCACGCGCCAGCAGGCGGATCAGTTCTACCTTGGCATCGGTGGAGATGGCGACGGCCTGGTTCTGCAGCCCGTCGCGCGGTGCGACGTCAGTGATGACGATGTCCGGCGTGGCGTGGCGCTGTGCGTCGCTCATGCCACGGCTCCGGCTTCGCGCAGCCGCGCAATCTGTGCGTCGTCATAGCCCAGCGTGTCGCGCAGCACCGTGGCCGTATGCTCGCCCAGCGCGGGCGGACAGGTATAGGCGGCCGTGGTCACCCCGGAAAGCTTCACCGGATTGCCGGGCATCCGCACGGTCTCGCCGGTCTTCAGGGGCACCTCGACAATCATGTCGCGCGCCTCCACCTGCGGCTCGCGCAACGCATGCGCGAAATCGTTGACGGGCCCACACGGAATGCGCGCCTGCCGCAAACGGGCCAGCCAGTAGGCCGACGACTCGGCGCGCAGTTCGTTGGTGATGATGGCGTCGATCCGCGCCTTGTCGGCATAGCGGCCCGGCTGCTTCAGGTACTCGGGCGCGCGCAGTTCGGGATGATCGATCACGCTCAGGAAGCGTTCGAAGAACGCGTCGCCGATGCAGGCAATGATGATGTGGCCGTCGCTGGTCGGATAGGTGTTGTACGGCACGTGCACGAAATGGCTGTTGCCGATACGTTCGGGCACCAGGCCGGACATCAGGTGCATCGTCGCCATGTAGTTCAGCAGCGAGATCTGGGCGTCCAGCATCGAGATGTCCAC
The DNA here is from genome assembly GCF_900115455.1 of Cupriavidus sp. OV096. Classification (NCBI taxonomy): domain Bacteria; kingdom Pseudomonadati; phylum Pseudomonadota; class Betaproteobacteria; order Burkholderiales; family Burkholderiaceae; genus Cupriavidus; species Cupriavidus sp. OV096. Next base: position 303,561 of record NZ_FOWM01000003.1, read on the forward strand.
GTGCTGGCCCACCCCGGTCTGCTCGCGCGCCGCCAGCGCCGCCAGCACGCCGATGGCGCCGAATACCCCGCCGCCCAGATCCCCAACGGGGATGCCGCTGCGTACCGGCGGGCCATCCGACATGCCGGTGATGGACATGCCGCCACCCATGGCCTGCACCACCTGGTCGAACGCGGGCTGCTGCCGGTCCGGCCCGGTCTGGCCGAAGCCGGTGACGGAGCAGGTGATGATGCGCGGGTTGACCTTGGAGAGCGATGCGTAATCGATACCCAGCCGCTCCGTCACGCCAGCGCTGAAATTGTCGAAGACAACGTCGGCATTGCGCACGAGATCCAGAAACACCGCCCGGCCTGCCTCGGACTTCAGGTCCACGCACACGCTTTCCTTGTTGCGGTTCAGCGTGAGGAAGTACGCACCCATCCCGTCGCGGGCGTAGTCCTCGCTCTCCGCCAGCAATTTGCGCGTGCCCTCTCCGGTGCCGGGGGGCTCCACCTTGATCGTGCGGGCACCCAGGTCGGCCAGCAGCATGGTGCCGTACGGGCCCGAGAGCATATGGGTCAGGTCAAGTACGGTGATGTGTCCTAGCGCCTGCATGGCTTCCTCCGTGTTCGTATGGAGGGTTCAGTGCAATCGGTGTGCCAGTGCCTGCGGAGTTCGCTAAGTAACTGATTCATAACGGAATGGGAGAGGAAGGATGACGTTCCGCATGTTTCATGAAACACTGTTGAGACATTTCATGAAACGGCCGTGAAACGCTCGTGCGATGGTCACGAGAGGCGCCGCAGCGCCCGGAGGCGGCCGACGAGGAGACCCATGCGCAACACTTCCCCTGAGCGCGGCAGCCTGCCGCGGCTTTGTTTTATCAGTTACAAGCACCTCAGCCGCTTCGCCATGACGGTGCTGGACGAGTTCGCCGACCGCGCCACGATAGAGGTGGTCAATGGTTCGTTCGAGGCCGCACTGGACGCCGCGCACGAGCGCCTGCGCGAGGGGGCGGCTGACGTCTTCGTCAGCGCCGGGGCGAACGCCACGATCCTGCGCAACGCGCTCGATGCACCCGTCGCCACCATCAAGCTCAGTGGCTTCGACATCCTGGTGGCGCTCCTGCAGGCACGGCATATTTCGAACCGGGTAGGCGTGGTGATGTACGGCGAGTGCATTCCCGAACTGGATGCGGTCCGCGAGTTGCTCAATATCGAGGTGGCGCAGTACGCGTACCGCACCCCTGACGAGGCACGGCAGTGCTTCGAGCGGCTCGTGCGTGACGGCTATGAGGTGGTGGTGGGTTCCAGCATCGTCATGGAGCTGGCGGAGCAGTACGGCATCCAGGGGCGCCTGGCCTACTCGATCAATGCGGTGCGCCAGGGGATTGAGGACGCCATCGAACTGGCGCGCGTGGCCCGCCTGGAAGCGGGGCGCTATGACCAGCTCAACGGCGTGCTGCACAACCTGCAGGAGGCCGTGCTGGCCGTCGACCGCGACAATCGCGTGATTGCCGTCAACCCGCCGATGGAAATGCTGCTGGGCCGCGTCAAGGCGAGAATGATCGGCCAGCATCTGGAGGACATCGAGCCGGCGCTGTCGCTGCAATCCACGCTGGCCAGCGGCATGCAGGAGCGGGGCAGCGTGTTTCGCTTCGCGCAGCGCGACTGGATCGCCAATCGCACCCCGATCCGCGAGCATGGCGACACGGTGGGCGCGGCCATTACGCTCTATGACGCGCGCAATATCCAGGATGCGGATGCCAGCCTGCGCAGCCAGCAGCGCCGGCATCCGCGCAATGCGCGCAACCGCTTCGACAACCTGATCGGCGCCAGCCCGGCCTTCGAGCGCGCCTGCGCGACGGCGCGGCGCTATGCCAGGACGGATCTCACGGTGCTGCTATCTGGCGAGAGCGGGGTGGGCAAGGAGCAGTTTGCGCAAGCGATTCATAACGAGAGCAAGCGCGCCGCCAAGCCGTTCGTCGCCATCAACTGCGCGGCCTTCCCGGAGGCGCTGCTTGAAAGCGAGCTGTTCGGCTACGACGAGGGCGCCTTCACCGGATCGCGCCGTGGGGGCAAGCGCGGGCTGTTCGAATCGGCCCATACCGGCACGCTGTTTCTCGACGAGATTGGCGATATGCCCGTCTCGCTGCAGACGCGGCTGCTGCGCGTGCTGCAGGAGCGCGAGATCCTGCGTCTGGGCGGTGCCATACCGATTCCGGTCGACGTGCGGATTATCGCGGCGACGCATCAGCCGCTGCCGCAGTTGATCGCCTCCAGGCAGTTCCGTCAGGATCTCTACTACCGTATCAACACGCTGCAACTGGCGTTGCCACCGCTGCGCGAGCGCCGCGAGGACATCGCCTTGCTCGCCACATTCCTGCTGCGGCGCTCGCTGGACCGGCTGGACTCGCGCCTCGACGCACCGGCCCTGGTCGCGCGCTTGCTGCCAAGGCTGCAGGCGCACGCCTGGCCGGGCAATATCCGTGAGCTGGAGAATATCTGCGAGCGGATGGCGGTGTTCTTCTCGCAATGGGAGGATCTGGAGCACATTGCGTTCGACGAACTGCATCACGATTGCCCGGAACTGTTCGGGGCGGTCAGCGTCATGGCGCCACCACCCGAGCTTGCGCCGTCATCATCGACCGCGCCCCGTGCACGCGTGCTGGAAGTGCTGGCCGAGTGTGGCGGCAATCGTCAGCAGGCGGCGCAACGGCTGGGCGTGAGCCGCGCGACGTTGTGGCGTTGGGAGAAGGCGGCCACGGCACAGGTTGGATAGGCTCGCTCCGCGCGACGCGATCGATCCAGTGCTGGAGTTTCTCGCGCACATCTGCCAAGATTGCGCCCCCTCTAAGATCACCGGCGAACTCGCGCAGTCTCATGGCCTCAAGCAAAGCTCACCACGCCACCGGATGGGCGGCGGCCGTCATCGCTGCAGTGGTCATCGCGAAGACCGGCAGCGAAGGGTGGGGCTGGGCCAGCATAGCGGGGTTTGTGGCGGCGATGCTGGGCAGCACCGCGCCAGACTGGATGGAAGTGGCATGGTGGTCGAGGTCGCGTCGCCTGTGGATTACCCATCGCACCTGGACGCATTGGGGCATCGCGTGGATTGGCCTCCTGCTATGGGCCTACCACGCGCTGGGCACCCATCCGTTGGCCGCACCCGCATTCGGCTTTGCCTGCGGGGGCGTCATGCACTTGCTGGCCGACTGGCCGAACCCGCTGGGCGTACCGTGGATCGCGGGGCGCCATTCGCTGAACTGGTGGAAGAGCGGGCGGTGCGACCTTCTCATCGTCGCGGCTTCATGGCTGATTGCCCTCGCGGTATCCCGCGAGTTCTGGCTGCATGGCGGCCATCCCCTCGCAATCGTCCGGCATCTGCGGACGCACTTCTGACACGCCGGGACGGTGATCCGGCGCCGCTAGCATCGCCGGAAGATCGCGGTCTTCCTATTCCCTCGGCTGGAAATAAAGATTGATGTGGGCGGGCGCCACGCCGTTCTCGTCGCGCGGCAGCGGGTTGGAGCGTGCCACGGCGCGCAGCACGGCGTTGTCCCAGCCGGTGTGTCCGCTCGAGCGGGCCAGCCGGGCCTCCAGCACGGTGCCGTCCGGTGCCAGATGCACTGCGACCACGGCGGTGGGATTGTCGGGCAGGTCTCCATCGAAGAGGATGTTGGGCGTGACCCGGCGTCGCACCTTGTCCGCATAGCCCGGCGACGTGGTGCCGCCTGTGCCGGCACCGTCGCCGGGGCGGCTGCCTGCACCGCTTGCACTGGCTGTGGCGGCTGCGGTGGCCGCAGCGGCCTGACGCTCGGCGTCGCGGAGGTTTTGCTCACGCTGCTGCGCTTGCGCGGCGGCTTCGAAAGCCTTCGCGGCTTCGGCTGCCCTCGTGGCTTCAAGTGCCTTGGCGGCCTTGGCTGCCGCACGGCGTTTCTCGGCCTGCAAGGCAATGTCGGGCCTGTCTTCCGATTTCAGCTCGGGTTCCAGCTTCCGTTCTAGCTTCCGTTCCGGCTGCGGGACCACCGGCTTCGTCTCGACCACGGTCTGCGGCGGATTTTCGGGGATCGCGTCCCACAACTCGGCTTCCACGCCGACCGGGGTCCGGCTCTGCCAATGGACCGCGTAATAGAGCCACAAGCCCAGCAGCACGTGGATAAACAGGGCCAGCAGGAAGCTCGGCAGGGTTCCCCGTTCCAGTGGCTTTCGACCTGACATGGCATCTCCGCGATTCATGCCCTTGATCTGACCATAGTCCCGCCGTCGGGCGATTTCAACCTGCCCCGGAGGCGCCTTTCCACTGGCGCTGGATGCGCGCGGCGTCGTCCGCGTCGGACGTGGCAACGTCCAGCCAGCCGGGAATGTGCCGGTCGGGGAGGCGCTTCGGTTCGGCCATGAGCAGATGAGCGATTTCGGATAGGATGCTGCGCGGCGCTGCGCTATTGTCGCGAGCGGCCATGTTGACCCCCGCACACTATTTGATTGATCGCCCCCGCGCACGGCAGTTGCGTCTCCGCAACGCCATCGCCCCCAACCGATGACGAAACTTCTCAAGGAGGACGGCGCGATTGCGCTGGCAGACAGCATCCCCGACGCTGTTTTCCTGGTCGACCAGACCGGGCAGATCCGCTACGCCAACACGGTGTGCGAGGAGATCCTCGGCTACCGGCAGTCCGATCTGGTCGGCCAGCTGGTGCTCGAACTGGTGGTGCCGGCGGACCGGGAGAAGACGCTGCGCGAGGCCGGCCGGGTCCTGGCTGGCAACAAGCGCGTGGGCTTCGAGAATCGCTACCGGCACCGAAACGGTGCGGACGTCCATCTGTCCTGGTCGGCCCAATGGCACGCGGCGCACGAGCTGCGCATCGGCGTGGCCCGGGACGTGACCGCGCAGCGGCAGACGCCGGCCATCCCTCCGCATCCCCCCGACCATGCCAGTCGGCTCGACGCGCTCGCCCCCCACGAACGCAGGGTGCTGAACCTGCTGCTGACCGAAGCCGGCGAGAAGCAGATCGCCGAACAACTCGGGCTGGCGGTCTCCACCACGCACTCCTACATCACCGGCATCTATCGCAAATTCGGCGTGCGCGGCCGGGCGGGGCTGATGAGCCTGTGGCTGCGGCACCTGCTGCACGACTGACGCCCCGGCAAAAAAAGCGCCGGCCCGAAGGCCGGCGCAGAGTGATGCCCGGATGTTGCGCGATGTCAGGACGCGCGGCGGCACGTGCCCTGGAGGATGCTGCCGAGCGACAGGTTGAGCCACGCCAGCGAGTCGGTGCCCGTTTTCAGGAAGACATGGGCGAAGGTGGGCGGATCGGCGGCCGGGTCGCCCGGCTCGGCATCCAGGTCGCCATCGGCGGCGATTGCCACACCGTTCAGCGTGACGTCATCCTGGAACCTGTTCAGCATCAGCGGCAGCGTGAGCGCCCTGCTGGCGACGGTGAGCTTGCCACCGGCGACGGTCAGCGTCTCCCGCACCATTGTGCCGTCAAGCACTGCCGTCGCGCCGTCCACAACGCGGTTGGCGTAAGAGCAGGCCCACGTGCCGTCAAGCTCCCCGGCCACCAGCGCGCGGGCGGGCTGGATGGTCCAGGTGCCGGTGGCGACCGCTCCCGCCTCGGCGTAGTTCATGTCAAAGCGCATGCCGCCGTTCGGGTTGACGAACAGCCGGCCACGGAAGTAGCCGCCGCCGTTCATCACCAGGTCGAATGCACCCGGAAAGCGCGTCTGGTCGGCCAGGGTCAGCTTGCCCAGTTGCGGGGTGGCGCAGGTGACGAGATCCGCGCTGTTGCAAAGCTGCACGTTGCCGTCGGTGTCGAAGCGCATGCCGGCCGGCGTGCTCGCGGGGCCCGCTAGCGGCTTGCCGGTGGCCTGGTCGTAGATGGCGAAGTTCATCAGCACGTTGTAGGTGCCGGCCAGGCTGCTCAGCGCCGGCGGGTCGATGGTGACCGCGCTCGCGGCGATATCGCCGGCCAGCAGGCCCGTGCTGGTGCCCAGCAGGTTCGGCAGGCCGGAGATCTCGCCAACCAGGCCGTCGGCCCCCTGGTGGAAGCTCAGGCCGATGCCCGCCAGCTTGGCGGTCAGGTTGGCCGGGGGCGGGTCCGCGCTATCGGCCACGAGGCCGCTCACGGTGAAATTGCCGTCCGTGTTCGTGTAGTTGCCGATGACCGTGCCGCGCAGGCCGAAGGCCGAATCGATAAAGCTGAGGGTGAGCTTGCCGCGCGACGGGGCGTCCACGGTGAGGGCGATGGTGTCGCCGAAGGACAGCGTGCCCGAGTACTTGACCGGTACTGGCGCCGGCGGCTCGGCGGGAGCCGCCGGCGTCTCTGTTTGCACGGGCGCCTGCCCGTCGCTGCCCCCGCAGCCGGCCAGGGCAGCCCCCACGACCAGCGCGCCCATCAGATATTTCCACTTCAGCATGACTAACCCCTTCTTCCCATTGTTCGTTTGTCTTGTCGACGCCAGACGTAGCTGGCGGCGGGAGCAAACGGTAACAAGGATCCGGGGCGCCTCACCATCCTGCTAATCAGAGGGGCGCTGGTCGAAGGTCGCTGGCTGGGCCGGTTATTCCGCCTCGATCCCGGCCTGCTTCACGACCTTGCCCCACTTCGTCAGGTCGGACTGGATCACCGCTGCGTAGGCCTGCGGCGTGCCGCCCTGCACCTCGATACCCGCCGCTTCCAGCTTGGCGCGCACCTCGGGCAGCTTCAGCGCCGCGTTGATCTCGGTGTTGAGCTTGGCGACGATCTCCTTCGGCGTGCCGGCCGGGGCCAGGAAGCCGCCGTTGGTGTTGGCGTCGTAGCCCTTGAGCCCCTGTTCCTCGGCCGTCGGCACATTGGGCAGGGTCTTGGAGCGATTCCGGGTGGAGACCGCCACGGCGCGCACGTTGCCCGCCTTCACCTGCTCCTGGATGGCGCTGATGGTGTCGATATAGAGCGCCGTGCGGCCGGCCACCAGATCGGGGTGGGCGGCGGACGAGCCCTTGTAGGGCACCAGCAGCACCGGCGCGCCGCTGACCATGCGGAACATCTCGGCGGCCATCTCCTGCGCGCTGCCACGGCCGGACGTGGCCACCTTGGCTTCGCCCGGGTTGGCCTTCATCCACGTCACCAGTTCAGGCATGGTCTTGACCGGCAGCTTCGGGTAGATCGCGAACACCAGCGGAATCTCGTGGGTGTAGACGATGGGCTCGAAGCTCTTCTGCGGGTCCCAGCCGAGGTTCTTGAACAGGAACTTGTTGATGTTGTGGCTGCCGCCCACGATGCCGATGGTGTAGCCGTCCGGCTTGGCGTTGGCCAGCACCGCCGTGCCGAGGTTGTTGGAGGCGCCCGGGCGGTTCTCGACGATGAACGGCTGGCCGAACTTGACCGAGAGCTTCTCGCCCACGACCCGCGCGATCAGGTCGATGCCGCCGCCGGCCGGGGCCGGGACGATGATGGTGACCGGGCGGCTCGGGTAGTTGGGCTGCGCCGAGGCCATCCCCGGCGCCACGATCAGCGTGGTGGACAGCGCAGCGGACAGGCCAAGGGTCTTGATGAAAGGGGTGAATTGCATCGTTGTCTCCGTTCGATTTCTGGTCAACTCTTGTTAACTCTGTGATGTCAGCCGCGCCCGACGAAGGGCATCGCGCTGGCCATGACGGTCATGGTCAGGACGTTGGCCTCAAGCGGCAGCGAGGCCATGTGGCGCACGGCATTGGCGACGTGGGTGGCATCCATCATCGGCTCCGGCGCGGTGGTGCCGTTGGCCTGCAGCACGCCGCGCGTCATGCGTTCGGACAGTTCGGTCAGGGCGTTGCCGATGTCGATCTGGCTGGCCACGATGTGGTAGGCGCGGCCGTCCAGCGCCAGCGCCTTTGTCAGCCCGGTGACGGCATGCTTGCTGGCCGTGTACGGCGCCGTGAACGGGCGCGGCGTGTGCGCGGAGATCGAGCCATTGTTGATGATGCGCCCGCCCTGCGGGGACTGCCGGCGCATCAGGCCGAAGGCGGCCCGCGCGCACAGGAAGACGCCCGTGACGTTGGTGTTGATCACGTTGAACCACTTGTCCAGCGGCAGCTCGTCCATCGGCACGGCCGGGGCGTTGACGCCGGCGTTGTTGAACAGCAGGTCCAGCCGGCCGAACTCGCGCTCGATGGTGTCGAACAGGGCCTGCACGCTTGCCGGGTCGGTCACGTCGGTGGGCGCGGCCATGGCGGGCTGGCCGCGTTCGGCGGCCTCGGCGGCCAGCGCCTGCAGCGGCTCGGCACGCCGGCCGGCCAGCACGACGGTCCAGCCGTCATTGAGCAGGGCGATGGCCGTCAGGCGGCCTACGCCGCTGCCGGCGCCGGTGACGAGGGCGATCTTGCGGGGTGCGTTCAAGGGGGTCTCCTATATATATATGGTGGCGGATGGCCTTCAGCGGGCGACGGTCAGCGCTAGCTCGCCGATGCCTGCCACGCTGGCCTGGATGACATCGCCGGGCTGCAAGGGCCCGACGCCGACCGGCGTACCGGTGAAGATCAGGTCGCCCGGCATCAGCGCCACGGATCGGGACAGCATCGCCACCAGTTCCGGCACCGACCAGAGCAGGCCGGAGAGGTCCGCGCGCTGCCGCTCGACACCGTTCACGGCGAGCTGGATCGTCCCTTCGCGCGGATGGCCGCAAGTCGCGGCGGGCACGAGGGCGCTGCACGGCGCCGAGTGGTCGAAGGCCTTGGCGGGCTCCCAGGGGCCGCCGACGCGCTTGGCTTGCTGCTGCAAGTCGCGCCGGGTCAGGTCGAGCCCGACGGCATAGCCCCAGATGTGCTGCGCCTCGGCCTGCGCCGGGTCGATGTCACGCCCGCCCCGGCCGATGGCCACGACCAGTTCCACCTCGTGGCAGTACTCGGTCGTCTCCGGCGGATAAGGCAGCTCGCCCCGGGCCGGCCCCACGGCGGTCGCCGGCTTCATGAACCAGGCGGGCATCTCGGTGGGCGCCGGCTCCGCCGGGTCCCATCGATAGTTGCGGCCGATGCAGAAGACCCGGGCGATGGGAAACCGCGCCGTGTCACCCGAGACAGGCAGCGAGACCGGCGGGGCAGGTGGGAAGACGAAATCCATCGTGATCGCTCAGGTGGTCAGGCTCATGGCGGGACGCTCGCCCGCCAGGCCTTGCGCCACGCTGTCCAGCACCATCTGCACCATGGCGCCGCGCGTCTCCCAGGTGGCGCTGGCGCGGTGGGCCTGCAGCGTGGTGCGGTCCGACTGGCGCAGCGCCAGCGGCACGCGCGGTTCGTCGACGAACACATCGAGGCCCGCGCCCGCGATACGCCCGGCGGCGATGGCATCGGCCAGATCCGTTTCATTGACCAGCCGGCCGCGCGCCACGTTGATGAGGTAGCCCTGCGGGCCGAGCGCTTCCAGCACGGCGGCATTGATGATGCCCTCGGCCTTGTCGGCGGCGGCGCACAGCACCAGCGCATCGCTCTCGCGGGCCAGATCCAGCAGGTCCGCCACGAAGGTGTGCGGCACGTCGTCCATCGCGCGCAGGTCGGTGTAGCGGATGGGGCAGCCGAAGGCCGCCGCCCGCGTGGCCACGGCGCGGCCGACGCGGCCCATGCCGACGATGCCCACGCGCATGCCGCTGAAGCGGCGCGCCAGCGGGATGGCGCTGGGCTGCGGATGCAGTTCCCACTGGCCGTCCCGCACGAAGCGGTCGCCCGCGCAGATATTGCGGCAGGCGGCAATCAGCAGGCCGATGGCCAGATCGGCCACGTCTTCGGTCAGCGCGCCCAGCGTGGCGGTCACCGCAAGACCGCGTTCGCGGCAGTAGGCCAGGTCCACCGCATCGGTGCCCACGCCATTGATGGCGACCACCTTCAGGGCCGGCAACTGCTCCAGCATCGCCCGCGAAATCCCGGTGTGCCCGCCGGTGATCACCGCCTGGATGGATGCGGCGTGCTCGCGCAGCCAGCCCGCCTGGTCGGCAATCTCGAAGTACTTGTGCACCACGTAGCGGCTGGCCAGTTCGTCATTGGCCGCCGGGATCAGGATCGGGTTCAGCTGGAGGATTTGCGGCTTCATGTGCGTGAGGCTTTGGGTGTTGATGATGGATGCATGGTATGTAATAGTTGATTCACGAGGCAAGATTGATATATAAAATCAATATAAATTCGCACGGGAAGCGTCAACATGGGAACCTGGATATCGATGGATGAGGCGTGCAGCCGACTTGGCGTGCGGCCGCAAACGCTCTATGCCTATGTCAGCCGGGGCAAGCTGGAGGTCATGTCCGATCCCGCCGACACACGGCGCAGCCTCTATCGGGCCGAGGATGTGGCCGGCCTCGCCAGGCGCAAGCAGGCCGGGCGCAAGCACGAGACGCTGGCCACCAACACGCTGTTCGGCGCGGAGCCGAGCATCCCCACCGCGCTCTCGACCTTCGTGCGCGAGCGGCTGTACTACCGGGGGCAGGACGCCGTGACGCTGGCCGGATCCGCCACGCTGGAAGAGGTGGCGCACCTGCTGTGGGACGCCGAGCAGGTCGTCGACTTCTCATCGATGGCCGGCGTCGCCGAGCCCGGGCGCGTGGCGGCCTTCCATACGCTGGCCACGCTGGCGGCCACGGGCCATTCCACGCATGGGCGCATGACGCGGGTGTTGCATCTGGAAGCGCAGGAGTTGGTGGGCCAGCTGGCCAATGCCTTCGGCGCGCAGGCGGGGCAGCAGCCCTTGCACCTCCGCTTTGCGCAGGGGTGGCAGCAATCGCCGAAGGTGGCGGATCTGCTGCGGACCGCGATGGTGCTGCTGGTGGACCATGAGCTGACCAGCTCGGCCTTCGCCACGCGTATCGCGGCATCCACGGGCGCCTCGCTGCCGGCCTGCCTGCTGGCCGGGCTGACCACGCTGTCCGGGCCGTTGCACGGCGATGCGTCCGGCCGCGTCAAGGCGCTGTTCAATGAGGTGGAGCGGCTGGGCGAGGATCAGGTGATTGCCCACTACCTGTCCACCGGGTTGCCGCTGGCCGGGTTCGGCCATCATCTCTATCCCGATGGCGATCCGCGCGCGATGGCGCTGCTGGCCCTGTTCGATCCGCCCGACGTGATCACGCGCTTTATCGAGAAAGCCACCCGGCTGACCGGCCTGCAGCCCAATATCGACGTGGCGCTGGCGGCGCTGTCCATCCACTACCGCCTGCCGGACGACGCCGCGTTCGCCATGTTCGCCACGGCGCGCAGCATCGGCCTGCTGGCGCACAGTCTGGAGCAGCTGGGGGTGGGGCAGGTGATCCGCCCGCGCGGGCGCTACATCGGGATCATGCCGTAGCGGGCGGGAAGGTTATCGCTTCGGGTACACCACCTGCCAGTCTTGCTTCATGCTGATGACGGTCCAGTTGCGCGCCTGCGCGGCGTCCAGCGCCTTGTCCAGCTTGCCGATCTTTGACGCGCGGTCGTAGGCGAATTCCCGCTCGGCATCGTCGTGATGGACGAGCACGGCCAGGCGCGGGCCGTCGCCAGTGGTGGTGTATTCCAGCATGTGGAAGTCGCCATCCGAGTTGCCCACGGCCAGGATCGGCCGGCGGCCAATATGGCGATAGATGCCAACCGGCTTGCCCGGGCCATCGTTGATGAACTCGATCTTCGGGTCACGCACCAGCGCCGGCTTGCCGTTCAACGTGCCATAGTGCACCGCCTGCGATGAGCCCACCACCTGCTCGGGCGGAATCCCGTACGCCTGCTCCACCCACGGCCGCATGAACTCGATGGTCCCGCCGGACACGATATAGGTCTTGAACCCGTTCGCGCGCAGGTAGGACAGCAGTTCCAGCTGCGGCTGGTAGACCAGATCGGTGTAGGGCCGGTTGAACTTCGGATGGCGCGCGCTGGCGATCCACGCGCGGATGGTCTTGTCGTAGTCATCCACATTCATGCCGCTGTTGGCGACGGCAATCAACTGCAACAACTGCTTCTCGTTGGCGATCACCTTGGCCATGTCGTTGGCCATCAGGGCCTTGAAGGCGGGGTTGTTGCGCCATTCCGGATGCTGCGGCGCGGCGGCCTTGACCTGATCGAGCAGGAAGAAGAACTGGAAGTAGAGCGGCTGCTCGCTCCACAGCGTGCCGTCATTGTCGAAGGCCGCCACGCGCTGCTCGGTCGGCACGAAGTTAGGCGAGCCCTGGCGGGTCACGTCGGTGACGAATTTGACGATGGCTTGCTTCGCGGGGCCGTCGCGCCAGGAGGGCAGGGCGTCCGTCTGCTGGGCGGAGGGGGTCGCCGAGTTGGCGGCCGGGTCCGCGGGCGCGGTCGAGCATCCGCTCAGTCCCACTCCGGACGCCGCCAGCGCGAGCAGCATGGCGGCGGTGGCGGCGACACGTGGCAGATCGGCTTGGCACCAGCGCGAAGGGAAGCGCATCGAGGTCTCCTGTGATGGATTGGATACATCCCAATATAGGCGGCGCGCGGGCGGGTGTGTAGTTTTTGCCGGTTGGCGGGCGCCACCGGGCCCGTCCCGCCCGGCTGGGCCGTGCGCCGCCGCCGGGTATGAAATTCGCTTCTCTTGATTCCGCTATGTCATGACCGGAGACGCGAAATGACCAAACCAGAGGATGGAAAGCCCGCCGGCAAGCCCACTGAACACGGCGATGCGCACAGTGTCCACCGCCGCAGCGACGGCGGCGTCTGGCCCGATGGCACGCCGCGCGACCCCGCCTCGGGGCCGCCGCACTATGGCGAAGACAACCGCGACCTGAAAAAGCCGCGCGACCACGGCAGCGACTGGGCCACGTCCGACCTCGTGAAGAACGTGCCGGGCAAGGGGCCGGTGCCGGTGGGACACGACCAGCCGAAGAAGTAAATCGACAAACCTGGGGCAGCGATGCGCTGGAGACCTATCTCCCTCCATCAAGCCTACGGCCTGATGCGCGACAGCGTGACCGCGTGGATGGACGACTACGCGCCCAGCATGGGCGCCGCGCTGGCCTACTACACGGTGTTTTCGATCGCGCCGCTGCTGCTGATCGTGATCTCGGTGGCCGGCATGGTCTTCGGGGCCGAGGCGGCGCGCGGGGCGGTGATGAGCGAATTCTCCGGGCTGATCGGTGCGGAGGGCGCGGAAGCCATCGAGAACATGCTCCTCGCGCTGAGCGACCCCGGTCTCAGCACGCTGACCGCACTGGTCGGCACGGTGACGCTGGCGATTGGCGCCACCACGGTGTTCGCCGAACTCCAGAGCGCGCTGGACCGCATCTGGCAGGTGCCGGAGCGGAGGAAGGCGTCCGGCATTCTCGAACTGCTGCGCTCGCGGCTGCTGTCATTCGGGATGGTGCTTGGCATTGGCTTCCTGCTGATCGTCTCGCTGCTGGCCAGCGCCGGGCTCGCCGCGCTCGGGCGGGTGTGGGGGCCGCTGTTCGAGGGCGAACTGCTCGGCCATGCGCTCGACTTGCTCGTCAGCGTGGTGCTGGTGACCGTCGTCTTCGCCATGATCTACAAGATCATGCCCCACGCCGCCGTGCGCTGGCCGGACGTCTGGCTCGGCGCCACCGTCACCGCCGTGCTGTTCAGCATCGGCAAGTTCCTGATCGGTCTCTACATCGGCAAGAGCGGCGTGGCGTCCGGCTATGGCGCGGCCGGCTCGCTCGTGGTGCTGCTGATGTGGGTCTACTACTCCGCGCAGATCTTCCTGCTGGGGGCGGAATTTACCTGGCTCTACGCCAACCGCTACGGATCGCTCAAGCACGCCGCGCCGCGCGAGGTGCCGGCGCCATCCGCCACACCGACCCGGGTGCACTGATTCTTCTCCTTGTCAGCCGCTGCGCCGTGCATGACTGCGGCGTGACTGACACCGCAGAGGTCGCGATCATGCAGCCGAAGCGGATCTATACTCGCTGGCCTGAATTGCCAGGGGGCGAAGATGGATGCATCTGCCGAGGTAAGTGGCCTGGACGCATGGTTCCGCCGTCGGGTCAGGCAGCGGCCTGACGCCATCGCGCTGGTCTACGGCGGGCGGCACGTGTCCTATGCCGCGCTCGATGCCCGGGTCGACAGCGTTGCCCGTACGCTCGCCAGCCGGGGCGTGAGGGCGGAGACGCCGGTCGGCATCCTCCTGCCCGCCGGCATCGACCAGACCATCTGCCAGCTTGCCGTGATCCGCGCGGGCGGGAGTTGCCTGCCGCTGGATCCCGATGCGCCCGACGCACGGATTCGGCTGATGCTGGACGACCTCGACGTGCGGATCGCCGTGTCGACGGCCGGCGATCGCGCCCGCCTGGGCGCGGTGGCCGATTGCCTGGCCGATTGCCCGGCCGATTACCTGACGCCGGGGGCCGAGGCCGCCGGCAGCATCGCCATGCCGGCAGCGGGTCTCGCGCATCGGACCCATGTCCTCTACACCTCGGGCACCACCGGCCAGCCGAAGGGCGTGGAGATCCTGGCGCGTGGCATTGTGCGGCTGGCCTGGCAACCGCGCTATGTATCGCTGAATGCCGACGACCGGATCGCGGCCATCGCGAATCCCACCTTCGACGCCGCCCTGTTCGAGACCTGGGGGGCGCTGCTGAACGGGGGCACCGTGGTGTTCCTGCCCCGGCAGACCTGTATCGACCCCGCCACTTTCCGGCATAGCCTGCGCGCGCAAGGCGTGACGACGATGTTCATCACCAGCGCGCTGTTCAACCATACCGTGCACGCGTGCCCCGATGCGTTCGCCACGCTGCGTACGCTGCTGGTCGGCGGCGAAGCGCTCAACGCCCAGGCCATTTGCAGCCTGCATCGCGCCGCCAACGTCGCGGGTACGTTGCACGTGCTGCGCTTCGTCGCCAGCGGGCGCGCCAAGGCGCTCCACTACGTGTCCAGCATCGCGGCGTTCGGCCCGGCCGGGCTACTGGCCCCCACCAAGACGCTGTACGAGGATGACGATCTCGCCCGACACCTGCCGGGGCTGATGTTCGACATGGGCTATGCCGCCAGCCAATGGGTGGCTGATCAGCTGGTCACCGCCGCGATCCGGCGGGGCGTGCCGGCGGCGGTGTATCGCCCCGGCTTCATTCTGGGCGACAGCGCCAGCGGGGCGGGCAATCGGAATGATTTCGTCGCGCGGCTGGTGCGGGGCTGCATCGCGATCGGGGCGTATCCGCACCTGCCGCACCAGCGCAAGGAAATCGTTCCGGTCGACTATGTCAGCGCCGCGCTGCTGCGTATCGCCGCCGACGGCAGCAACCTTGGCCGTGCCTACCATCTGGTGCCGCCGCGCGAGGCCGACCAGCCCGACCTGCTCGCGTTCTTCGGCATGCTGCGCGCCTGCGGCTATCCGCTGCAGTCACTGCCGTATGCCGACTGGCTGCAACGGCTGGCAGACTCGGCCGATCTGGCAGGCAATCCGCTGCGGCCGCTGCTGCCGCTGCTGACGGAACCGGTCTACGGCCGGCTCACCCGCTGGGAAGTCTACGAGGGCATGCCGCGCTACGACGCCACGCATACGGCTCGCGCCCTGGCGGTGGCCGGCGGGCTGGCCTTTCCCCGGCTCGATCGCGCGCTGATGGCGCGCTATCTCGACGTCTGGATGGGGCAGCGACCGGTTCCTGACACCCGGTAGCCGGGTGCTGTCCGGTCCACATGCACCATCCGCGTGACTTCGTATTTGGGCATTTCGCATCCGCGTCCTATCGTTAAGTGCCGGCCCCGGCGCAGGACCTGTTCGATGCGGCAGCCCAAGGAGTCGTCATGAGCAAGAAGTCCAGTATCACGACCTATATCGTCATTGCGATGATCCTGGGCGGCGTGGTCGGCTACGCGTGCCACACGGCCTTCCCCGACCCCAAGCTGGCCAAGGACGTGGCCGGCTACATCTCCGTCATCACCGATGTCTTCCTGCGGCTGATCAAGATGATCATCGCGCCGCTGGTCTTCTCCACGCTGGTCATGGGCATCGCCCATATGGGGGACGCCAGCACCGTGGGCCGGGTGGGCGTGAAGGCGCTGGCGTGGTTCATCACGGCCTCGCTGGTGTCGCTGACGCTGGGCCTGATCATGGCCACGGTGCTCCAGCCCGGCATCAACATCGGCCTGCCGCTGCCCGACGTGGGCGCCGCCACCAACCTCAAGACCAACGCCTTCACGCTCAAGGATTTCATCGCGCATCTGGTGCCGAAATCCGTCGCCGAGGCGATGGCCAACAACGAGATCCTGCAGATCGTGGTGTTCTCGATTTTCTTCGGCACGGCGCTGGCGGCACTGGGCGAGCGCGGCGCGCGCATGGCCGGGGTGATCGAAGACCTGGCCCAGGTGATGCTGAAGATCACCGGCGCCGTGATGTGGATGGCGCCGCTGGCCGTGTTCGCGGCGATTGCCTCGACGGTGACCACGCAGGGGCTGGGCATCCTGCTGACCTTCGCCAAGTTCATGGGCAGCTTCTACCTGTCGCTGTTCGTGCTGTGGGCGCTGCTGGCGCTGGCCGGCTGGGTGTTCCTGGGCAGGCGCATCGTCACCCTGATCCGGCTGATCCGGGAGCCGTTCCTGATTTCCTTCTCGACGGCGAGTTCGGAGGCGGCGTATCCGAAGATGCTCGACGCGCTGGACCGCTTCGGCGTCAATCGCAAGATTTCCAGCTTCGTGTTGCCGCTGGGGTAC
Organism: Cupriavidus sp. OV096; assembly: GCF_900115455.1. Classification (NCBI taxonomy): domain Bacteria; kingdom Pseudomonadati; phylum Pseudomonadota; class Betaproteobacteria; order Burkholderiales; family Burkholderiaceae; genus Cupriavidus; species Cupriavidus sp. OV096. Next base: position 320,118 of record NZ_FOWM01000003.1, read on the forward strand.
TCCTTCAACCTGGACGGGTCGATGATGTACTGCACGTTCGCCGTGCTGTTCATTGCCCAGGCGTACGACATCCACCTGCCGCTGGCCACCCAGATCACGATGCTGCTGTTGCTGATGCTGACCTCGAAGGGCATGGCGGGGGTGCCGCGTGCGTCACTCGTGGTGATTGCCGCCACGCTGAACCAGTTCAACATCCCCGAGGCGGGGTTGTTGCTGATCATGGGCGTGGACCAGTTCCTCGACATGGGCCGCTCGGCTACCAATGCCGTGGGCAACTCGATTGCCTCGGCCGTGGTGGCGAAGTGGGAAGGGCAGTTGTCGAGCGAATCCACGCTCGGGGATCGGGGCGAGGGCAGCGAGGGCGGCGTGGACCCAGGCGGCGGGCCGCCGCTGCACAAGCCGGGGACCGCACAGGCCTGATGCCATGTCCATCCCCCGTCTTCATTTTCGATCCGGTGGTGCGCCCCGGTGGCTGGCCGGCGCGGCGGCGGCGGCCGTGTGCTGGCTCGCCTGTCTCGGCGCTGCCGTCGCGCAGGACACCGGCGAGCTGAGCGGCACGCTGCGCAAGGCCAAGGACACCGGCAGCCTGATCATCGGCTACCGGGAATCGTCGCTGCCGTTCTCCTACCTGAACCAGGCGCAGCGCCCGATCGGCTATTCCATCGATGTCTGCACGGCCATCGTCCAGACCGCGGCGGCAGAGGTGGGGCGCGACCTCGCCATCCAGTGGGTGCCGGTGACTTCGGAAAACCGCTTCGACGCGGTCACTTCGGGCAAGGTCGATCTCGAATGCGGCTCCACCACGCGCAACGCCGAGCGGCTGAAGATGGTGGCGTTCTCGCCGGTGATCTTTATCGCCGGGACCAAGCTGATGGTGCCGCGCGGCTCGCCGATCAAGACCTTCCGCGACCTCAAGGGCAAGACCGTGGTGGCCACGGCGGGCACGACCAATGCCGATGCGCTGGAGAAGCTTTCCACGCGCTTCGCGCTGAACCTCAAGGTGATCCGGGCGCGCGACCATGCCGATGCCTTCGAGGTACTGCGCCACGGCGGCGCCGATGCCTATGCCGGCGACGACGTACTGCTCTACGGCTTCCTGGCCAAGTCCGGCGCGGGCAAGCAGTTCGATGTGACGCGCGATTTCCTGTCCTACGACCCCTACGGGGTCATGCTGCGCAAGGGCGATCCGCAGTTCGCGGCCGTGGTGGACCGGGCCGTGCGCGACCTGATCACCACGGGCGAACTGGAGCGGCTCTACAAGCAGTGGTTCCTGAGCCGGCTGCCCACCGGGGAGCGGCTGAACATCCCGATGAGCGCACAATTGGAAGACATCATCAGCGCCACCCCGCAACAGCCGGATTAGGGCGAGGCATGCCAGTCAACACATAGCGGGTTAGCGTCCGCTCACACCTAAGTACAGTTTTCGATTGTTGCACCGCGATGATGCAAACTGTACTCTTCCGCCCGCAGGTGTTCTGTACGTCCCTCCACTCATCAATCGCGCCTAGTCTGCATCAATCGCTGCGGATGCGCCGACATCACGGATAACCGGGCCGCGCTCCGAGCACTTGATTGCGAGTCGCCCCCCGATGAGTACCCCTACCCCAGAGAAGGGGCATGTTGCCCCCTACACGCACCCGGCCGCCGGCTGGGGCGCCCTGAAGCAAGTCGCAGTCAACCTGATCAAGGAGAAGGTTGGCGGCGGCAAGTACAAGACCCTGTTCAAGCAGAACCAGCCGGACGGCTTTGACTGTCCCGGCTGCGCCTGGCCTGACCGCCAGCATGCCTCGACCTTCGAATTCTGCGAAAACGGCGTCAAGGCCGTGGCCGCCGAGGCCACCAGCAAGCGCGTCACGCCCGAGTTCTTTGCCGATCACACTGTGACGGCGCTGATGGCCCAGTCCGACTTCGAACTCGAACAGCACGGCCGCCTGACCCACCCGATGGTCTACGACGCCGCCACCGACAAATACCAGCCGGTGGCCTGGCAGGACGCGTTCGCGCTGGTCGCCCAGCATCTGAACAGGCTGGACAACCCCGACGCCGCCACGTTCTACACCTCGGGCCGCGCCAGCAACGAGGCCGCGTTCCTGTTCCAGTTGTTCGTGCGGATGGTCGGCACCAACAACTTCCCCGATTGCTCGAACATGTGCCACGAGGCCACCAGCCGTGGCCTGCCGGTAACGGTGGGCGTGGGCAAGGCCACGGTGCTGCTCGACGACTTCCAGCTCACCGACGCCGTCCTCGTCTTTGGACAGAATCCGGCGACGAACCACCCGCGCATGCTGAACGAGCTGCGCGACTGCGCCAAGCGGGGCGCGGCCATCGTGTCGATCAACCCGCTCAAGGAGCGCGGACTTCAGCGTTTTACGAGCCCGCAGCACGTCTCCGAGATGGTGACGGGGCAGAGCACCAAGATTGCGTCGATGTTCGTCCGCCCCAAGCTGGCCGGCGACTTCGCGCTGATCAAGGGCCTCGGCAAGCGCGTGATCGAACTCGATGACGAAGCCATCGCCACGGGCAGCAAGCGCGTGGTGGACGTGGACTTCCTGGCCGAGCACACGGCCGGCTTCGAGGCCTTCGCGGCCGACCTGCGCGCCGAATCGTGGGCCGACATCGTGGCCGAATCGGGCGTCACGCGTGAGGACATCGACGCGCTGGCGGACGTCTACGTCAAGAGCGAGCGCACCATCGCTTGCTGGGGCATGGGCATTACGCAGCACAAGAATTCGGTCAGCACGATCCAGTTGCTGTCCAACGTGATGATGCTGCGCGGCAATATCGGCCGCCCCGGCGCCGGGCTGATGCCGGTGCGCGGGCATTCGAACGTGCAGGGCGACCGCACGATGGGTATCGAGGAACAGCCGGACGACGCCTTCCTGGATCGCCTGGGCGCCGCGTTCGACTTCGAGCCGCCGCGCGCGCACGGCCAGGACGTGGTGGCCGCCATCAACGCGATGCTGGCCGGCAAGGTCAAGGTGTTCATCGGCCTGGGCGGCAATTTCTCGATCGCCACGCCGGACACCCCGCGCACCTGGGAAGCGCTGCGCCAGTGCGACCTGACCGTGAACATCGCGACCAAGCTGAACCGCAGCCACCTCGTGATCGGCAAGGACGCGCTGCTGCTGCCGACCATCGGCCGCACCGAGATCGACCTCCAGAACGGCGTGGCGCAGGGCGTGACCGTCGAGGATTCGGTGTGCATGGTCCATATCTCCTACGGCATGAACAAGCCGGCCTCGCCGGAGCTGCTGTCCGAGACTGCCATCGTGGCCGGCATGGCCGCCGCCACGCTGGGTTCGGAGAAGGTGGACTGGCTCTGGTACGCGCAGGACTACGCGCGCATCCGCGATGCCATCGAAAAGGTCATCCCGGGCTTCGAGCGCTATAACGAACGCGTGGCGCAGCCGGGTGGCTTCCACCTGACGCCGGCCTCGCGCAACCGCGTGTGGCGCACCGCGTCCGGCAAGGCCCAGTTCCTGGTCCATGCGATCGACAAGGACACCCCGATCCAGCGCGCTCGCGCCCGCTACGGCGACGACCTGCTGGTGATGATGACCACCCGCTCGCACGACCAGTACAACACCACGATCTACGGGCTGGATGACCGCTATCGCGGCGTGTTCGGCCTGCGCCGGGTGGTGTTCATCAACGCGGCGGACCGCGCGCGGCTGGGGTTTGCCGAGGGCGAGCGCGTGGATATCACCAGTGTCTGGGAGGACGGCGTGACGCGTCATGCCAAGGACTTCCTGCTGGTGGACTACGACATCCCGACCGGCTGCCTGGGCGCTTACTACCCGGAAACCAATCCGCTGGTGCCGCTGGAAAGTATCGGCGACCGCTCGGGCACGCCGACGTCGAAGTCGATCCCGGTGCTGCTGGCCCGGGCCGCCTCGGTGCAAACGTCGGCGCAAGCGGCGGCATGAGCGAAGGGGAACTGGGCTACGCCCAGCGGCAGGTCGCCCGTCACAAGGGCGACGCCCGCACGGTCGACCTGGACTATGTGGCCGAGGAAGTGCCGGTGGCGCTGGTCTACAACGGCATCTCGCATGCCGTGATGATGGCCACGCCGCTGGACCTGGAAGTGTTCGCGGTCGGCTTCTCGCTGACCGAAGGCATCGTGGACAGCATCAAGGAGATCTACGATGTCGAGGTGCAGCCGGCTTGCGGGACCGATGACCTGGATGGCATAAGCGGCATCGAGGTCCGCATCGAAATCAGCCAGCGCGCGTTCATGGCGCTGAAGGACCGCCGCCGCTCGCTGGCCGGCCGCACTGGCTGTGGCGTGTGTGGCGTGGAAAGCCTGCAACTGCTTGACCTCCAGCCCGTGCCGATGCCGGTACCGCGCCACCGCATCGTGCCGTCGCGCGAGGTGATCCAGCGCGCCGCCGCCGGCCTGCCGGCCCACCAGATGCTGATGCGCACCACCGGCGGCGTGCATGCCGCCGCCTGGTGCGGGCCCGATGGCGAGGTGCTCCACGCTTTCGAGGATGTGGGGCGGCACAACGCCATGGACAAGCTGATCGGCCACCTGGCCCGGCGCCGCGTGGTGATGGACGAGGGCTTCGTGTTCCTGTCCAGCCGCGCCAGCTACGAGCTGGTGCGCAAGGCCGCGCGCATGCATATCCAGATGCTGGCGACGATCTCGGCGCCCACCTCGCTCGCCATCCGCATCGCCGAGCAGGCCGGGCTGCGGCTGCTGAGCTTTTGCCGGCAGGACGGCTTCGTCGAGTACACGTCGCCGCCCGGACAATCCCAATCCGTATTACGATCTGAGCCGCTGGCAGCGGCGGCCCAGGTGACCGAATAGGGCAGCCCCACCCCCGCCAGCGTTCCGATGAACCCTGACGTGGCGAAAGGTTGGCGGTGTGACCCTGTATGAAAAGCTCGCGGCCGAGATCGAGGCGCTGGTGCAGCAAGGCGTGCTGCTGCCCGGCGAGAAGATTCCGTCGGTCCGGCAGGCCGCCCAGCATCATCGCCTGAGCATTACCACGGTCATCCGGGCCTATCTGCTGCTGGAGTCGCGCGGCATGCTGGAGAGCCGGCCGCAGTCCGGCTACTTCGTGCGCGCCCGGCCCGGCGAGCCGGCCATCGACCTCCAGCCGACCCGCCCGGCGGCCCGCCCGTCGCCGGTGGACGTGAGCGCGCTGGTGCTGTCCACGCTGCGCTCGATCCGCGCCGATGACGCCATCCCGCTCGGCTCCCCCTATCCCGACGCCAAGCTGTTCCCGTGGCAGCGGATCATCCAGTACGCCAACGCCATCGGCAAGCGCTACGAGTCGTGGAGCCTGCTGGACGACCTGCCGCCCGGCTCGCCCCAGTTGATCCGCCAGATCACGCGGCGCTACCTGGAAAACGGCCAGGCGGTGGACCCGAACGAGGTGATCGTGACGATTGGCGCCACCGAGGCCATCAACCTGTGCCTGCAGGCGGTGGCCAAGCCGGGCGACACCATCGCCGTGGAATCGCCGACTTACTATGCGATGCTGCATGCCATCGAACGGCTGGGCATGCGCGCCGTGGAGGTCGCGACGGACCCCGTGGAAGGCATCGACGTGCAGGCGCTGGCCCGCCTGTTCGACGAGCGGCCCGTGGCTGCCTGCATGGTCATGCCGAATTTCCAGAATCCGCTCGGCTTCCAGATGTCGGACGAACGCAAGCAGGCACTCGTCAAATTGCTAACCGAGCGCGACATTCCGGTCATCGAGAACGATGTCTATGGCGAGCTGTATTACGGCGATGCGCATCCCACCTCGCTGAAGACCTACGACAAGGCCGGCATCGTGCTGCACTGCTCGTCGTTCTCCAAGACGCTGACCAACGCCTACCGCATCGGCTGGGCGCTGCCGGGGCGCTACCGGGATCAGGTGGAGCGGCTCAAGTTCCTGAACACGCTGACCACGCCGGCGATTCCCCAGCTAGCCATCGCCGAATTCCTGAAGAACGACGGCTACGACTACCACCTGCGGCGCGTGCGCAAGACCTATGCGCAGCAGGCCAATATCATGGCGGCGGCGGTGCGGCGCTTCTTCCCGGCCGGCACGCGGGTGTCGCGGCCGGCCGGCGGCTATGTGCTCTGGGTGGAGTTGCCCGAGGGCGTGGACGCCATGGCGCTGTACCACGCGGCACTGGAGCGGCGGATTACCGTGGCGCCGGGGCACATCTTCTCGCCCGTGCCCACGTACACGCATTACATCCGCCTAAACTACAGCAGCGCATGGTCGGCCGAGGTGGAAGCGGCCGTGGTGACGCTGGGCAAACTGGTGACGTCGCTCGCAGAAGCGGCGCCAGACAAGGAGACAAGCGCATGAACCAAGAAGAAGATACCGGGAACGACGGCGCCGATGCCGATGAGGACACGCTCGATCCGGTACTGGCCGGCATCCTGGCTGCCCTGTGGCAGGCGGCCCGGGAGCCCGGTGGCGGGCCGCTCTCGCTGGCCCGCCTCAGCAAGCGCGCATCAGTGCAGATGAGCGTGCTGCGGCGCGTGCTGACGCAACTGGCCGAGGCGGACCTGGCTGAAGCCGAGATCGACGAGTCAGGCCGGGGCACCGCCCAGCTGACCGCCGAGGGTCGCGCGCTGTGCGACGAGCTGTTCGAGACCCCCGGCGCGCTGCCCGATCTGGATTCGTTAGAGGATCCAGAGGATTCCGATGACGATGAAGACGCGGGCCGGTCAGAGCACCTTCCCCGGATTCATTAGCCCCTGCGGGTCCAGCGCCTGCTTGATGGCGCGCATCATCCCCAGTTCCACCTCGCTCTTGTAGCGCCGGTTCTCCTCGCGCTTGAGCTGGCCCAGGCCATGCTCGGCCGAGATCGACCCATTGTGCGACTGCACGCTGTTGTGGACGATCAGGTTGATGGCGTCCTGATGGATCAGGAACTGCTCGTGATCCACCCCCACCGGCGGCGACACGTTGTAGTGCAGGTTGCCGTCGCCCAGATGCCCGAAGGTGACCATGCGGGCGCCCGGGAAGGCGTCCTGCACCAGCGCGTCCGTGGTCTCGATGAAGTCCGCCACGCGCGAGACCGGCACGGCAATGTCGTGCTTGATGTTCTTGCCTTCCTCGACCTGCGCCATCGGGATGTGCTCGCGCAGGTTCCAGAAATCGCGCGACTGCTGCACGGACTCGGCCACCACGGCGTCCGTGACCACGCCGGCCTCGAAGGCCGCTTCCATCATCGTCTCGAAGATCGCCCGGGCGTGTTCCTCGCCCTCGCTGTCGGACAGCTCCAGCAGCACCAGTTGCGGATGGGCCTCTGTGAAGGGGTAGCGCAGTTGCGGGTAGTGCTTGCGCACGAGGTCCATGCACATCGCGGACATCAGCTCGAAGCCGGTGAGCATGGCGCTGGCGTGGGACTGGGCGATGGCCAGCAGCGCCAGCGCGGCGCGCGGGCTCTGCACAGCCGCCAGCGCCGTCACGCGCGCGCGGGGCAGCGGGTACAGCTTCATGACCGCCGCCGTGATGATGCCGAGCGTGCCTTCAGCGCCGATAAACAGGTCGCGCAGGTCGTAGCCGGTGTTGTCCTTGCGCAGGCCGCGCAGGCCCTCCCAGATTTCGCCCTTGGCCGTTACCACCTCCAGCCCCAGGCACAGTTCGCGCGTGTTGCCGTAGCGCAGCACCGCCGTGCCGCCCGCGTTGGTAGACAGGTTGCCCCCAATCGTGCAGCTGCCCTCGGCCGCCAGGCTCAGCGGGAACAGGCGGCCATGCTCGCGCGCCACGTCCTGCAACTGCTGGAGGATCACGCCGGCTTCGACGGTAATCGTGTTGTTGAGCGGGTCCACATGGCGCACCCGGTTCATCCGTTGCAGCGACAGCACCACCACGCCAGCGGCTGCCGCCGGGCCAGCCTCGGGCGTGGCGCCGCCGCACAGGCCGGTGTTGCCGCCCTGCGGCACCACGGCCAGCTTGTGGGCGTGGCAGGCGTGGACCAGCGCGGCCACTTCCTCGGTGCTGCCGGGGCGCAGCACGGCCACGGCGTCGCCGGTGTAGCGCTGGCGCCAGTCGGTCAGATAAGGGGCCTTGTCGGCGGCCTCGGTAAGCACGTGTTGCGGGCCGACTGCGGCGCGGCAGAGGTCGAGGAACGAATCCAGGTGCGGAGCGGTCATGGTCGGGTGTCGGGGGAGGGGGAGGGGGGCTGGATGGCTTGCTGCCGTGCCCGCGCGCGACGCTTGTACGGGCGCAGATAGAGGATGGTGCTGAAGAAGAACACCAGCGTCAGGGCGACTTCGGCCCAGGCCAGCAGCGACGACGGCGCGCGGTCGCTGGTGGCGCGCACGATGCCTTCGGTGAAATAGAGCAGGATCAGCATCGACGACCACTGCATCGTGTACCGGTTGCGCGCCAGCACGCCGCGCAGCACCGGGAGCAGGAAGACGAACTTGAGGATCAGCCACGAGCCGCCGGGGCGCAGCGGGGCGAGGAACCACTCCCAGGCGATGCACAGCGCCACCAGCGCCAGCAGGCTGGTTACGCTGACGCGCCAGAGCGCCGGGCTGTGGAGGTCGCCGTCACCCTGGCTGCCGTTGCGCGGCGCGGTCATCGTGACCCTCCGGCCAGCTTCAGCGCCGTCTCGGCCAGCCGCCGGCCCATGGCCGTGGCCAGCGCGGCTTCCTGGTCGGTGACCGGGCCGTGGTTGTCCACAAAAGCATGGTGGCTCGGGCCGTAGGGGGTGCCGCCGGCCGTGGTGGTCATCAGGCCGGGCTCCGAATAGGGCAGGCCCATGACCAGCATGCCATGGTGGAACAGCGGCAGCATCATCGACAACAACGTGGTTTCCTGGCCGCCGTGCAGGCTGCCGGTGGCGGTGAATACACAGGCGGGCTTGCCGGACAGTGCGCCGGACAGCCACTGGGCCACGGTGCCATCGAGGAAATATTTCATCGGCGCGGCCATATTGCCGAACCGCGTGGGGCTGCCCAGTGCCAGCCCGGCGCATTCCTCGAGGTCGCGCAGCTCGGCGTACGGGGCGCCTTCGGGCGGGATGTCGGGCGCGGTGGCCTCGCAGACGGTGGACACCGGCGGCACGGTGCGCAGCCGGGCATGAGCGCCGGGCACGCTGTCGATGCCGGTGGCGATCAGGTCGGCGAGTTTGCGGGTGCTGCCGTGACGGCTGTAGTACAGGACCAGGATGGGGAGGGCGGCCAAGGTATCGCGGAGTCGGTGCTCAGTCGTGGATCGGGAGGGGGCGGCCCGGACCGGCACCGCGAAACAATGCGCGTATTATAGTTGTGCCCCGCTATAAGACTCAGGAGCTAGCCCCCGCATGACCGCCGCACGTATCGCCCGCCTGCGCAGGGAGTGGAATTTGCAGAAGGTGCGCGCGCTCGCGCGCTACGCCTTGCGCCGCGCCGGCGAGGACCGCCTGCCCCAGGTGTCCGCCAGCCTGACCTTCACCACCGTGCTGGCCGTGGTGCCGGTGCTGACCGTGGCGTTCGCGCTGCTGGCCGCGTTTCCGGTGTTCCGGGACTTCCGGGGCCAGATCGAGACCTTCCTGTTCCAGAACCTGATTCCGGGCGGCAATGTCAGCGATTCGGTCTCGCGCTACCTCGGCCAGTTCTCCAAGAGCGCGCGCGGGCTGACCGCGCTGGGCCTGGCTGGCCTGATGGTGACGTCGGTGCTGACGATGCTGACCGTGGAGGATGCGCTGAACGCTATCTGGCGCGTCAAGCGGCGCCGGCCGCTGGCGCAACGGGTGCTGGTGTTCTGGGCCGTGCTGACGCTGGGCCCGGTGCTGATCGGCGCCAGCCTCTCGGTCAGCTCCTACCTGATTTCGGTGTCGATGGGCTACGTCGGCTCCATGCCGATGGGCATGGGGCTGATGGTCAGCACCGTGCCGGTGATGCTCTCGGCGCTGGCCTTCGCCTTCCTCTATATGGCCGTGCCGTACGCCTATGTGGACTGGCGCGATGCCATCGTGGCCGGTGTGGTGGCCGCCGTGGCCTTCGAGGTGGCCAAGCGCGTGTTCGGCTACTTCATCACCCATATTCCGACCTACACGGCGGTCTACGGCACCTTCGCGGTCCTGCCGCTGTTCCTGCTGTGGATGTACGTGAGCTGGCTGGTCACGCTGCTCGGGGCGACCATCGCCGCCAACCTGCCCGTGATCCGGGAAGGCCACTGGCGCCGCCGCACCTTCGCCGGCAGCGAGTTCTTCGATGCGCTGGGCATCCTGCTGCTGCTCTACCGCGCCCGCGACGAAGTGCCGCGCAGCGTGGGCGAACTCGACATGGGGCGCAAGCTGCGGATGGAGGCCGACTACCTGGCCAGCCTGCTCGGCAAGCTCAAGACCCTGCACCTCGTGGGCAAGCTCCAGCAAGACCGCGGGCAGGCGCACTGGGCGATGCTTTGCGACCCATCCCAGGTGACGCTGCGCACGCTGTACGACCGCCTTGTGCTGAACCTCGCGCGCCTGCCGCGCACGGCGCTGGCGCACCAGTTGCAAGGCGTGGACCTGCTCCGTTCGATGCTCGACAACCCCCAACTGGACCAACCGCTCGAAGCCGTGTTCCGCCAGCAGTTGCTGACGCCAGCCGCCAACGAGGCGGCGGAGGCCAGTGGCGGCACTGGCGATACCGGAGAGGAGGGGGGCGGCCCGCAGCGCCGCACGCTCGAGGTGGTGCCGCCCGGCTGGCACGGGCAGGTCTGAGCCAGCTGCTAGGTCGGATTCCAGCTAGAACGGAATCCGACCGCGCAGGATGTCCGCGTACATGACCCAGTCGCCCATCAGGCTGTAGAACGGGTGCCGGAACGTGGCGGGCCGGTTCTTCTCGAACCCGAAGTGGCCCACCCAGGCAAACGCATAGCCGGACACCACGGCACCCAGCAGCCACCACGCGTTGCCGGTGACCACCAGCGCCACCAGACAGGCCAGCGCCACCGTCGACCCCACGAAATGGAGGCGGCGGCAGGTACGGTCCCGGTGCTCGTTCAGGTAATACGGATAGAACGCGGCAAAGCTCTCGAATTCGCGGCTGTGGGTTTGCGCCATGGTCGTCTCCGGCATCGGTGTTGTTATGGTTCCAGTCTAGGTGCTCGCCACAACCTTGCGCGCGAAGGCGGCCAGCGTATCGAGCACCTCGTCCGGCTTCTCGCCCATCATCGCGTGACCGCTTGGCACCGTGACCACGGTGGCGCTGCGCATCCGGCCGGCCAGCGCCTGGGCAGCCTTCGGCGACGTCATCATGTCCTTCGACCCCATCACGAATACCGCCGGGCAGGTCACGGCGGCAGCCGCTTCCTCGCCATGCGCGTAGCCGTTGCAGGCCGAAAAATCGGTGTGGAACACGTGCGCGCCCGGGTTGCGCGCCGCCACGCGCTCCATCAGCCGCTGGCTGCCGCCATGCATCCAGGCGCCGGGCCCGGGCGACGACGGCTTGCTGGCGAGGCTCGAGATCGACCACTGGTTGACCATGGCGATGGCCTCGTCCTCGCGGTGGAGCGCGGCGTCGAGCAGGGCATCGGACACCTTCATCGGATAGGCCGTGGCCAGCAGCCCGATGGCGCGGACGGCTTCCGGGTGACGTGCGGCGCACTCCAGGGCGATCAGTGATCCCATGCTGTGGCCGAAGACCAGGGCCGGCGCCTTGACGCCGGCTGCCGCCACCAGCGCCATGACCCAGTCGGCCATGTCTTCCACGCGGGTCAGCGGGGCGCCCTGACTGCGGTTGTGGCCGGGCAGGTCCACCGCCAGCACGCCAAAGCCATGGCTGGCGAACCAGCGCGTCTGGAGCCCCCAGACGCTGTGGTCGTTCTGCGCGCCGTGCACGAACACGGCGCAGGGCAGGGCGGGATCGAACGGCTTGCCGCCGGTGTAGGCATAGGCCGGATGGCCCGAGACGGTCAGTTCCATCAGGCTTTTCCTCCCATGGCTTTCTCGGCGGCCTTCAGGCCGCGCTTCAGGTCGTCGATCAGGTCATCCGGGTCCTCGAGTCCGATCGACAGCCGGATCGTGCCCTCGCCGATGCCGGCCGCGCGCAGGGCGTCGGCATCCATGCGGAAGTGGGTCGTGGAGGCGGGATGGATTACCAGCGAGCGCGCATCCCCGACGTTGGCAAGGTGCGAGAACAGCGAGAGGCTCTCGATAAAGCGCTGCCCGGCCGCGCGGTTCGCCTTGAGGTTGAAGCTGAACACTGCCCCGCAGCCGCGCGGCAGCAGCCGCTTGGCCAGTGCGTGGTCGGGGTGGGATTCCAGTTCCGGGTAGGCCACCGACTCGACCATCGCGTGCCCGGCCAGGAACTGCACCACGCGGCGGGTGTTGTCCACGTGCCGGCTCATGCGCAGCGGCAGCGTCTCGATGCCCTGGAGCAGCTGCCACGCCGCCATCGGGTTCATGCAGGCACCGAAGTCGCGCAGGCCCTCGCGCCGGGCGCGCAGCAGGAACGGCGCCACGGTGCTTTCCTCGGTAAACACCATGTTGTGGAAGCCCGGATAGGGCTCCGACAGCTCGGGAAAACGCCCCGAAGCCTCGAAATCGAACGTGCCGCCCTCGGACAGCACGCCGCCGATCGTCGTGCCATGCCCGCCCAGGAACTTGGTGGCCGAGTGGTACAGCAAGCCGGCGCCATGGTCGAACGGGCGCAGCAGGTAGGGCGTGGTGAACGTGGAGTCGACCAGCAGCGGGATCTTGTGGTCCTGGCCGATCTGCGCCACGGTTTCGATGTCGAGCACGTCGAGGCCCGGATTGCCCAGCGTCTCGCCGAACAGCAGCCGCGTCTCGGGGCGGATGGCGGCGCGCCAGGCGTCCATGTCGCGCGGATTGACGAAGGTGGTCTCGATGCCGAAGCGGCGCAGCGTGTAGTGCAACAGATTGTGCGAGCCGCCATAGAGCGCCGTGGATGCCACGATATGGGAGCCGGCCCCCATCAGCGTGGCCACGGCCAGGTGCAGCGCGGCCTGGCCGGATGCCGTGGCGATGGCCCCGGCGCCGTTCTCCAGGGCCGCCACGCGCTCCTCGAACACCGCCACCGTGGGGTTGCTGATGCGGGAATACACGTGCCCGGCGCGTTCCATATTGAACAGCGACGCGGCATGCTCGCTGTCCCGGAACACGAAGGAGGTGGTCAGGTGGATCGGTGTGGCGCGGGCCCCGGTGGTGGGGTCCGGGGCGGCGCCGGCGTGCAGGGCCAGCGTGTCGAATCGGGTACCGGACATGGTGAGTTCGCTTGTAGTGGCTGTTGTAGGCGGCAGGTTGTCTCCGTCCGGCATCGTAGCACCGTGCGCCGCCCTGGCAATGGGGAGGATTCTGAAAACGCATTGAGACTGGCTGAGACTTGCCGCCTTTACGAGAGACGGCGGTTTGGGTAGGATCGCCGCATCGGCCAACTCTGGCCACAGACCAGAACCAGCCTCGACACCGGGCAGCGGAGACACCACCATGAAAGTCAGCGACATCCTGCAGATCAAGGGCAATACGCTCTACACCGTCACGCCGGATGCGTCCCTGCTGGTGGCCATCAACACCATGGCCGAGCACGACATCGGCTCGCTGGTGGTCATGGAATATGGCGATCTGGTCGGCATGCTGACGTTCCGGGAGCTGATCGAGACGCTGGCGGCCAACCACGGCACGCTCGGCACGCACAGCATCCGCAAGGTCATGGACGACGCGCCGCTGACCTGCACGCCGGAAACGGACGTCAACGAGGTGCGCCGCATGATGCTGGAGCGCCACACCCGCTACCTGCCGGTGCTCGACAACCGCACGCTGATGGGCGTGATCTCGTTCTACGACGTGGCCAAGGCGGTGGTGGAGGAGCAGGGCTTCGAGAACCGCATGCTCAAGGCCTATATCCGCGACTGGCCCGAGGAAAAGACCGACTGAACGCGGTCTGGCCCGGGCTGGCGGGCCCGGCGGCGATTTAACAGAAGTTTTATTGCCTGCACTCCAGACTGTTGGCATGATGGCGGCGAACTGATGCCCCGGCGGGTCCGGGGTCCATGAAGTCCGCCGAGCGGCCTCCGCCCGCTTCCGTCTGCATGAGCCAACACAGCCAGCCAAGCCAGCACAGTCAGTTTCGCCTGTTGCGCGAACGCCGTTTCGCGCCGTTCTTCTGGACCCAGTTTCTCGGGGCCATGAACGACAATGTCTTCAAGGTCGCCTTCACCTCGCTGGTGACCTATCACACGGCCCTGTTCGACGGCGTCGATGCGCGCAGCGCGGCGTTCCTGATCTCGGCCATCTTTATCGCACCCTTCGTCCTGTTTTCCGCCACCAGCGGCCAGATTGCCGACAAGATCGAGAAATCGCGGCTGATCCGGCTCGTGAAGTCGCTCGAGATCGCCATCATGGTGCTGGGGCTGGCCGGCTTTGCCTGGCACAGCGCGCCGCTGTTGTACTTCGGTACATTCCTGATGGGCCTGCATTCCACGCTGTTCGGCCCGGTGAAGTTCGCGTACCTGCCGCAGCACCTGGACCAGCAGGAACTGGTGGGCGGCAACGGACTGGTGGAGATGGGTACCTTCGTCGCCATCCTGATCGGCACGCTGATCGGCGGGGAGTTGGCCGGTGTGATGCGCGGCGGCGCCGTGGTGGGGCCGCTCTACGTGGGCATCGCCTGCGTGGTGATCGCCGTAGCGGGGCGGGTGGTGTCGCAGGGCGTGCCGGTTTCGCCGCCGCCCCAGCCGGACCTGCGCATCAACTGGAACCCGCTGACCGAGACGTGGCGCAACCTGATGCTTGCGCGCGAGCGGCGCACGGTATTCCTGAGCCTGCTCGGCATTTCCTGGCTCTGGTTCCTCGGCGCCACCTTCCTGACCGCCTTTTTCAGCTTCGCCCGCGACGTGCTCGGCGGAGACCAGAACGTGGTTACGCTGCTGCTGGCGATGTTCTCGATCGGCATCGGCATCGGCTCCCTGCTGTGCGAGCGGCTGTCCGGCCGCACCGTGGAGATCGGCCTCGTGCCGTTCGGCTCCATCGGCATGACCGTGTTCGCCGTGGACCTGTACCTGGCCAGTAACGGCCAGTCGGCCGGCGCCACGCTGAGCGGCATCGGCGGTTTCCTGGACGATACGCGCCATTGGCGCGTGCTGGTGGACCTGTTCCTGCTGGCCATGTTCGGCGGCTTCTATAGCGTGCCCCTGTATGCGCTGATCCAGAGCCGCTGCTTGCCTACGCACCGGGCGCGGATCATCGCGGCGAACAACATCCTGAACAGCTTCTTCATGATCGCCGCGTCGCTGCTCGGCGTGGGCATGGCGCTGGCCGGCTACAGCATCCCGCAGCTGTTCCTGGTGGTGGGGCTGCTCAATGCCGTGGTGGCCATCTATATCTATACGCTGGTGCCCGAGTTCCTGCTGCGCTTCATCGCCTGGATTCTGGTCCACACCATCTACCGGCTGCGCCGGATCAACGCCGACCGGATTCCCGAGCACGGCCCCGCCGTGCTTGTCTGCAACCACGTGAGCTTTGCCGACGCCGTGGTGCTGATGGCGGCCAGCCCGCGCCCGGTGCGCTTTGTGATGGATCACCGGATCTTCAAGGTGCCGCTGCTGTCGTGGTTCTTCCGGCAGGCCAAGGCGATTCCGATCGCGCCAGCGCACGAGGACCCCAGGATGCTCGAGCGCGCCTACGACGCCGTGGCCGCCGCACTTGAGGACGGCGACCTCGTCTGCATCTTCCCCGAAGGCAAGATCACGGCTACCGGCGACATCAACCCGTTCAAGGGCGGTGTGCAGCAGATCATCCGCCGCACGCCGGTGCCCGTGGTGCCGATGGCGCTGCGCGGGCTGTGGGGCAGCTTTTTCTCTCGCAAGGGCGGAGTGGCCATGTCGCGCCCGTTCCGGCGCGGCATCCTGAGCCGGCTCGAACTCGTGGTGGGGGAACCCGTGGCGCCCGAGGCCGCATCGGCGGAAGGGCTCCAGCAGATGGTGCTGGCCTTGCGGGGCGACTGGAAATAGGCGCAATACGACGACACGACGATACGACGAGCCCAACGACAATGATCACGCTCTATACCTTCGGCCCTGCCTTTGGCCTGCCCGACGCCAGCCCGTTCGTCATGAAGGCCGAACTGCTGCTGAAGCTGGCAGGGCTGCCGTACCGCACCATGCCGGGCAACCTGCGCCGCGCGCCCAAGGGCAAGCTGCCTTACCTCGACGACATGGGGCGCATCGTCGCGGATTCGACGATGATCCGCTGGCATATCGAGAAGACCTATCACGTGGACTTCGACGCGGGGCTGTCCGAGGCCGAGCGCGGGGTGGCCTGGGCCGTGGAAAAGCTGATGGAAGACAACCTCTACTGGGCCGTGGCCCGCGTGCGCTGGCTCGATGACGCCAATTTCGAGCGCGGCCCGGCCCAGTTCTTCCAGCGCGTGCCGGCACCGGTGCGCGGGATCGTGACCACGCTGGTCAAGCGGCGCGTACGCCAGATGCTCTGGGCGCAGGGCCTCGGCCGGCATTCGGACGAGGAGGCTGACGCCATGGCAATCCACGGCGTGACGGCCATCGCCAACATCCTTGGCGACAAGCCCTACCTGCTGGGCGATGCGCCATGCGGCGCCGACGCCACCTTGTTCGCGTTCAGCGCCAGCCTGCTCAGCCCCGTGTTCGAGACGCCAATCCGTACGGCGGCGTCGGCGCACGCCAATCTGACCGCCTATCTGGCACGGATGCGGGCGCGTTTCTATCCCGATTTCGTCGGCAGCGGGGTGTTCGCGCCCATGTCCGAATCCCCGGCGGCGCCGACAGTGGCCGCCAATGGCCTTACAATGTAGGCCGTCCCCAATTCCAGCG
Source organism: Cupriavidus sp. OV096 (assembly GCF_900115455.1). Lineage (NCBI taxonomy): Bacteria > Pseudomonadati > Pseudomonadota > Betaproteobacteria > Burkholderiales > Burkholderiaceae > Cupriavidus > Cupriavidus sp. OV096. Next base: position 336,854 of record NZ_FOWM01000003.1, read on the forward strand.
CGGTTTCCATCATGTCCGGCAATACCCTCGGCCTGCTCTTCACAGTCACCACGTTCGGCGAATCGCACGGGCCCGCGATTGGCGCGGTGGTCGACGGCTGCCCGCCGGGCCTTGCCCTGACGGAAGCCGATATCCAGGGCGACCTGGACCGCCGCAAGCCCGGCACCTCGCGCCACGTGACGCAGCGCCAGGAGGCCGATCAGGTGGAAATCCTGTCCGGCGTGTTCGAGGGCAAGACCACGGGCACCCCGATCTGCCTGCTGATCCGCAACACCGACCAGCGCAGCAAGGACTACGGCAATATCGTCGAGACCTTCCGGCCGGGCCACGCCGACTACACCTACTGGCACAAGTACGGCATCCGCGACTATCGTGGCGGTGGCCGTTCGTCGGCGCGGCTGACTGCCCCCGTGGTGGCGGCCGCCGCCGTGGCCAAGAAATGGCTGCGCGAACAGTACGGCACCGAGATCCATGGCTACATGTCCCAGCTTGGTGAGGTGGAAGTGCCGTTCCAGGACTGGAAGCACGTGCCCGAGAACCCGTTCTTCTCGCCCAATGCGGACATCGTGCCGGAACTCGAAACCTATATGGATGCCCTGCGCCGCGACGGTGACTCGGTCGGCGCGCGTATCGAGGTGGTGGCCAGCGGCGTGCCGGTTGGTCTGGGCGAGCCGCTATTCGACAAGCTCGACGCGGACATCGCCCACGCGATGATGGGCATCAACGCGGTCAAGGGCGTCGAGATCGGCGCCGGCTTCGCCAGCGTGGCCCAGCGCGGGAGTGTTCATGGCGACGAACTGACCGGCGAGGGCTTCCGGTCGAACAATTCGGGCGGCATGCTCGGCGGCATCTCCACCGGGCAGGACATCACCGTGTCCCTGGCCATCAAGCCGACGTCGAGCATCCGCACGCCGCGCGAGTCGATCGACAAGGCCGGCCAACAGGCGACTGTGGAAACGTTTGGTCGTCATGATCCGTGCGTGGGCATCCGCGCCACGCCGATCGCCGAGGCGATGCTCGCGCTGGTGCTGATGGATCACGCGCTGCGCCACCGCGCCCAGTGCGGCGATGTGCGCGTGGAGACGCCGCGTATCGCGGCACACCTGCCGACCCCCGACAAGTCCTGACTTGGGCCGCGCCCCGGCTGACGCCGCCCCGGAGCGCGCCTTCGTGCCGGGTTCGATCGACCCGGCCACCTATTTCCGCTTTGGGCTGTTCTATCTCGGCTACTACGCCTATGTAGGCGTCATCTCGCCGTACGTCAGCCTGTTCTTCTCGGACCGTGGCTTCTCGCCGGTGCAGATCGGCGTGCTGATGGCGTGCTTCCAGTTGAGCCGCATCGTCGGCCCCTACCTCTGGGGCTGGCTGTCCGATGTCCTCCATACGCGCGTGCGCCTGCTGCGGCTGGCCGCTGTGTCAGCGCTCCTGGCCTTCCTGATGGTGCCCGGCGTGCACAGCTATGGCGGCATGATGGCGATGATGATCGGGCTCAACCTGATCACCAGCGCGATGTCGCCGCTGGGCGATGCGCTGACCATTTCCACGCTGCGCCGTCATGGCGCCTTCGACCACCGCTACGGCCGCGTGCGGATGTTCGGCTCGGTCGGGTTCATCGGCGCGGTGCTGGCTGGCGGCGCGTTGTTCGAGCACTTCGGCATGGTCGCTTTCCCGTGGCTCGCCAGCGCTACGCTGGCGCTGTTCGCCATTGTGGTCATGGGCATGCGCGACGCGCCCGACGAGGGCCCCCGTGTGCGACCGCCGCCCGCGCTGCCTCTGCTGCGGCGGCCGGATGTGGCGTGGTTCCTTGCCTCGGCCTTCCTGATGATGTTCGCGCACGCAGCGCTCTACGTCTTCTATTCGCTCTATCTGGAGCAGCTGGGCTACAGCAAGCTCGCCATCGGCGCGATGTGGACCATCGGCGTGGTCGCGGAGATCGTGTTCTTCTTCTACCAGGGCCGGCTGTTCGCGCGGCTGGCGCTGCGGACGATCCTGGCCGGCACCTTCGTGCTGGCGGCGATTCGCTTCGGCATGACCGGCTACTTCGGTCAGTATGTGTGGCTGATGGCCGTCGTGCAGGTGCTCCACGCCGCGACCTTCGCCGCGCACCACAGCGCCAGCCTCAAGCGGCTCCAGCACTGGTTCGCCGGCCCGCTGCAGGGGCGGGGGCAGGCGCTCTACACCGGCATATCGTATGGCGTGGGCGGCACATTGGGCGGATTGGCGATGGGCTGGACCTGGAAGACGCTGACGCCATCGCACACCTTCGGGCTGGCCGCAGCGGCGGCGTTGGCCGGGGCCTGCTGCGCCGCGCTGAGTTTTCGCGGCGAGCGGGCGCCAGCCTGAGCCGGCCCGCGTCCGCCCGAACTTTCAGGCCAGCAACTGCGTGACCCGCTCGGCAATCGCCATCGACGAGGTCAGCCCCGGTGATTCGATCCCGAACAGGTTCACCAGTCCCGGCACACCATGCGTGGCCGGGCCGTCGATGCGGAAATCGGCCGCCACCTCGGTCGGGCCGCTGATTTTCGGGCGAATGCCGGCGTAGCCCGGTTGCAGCGCGCCATCGGCCAGCCCGGGCCAGTAGCGGCGCACCTCGTCATAGAAACTGTCGGCATCGTGCGGCGGCACGCTGTATTCGATCTCGTCGATCCAGCGCACATTGGGGCCAAAGCGCGCCTGCCCGCCCAGATCCAGCGTCAGGTGCACGCCCAGCCCGGCCGCCTCCGGCACGGGATAGATCAGCCGCGAGAACGGCGCGCGTCCTGCCAGCGTGAAGTAGCAGCCCTTGGCGTAGTACTGCTGCGGGATGTGTTCGGCCGGGATGCCGTCGATGCGTCGCGCCAGGTCCGGCGCGGTCAGGCCGGCCGAATTGATCACGGTGCGTGCTAGCAGCGTGGTCGCGCCGTCCTCCGCTTCTACCTCCAGCCGGATACCTTCAGCCGTCACCGCGCCCGTGCGGACCGATGACTGCACGGCCAGCATCGCGCCGGCGTTCTCGGCATCGCCCAGCAGCGCGGTCATCAGGCCATGGCTGTCGATGATGCCGGTGGAGGGCGAGAGCAGCGCGGCATGGCATTCGAGCTGAGGCTCCAGCGCGCGCGCCGCGTCGCGGCTCAGCAGTTGCATGTCGTGCACGCCGTTGGCCTCGGCCTTGGCGCGGATGCCCTCGAGCGTGGCCACCTGCGCGGCGCTCGTCGCCACGATCAGCTTGCCGCAGCGCTGGTGCGGCACGTGGTGGGAGGCGCAGTAGTCGTACAGCATCGCCTTGCCGCGCACGCACAGTTCCGCCTTGAGCGAGCCTTTCGGATAGTAGATGCCGGCATGGATCACCTCGCTGTTGCGCGCGCTGGTGATGGTGCCGAACGCGTTTTCGGCCTCGAGGATGATGACTTCGCGGCCCTGCAGCGCCAGCGCGCGGGCCACGGCCAGCCCGACCACGCCAGCGCCGATCACGACGCAATCTACTTGTTCCATCTGGGGCTCTCCTTGGTGTCTTGTCTCGGAATGTCTTGGAAATCTTCGAATTTCAGGCCAAGCCCATGCGGGCGGCAGCGGCCGTCAGGTGCGCACGGGCCGCGGCGCGCGCGGCGGCCGGGTCGCCGGCGGCGATGGCTTCGACCAGCGCGGCATGCTCGGCATCGGCGGCACGCGGCGTGCCCTGGGTGGCGGTAAGCCTCGCGCTGTTCTCCCACGCATGCTGGCGCGCCACGAGCAACTGCTGGCTCACGAAATCGGTCAGGCCGGTGAAGCAGGGATTGTGCGTGGCGTGGGCGATGGCGTGATGGAAGGCGATGTCAGCCGCCGCTGCGCTCGGGAAATCGGTGGCATGGGCGGCCATCGCGGCCAGCGCGCCCCGGATGGCGGCGAGGTCGGCAGCGGTGCGGCGCATGGCCGCCATCTCGGCGCAGGCGGTCTCCACCACGCGGCGCAGCTCGAACAACTGCGCCAGTGTCGGACCCCCATCAGGCTGGCTCGCCACGCGCCAGACCTGGCCGCCCGGCGTTTCGGATACATAGGCGCCGGAGCCCTTGCGCGTGACGACTACGCCATCTGCCTTCAACAGCGCGATGGCCTCGCGGACGATGGGCCGGCTCACTTCGAAGTTATCGGCCAGCGCCGATTCGGCGGGCAGGCGCGCGCCAGCGGCGAAGCGGCCGGCGGCGATGTCATCGCGCAGCGTCTGGGCGAGGCGACTGGCAAGCGAGGCGGGGCGGGACAGGGGGTCCATTGGAATGGGGGGTGGGCGTAGAAGGTGTCAGGCTGTCTGACAGCTTTCATCGATCCGGCCGATTCTGGCGGGTCCGCCGCCCAGCGTCAAGCCGGGTTTGCGCGAGTTTTACACTTTCTGCCCCGGAGGAGGGGTCAAGCTTGGCGGCCGGCGGTCGATAGTGACTGATTACATCGTGGAGACTCAGGCCATGATCCAACTTTCTCCGCAAGACCTGCCCGTCGGCCAGCCATTGCCCTGGTCGCTACATGACGGCGAAGGCAACCTCGTGCTCGGCAGCGGCAGCGTTATTCCGGACGCGCGTGACCTTGCGCTCGTCTTCCGCCACGGCACGGTCTGCCGTCCCGACGACATGCCGGAAGCCGGCAACGAAGCCGATGGCACCGGCCTGGCACGGCTCGCCGCCGGCCCGCTCGGATTGCAGGTGGGCACGCTGCTGCATGTGAAGACGCCCGGCGACGCCTCGCGCGCCGCCGCCAGCCGCCTGATCGGCTTCATCGATCAGGGCCTGTTCGTGACCTGGCCGACGCTTGGCGGCCGGGATCTGGCCGTGCAGGCCGGCGAGACCGTGCTGCTGCGCGGCTTCTCGGGGCAGGCGATCCACAGTTTCACGTCAACGATCACGGCCGTGTGCCGCAGCCCGTTCCGCTACCTGGTGCTGTCCGCGCCGGCGCAGACCGAGCAGATGCCGGTGCGCAGCGCCGCGCGCGTGCCGACACGGCTGGCCGCGTATCTGGTGGAAAACGGCGTGGGGGAGGTGGGTGCGCCGTCGATGGAAGTCGCACCGGACTTGGTCGATACCGATGTGGATACCCATGTCGCCAGCGGCCTGGCGCGGCTTGGCCTGCTGTCCGATCTGAGCACCGGTGGAGCGCTGGTGCAGACCTCGCACCCGGCGCCGCCGGTGGGCCGCAAGGTGCGTTTGAGCTTCCAGCTGCGTACGGCGTCGCTCGACGCCGAAGTCATTGTCGATGGCTGGGTGCGCAGCGCGCCGTCCGCATCGGAGGATGACGAGTTTCCGGCATTTGGCGTCGCCTTCGACGCGCTGGGCGAACGCGAGCTGACCTTGCTCCAGTGCTTCATCTATGAGCAGTTGCTGACCAGCACCCGATTGCAGGTCTGACTGCCGATCGAGCATAAAAAAAGCCGGCCACTGGCCGGCTTTTTTCGCTCAGGCGCGCATTCGCTGCGCGCCCTGGCTTACATCCCCACGTAGTTCGGGCCGCCGGGGCCTTCCGGCGTGACCCACACGATGTTCTGCGTCGGGTCCTTGATGTCGCAGGTCTTGCAGTGCACGCAGTTCTGCGCGTTGATCTGCAGGCGCTCCTTGCCTTCATCGTTCTGCACGAACTCGTACACGCCAGCCGGGCAGTAGCGGCTTTCGGGGCCGGCGTACTTTTCCCAGTTGATGTCCACCGGCACGCTCGGGTCCTTGAGCGTCAGGTGGGCCGGCTGGTTTTCCTCGTGGTTCGTGTTGCTGATGAACACCGAGGACAGGCGGTCAAACGTGAGCTTGCCGTCCGGCTTCGGATACTCGATCTTCGGGCAGTCGGCGGCCGGCTTCAGGTAGACGTGGTCCGGCTTCTCGCGGTGGATGGTCCAGGGCGGGTTGCGGATGCCGAGCTTCGGCAGCAGCCATTGCTCGATGCCGGTCATCAGCGTGGCCGTGGTGCGGCCCTTCTTGAACCACTGCTTGAAGTTCTTGGCCTGCAGCAGTTCCTTGTGGAGCCAGCTGGCTTCGAACGCGGCCGGGTAGGCGGTCAGCTCGTCGTGCTGGCGGCCGGCCTGGAGTGCGTCGTAGGCGGCATCGGCGGCCATCATGCCGGTCTTGATCGCGGCGTGGCTGCCCTTGATGCGCGAGGCGTTCAGGTAGCCCGCGTCGCAACCGACCAGCGCGCCGCCCGGGAACACCGTCTTCGGCAGCGACAGCAGGCCGCCGGCCGTGATGGCGCGCGCGCCGTAGCCGATGCGCTTGCCGCCTTCGAAATATTTGCGGATCTCCGGGTGCGTCTTGAAGCGCTGGAATTCCTCGAACGGCGACAGCCACGGGTTGGTGTAGTCGAGACCGACCACGAAGCCCACGGCCACCTTGTTGTCCTCCATGTGATAGAGGAAGGAGCCGCCGTAGGTGGCGGGGTCGAGCGGCCAGCCGGCCGTGTGGATCACCAGGCCCGGCTGGTGCTTGGCCGGATCGATTTCCCAGAGTTCCTTCAGGCCGATACCGTAGCTCTGCGGATCCTTGCCCGCATCGAGCTGGTACTTGGCGATCAGCTGCTTGCCGAGGTGGCCGCGCGCACCTTCGGCGAAGATCGTGTACTTGGCGTGCAGCTCCATGCCGAGCTGGAAGTTCTCGGTCGGCTCGCCTTCCTTGTTGATGCCGAGGTTGCCGGTGGCCACGCCCTTGACCGAGCCGTCATCGTTATAGAGGACTTCGGCGGCCGGGAAGCCCGGGAAGATCTCCACGCCCAGCGACTCGGCCTGCTGGCCGAGCCAGCGCACGAAGTTCGACAGGCTGACGATGTAGTTGCCTTCGTTATGGAAGCACTCGGGCAGCAGCGGAGCGCCCTTGGAGCCGGTGTCGTTGAGGAACAGGAACTTGTCCTCGGTGACGGGCTGGTTCAGCGGTGCGCCCAGTTCCTTCCAGTTCGGGAACAGCTCGTTGAGCGCGCGCGGGTCCATGATGGCGCCCGAGAGAATGTGCGCGCCCGGCTCGGAGCCTTTCTCCAGCACGCATACGTTGACGTCGCCGCCTTTTTCCGCCGCCAGCTGCTTCAGGCGGATGGCTGTGGCCAGACCGCCAGGACCGCCGCCGACGATGACGACGTCGTACTCCATGGCTTCGCGTGGGCCGAATTGCTCCAGGAGCTGTTGCTGATCCATTGTCTCTAACCCTCTGTTTCTTCTGGGCGGCAATACTGCCGCGAGCTTGCAGCCCGTGGTCCGGCGATGCGGCGGGGGAGCTGCGGTTGTGGAGATCTGTGAGGGCCCCGGTGAGGATCTAGGCGTTTTTCCTCTTTCCCTTTAGGGGCCAAGTTCTTAGAATCTCCGGCATTGTCCGGGACTCGACACCCTCAGGCAAGATATTTTTTGGAACGACCGTTCTTTTTTTTGGTATGCTGCCTTTCGCCCAGCAGATGGGGGCTGGCGGCACGCATCGGGCCCCGGCCGGATGCCTCCACACCGAGGTAATTATGGGTTTGTCGATCAATCTGGAAGGCAAGGTCGCGCTGGTGACCGGTGCCTCGAGCGGGCTGGGCACGCGCTTCGCCAATGTTCTGGCCTCCGCTGGCGCCAAGGTGGTACTGGCCTCGCGCCGTACCGAGCGACTCAAGGAGTTGCGTGCCTCGATCGAGGCCGATGGTGGCAGTGCCCACGTGGTGCGGCTCGACGTGACCGACCCGGACAGCATCCGCGCCGCTGTGGCGCATGCCGAGACCGAGGCGGGCGCCATCGATATCCTCGTCAATAATTCGGGCGTCTCCACCACGCAGAAGCTCACCGACGTGACGGCCGAGGACTTCGATTTCGTCTTCGATACCAACACGCGCGGCGCGTTCTTCGTGGCCCAGGAAGTGGCCAAGCGCATGATCGCGCGGGCCAAGGGCGCCGAGAAACAGGGCAATCCGCTGCCGCAGGCGCGCATCGTCAATATCGCGTCGGTGGCTGGGCTGAAGGTGCTGTCGCAGATCGGCGTGTACTGCATGAGCAAGGCCGCCGTGGTCCATATGACCAAGGCGATGGCGCTGGAATGGGCGCGCCATGGCATCAACACCAATGCGATCTGCCCCGGCTACATCGACACCGCCATCAACCATCATCACTGGGAAAGCGATGCGGGCCAGAAGCTGATCCAGATGCTGCCGCGCAAGCGGCTGGGCCAGCCCGAGGACCTCGACGGCCTGCTGTTGCTGCTGGCGTCCGATGCCTCGCGCTTCATCAACGGGGCGGTGGTCACGGCGGACGACGGCATGGTCTGAGCAGGATCTGAAGCAAGCCTTCAACGACAGGAATTGCCGAATACCGCACAATCCTGATGCCGGCCCCGCAACGCGCCACAAGCGCGGCGGGGCGGGCGCGTGGCCGAGCAGGGCTTATCCGGTCCCCTGCGCGTCTAAAGTTGTGCCGCGAGAGGCCAGAGTTGGCATAATCGCCGCTGGTTTCGAATGAAGTCCTTACATAAATAATCAGAAATATGCCGTAGTGGCCGCAATGGCCCGAGCGGCCCGGACCGGAGGCCGGGGGAGATGGTGCAAGACAATGAGGCACGGCGCGACGCCGTGCCGCAACACGTCGTGGATTCGGTGATCATTCCCGAAGCCGCCGACGAAGCCCGCGACACTGAATTCCGCATTTCGCCGCGCATCGAGGACTGGATTGGTGTGATCGTCATGGTGCTGCTGGTGGCCATCACGTTCGCCAACGTGGTGGTCCGCTACTTCACCGACGAATCCTTCGCCTGGACCGAGGAGTTCTCGGTCTTCCTGATGATCGTGCTGGCGCTGGTGGCCGGCAGCGCCGCCGTGGCGCGCGACCGCAATATCCGCATCGAGTTCTTCTTCGAACGGGGCAGCGCTGCGCGGCAGAAGCGGCTGGCCATCGTCTCCGCGCTGGGCGTGGCGGTGATGTTCCTGGCGCTGGCGGTGCTCGGCGTGCGGATTACCTGGGACGAATACGCGTTCGGCGAGACCTCGCCCGGCATTGGCGTGCCGAGCTGGTGGTACTCGATCTGGCTCCCGCTGTTTTCCGTGGCGATCGTGCTGCGCGCGCTGGCGCTGGCCTGGCGCAATGTCCGTGCGCTGCGGGCGCTGAGCGAGCAGGGCGGGGAGGGCGTGCAATGACGCTCGTCGCCATTACCCTGTTCGTGGTCTTTATCGGCCTGATGCTGCTGGGCGTGCCGATCGGCGTGTCGTTGGGGCTGGGCGGGTTGGTTGCCATCGGCCTGTCCAACCTCGATACGCAGATGTTCGGCCTGCTGGCCGTGCCGCAGAACTTCTACGCCGGCCTGGCCAAATATCCGCTGCTGGCGATTCCGATGTTCGTGCTGGTGGGGTCGATCTTCGACCGCTCCGGCGTGGCGGCGCGGCTGGTCACCTTCGCGATTGCGGTCGTGGGACGTGGCCCGGGCATGCTGCCGCTGGTGGCGATTCTCGTGGCGATGTTCCTCGGCGGCATCTCGGGCTCCGGTCCCGCCAACGCGGCGGCCGTGGGTGGCGTGATGATCGCGGCGATGTCGCGCGCGGGCTATCCGCCGGCGTACAGCGCGTCCGTGGTGGGCGCGGCGGCGGCTACCGACATCCTGATCCCGCCATCCGTCGCCTTCATTATCTATAGCGTGCTGGTGCCGGGCGCCTCGGTGCCGGCGCTGTTCGCGGCGGGCCTGATCCCCGGCGTGCTGGCTGGCGTGGCGCTGATCGTGCCGGCCGTGTGGCTGGCGCGCAAGCACAATATGGGGCAGATCGAGGCCGCGCTGCCGCGTCCGCCGTTCTGGAAGAGCCTGCGCGAGGCGGCGTGGGGCCTGGTAGCGCCGTTCCTGATCCTCGGCGGCATGCGTGCCGGCTGGTTCACCCCGACCGAGGCCGCCGTGGTGGCCGTGGTCTACGGGCTGTTCGTCGGCATGGTGATCTACCGCAGCATCGGCCTGCGCGACCTGTTCGTGATCTTCCAGGAAGCGGCCGAGACCTCGGCGGTGATCCTGCTCGTGGTGGCGCTGGCCGGCATCTTCGCCTACGCGCTGTCCACGCTCGGCGTGATCGACCCGCTGGCCCATGCCATCGCCAATTCCGGTTTGGGCGAATACGGCGTGCTGGCGCTGATCGTGCTGCTGCTGATGACGGTGGGCATGTTCCTGGATGGCATCTCGATTTTCCTGATCTTCGTGCCGCTGCTGCTGCCGATCTCGAATGCCTTCCACTGGAACCCGGTGTGGTTCGGGGTGGTGCTGACGCTCAAGGTGGCGCTGGGCCAGTTCACCCCGCCGCTGGCCGTGAACCTGATGGTGTCGTGCCGGATCGCCCGCGTGCGCATGGAGGAAACCGTGCCCTGGGTGATCTGGATGCTGCTGGCCATGTTCATCGCCATGCTGATGGTGCTGGCCTATCCGCCGCTGGCCACGTGGCTGCCCGACTACCTGGGCTATTGATCGAAATCAAACTAGAAACTGACGAGGAGATTCCCGCATGAAACGCCGTGCCCTGATGTTGTCCGTAGCCGCCACGATTGCCGCCGCCGCCCTGGCGCCGGCCGGTGCAATGGCCCAGAGCTACAAGTCCGAGTACAAGATGTCGCTGGTGCTGGGCCCCGCGTTCCCGTGGGGCAAGGGCGGCGAGATCTGGGCTGACCTGGTGCGCCAGCGCACCAGCGGCCGCATCAATATCAAGCTGTATCCGGGCACGTCGCTGGTGGCCGGCGACCAGACGCGCGAGTTCTCCGCCATCCGCCAGGGCGTAATCGACATGGCCGTGGGCTCCACGATCAATTGGTCGCCGCAGGTGAAGGAGCTGAACCTGTTCTCGCTGCCGTTCCTGATGCCCGACTACAAGGCGCTGGACGCGCTGACGCAGGGCGAAGTCGGCAAGTCGATGTTCGCCACGCTGGAAAAGGCCGGCGTGGTGCCGCTGGCCTGGGGCGAGAACGGCTTCCGCGAGGTGTCCAACTCGAAGCGCGAAATCCGCAAGCCGGAAGACCTCAAGGGCCTGAAGCTGCGCGTGGTGGGCTCGCCGCTGTACATCGAGACCTTCAACGCGCTGGGCGCCAACCCCACGCAGATGAGCTGGGCCGATGCGCAGCCGGCGATGGCCTCGGGCGCAGTGGACGGCCAGGAGAACCCGCAAAGCGTGTTCGCCGCCGCCAAGCTGTACACGGTGGGCCAGAAGTACGTGACCACCTGGGGCTACGTGGCCGATCCGCTGATCTTCGTGGTCAACAAGCAGATCTGGGAATCGTGGACCCCGGCTGACCGCGAAATCGTGAAGCAGGCCGCCATCGACGCCGGCAAGCAGGAAATCGCGCTGGCCCGCAAGGGCCTGGTGGAATCCGGCGCGCCGGCGTGGAAGGAGATGGAGCAGCACGGCGTGAAGGTGACGCAGCTGAGCCCGGCCGAGCACGACGCGTTCCGCAAGGCCACGGTCAAGGTCTACGACAAGTGGAAGAAGCAGATTGGCTCGGACCTCGTCGCCAAGGCGGAAACGGCGATTTCCAAGCGATAAACGATAGCGTCCGGGATTTGCGATGAAACACGTCTTCACCTACGTCATGCCCATCCGCTGGGGCGACATGGACGCCATGGGCCATGTCAACAACACGGTCTACTTCCAGTACCTGGAGCAGGCGCGGATCGAATGGTTCCGGTCGATTGGCCGGAACGGCAAGGATGAGAACGGCCAGGGGCCGGTCATCATCAACGCGCACATGACGTTTTTGAAGCAGTTGCGATTCCCGGGCGACATCGAGCTGCGCGTCTATGCGGGCCAGGTTGGCCGCACGAGCTTCGAGACGCGTATCGAGATCCGCCGCACGGACCTGCCCGACGTGATCTGGGCCGAGGGCGGCGCCAAGGTGGTGTGGAGCGATTACGCGGCGGAGAAGTCCGTGCCGGTGCCCGAGGTCATCCGGGCGCTGATCGCCTGATCCGGCGGGGGTGCAACGCCCCCTAGTGATTCACCAGCCGCTGCACCAGGTCCACCGCCGTGTGCGCGCCGTACTTCTTCATCAGCCGTGCGCGGTAGATGTCCACCGTGCGCGGGCTGATCGACAGCAGCTTGCCGATTTCCTTGCTGGTCTTGCCGTCCACCAGCTGCGCGGCGATGTCCCGCTCGCGCGCGGTCAGATCGGCCGTGACCGGCCGCTTCTGCGACAAATCCTCGAAGGTCCAGATCCCCGCCCCCAGCGGCTCGTGCCGATCCAGCGCGCGGCCGGTGACATGGCACCAGAACAGTTCCCCGTCGGCCCGCTTCATGATCCGTTCGTCCGAATACATGCCCTTGGTGTTCATGATCGGCACGATGCGGGCGCCGGTGCGCTCGAACTCGTCGGCGGTGGGGTAGAGCACCTGGAAGGACTCGCCCACCAGCGCGTCGCGCGTGGTGTGGAAGATCCGGCAGACCTCGTCGTTACAGTCCTCGATCACGCGCGCGCGGGACAGCACCAGCCCCACCGGGGCGAGCTGGAAAGCGGTCTGGTAGTCGATGGGGGGCATTGTCCCTTATGTACTTTTACGTAATGGCGCTGCCGGCACCCGTTGACGTATGCTTGCGGTCGGCAGCGGACGCCAGCCAGTCACCCGGCTGACAGCCGATTGTACCGTTACAATTTCCCGGCGTGGCGCATGGCGCCCGTGGGACCAAAATGCCGAGGGACCGCCCCCATCCGGGGAGAATCCCCGCCGGACTACCGAGGAAGGAGCAAACATGAACAAGGTCTACGCCAGTGCCGCGGAGGCGCTCGCGGGCGTCGTGCGCGACGGCCAGACGATCGCCGTGGGCGGTTTCGGCCTGTGCGGCATCCCCGAGGCGCTGATCGGCGCCCTGCGCGACAGCGGCGCCAAGCAACTCACTTGCATCTCGAACAACGCCGGCGTGGACGGCTTCGGCCTGGGCCTGCTGCTGGCCACGCGCCAGATCAGCAAGATGATCTCGTCGTACGTGGGCGAGAACAAGGAGTTCGAGCGCCAGTACCTGGCCGGCGAACTCGAGCTGGAATTCACGCCGCAGGGCACCCTGGCCGAGAAGCTGCGCGCCGGCGGCGCCGGCATCCCCGCCTTCTTCACCAAGACCGGCGTGGGCACCATCGTGGCCGACGGCAAGGAAATCCGCGAATTCGACGGCCAGCAGTACGTCATGGAGCGTTCGCTGACCGCCGACGTGGCTCTGGTCAAGGCCTACAAGGCCGACAAGGCCGGCAACCTGGTCTTCCGCCGCACCGCGCGCAACTTCAACCCGATGTGCGCGATGGCCGGCAAGATCACCGTGGCCGAGGTCGAGGAAATCGTCGAAGTGGGCGAGATCGATCCGGACGACGTGCACCTCGCGGGCATCTTCGTGCAGCGCCTGGTGCTGAACGCCACCCCCGAGAAACGCATCGAACAGCGCACCGTGCGTGCCAAGTAAGGAGAGACATCATGGCATGGACACGTGACGAAATGGCCGCGCGCGCGGCCCGCGAACTCCAGGACGGGTTCTACGTGAACCTCGGCATCGGCCTGCCGACGCTGGTGGCCAACCACGTGCCGGAAGGCATGGAGGTCTGGCTCCAGTCCGAGAACGGCCTGCTCGGTATCGGCCCGTTCCCGACCGAGGACGAAGTGGACGCCGACATGATCAACGCCGGCAAGCAGACCGTGACGACGCTGGCGGGCTCGTCGATCTTCTCGTCGGCGGACTCGTTCGCGATGATCCGCGGCGGCCACATCAACCTGGCCATCCTCGGCGCGATGCAGGTGAGCCAGCACGGCGACCTGGCCAACTGGATGATCCCGGGCAAGATGGTCAAGGGCATGGGTGGCGCGATGGACCTCGTGGCCGGCGTCGGCCGCGTGGTGGTCCTGATGGAACACACCGCCAAGAAGAAGGACGGCACCGAGGACATCAAGATCATGGCCGACTGCAACCTGCCGCTGACCGGCGTGGGCGTGGTCAACCGCATCATCACCGACCTCGGCGTGATCGACGTGACCTCCGATGGCCTGAAGCTCGTGGAAACGGCGCCCGGCGTCAGCCGCGAGGAAATCCAGGCGAAGACGGGCGCGACGCTGCTGTAAGCGAATCACTTGCCGCAAAAACAAAAACCCCCGCCAGCGCAAGCCGGCGGGGGTTTTTGTGTCTTGGGGCGGGGGCCGGGTCGGCCTTACTGCGCCACCCAGCCGCCATCCATGTTCCAGATCGCGCCGCGCACCTGGCGGGCGGCCTCGCTGGAGAGGAACACGGCCAGCGCGCCCAGTTCCTCCGGCGTTACGAACTGGCCGGACGGCTGCTTTTCGATCACCAGTTCGCGCTTGGCCTGCTCGATCGGAATGCCCTCGCGCTCCGCGCGCGCTTCCACCTGTTTCTGGACCAGCGGCGTCAGCACCCAGCCCGGGCAGATCGCGTTGGCCGTCACGCCGGTCTGCGCGGTTTCCAGCGCTGTAACCTTGGTGAAACCGACGATGCCGTGCTTGGCGGCCACATAGGCGGACTTTTCCGCCGACGCCACCAGCCCGTGCGTGGAAGCCACGTTGATGATCCGCCCCCAGTTCTTGGCCTTCATCGACGGCAGCGCGAGCCGCGTCGTGTGGAAGGCCGAGGTCAGGTTGATGGCGATGATTGCGTCCCACTTGTCCGTCGGAAATTCTTCAATTTTCGCGACAAACTGGATGCCCGCGTTGTTGACGAGGATGTCCACGCCGCCGAAGTCGCGCTCGGCGTAGCGCATCATGTCCTCGATCTCGGCCGCCTTGCTCATGTCCGCGCCGTGGTAGCCCACCTGGATGCCGCTGCCCGCGCGCGCGATCTCCGCCTTTGCGCCGTCCGCGTCACCAAAACCGTTGGCGATGATGTTGGCGCCCTGCGCCGCCAGTGCCTGCGCGATGCCGAGTCCGATCCCACTGGTCGAGCCAGTCACCAGTGCCGTCTTGCCTTTGAGCATGTAAGCCTCCGTCGGGAGTAGGGGGGTGATGTGCTGTGGCATTGTACTCGCAGGGCGTACAATCCTGCTTTGCCCAAACGCCCGGAATCTTCCGGAGCGGGGTCGTAATTTGCTGAGAATTGCGGCCAGCATTTGCCCCCGAAACGTAGTCCCCACTCTCGCAGGGAGTTCAGATGTCTTCCAGCCCGCGCCTCGGCTTCGTTCAGTGCATCAGTCCCGCCGGCCTGCATCGCATGGCCTATCACGAGTGGGGCGACCCGGCCAATCCGCGCGTGCTGATGTGCGTGCATGGACTGACCCGCACCGGGCGCGACTTCGATACCGTGGCGCGCGCGCTGTCTGGCGACTATCGCGTGATCTGCCCCGATGTGGCGGGACGCGGGCGCTCCGAATGGCTGGCCGATCCGCGCCGCTACATCGTGCCGCAATATGTCTCGGACATG
The DNA here is from genome assembly GCF_900115455.1 of Cupriavidus sp. OV096. Classification (NCBI taxonomy): domain Bacteria; kingdom Pseudomonadati; phylum Pseudomonadota; class Betaproteobacteria; order Burkholderiales; family Burkholderiaceae; genus Cupriavidus; species Cupriavidus sp. OV096. The sequence continues at coordinate 352,139 of NZ_FOWM01000003.1, forward strand.
GTCACGCTGATCGCCCGGCTCAACGTGGAGCAGGTGGACTGGTTCGGCACGTCGATGGGCGGGCTGATCGGCATGGGGCTGGCGAGCCTGCCCAAGTCGCCGATCCGCAAGCTGCTGCTCAATGACGTCGGCCCCCGGCTGGCCCCGCAGGCGGTGGAGCGCATCGGCGCCTACCTCGGGCTGCCGGTGCGGTTCAAGACCTTCGAGGAAGGGCTGGCTTATCTCCAGACCATCAGCGCCTCGTTCGGCCGCCACACGCCCGAGCAGTGGCGCGAGCTGAACGGCGCGATCCTGAAGCCGGTGCAGGCCGCAGAGGGCATGGAATGGGGTTTGCATTACGATCCCGCGCTGGCGGTGCCGTTCAAGGAGACCACGCCGGAGATGGTGCTGGCCGGCGAGGCCGCGCTCTGGATGATGTTCGAGGCCATCCAGGGCCCGACGCTGGTGGTGCGCGGCGCGCAGTCCGACCTCCTGCTGCGCGAGACCATGGCCGAGATGCAGGCACGTGGCAAACAGGTTTCCACGGTGGAAGTCCCCGATGTGGGGCATGCGCCGACATTTATCGATCCGGCCCAGGTAGCCATCGCCCGGGACTTCTTCCTGGGCACGTGAGGCCGAGCCGGATCCTATCCCGAACTTAATGGAATTGCGATGAGTACCAATGCCCTGAAGCGCGCCCATGTGGGCGCGCGCCTCTCCGAGTACGCGGTCTACAACGGCGTGGTCTATCTGGCTGGCCAGGTGCCGGAAGTGGACCCCAAGGCGGACCTGCGCGGCCAGACGCGCGAGGTGCTGGGCCATATCGACCGCCTGCTGGCCGAGGCCGGCAGCGACAAGACGCGCATCCTGTCGTGCCAGATCTTCCTGACCGACGTGACCCGCATCGGCGAGATGAACGAGGTCTGGGACGCCTGGGTGCCGCAGGGCAACACGCCGCCCCGCGCCACCGTCGAGGCGAAGTTGGGCAACCCCGACTACCTGATCGAAGTGGTGGTGACGGCTGCCCTGAATTGATGGTGGATGGTTTGACATGGTGACGTCCACCGATCTCACGAGCCAGGTCGCCGGCGTGCCCGATGCCGGGCTGGTCGAGCGCGCGCTGGCTTTCGTGCGGGAGACCGCCGACGGGGCGACGCCCGCGATGCTGCCCACCGGCGAGACCGTCCTGTCTCACGCCGAGGGGATGCTGCGCATCCTCGACGGCCTGCGCGTGGATGACGCCGCGCGCGCCGCGGCCTGCCTGTTCGCGATGGCGGCCTTCGTGCCGGACACCGAGCCCGAGATCGAGCCGCGTTTTGGCGAGGAAGTCGCGCGGCTGGTGAAGGGCGTGCGACAACTGTTGCGCATCGGCGCCATCGCGGTGTCGCAGACCGATGTCTCGGAATCGTCGAAATCCGAAGTCGCCGCCCGCCAGGAGCAGGTGGAGGCGCTGCGCAAGATGCTGCTGGCCTTCGCCCAGGACATCCGCGTGGTGCTGGTGCGGCTGGCCTCGCGGCTCCAGACGCTGCGCTGGCTCGCGCAGACCAAGAACATGCCGCTGCCGGGCGTGGCGCGCGAGACGCTGGACATCTACGCGCCACTGGCCAACCGGCTCGGGATCTGGCAGATGAAGTGGGAGTTGGAGGACCTTGCTTTCCGCTTCGAACAGCCCGATACCTACAAGCGCATCGCAAAACTGCTAGACGAGAAGCGGATCGAGCGCGAGAGCTATATCTCGCAGGCGATCGAGCGGCTGCAGTCGGAACTGGCCTCGGCCGGCATCCCCGCCGAGGTCACCGGCCGGCCCAAGCACATCTACAGCATCTGGAAGAAGATGCGCGGCAAGGAACTCGATTTTGCCGATTTGTACGATGTGCGCGCGTTCCGCGTGATCGTGGATGACATCAAGGATTGCTACACGGTCCTCGGCATCGTCCACCATATCTGGCAGCCGATTCCGCGCGAGTTCGACGACTATATTTCCCGACCGAAGTCCAACGGCTACAAGTCCCTGCACACGGTGGTCATCGGCGACGATGGCCGCGCGTTCGAGGTGCAGATCCGCACGCAGGAGATGCACCACTTCGCCGAATACGGCGTGGCGGCGCACTGGCGCTACAAGGAAGCCGGCAGCAAGGGCTACAGCGGACAGTTCTCGGCCAGCGAACGCTACGACGAGAAGATCGCGTGGCTGCGCCAGTTGCTGGCGTGGAAGGACGATGCCGACCACTCGGTCGCGCACGAGGATTCGCCGTGGGAGCAACTCAAGCATGCGGCCATCGACGACCATATCTATGTGCTGACCCCGCAGGCGCGCGTGGTGGCGATGCCGCAGGGCGCTACGCCGGTGGACTTCGCCTATTACCTGCATAGCGATCTCGGCCACCGCTGCCGTGGCGCGCGCGTGGACGGGGCGATGGTGCCGCTGAACACGCCGCTACGGAACGGGCAGACCGTGGAGATCGTGGCGGTGAAGCAGGGCGGGCCGTCGCGCGACTGGCTCAACACGGAACTTGGCTATCTTGCGAGTAGCCGGGCGCGGTCCAAGGTGCGCGCGTGGTTCAACGCGCTGGACTCACAGGAGACCATCGCGCAGGGCCGGGCGCTGATCGAAAAAACCCTGCAGCGCGAGGGCAAGACGGCTGTCAACCTCGACGACCTGGCCAGCCGGCTCAGCTTCAAGACGCCGGAGGACCTGTTCGCGGCGGTGGCGAAGGAGGAGTTCAGCCTGCGTCACGTGGAGCATGCGCTGCGGCACCCGGAGGGCGAGGCCCAGCCGCAATTCAACGAGGAAGAGGCCGTCACCAAGAAGAGCCGCGCGACCAGCGTGGCGCGCGGCGCCAAGAGCGGCGTGCTGGTGGTGGGGGTGGATTCGCTGATGACGCAGATGTCGCGCTGCTGCAAGCCGGCGCCGCCGGACGAGATTGTCGGATTCGTCACGCGCGGGCGCGGCGTGTCGATCCATCGCCGCAATTGCCATACGTTCCAGCAGTTGTCGTCGCGCGCGCCCGAGCGCGTGATCCAGACGGAATGGGGCAAGCGCAGCGATGCCGTGTACCCGGTGGACATCCACGTGGAAGCGGTGGACCGCCAGGGCCTGCTGCGCGATATCTCCGAAGTGCTGTCACGCGAGAAGATCAACGTCACCGGCGTGAAGACGCTTTCGAGCAAGGGCGTGGCGAAGATGCAGTTCACGGCCGAGGTCTCGGAAGCCACGCAGCTGCAACGTGCGCTTTCCATCATCGAAGATGTACAAGGGGTGTTGCAGGCGAAAAGAAAGTGATGCTATACTTGCGGCTTCGCTAGGCTCGTAGCTCAGCTGGTTAGAGCACCACCTTGACATGGTGGGGGTCGTTGGTTCGAGTCCAATCGAGCCTACCAACGAATTGCAGTAAAGCAGTAAAAATACGTATTACCCCGTCGGCATCGAAGGCTGGCGTGACGGCAGATCCGATCGACTTCTACAGGCACGGAAACGCATCATGAACAAGACAACTCGAACTACTTCCGCTGGTTAGCGACAGTAGTCGAGGTGCGCCTTCGCCCCGGGGTGATCCGGGTAGATTGAGAAAAACGCGGCCTTGGCCGCGTTTTTTTTTCGTCTGTCGTTCGCCAGCGGCCTGATAAGCTGCCGCATCGTCCGCGATGCGCGGCAAGAAACAAATGGTGGCTGGCTTCGCCGCTGCCGCAGACTTTGACTTTGATCCGCCCGCCAAGGCGCAGAATGCCGGCGAGCGGACCCCTCAAAAGGTGCAAGATGATCGCAATCACGCTGCCGGACGGTTCCCGTCGCGAGTTCCCCGGCCCCGTCACGGTGGCCGAAGTGGCCCAGAGCATCGGCTCGGGCCTGGCCAAGGCGGCACTCGCCGGCAAGGTCGATGGCCAGCTCGTCGATACGAGCTACCGGATCGACCGTGACGCCGCGCTCGCCATCGTCACGGACAAGGACGCCGATGGCGTCGACGTGATCCGCCACTCGACGGCTCACTTGCTGGCCTACGCCGTCAAGGAGCTGTATCCCGAGGCGCAGGTGACGATCGGCCCGGTCATCGACAACGGTTTCTACTACGACTTCGCCTACAAGCGCCCCTTCACGCCCGAAGACCTCGTCGCCATCGAGAAGAAGATGACGGAACTGGCCCGCAAGGACGAGAAAGTCACGCGCGAAGTGTGGAACCGCGACGAGGCGGTGGCGCTGTTCGAGTCGATGGGCGAGAAGTACAAGGCCGAGATCATCGCGTCGATTCCGGCGGATCAGGAAATCGGCCTCTATCGCGAAGGCAATTTCGTCGATCTGTGCCGCGGCCCGCACGTGCCGTCCACGGGCAAGCTCAAGGTCTTCAAGCTGATGAAGGTGGCCGGTGCCTACTGGCGCGGCGATTCGAACAACGAGATGCTCCAGCGCGTCTACGGCACGGCCTGGGCGAAGAAGGAAGACCAGGACGCCTACCTGACGATGCTGGAAGAGGCCGAGAAGCGCGATCACCGCAAGCTCGGCAAGCTGCTCGACCTGTTCCACCTGCAGGAGGAAGCGCCGGGCATGGTGTTCTGGCACCCGAAGGGCTGGCAGGTCTGGCAGGCCGTGGAGCAGTACATGCGCGGCCGCCTGGGCGAGGCCAAGTACGAAGAAGTCCGCACGCCGCAGGTGATGGATCGTTCGCTCTGGGAAAAGTCCGGCCACTGGCAGAACTACAAGGAGAACATGTTCGTCACGGAATCGGAGAAGCGCGACTACGCGATCAAGCCGATGAACTGCCCCGGACATGTGCAGATCTTCAACCACGGGCTGCGTTCGTACCGTGACCTGCCGCTGCGCCTGGCTGAGTTCGGCGCCTGCCATCGCAACGAGCCGTCGGGTGCGCTGCACGGGCTGATGCGCGTGCGCGGCTTTGTGCAGGATGATGCGCACATCTTCTGCACGGAAGCGCAGATCGTGGAAGAGGCGAAGGCGTTCAACGAACTCGCGTTCTCGATCTATGACGATTTCGGCTTCAAGGACGTGGCGGTCAAGCTGTCGCTGCGCCCGCCCCAGCGCGCCGGTTCGGACGAGATCTGGGATCACGCCGAGGAAGGCCTGCGCCTGGCGCTGCGTGCCTGCGGCGTGGAGTGGGAAGAGCTGCCGGGTGAGGGCGCCTTCTACGGCCCGAAGGTCGAATACCACATCAAGGACGCCATCGGCCGCTCGTGGCAGTGCGGCACGCTGCAGCTGGATCTGGTGCTGCCGGAGCGGCTGGGTGCTGAATACGTCGCCGAGGACAACTCGCGCAAGCGTCCGGTCATGCTCCACCGCGCCATTCTCGGTTCGTTCGAGCGCTTCCTGGGCATCCTGCTCGAAAACCATGCGGGTGCCTTGCCCGCCTGGCTCGCGCCGGAGCAGGTGGTGGTCCTGAATATTGCCGATTCGCAGTCGGAATATGCCGAAAGCGTCGTGCAACTCTTGCAAAAACAAGGGTTTAGGGCCAAGGCCGATTTGCGTAACGAGAAAATTACGTATAAAATCCGCGAGCATTCTCTCCAGAAGATTCCCTACCTGCTGGTAGTGGGCGAAAAGGAGAAGGATGCCAGTCAAGTGGCCGTGCGTGCCCGTGGCAACGTGGATCTGGGTGTGATGCCCGTCTCCGCGTTTGTGGAACGTCTCCAACAGGACGTTGCCAACAAGGCCTGAGGGTGCTGAGCACGGCTTGTTTTTTTGTCTTCTTGAGGTAACGGAACATCGCTACAGACAAAGGTCACCGTATCAACCGTGAGATCAGCGCGCCGGAACTGCGCCTGGTAGGGGTTGATAACGAGCAGCTCGGCATCGTCAAGTTCATGGACGCATTGCGCCTGGCCGAGGACAAGGACTTGGATCTCGTGGAAATCGCGCCCAACGCGGCTCCACCCGTGGCCCGCATCATGGACTACGGCAAGTTCAAGTATGAGGAAGCCAAGCGCGCCCATGACGCCAAGCTCAAGCAGAAGATCATCCAGGTCAAGGAAGTGAAGTTCCGCCCTGGCACGGATGATGGCGACTACAACGTCAAGCTGCGCAACCTGAAGCGTTTCCTGGAAGATGGTGACAAGACCAAGATCACGCTGCGTTTCCGCGGCCGTGAGATGGCCCACCAGGAAATCGGTGCGCGCGTGCTGGAGCGTCTGAAGGCGGACCTGGAGGAGTTGGGTCAGGTCGAGCAGATGCCGAAGATGGAAGGCCGCCAGATGGTGATGGTGCTGGCCCCCAAGAAGAAGAAGTAATTCTCGCGCGGGGCGACGGCCGGGGTGCCAGGTGCATCCCGGCGTCGTGCTGCGCGGAAAACAGTATGCGGTCCCCGTGGCTGCGTACAAAAACAAGTGGATGCGGGTCTTGCAAGCGTCGGCGTGAGCCGTCCACCTGCATGCATGTCATAGAGCTGGAGTTTTTCATGCCTAAGATGAAGACCAAGAAAAGCGCCTCCAAGCGCTTTACGGCGCGCCCGAACGGTTCGTTCAAGCGCGGCCAGGCCTTCAAGCGTCACATCCTGACCAAGAAGACCACCAAGAACAAGCGTCAACTGCGCGGCACCCAGGACGTCCATGAGACGAACCTGAAGTCGGTTCGCGCGATGATGCCCTACGCATAACCCAACGACAACGAAAGGAGTAATACATGCCTCGAGTCAAACGTGGGGTCACTGCACGGGCCCGTCACAAGAAAGTCATCGACGCTGCCAAGGGTTACCGCGGCCGTCGCAATAACGTCTATCGTATCGCCAAGCAGGCGGTCATGCGTGCTGGCCAGTACGCATACCGCGATCGTCGCAACAAGAAGCGCGTGTTCCGCGCGCTCTGGATTGCACGTATCAACGCGGCAACGCGTGAGCATGGCCTGACCTACAGCGTGTTCATGAACGGCCTGAAGAAGGCTTCGATTGAACTGGACCGCAAGGTGCTGTCGGACATGGCTATCCACGACAAGCCTGCCTTTGCCGCCATCGTCAACCAGGTGAAAGCCTCCGTTGCCTGATGCCGGCTGCGGAAGCGCCCCAGGGCGCTTCCCGGCAAGCGCCGACCGCCAGGTCTGCTGAAACGGGGCTCCTCACCGAGCCCCGTTTTCATTTCGAATGCCGTGTCATGCGCACTGAAACGGCACCCGAAATGAGATACCGCACACAGTGCTAACCCTTTCCACGATTGCCGTCATGTCCCTGGATCTGGATCAAATCGTCGCCGATGCACAGGCCGCCTTCGCCGCCGCCAACGACAACGCCACGCTGGAAAATGAAAAGGCCCGCTTCCTGGGCAAGACCGGGGCGCTGACCGAGCTGCTCAAGGGCCTGGGCAAGCTCGACCCCGAGGCGCGCAAGACCGAAGGCGCGCGTATCAACCAGATCAAGCAGCAGGTGGAAGGTGCGCTGCAAGCGCGCCGCCAGGCGCTGGCTGATGCGCTGATGAACGCGCGTCTGGCCGCCGAGGCCATCGACGTGACGCTGCCCGGCCGCGCCACGTCGCGCGGCAGCCTGCATCCGGTCATGCGCACGTGGGAGCGCGTGGAGCAGATCTTCGGCTCCATCGGCTTCGACGTGGCGGATGGTCCCGAGATCGAGACCGACTGGATGAACTTCACCGCGCTGAACAACCCGGACAACCATCCGGCCCGTTCGATGCAGGACACGTTCTATGTGGACGGCCGCGACAGCGACGACAAGCTGCTGCTCCTGCGCACGCACACCAGCCCGATGCAGGTGCGCTACGCCCGCATGCACGTGCAGAAGTACGCCGGCAAGGACATGCCGCCGATCAAGGTGATCTGCCCGGGCCGCACCTACCGCGTGGACAGCGACGCTACGCACTCGCCGATGTTCAACCAGGTGGAAGGACTGTGGATTGGCGAGCATGTGAGCTTTGCCGACCTGAAGGGCGTCTACACCGATTTCCTGCGCAAGTTCTTCGAGCGCGATGACATCCAGGTGCGCTTCCGCCCGTCGTACTTCCCGTTCACCGAGCCGTCGGCGGAAATCGACATGGCCTTCGGCAGCGGCCGCTGGCTGGAGATCTCGGGCTCGGGCCAGGTACATCCGAACGTGCTGCGCAACATGGGCCTCGACCCCGAGCGCTATATCGGCTTCGCGTTCGGCTCCGGCCTCGAGCGCCTGACGATGCTGCGCTATGGCATCAACGACCTGCGGCTGTTCTTCGAAGGCGACGTGCGCTTCCTGCGCCAGTTCGCCTGACCTGTCCCAGGCCGCATCGCCCATCGTCACAGAACATCACAGAATACCTACCGGATCAGAAGCGCCATGCAATTCTCGGAATCCTGGCTTCGTACTTTCGCCAATCCTGAAAAGATCTCGACCGACGCGCTGTCGCACAGCCTGACCATGGCCGGGCTCGAGGTGGAAGAGGTTGGCCCCGTCGCGCCGCCGTTCAGCAAGATCGTCGTGGCCCGTGTGCTGGCCACCGAGCGCCATCCCAACGCCGACCGTCTCAATGTCTGCCAGGTCGATGCCGGCACCGGCGAGACGCTCCAGATCGTCTGTGGCGCGCCCAACGTCAAGCCCGGCATCCTGGTGCCGTGCGCGATGGTCGGCGCCGTGCTGCCGCCGGCGGAAGCGGGCGGCGCGCCGTTCGAGATCAAGATCGGCAAGCTGCGTGGCGTGGAAAGCTACGGCATGTTGTGCTCGGCGCGCGAGCTGAAGCTGTCCGAGGATCACGGCGGCCTGATGGTCCTGCCGGACGACGCCCCGGTCGGCCAGGATATTCGTCAGTATCTGGATCTGGACGATCAGATTTTCACGATCAAGCTGACGCCGAACAAGGCGGACTGCCTGTCGATCCACGGCGTGGCGCGTGAAGTTTCCGCGCTGACCGGCGCCGCGCTGACGCTGCCGGACATGAAGCCGGTGACCGTCACGCTCGCCGACAAGCTGCCGGTGAAGATCTCGGCGTCGGACCTCTGCGGCCGCTTCTCGGGCCGTGTGATCCGCGGTGTGAACGCGCGTGCCGCCACCCCCGCGTGGATGGTGCAGCGCCTGGAGCGCTCGGGCCAGCGCAGCATCTCGGCGCTGGTGGACATCTCCAACTATGTGATGCTGGAGCTGGGCCGTCCGAGCCACGTGTTCGATCTCGACAAGATCCACGGCGGGCTGGACGTACGCTGGGGCCGCAAGGGCGAGCAGCTCAAGCTGCTGAACGGCAACACGGTCGACGTGGACGAGCAGGTGGGCGTGATCGCCGACGACAAGGAGATCGAGAGCCTGGCCGGCATCATGGGCGGCGACAGCACCGCCGTGTCGCTGGACACGACCAACATCTACCTGGAAGCCGCATTCTGGTGGCCGAACGCCATCCAGGGCCGCGCGCGCCGCTACAACTTCTCGACCGATGCCGCACACCGCTTCGAACGCGGCGTGGACTACGCCACGACGGTAGAGCACATCGAGCGCATTACCGCGCTGATCCTCGACATCTGCGGCGGCCAGGCCGGCCCGGTGGACGATCAGGTCGTGAACCTGCCCGAGCGCAAGCCGGTGAGCCTGCGCGTGGCGCGTGCCGAGCGCGTGCTGGGCATCGAACTGTCTTCGGCCGCCATCGCCGACGTGTTCCAGCGCCTGAACCTGCCGTTCACGCGCTCGGAAGGCGCCGAGGGCGAGGTGTTCGCCGTCACGCCGCCGAGCTACCGCTTCGACATCGAGATCGAGGAAGACCTGATCGAGGAAGTGGCGCGCATCTATGGCTTCGAGCGGATTCCCACGCTGCCGCCGATCGCCGAGAGCGAGATGCGTCCGACCAACGAGGCACGCCGCTCTACCCATGTGGTGCGTCACGCGCTGGCCGCCCGCGACTACCAGGAGGTGATCAACTTCGCCTTCGTGGAAGAGAAGTGGGAGCGTGACTTCGCCAGCAACGACAACCCGATCCGCCTGCTGAACCCGATCGCGAGCCAGCTGGCCGTGATGCGTTCGACGCTGCTTGGCGGGCTGGTGGACAAGGTCCGTTACAACCTCAACCGCAAGGCCGCGCGCGTGCGCCTGTTCGAAGTGGGCCGCGTGTTCCATCGCGACGGCAACGTGACGGATGGCGGCCTGACCGTGGCTGGCTATCACCAGCCGATGGTGGCCGCCGGCATCGCCTACGGCCCGGCATTCGACGAGCAGTGGGGTATCGCCACGCGTCCGGTGGACTTCTTCGATGTGAAGGGCGACGTGGAGTCGCTGTTCCATCCGCGTACGGCGCGTTTCGAGCCGGTGGCGCATCCCGCGCTGCATCCGGGCCGCGCCGCGCGTGTGATCGTGGACGGCAAGCCGGTTGGCGTGGTGGGCGAGCTGCACCCACGCTGGCTCCAGGAATACGAGCTGACGCAAGCGCCCGTGGCCTTCGAGCTGGACCTTGATGCCCTGCGCGACGTCGGTCTGCCGGCGTACACAGAGATCTCGAAGTTCCCGGCCGCCGTGCGCGACCTGGCCGTGGTGGTCAAGCAGTCGGTGCGCGTGCAGGACCTGCTCGATGCGATGCGCGCGGCGCTGGACCAAGGCGGTTTTGGCCACTACGTGCAGAGCCTGGTGCTGTTCGACGAGTTCCGTCCGAAGGCGGCTTCGGCCGCCATCGGGGCTGACGAGAAAAGCCTTGCGTTCCGTGTGACGTTGCAAGATACTGGGGCGACCCTCCAGGACGAGACGGTCGACAGCGCGGTGCGCTGTATGATCGATGCGCTGGCAGCGGGCTTCTCGGCCCGTCTGCGCGGATAGGTCGCTGAAACCTGGGGCGTCCGGGCACAGCTCCCGGGCGGATCGCCAGACAGACCTCAGAAGAGCGATCAAGAATGAACGATCGAGACGCGAATTCCATGAATGCTGCAGACCTGGGCGAGGTCAGCGACCGGCACGCCGCCTCACTGGACGACGCATCGCCGGAAGCCCGCGCGACCGAAGTGCCCACCCTCACGAAGGCCGAACTTGCAGAGATGCTGTTCGACCAGGTTGGCCTGAACAAACGTGAATCCAAGGACATGGTCGAAGCCTTCTTCGACGTGATTCGTGAAGCCTTGGAACATGGTGACAGCGTCAAGCTGTCCGGCTTCGGCAACTTCCAGTTGCGCGACAAGCCGCAGCGTCCAGGCCGCAACCCCAAGACGGGCGAAATCATCCCCATCACCGCGCGCCGCGTGGTGACGTTCCACGCCAGCCAGAAACTCAAGGGCCTGGTCGAGGAGCGCGCCGATCTGGCTGTGCCGGGCTGACGGTCCGCTGCTGGGAGTTTTCCGCTGGCGTTTCGCGCTGGCGCCTCCCGGCGCGTCGCGGCTGTCCGACACGCCACGCCACGCCTCCTGCCTCGAACGGTGGATTGCCCACGGCACTTGCAGTCTGTATCCTGCAATGCTCGCGCGCATGTCGCGCCAACCGAGTCGCGCCTTTCGGCCTGACGCCTGACTTCCCATCGCATGTCGGAAAAATCCAGCGAGCGCGTTGCGCTGCCGCCGATTCCCGCAAAACGCTACTTCACGATTGGCGAAGTGAGCGAGCTTTGCGCCGTCAAGCCGCACGTGCTGCGGTACTGGGAACAGGAGTTCACCCAGCTCAAGCCGGTGAAGCGGCGCGGCAATCGACGTTACTATCAGCATCACGAAGTGCTGCTGATCCGGCGTATCCGCGAGTTGCTGTACGAGCAGGGATTCACCATCAACGGGGCGCGCAACCGCCTCGACGATGGTCGCCATCATGGCCTCGGCGCGCCGCTGGAGGAGGGCGAGACCGAGTCGGTGGTGCCGGTCGCCACGGCGCCTGTGCTGTCGGTCGACCTCAATACTTTGCGCGGCGAGCTGGTGGCAGTGCAAAACCTGCTGGCGCAATTGAAAGAGATCGCGCGGCATGGATAATTTTGCAATGCGCCGTGCCAATGACTAGCCACCGATCGATTGTTGCTGATATAATCTTTTGCTTCGGGGCGTAGCGCAGCCTGGTAGCGTACCTGCATGGGGTGCAGGTGGTCGGAGGTTCAAATCCTCTCGCCCCGACCAGACAAGGAACCCGCTTGGTGTCAAAACCAAGCGGGTTTTTCTTTGGCATTGCGCACGGGTTTCGCGCCCGGCGCTTGATGCGTCGCAAAACTTCTTTACATTTCCTGCGTTCCCTCACGCGGCATCGTGGCCTAGCCTAGGACGATGATTTGAAACGCAGGGTGAGTCATGAGTTGGCGTGATGTTTTCCTGATCGGCACCGGCTGGGTCGGTGCCTGTATGGCGGTTGGCTGGCTGCTGACCACGGTGGTGAAACTCCTCGAATGAACGGCGCGTTCCGTACGTAATCCCCCGACGAAGAAACGCCGCCCGATTTTCTCGGCGCGGCGTTTTTCATTATGGGTTGCGGCGGCGCCGTTTGAATGCACCGTGCAGGTCGCTTTGGTATAACCTGAAATCAGGGAACCTCCGATTCTCCTGCGCGTCTCGCCATAGGAGAGCATCGCTGCGGGAGGGCGCGATGGGGCAACGTGAACTCAGGGCCTGCTGGTTTGGCGCGGGCGTGTTGGTCGGCGCGATGGCCGCGAGCCTGTGCGCGATGCGCGCCATGTCTCGCGCACGGACCGATGTGTCCGCGAATTTGTCTCCGGATGTCTCGGCGGATGTCTCGCCGGCTGCCTCGCCCGTCGAGGATGCCGCCCGGGCACCGTCCGCGGCGCCGGAGAGCGGCGCGGACATGTTCGAATACCGCGGCTTCGTGGTGCACCTGTTCTGGCAGGCGCTCGCTCCGGCACGGTACAAGGCCTGGTGCGATATCTGGGAGGCCGGCGCGATAGTGCAGGAGGCGGGCGGTCCGCCGGCCACGTATCCGACCGCTGCCGAGGCACGCATGGCGGCTGGCGCCTGGGCACGGCACTGGGTCCAGAACAACGGCTGATGTCGCAGATTCGGTAAAACGAAGCACGCTTCGTGGCCTGATCGATCCCAATCTATTCTCAACATAACGCCGCTGTGACGCCCGCTATCCCGCCAAGGTAGGGGCCAAATGGCGGCCCTGCATGGTGTGACGCGACAGACACACGTGTTACGATTTGCAGCGTCTTTTGGAGTCCGTGATGTTTGTATGTCAGAACCAACCCTGTGGTGCGCGCTGGAAGCCCGCCGAGGTGGTGATCAAGAACGAGGGGCAGGGCCCCATCTTCCGCTGCCCGCTCTGCGGCGCGCGCAACCGCCTGATGGCCTCGCATCGTGCGGACGGCAGCATCGACTACAAGCAACTCCGGCGCGAAGCCTCGGGCGCGGATGCCGCGCCGCCGAAAGCTCGACGGAGCTGATCGACGTAAAGGGGGTCGACGCGCATGGCGAAAAGCAAGACGCCTCAAGCCGGCGACTGTGGGACCGTTAAGACGGAGATGGACATCAGCGACTTATCCCACGACGCCGCCTCCAATGCCGAGCTCATTGGATGGTCAGGTGCATCCCCACAAGTGATTGCCCGCGTGCTCAATGCCGCGCTGGCCGCGCAGGACCTGTCCGGCTTCGCCGCATTGCTGTCCGACATTGCGCGCGACCGCGGCCTGAAGGGCGCGCGCGGCACGCACCAGTCGATCTACGACATGCCGTACGCGAGCTTGCTGCCGCGTCAGAAGCACCTGCTGGCCGATGCGTTCGACCTCTTCCTCCGCCTGGGTCTGGAGTTCCGCGCGCGCGGCGACGGCAGCGACGACCTTGACGGCGCCGAAGACGACGACCTGCCCGCGCTGCGCGACATGGACGACGATGACGATGTCATCGACATCGACGAGCGCTGACGGCTAGCCACTAGCCGTCGCTAGCCGTCAATCAGCGCCCGCCGCCTGGGGCCGGTCAGGCGCGCTCCAGCAAGCCGATTTCCTTCACCGCAACGGACAGCATCGACAACGCCGAGGCCCCCGTGGCGCCCGACGCGCGCTGGTCGGCCAGCATCTGTGCGAAGCGGTCCAGCGCCACCTGTCGGCTCTTGCGCCAGTCCTCGATCAGCGCCGGGGCGTCCTCCACCTCGCGCGACTGGCCCAGCACGCTGGTCGTCAGCGCGCGCTTGAGCCGCCCCAGGTCTTCCAGCGTGGTCGTGCGGGCGAGCAGGTCCCAGTGTGTGTCCGCCGGCAGTGAGAACGCGCGCTCGCGCAGCCATCCGAAATTGAGTTCCGAATCGAGGGCGAAGTAGACCGCTGCCACGGTGTCCAGGCTGCGCTGGCAGGCGGCTGCAACCTCGGCCACGTCGAGCGAGGCCGCAGCCGCATCGCTGGCGGCCACGCGCAGGGCGAGGTCGTCGTCCACACCGGCTTCGATCAGCGTCATCGCCCGCTCAGCCATGGCCTCTGCGCCCTCGGGCGGCAGCAGCTTGGGCAGTTGCGGCGTGAGCCAGCGCGCGGCTTCGACGAAGCGCGTCGCGCCGGGCTCTACCGTGCCGCCGCCGCGCAGGTAGCGCACGAACCAGAGCGTGGCGCGCTCGAGCAGCCGCGCCAGCGCGCCGAACATCTGCGCCTGGATGGCGTCGTCCACGCGGTTGTCGAAGGCGTCGATGCGCGCCCAGATCCCGGACAGCCCGAACACGTCACGCGCCAGCAGGCAGGCGCGCACGATATCGGCCGGACGCCCGTCGGTCTCCTCCATCAGATGATGGACGAAGGTCGGCCCGACGCGGTTCACGAGGATGTTGGTCAGGTGCGTGGCGAGGATTTCGCGCCGCAGCGGATGCCGCTGCATCGGCTCGGCATGGCGCACGCGCAGCGGCTCGGGGAAGTAGTCGGCCAACAGCGTCGAGACGAGCGCGTCCTCGGGCAGGTCCGAGACCAGCAGCTCGTCGTACAACCACATCTTGCTATAGGCCAGCAGCACCGCACGCTCGGGCGACGTCAGCCCCGCGCCGAGTGCCTTGCGTTCGGCGATCTCGTCCTCGGGCGGCAGGAATTCGAGCGGACGGTTGAGCCGGCCCGCGCGCTCGAGCCAGCGGATCAGCCGCGCCTCGGCGTCGAGCAGTTCCGTGGCCTGACGGCCCGCCACGGAGAGCGCCTGGGTCTGGTAGTAGTTGTCCTGGAGCACCAGCAGGCCCACCTCGTCGGTCATCTCGGCCAGCAGCGTATTGCGCTGCTTGATGGTCATCTCGCCGTCGGCCATCACGATGCCTAGCAGAATCTTGATATTGACCTCGTGATCGGAGCAATCGACGCCGGCCGAATTGTCGATGGCATCGGTATTGATCCGGCCCCCCTTGCGCGCGAACTCGATGCGGCCAAGCTGGGTGAAGCCGAGATTGCCGCCTTCGCCCACCACCTTGCAGCGCAGTTCGGCGCCGTTCACGCGCACCGCATCGTTGGTGCGGTCGCCGGCTTGCTGATGGGTCTCGGACGCAGCCTTGACGTAGGTGCCGATGCCGCCGTTGTAGAGCAGGTCGACGGGCGCCATCAGCAGCGCGTGGATCAGGTCCGCCGGCGACAGCGTGCTGGTCGTGATCCCCAGCGCCGCCTGCACCTGCGGCGTGAGCGCGATGGTCTTGGCCGTGCGCGGATAGATGCCGCCGCCGGCCGAGATCAGCGCGGTGTCGTAGTCGGCCCAGCTCGAACGGGGCAGGGCGAACAGCCGCGCGCGCTCGGCCAGGCTCCTGGCGCAGTCGGGGTCCGGGTCGAGGAAGATGTGCCGATGGTCGAACGCGGCCAGCAGCTTGATGTGCGGAGAAAGCAGCATGCCGTTGCCGAACACGTCGCCGGACATGTCACCGATGCCCACTACCGTGAACGGCGTGGTCTGGATATCAACGCCCATCTCGCGGAAATGGCGCTTCACGCTCTCCCACGCGCCGCGCGCGGTGATCGCCATCTTCTTGTGGTCGTAGCCGACCGAGCCGCCCGACGCGAAGGCGTCGTCGAGCCAGAAGCGGTACTCGCCCGAGATGGCGTTGGCGTAGTCGGAGAACGTCGCGGTGCCCTTGTCGGCGGCCACCACGAGGTAGGGGTCCGATTCGTCGTGGCGCACCACTTCGGGCGGCGGCACGATGTCGCCGGAGACGAGGTTGTCGGTCAGGTCGAGCAGCCCGCGCAGGAAGGTCTGGTAGCAGGCCACGCCTTCGGCCAGATAGGCGTCGCGGTCGGTGGCGGGCGGCGGGCGCTTGACCACGAAGCCGCCTTTCGAGCCCACCGGCACGATCACCACGTTCTTCACCATCTGCGCCTTCATCAGGCCCAGCACCTCGGTGCGGAAGTCCTCGCGCCGGTCCGACCAGCGCAGCCCGCCCCGGGCCACCCGGCCGCCGCGCAGATGCACCCCCTCCACGCGCGGCGAGTAGACCCAGATCTCGAACATCGGCCGTGGCTCGGGCAGGCCCTGCACCAGCGCCGGATTGAACTTGAATGAGACGTAGGGGCGCGGCTGGCCCTCCGCGTCGCGGTGGAAGTAGTTGGTCCGCACCGTGGCCGCGATCACGTTCAGGAACAGGCGCAGGATGCGGTCCTCGTCGAGGTTGGGCACCTTGTCTAGCGCGGCGTCGATCTCGGCCAGCAGGCGCTGGGTGCGCGTCTCGTCACCCGGCGTGGCCACGGCAGGGTCGAAGCGGGCCACGAACAGCGCCACAAGCAGCGCGGCGATATTCGGATTGCTGGTCAGCGCGCGCTCGATATAGGCATTGCTGAAGGTCGAGCCCACTTGCCGCAGGTACTTGGCAAACGCACGCAGGATGGTCACGTCGCGCGCGGCCAGCCCGGCGCGTAGGACGAGCCGATTGAAATCGTCGTTTTCGATCTCGCCGTTCCAGGCCCGCGCGAAGGCGTCCTCGAACAGCGGCTTCACGCGCTCGATCTCCACGTCCAGAGGGCGGCCCTCGGGGTCAGCGGCAATCTCCAGGCCGAAGTCGTGGATCCACACCGGCGCGCCGGCATCGGGCTCGATCAGGTAGGGGCGCTCCTCGTCCACGCGCACGCCCAGGTGTTCGAGCATCGGCAGGCTCAGGGACAGCGCGATGGGCTCCCCGGCGCGGAAGACCTTGAAGCGGAACGCGCCCGGCGCGGCCTCGATGGGCCGGTACAGGTTCATGGCGAGGCCGCTCGGGTGCTGGCGCGCGTGCTCCATCAGCTCGATGTCGCGCACGGCGGTGCGGGCAGCGTAGTCCTCGCGGTAGCCGGCGGGGAAGGCGTCGCAGTAGCGGCGCAGCAGCACGATGCCTTGTTCCTCGCCCCGGCTGACGTGGAGCGCGGTGGCCAGGTCGTCCTGCCAGCGGCGCGTGGCCTGCACGATGCGCTCTTCCAGCTCGCGGGTGTCCACCTCGGGCATGGTGCCCGGCTCGCCACGCACGGTGAGCTGAATGCGCGCCAGCGGGGATTCGGACAGCAGCGGCGTGAACTCGCAGCTGGTGCCATGGAACGCCTCCACCAGCAGCTTCTGGATGCGCTGGCGCAGGTCGGTGTTGTACTTGTCGCGCGGCACGAAGACCAGGCACGAGATAAATCGGTCGAAGCGGTCGCGCCGCACGAACAGCCGGATGCGCTGGTGCTCCTGCAGCCGCAGGATGCCGATGGCGATCTCGAACAGCTCGTCCTCGTCGGCCTGGAACAGGTCATCGCGCGGATATTGCTCGAGGATGGTGACCAGCGACTTGTACAGGTGGCCCTTGGTCAGGAAGCCGGCGCGCGCCAGGATGTTGGCGCACTTGCGCCGCGCCAGCGGAATCTCGCTGGTGCTGACCATATAGGCCGTGGACGTGTACAGCCCCACGAAGCGTCGTTCGCCGAACAGCTTGCCGTTGGCGTCGAGCAGCTTCACGCCCACATAGTCGAGATAGCCGGGCCGATGGACGGTCGCGCGCGAGTTGGCCTTGGTCAGGAAGATTGGCGAGGCCCCTTCGATGACGCTCGCGGCGGCGGCGGGCAGCGGGGTCAGGTCGTCCTCGCCCGGATCGCGCAGCGCTTCGCGCAGGATGCCCGCGCCCGAGCCCGGCACGCCGCGCAGGAAGTACTGGCCGTCGCGTGGCACCAGCTCGTAGTCGCGCTGGCCGAGGAAGGTGAAATGGTCGTCGAGCAGCCATTCGAGGAAGGCGCGGGCCTCCACCGATTCCGGGCTCGCGGCGTCCGGCGCGCGGCCCATGCTGGCGACGGTGTCCTCGGCCACCTGCTGCATGCGCGGCCAGTCTTCCACGGCGGCGCGCACATCGCCGAGGATGCGGGCGATGCCGGTGCGCAGCGTTTCCAGCCGGGCGCCTTCGCCGGTGCGGTCCACCTCGAAATGCATGAACGATTCGAGCCGGCAGGTGGTGTTGCCGGCCGGGTCGGCGTCGTTCCGCCCGCCCAGGCCCACCCGCAGGATCGTGCCCTTGGCATCGCGGCAGATGTTGAAGACCGGGTGGATGGTCGAATGGAGCGTCAGGCCGAGCCGGTTGATCTCCATCGTGATCGAATCGACGAGGAACGGCATGTCGTCGTTGACGATCTCGATGATCGTATGGTCCGAGTGCCAGCCGTGTTCCTCGAGCTTCGGGTTGTAGACCCGCACGCGCGCGGTGCCCGGCACGAACTTCTGGGCGGTCTGCCAATGGGCCATGATCGCGCCGTAGAGGTCCGCCACGTTGCGTGCGAGCAGGTCCTCGGCATCGGCCAGGTCGTAGTAGTGGCGCAGCAGGGGTTCCAGCACCTCGAACGTGGCGGCGGGGAGCCGCTCGCGCGCGAGCGCGACGAGGTCATCCAGCAACTGCGCGACTTTTTCTTCGTTTTCCGGAGGCATGGCATCTCCTCGGCGTGTGCCGGTGCATGCTCATACTGTAGGAAAGTTTTGACCTGCCCGGGTGACAAAACACGTCAGCGGGCAGGTTGAGACGGGCGAGGCGCCCGGGGATCAGATGAAGCGCAAGCGGGTCAGGCGGCCACGGCGCGCAGCGCGGCGCGGCCGACCTCGGGCGGTACGACCACGGAGCTTTCGGAGCGCTCCCATGCGGCATTGCGGCGATGGCGCTCGGCATGGTCCTGCAGCGTGCCGGTCATGCGATGCAGCAGGCCGGTCAGCGCCACGCGCTCCTCGGCATTGAACTGGCCCACCGAGACCGAGTGCAGGGCCTTCACGCCCTGGCCGGCACGGTCCAGCCGCGCGGCGGCGCTGGCCGCGATGCGCGGGGCGCCATTGGCCTCGAACGCCAGCCAGCCTTCCTCGCGCAACTCGTTGAGCAGCCGTTCGGTCTGGGCCACGTCCATGAACACGGCGGCCGACAACGGCAATCCGCGGCGGAAGGTGCCGGTGTGGATGGCGCGCAGCAACAGCCATTTCGGATAGGTCAGCCCCGAGACAGACAAGGTCTGTTCGAGGGCGGCTTGCCACGCGGTCACGGCGTCGACAAGCGCGAGCACGATCGGCTCATTGATTTCGAGTGCTTTCGGCTGCATTGGCTCAGGTCTCCCAATCTGGGTTTGCCGCCTGCTTGCATCGTCTGTGCATGGGCCGGTGCATTGGCCGGCCCGGGCGGCACCGCTGCCTGCCTCTGATAGTGGGCGGGTCATCCGGTAGGCGAGACACTATCAGTAATGTATGGACATGGGTGTGACAGATCGGGTAAGTCCTAATCAGCCTTTTGCACGAGGTGCCGTGCGCACCTCGTGGCGGGGGCGTGTGGCCCCAAAAACAAAACAGCCCGCGACATGCGCGGGCTGCTTTCGCAAAACGACGACCTGGGTCGCTTACTGCTTCTTGGCGCCGTCGGTGTAGACGTCAGGCTTGCCGGACTTCGCACCATCGGTGTACGGGTCAGCCTTGCCGACCTTGGCGCCGTCCGTGTACGGATCGGCCTTCTTCGGGGCGAGATCGGTCTGCGTGGACTTCTTCGCGCCGTCGGTGTACGGGTCGAACTTGCCGGACTTGGCCGTGTTGGCGTGCGGGCTGGCCTTCTTGGTATGGCTGCCGCTGTGGATGTCGCCACCGTCCGTGTAGTTCTTCTGTGCGTGCGCCAGTTGCATGGTGCCCAGGCTGGCCAGCGCAGCAATGATCAGGGTCGGTACGGTCTTCTTCAGCATCTTCAATCCTCGCAGGTAATGCGCCATATCCGGGAATTCGTCGGAGGTCGTCAGATTCCGTACAGATACAGCAGATGAGAAAAATGGCTTTGTTACTACTGTACCGGGGTGCGCGTGCAGCAGCCAGCAATTTTGTAGATCCTGCGCTCGGGCGATGCTGCCGCCACACCACGGTGGCGGCAGGGGAGGCAGGTATTACTCCAGCGTGATGTTCTGGTCCACCGCGATCTTCTTGCGGAGGTCCAGTTCGCGCTTGATCTGGGCGGCGTACTGCTGCGAGGTGTTGCCGTCCGGATAGGCGCCGCTGTCATGCAGGCGCTTCTTCACGGCGGGGTCCTGAAGTGCCTTGATCGCCGCATCGTGGATCTTGGCGACGATGGCCGGCGGCGTGCCGGCCGGTGCCACCAGCCCGTACCAGGCCATGTTGTTCATGTCCTTCATGCCTTCCTCTGCGAAGGTGGGCACGTCAGGCAGGCCTTCCACGCGCTTGGGCGCGGCGACCGCCAGCGCGCGCAGGCGGCTGGACTGGATGAAGGGCATCGACGACGGCAGGTTGTCGAACTGGGCGTTGACCTGGCCGGCCAGCGTGTCGTTCAGGGCGGGGCCCGATCCACGGTAAGGAATGTGGACCATATCGGCCTTGGTGATGTACTTGAACAGCTCGCCATCGAGGTGCGAAATGCTGCCCTTGCCGGCCGAGGCGTAGCTGTACTTGCCCGGGTTGGCCTTCAGCAGTGCGACGAATTCCTTGAGATTCTTCGCCGGCACCTTGGGGTTCACGGTCAGCACGTTCGGCACGTTCACCAGGTTGGTGATCGGCGCGAAGTCCTTGATCGGATCGTACGGATTCTTGGCGTTGGTGGCCGGGTTGGTCGCCATCGTGCTCACGGTGGCGATGCCGAGCGTGTAGCCGTCCGGCGCGGACTTGGCCAGCGCGTCGGCGCCGATTGCGCCGCCGCCACCGCCACGGTTCTCCACCACCACGGGCTGGCCCAGCTCGCGGCCCAGTGCGTCGGACACGGCGCGGCCGACGATGTCGGTGGTGCCGCCCGCCGCGAACGGTACGATCAGGCGGATCGGCTTGTTGGGATACGCCTGCGCGTGGGCGATGCCCGCTTGTGCCAGGCCCAGCATGGCCAGGGCGACGGCCGCGCCCGCTTTCAGAACTGCTTTCAAGAGATGCCTCCGGTATTGTCTAGTTCCGCAATACGGAACTTCGTTCCGTGATGTGCGTTGACAGGCATTCAACCCTGAAAGGGTTCTGCAGGGAAATCGGTGAGAACCCGGTGGCGGGCGGGAAAGTGCGGCGCAATGCCGCTGAGGCGAAGCAAAAACGTCGATGCAAAGCAAAAAGCCCGGAACCTTGTGGATTCCGGGCTTTTCTGAATTCGCTGGTGGGGCGTGAGTGACTCGAACACTCGACCTACGGATTAAGAGTCCGCTGCTCTACCAACTGAGCTAACGCCCCAACGAAGAAAAAGATTGTAGCAAGGTACCGAATACGACGCAAGCCCCTCGGCGCATTTTTTTGCACCGCAATGCCAGCGGATTACAATGCGCGCACTTCGGCTTCCGGGCATCTCCATGCACGCGCGCGTTCTGCGGTATTTCGACGAGGTGGTCCGGCGCGGCTCCATCCGCCGCGCGGCCGAGCATCTGCATGTGGCGCCGACGGCCATCAATCGCCAGATCCTCGATCTGGAGGCCGAACTGGGCGCGCCGCTGTTCGAGCGCATCCACAAACGCCTGCACCTGACGCCGCTGGGCGAGATGGTGCTCGCCCATGTGCGCCAGACGCTACGCGAGCACGACGCGCTCCAGGCGCGCATCGCCGAGATCAAGGGCGCGCGGCGCGGCATGGTTACCGTGGCCACCACCTCCGGGCTGGCCGGCGCGCTGATGCCCTCGCTCGTCCACGACTTCCGCCAGCAGCATCCGGGCATCGCCGTGCGCGTGGCGGATCTGCCGGTGGACGGCATCGTCGCCGCGGTGGAGCAGGGCGATGCTGACCTCGGGCTCGGCTACGACCTGCCCGAAGTGGCCGCCTTCCGCGTGGCCGCGAGCCGTGACTGGTCGATTGGCGCGGTGGTCGCGCCCGGTCATCCGCTGGCCGCGCAGCCCTCCGCGCTGCTCGCCGAGGTGGCCGGCTATCCGTTGATCCTGCCCGCGCCGACACTGTCGATCCGCGCCTTGGTGGACGACGCCTTCGCCCGCCAATCGATCGACGTCACACCCGCTGTGGAATCGACCTCGGTGGTGCTGATCCAGCGCCTGGCGGCGGCCGGCGGCGGCGTGGCGCTACTCAATCCGCTTGATGTGATGGAAGACCGCGCGCGCGGCGCGCTGGTTTTCGTACCGTTGCGCGATGGGGGCCTGCAGCGCCAGACTCTGCGGCTGGTGGCGCGGGCGCGCGGGCCGATGAGCGCGGCGGGCGAGTTGATGGCGCAGGCCATCGGCGCAGCGCTGGACGGGTTGTTCCGCTGACTTGGTGGGCTCTTGCGCGGCGACCTGTCCACAAATTGTGGACACCTACGTCGAAATTTGACGCTTTGGCGCGCTGGGTGGCGCCAGTAGACTCCGGGGTGTCCGCAACTTCGATACACCTACGCCATGACCCTGATCCTCCAGCACGCCGATGTCCTCGTGACCATGGACACGCAACGCCGCGAAATCGCGGACGGCGCGCTGGTCGCCAACGGCCCCGCCATCGAGTGGGTCGGCCCCACCGCGGATCTCCCGGAAGCCTGGCGGCGCATGGCCGACGAAGGCCGCGCCGAAGTCATCGACATGCGCGGCCACGTGGTTATGCCGGGGCTGGTGAATACGCACCATCACATGTACCAGAGCCTGACGCGCGCCGTGCCGGCCGCGCAGGATGCCGAGCTGTTCTCGTGGCTGACCAATCTCTACATGCTGTGGTCGCACCTCACGCCGGAGATGATCCGCGTATCCACGCAGACGGCGATGGCCGAGCTGATGCTGTCCGGCTGCACGACGACGAGCGATCACCTCTACCTGTATCCGAACGGGTCGCGGCTGGATGATTCGATCGAGGCGGCGCAGCAGATGGGCATGCGCTTCCACGCGGCGCGCGGCTCGATGAGCGTCGGGCGCAGCCAGGGTGGCTTGCCGCCGGACGTGGTGGTGGAGTCGGAAACCGCCATCCTGCGCGACAGCCAGCGGCTGGTGGAGCAGTATCACGACGATTCCCGCCACGCCATGCTGCGCATGGTGCTGGCGCCGTGCTCGCCGTTCTCGGTCTCGCGTGACCTGATGCGCGAGTCGGCGGTCATGGCGCGCCACTACGGCGTCTCCCTGCACACCCACCTGGCCGAGAACGACAACGACATCGCCTATTCGCGCGAGAAATTCGGCCTCACGCCGGCGCAGTACGCCGAGGAGCTGGGCTGGGTCGGTCACGATGTCTGGCACGCGCACTGCGTGAAGCTGGACGACGAGGGCGTGGCGCTGTTCGCGCGCACCGGCACGGGCGTGGCCCATTGCCCGTGTTCGAACATGCGGCTGGCGTCCGGCATCGCGCCGATCCGCCGGATGCGGGATGCCGGCGTGCCGGTGGGCCTGGGCGTGGACGGCAGTGCATCGAACGATGGCGCCCATATGCTGGGCGAGGCGCGCCAGGCCATGCTGCTGCAGCGCGTGGGCTTCGGCCCGGCGGCGATGAGCGCGCGCGAGGCGCTGGAGATTGCCACCCTCGGCGGCGCGCGGGTGCTGAACCGTGACGATATCGGCGCGCTGGCCCCGGGCATGTCGGCGGACATCGTCGCCTTCGACATGTCGGGCGTGGGCTACGCGGGCGCCGGGCATGATCCGGTGGCGGCACTGGTCTTCTGCACGCCGGGCAATGTGGCCACGAGCATCATCAACGGCCGCGTGGTGGTGCGCGACGGCGAACTGCTGACGGCCGACCTGCCCGTGGTGCTTGGCGATCACCGCCGGCTGGCGCGCACGCTGTTCGAGCGGGCGGCCGGCGCGGATTGATGCAGGCGGACCAAGAATAAGAAAAGCCCGGAATCATTGCTGATTCCGGGCTTTTTGAATTCGCTGGTGGGGCGTGAGTGACTCGAACACTCGACCTACGGATTAAGAGTCCGCTGCTCTACCAACTGAGCTAACGCCCCAACGAAGACCGAGATTTTATCACCGTTTTCAGCGTTGTCAAATATTCCATGCATGGCCCCGCGCCAGTGGCGCTCACGGCATTGTCATGTCGCCGTGCGACCCTGTTGCGCTCGGCGCCATGCCGACGGAACTTGCATCCCGTCGCGCTGGTCAGTGAGACGAATCGCATTCACATGGCACAGTGCAGGGGATCGCAGACGATTGGCGTCGAGCCATGTTAGGATGCTTCTCCACTTGCATATGGAGGGCTGTGATGATGGAAATCAAATTCCAAGAGCAAGATCGCTACGACATCAATAATGAGGGCCTGCTGTTCCACGCGATTGTCGATGGTGAGCAAGTGACCTGCGTGGTGACACGCGAGGCACTGTGGGAAGGCTTCAGTGCCGACCAGGTGCTGTCGCTGGAAGAGGCGTTCCGCGCCGGTCGCGAGACCATCGAGCGCGCCGCCGTGGTACTGATCGAGCAGGGCGTGCCCCAGCCGGTCGTGGTGAAGCGCGCCCACGTGGCGCCAGTCTGATGGCGTCGGCAACGGCGTCCGTGTAAGGCGACGGCAGCAACCCTCCGCCGCCGGTTTCGGCACGGTTTCCCTACCGGCCGACCGGCGCACATTCTGGCTACATCCCTTAGTTTTCTACGTTTTCCCTACCGGTTCAGGGCCTAGGTCTTGGCGGTTTCCTGCGTGCCGGTCTCCGGTGCGTCAGCCGCTTCGGCATCCGCTGGTACCGGTGCGGGCGCTTCCGCGCCGCCGGGCTGCTGTGCGCATTCCTCGAAGATGCGCACGTGGCATTGCGCGCAGATTTCCGGGGACAGTTGCCGGACGATCGTGTGCAGCGCCTGCCGCTTGGTCTGGAAGATGTGGTCGCGCCCGAGCTTGTCGGTGAAGCCGGTCTGCTCCCACGTCTCCAGCACCTGCGTGCGCGGACGGTGGAAGTAGAGGTCGCCGCCGGCCGCGCGCCGCTCGGCCAGTTCCGTCTCCCACATCTCGGCGCCGGCCAGGTCGATGAAGTTCATGCTCTTGGTCATCGCCAGCAGGCGCGTCTGGCCGGGGTTGACCGTGCGCAGCCAGTGCAGCCGGTCCGTCACGTACTGCACCGCGCCGAAGTAGATCGCGCCTTCCATGCGTAGCAGCTTCAGCTGCGGGCATTCGGGCTGCGGGCGACGGAGTTCGTCGAGCGGGGTGAAGCGGCGGCCGGGATCGTCTGCGTCGGGCACGAGGCTACGCACGGCCGGACGCGAGGTGCGGTACAGGTAGGCCACCAGCGACAGGATGGTGCCGAGCAGCACCGCCATCTCCAGCCGGATCACCAGCGTAGCGGCGAAGGTGCCCACCGCGATGGCGAACTCCGTGCGCGAGAGGTCGGCGATGCGCCGCAGCCGTGCCAGGTCCAGCAGGCCCCAGGCCACCAGCAGCAGCATTGCCGCGATGGCCGCCAGCGGGATCTGCGCCAGCAGCGGGGCGCTGACCATGACCAGCACCACCAGCAGCACCGCCGAGAACACGCTCGCCAGCGGCGTCTGCGCGCCGGCCTCGAAGTTCGGCATCGACCGGTTCAGCGAGCCGCACGAGATATAGCTGGAAAACAATCCGCCCGCGATATTGGAGAGCCCCTGGCCGATGAACTCGCGGTTGGCATCCACATGCTGGCCCGAGCGCGCCGCGACAGCCTTGGCGATCGAGATCGACTGCCCGAGCGCGACAATGGTCAGCGCGGCGGCAATGCCGAGCAGGTCCGGCACGGTACGCCAGTTGATGTCCGGCACCTGGAAGGGCGGCAACGCCGACGGAATCGGCCCGACCACGTTCACATGGTGCGCGCCATCCCAATGGTTGAGCGCCAGCGCCACGCCGAAGCCGCCCACCAGCCCGATCAGCATGAACGGCAGCCGGCGCGAGATGCGCCGCACCACCAGCGTGACCGCCAGCGTGACCGCGCCGACAATCACGGCGCTCCAGTTGATCGTGGCGGCATTCTCGAACAGGAAGCGGACCACGCCGAACGCGCTGGTGCCGGTGGGCACCGCCAGCCCGAACAGGTCCTTCAAGGCATAGAGTCCGATCAGCGTGGCCGCGCCGCAGGTGAAGCCGAGCAGCACCGACGGCGAGATGAAGTTGGCCAGCGACCCCAGCCGCAGGGCACCCACCGCCAGCTGCAACACCCCGACGAGGATCGTCACGGCCAGCGCCAGCGCGATGTAGGCTGGGCTGCCGACGAACGCCACCGGACTCAGCATGGCGAACAGCGCCAGCGAGTTGGCATTGGTCGGCCCCGACATCACATGCCAGCTCGAACCGAACAGCGCCGCGACGATGCACGGCACCACGGCGGTATAGATGCCGTACTGCGGTGGCAGGCCGGCCAGCGTGGCAAACGCCACGCCCTGCGGCAGCACCAGCACGGCGCCGAGCAGCCCGGCGATGAGATCGGCGCGCAGCGCGGCCCGCGTTACGCGGTGGCGCCATGGGAACAGCCGGAGCAGGCGATTGCCCGCATCCGCCGCCGGTTTAGGGGATGGCGGGGATGGTGGGGAAAGCGGGGGCGCAGTCATCCGACGATGATGCCGCAGCCGCGCCGTTCAGTCGAGTTTCAGCGTGGCCACGACCGGCGTATGGTCCGACGGCTGCTCCCAGCGGCGCGGCTCCTTGTCGATGCCACAAGTCGTGCAGGCCGCCGCCAGCGCGGGAGACAGCAGGATGTGGTCGATGCGCAGGCCCGCGTTGCGGCGGAAGCCCATCATCCGGTAGTCCCACCAGGAGAACATCTTCTCCGGTTGTTCGAACAGGCGGAACGAATCGACCAGGCCCATCGCGATCAGCGCCTTGAAGGCGTCGCGCTCCTGGGGCGAGACCAGGTTCTGGCCCTCCCACTTGGCGGGGTCGTGCACGTCACGGTCTTCCGGGGCGATATTGAAATCGCCGAGCAGCGCCAGCTTGGGGTAGCGCGTCATTTCCTCGCGCAGCCACCCGGTGATGGCCTGGAGCCAGTCGAGCTTGTAGACGAACTTGTCCGAATCGAGCGCCTGGCCGTTGGGGAAGTAGGCGCTGATCAGGCGCACGTCGCCATAGGTGGCGGCTACCACGCGCTGTTGGGCGTCCTCGTAGCCGGGGATGTTGCGCACCACGTCGGCGGCGGCCGGCATGGTGCCGTCACGGGCGACGATCGCCACGCCGTTGTACGTCTTCTGGCCCGTGTAGACGCTATGGAAGCCAGCCGCCTCGAGTTCGGCCAGCGGGTACTTGTCGTCGGGCAGCTTGAGTTCCTGGAGGCAGAGCGCGTCGATGGGCGTGCCGGCGGCGTCCTGCGCGGCAAGCCATTGCAGCACCTGGGGCAGGCGCACCTTGAGGGAGTTGACGTTCCAGGAGGCGATTCTCATCGTTGTTCGGTGTGGAGTGTTCTTATTAGTCGGGGAGGGAGGCTCATTCGCCCAAACCGCCACCCAGCAGGTCGCCCTGATCGAGGATGGCGTAGGCGATTTCCGGATGGGCGTCCATGCAGCGGCGAATCGCGGCGGGAATATTCTGGCGGGTCTTGCGGCACAGGCCCGGGCGGTCGGCCAGTTCGATGCGGAAGCCGCGCGTCGTGCGGACTTCGTTCGCGCTCGGCGTGATGGTCACCTCGATGCCAAGCAATTCGGCCATGCGGGCTTCCATGTGCCGCAGTTCCTCGAGCGAGGTGAGCTGCTCCAGCCGTGCCACGAGCTTCTTTTCCTCCTGCTGCGTCAGCCGCAGGATGCGATGGTCGGCCTGGGGATCGTCAAGCAAGACCTCCCGGTTGCAGACGCAAGCGCCCGGCGGACATTCCTGACGAATTGGGAAAGGAAAGTCCATGAGCCGGGCGCCTGGTCAGCGAAGCGGGAAGTAAATGTGACGATTACGCCGCCATGCCTCCGTGACGCAGCAGCGCGTCGATCTGCGGGGCGCGGCCACGGAAGGCCACGAACGATTCCATCGCCGGGCGGCTGCCGCCCACCGACAGGATCTCGCGCCGATACCGCTCGCCAGTGGCCGAATCGAGCACGCTGCCGGACAGCTGTCCGGCTTCCTCGAACGCGGCGTAGACATCGGCGGACAGCACTTCGGCCCACTTGTAGCTGTAGTAGCCCGCCGCGTAGCCGCCCGCGAAGATGTGGCTGAACGTGTTCGGCCAGCGCGACAGCGGCGACTGCGGCACCACGTGCTTGCTGTCGTTGATCTCGCGCGACAGTTCCAGCACCGAGGTCTGGCCCTGCGGGTCATAGTCGGTGTGCAGGTGCATGTCGTACGATGAGTAGACGATCTGGCGCAGCGTCATCATGCCGTTCTGGAAGTTCTTGGCGGCCAGCATCTTGTCGAACAGCGCGCGCGGCAGCGGGGCGCCGGTCTCGACGTGGGCGGTCATCTTCGCCAGCACCTCGTATTCCCAGCAGAAGTTCTCCATGAACTGCGACGGCAGTTCCACGGCATCCCACTCCACGCCGTTGATGCCGGACACGCCGAGGTCGCCCACCTGCGTCAGCATGTGGTGCAGGCCGTGGCCGAACTCGTGGAACAGCGTGATGACCTCGTCGTGCGTGAACAGCGCCGGCTTGCCGCCCACGGGCGCCGTGAAGTTGCAGGTCAGGTAGGCCACCGGGGTCTGCACGGTGCCGTTGTCGCGTTCCTTGCGGCCGCGCGCATCGTCCATCCAGGCGCCACCGCGCTTGCCTTCGCGTGCGTAGAGGTCGATGTAGAACTGGGCGAGCAGGGCGCCCTGCGGCGACACTACGCGGTAGAAGCGCACGTCCTTGTGCCAGGTCTGGGCTTCGTCCGGGCGGATGCTGACCGAGAACAGCTTCTCGACCACGCCGAACAGCCCTTCGAGCACCTTCGGCTCCTGGAAATACTGCTTCACTTCGTCGTCCGAGAACGAATAGCGCTGCTGGCGCAGCTTCTCGGACGCGTAGGCCACGTCCCACGGCTTCAGCTCGGCCAGGCCCAGCTCGGCGGCGGAGAACTGGCGCAGCTCGGCCCAGTCGCGCTCGGCGTAGGGGCGCGCCTTGACGGCCAGTTCGTCGAGGAACTTGAGCACGTCGGCCGGCGACTCGGCCATCTTCGGCACGAGCGAGACCTCGCCGTAGTTGTTGTAGCCAAGCATCTGCGCTTCCTCGCGGCGCAGCGTCAGCTGCTCGCGCATGTTGGCGGTGTTGTCCCAGTCGGCCTGCCCGCTGCCGTACTGCGCACCGAGTTCCGAGGCGCGCGTCACGCTCGCTTCGTACATGGTCTGGCGCAGCGCGCGGTCATCGGCATATTGCAGCACCGGGTAGTACGACGGGAAGTGCAGGGTGAACTTCCAGCCGGCCTTCTCGTCCTTCTGCGCGGCGATGGCGGCGGCTTCCTTCGCATCGGCGGGAATGCCGGCCAGGCGCGCCTCGTCTTCTATATAGAGGGCGTAGGCATTGGTGGCGTCGAGCACGTGGTCCGAGAAGGCCTTGGAAAGCTGGGCCTGCTGCTCCTGGATCTCGGCGAAGCGCGGCTTGCGGTCTTCGGGCAGCTCGGCGCCGCCGAGGCGGAAGCCGCGCAGCTCGTTTTCGAGCAGTTGCTTGCGCGCCGGCGTCAGGCCCGCGAACTCGGGGCCGGTGGCCACGGCCTTGTACTTCTCGAACAGCGCGAGGTTCTGGCCCAGCGACGACCAGAACTCGGTCATGCGGGGCAGGTTGTCGGTGTGGACCTTGCGCAGTTCGGGCGTGTCCGCCACGGCGCTCAGGTGGCCCACCACGCCCCAGGCGCGGCCGAGCGGCTCGGTGGCGGCCTCCAGGGCTGCCACGGCGCTGGTCCAGGTGGCCGGGGTGGCCGGGTCTTCGGCGCGGGCCACGCCAGCCTGGGCGTCGGCCAGTAGCACGTCCAGCGCCGGGCTGATGTGCTCGGGACGAATCTCGGCAAAGCGGGGCAGGTCGGTAAAGTCGAGCAGGGGATTGGTAGCGCGGTCGTTGTTCACGGTCATGGCGGTTCTCGGTTGGCGAGCCTCGGTCTTTATACGTTCACACGTGCAAAGATGAGGCGTCTGCGCGGAAATTTCCAGTTCGACTTTCCTATCGGGCCGATTGGGGGCCGATCAGGCCCGGCGGCCGGCGGATTACAGGCCGGCTTCGCGCTCGGCGGCTTCGAGGGTGTTGATCAGCAGCATCGTGATCGTCATCGGCCCCACACCGCCCGGCACCGGGGTGATGTGGCCGGCCACCTCGCGCACGCCGGCGAAGTCCACGTCGCCGCACAGCTTGCCGGCATCGTCACGGTTCATGCCGACGTCGATGACCACGGCGCCCGGCTTGACCATATCGGCGGTGATGATGTTGCGGCGGCCCACGGCGGCCACGATCACATCGGCCTCGCGCGTATGGGCGGCCAGGTCGCGCGTCTTGCTGTTGCAGATCGTTACGGTTGCGCCGGCCTGGAGCAGCAGCATGGCCATCGGCTTGCCGACGATGTTCGAGGCGCCCACCACCACGGCACGCGCGCCGCGCAGCGGGTACTGGATCGATTCCAGCATCTTCATGCACCCATAGGGCGTGCACGGGCGGAACAACGGGGCGCCGGTCATCAGCGCGCCGGCGTTGGCCACGTGGAAGCCATCCACGTCCTTTTCCGGGGCGATGGCTTCGAGCACCTTGTGGCTGTCGATGTGCTTCGGCAGCGGCAGTTGCACCAGGATGCCGTGGATCTTCGGGTCGTCGTTCAGTTCGTCGATGCGCGCCAGCAGGTCGGCTTCGGACAGATCGACCGGATAGCGGTCCAGCGACGAATGGAAACCGTTGTCCTCGCAAGCCTTGACCTTGTTGCGCACATAGACCTGGCTGGCGGAATCCTCGCCCACAAGCACCACGGCGAGGCCGGGCTGGTGACCCTTCTCGGTCAGGCGGGCGGCGCGCTGGGCGGCTTCGGTACGGATTTGTTTGGCAAGGGCGTTGCCGTCGATCAGTTGGGCGGGCATGGGATTCTGCGGGAGAGGCTGGGAAGTCGGGGCAGGCGGCGCGCGCGTGGCGGCGGCGTCGCGGACAAAGCCGGATTATAAGGGTTTGGCGCCCATCGGCGGGCAGTTGGCGCGGTGCAAGCTGCTCGGACGGGACAGTTTGTGGCACACCCAGTTCGGCATGATTGTGCTGTTTGCATTACTTTTTCCGCCAACCTCCTGATCGACGATCCATAAAAAAACGGCGCCTTTGCGCCGTTTTTTCCCCGTCCATCCAGCCGATCAGCTGTTGCGCGACAGTGCCAGTCGCAGCAGATCCGCCACGGTGTTCACGTTGAGCTTTTCCATGATGTTGGCGCGGTGCGCCTCCACCGTCTTGATGGAAATGCCCAGGTCGTCGGCGATCTGCTTGTTCAGGCGGCCGGCCACGATGCGCTCCAGCACCTGCTGCTCGCGCGTGGTCAGCTTGCCCAGCAGGTCCTTGGCGGCGCGCTGCTCGCGGGCGGCCGAATGGTCCGTGCGGGCCTTCTGGAGCATGCGCTCCACCAGCGCGCGCAGCTCGGATTCGTCGAACGGCTTCTCGATGAAGTCGATCGCGCCGCGCTTCATCGTGGACACGGCCATCGGCACGTCGCCGTGGCCGGTGATGAACACGATGGGAATGTCGATGTGCTCGGCCAGCATGCGTTCCTGCAGTTCCGGGCCGCTCATGCCGGGCATGCGCACGTCCAGGATCAGGCAGGACACCTGGCCGGCATCGTAGGCGGACAGGAACTGCTCGGCGCTGTTGAAGCTGCGCACCTGGTAGCCATTGCCCTCCAGCAGCCAGGTCAGCGAGTCGCGCATGGCTTCATCGTCATCGACGATGAACACGGTCTCGCCACGATGCGGAGTGGGACTGGGCGTTGCGGTCATGAAGTCTCCTGGGGCAAATTCGTTAACGACCAAGTCGTTTGCAACTAAGTGTAACCGCCTGGCGGCGTGCGCAACACTATCCGGTCGAGTGGCAGATCTGCGGCGACCCACCCAAGCCCCGCGGCGGAAGGTCTCATCGCGTCTGTCTCGCCGGGGTGCCCGGGCTTATTGCTCGGGGAGCGCAGGCTGCAGCGGCAGCGTGATTTTAAACGTACAGCCGATCCCGTCCACATTGTTTTCCACCCAGAGCCGGCCCTGGTGGGATTCAATGATCGAGCGGCAGATGTTCAGGCCCATGCCCATGCCGTCGGACTTGGTGCTGAAGAACGGCTCGAACAGGCGCTCCTTGGTGGTTTCGTCCACGCCCGGGCCCTGGTCGATCACGTCGATGCAGACGCACTGGCCGAACTCCACCGGCTCGATACGCGCATGCAGGCGCACCACGCCGGCGGCGCGCATGGCAGGCAGCCCGGCCATGGCCTCCACGGCGTTCTTGAGCAGGTTCACCAGCACCTGCTCGATCAGCACCGGGTCCACGTACAGCAGCAGCGGGGGGGCAGGCAGGCGGGTGAGGATGGTCACGCGGCGGCGCGTGGCTTCCAGGTCGGCCAGGCCCACGGCGTCCGCCACGATATCGTGGAGGGATGCCTCGCGCCGCTGCGGCTGGCTGCGCTTCACGAACCCCCGGATGCGGCTGATGATGGTGCCCGCCCGCACGGCCTGTGCCGACGTCTTTTCGAGCACAGGAATCAGCTCTTCCGGCGTGCTGCGCCCCGAATGGAGCCGCGCCACGGCACCCATGCAGTAGTTATTGATGGCCGCCAGCGGCTGGTTCAGTTCGTGCGCCAGCGACGACGCCATCTCGCCCATCGTGGTCAGCCGGCTGGTGAACTGGAGCCGTTCCTCGTGCTGGCGCGCCATTTCCTCGGCGGCCTTGCGCACCGTGATGTCGGTGGCGATCTGCATCTGCGCCAGGTGGCCGTCCACCCACTGGATATAGCGGCGGCGCACTTCGAACCATTTCTGCATGTCTGGCACGAAGACCTCGCGCGCGTCGGACGCGTACGGCATCAGCTCCGAGGCCGGCAGGCCGGCGTACGCGTCGACAAAGTCAGTGTTGTCGCTCGACATCTGCTCGCGGTCGAAGTCGTCGCCGGCCAGTTTCAGGTGCCCCTCGGCCTCCCAGCCGAACAGCTGCCGGTAATAGCGGTTGGCGAACAGCAGCTCGGCCTTGTCGGTGGCCAGCACGGACACGGCGGCGTCCAGGCTTTCCAGCACGGTCGTGAAGCGGTCGTGTGCGGCGGCCAGTTCCTCGCGGGCGCGCTTGGGCTCGGTGATGTCCGTCATCGAACTCATCCAGCCCGTATGGCGGCCCCGGCCGTCTACTAGTGGCGAGACGTACATCCGCGCGAAGAAGCTGCTGCCGTCGCGGCGCATCACGCGCATCTCGTAGCCGGTGGCGGGCGACTTGCCCTGCAGCGTCAGGTCGATCTGCTTCTGCATCTCCTGCTGGTCGTTGGGCGGCCAGTAGGGGAACGGCGGCACGCGGCCGACCAGGGCGCCCTCGGACCAGCCCGTCATGCGGCAGAAGGCGGGATTCACATAGGTGATGCGGCCGTTCAGGTCGAGCGCGCGCAGGCCGATCAGCATCGAGTTTTCCATCGCCCGGCGGAACGAGGTCTCGGCCAGCAGGGCGCGCTGCGCCTCGGAGCGGCGGCTGGTGTGCCGCCACATGCTCCACAGGCTCCAGAGCAGGAAGCAGGACAGCCCCACCACCAGCCACAGCAGCATGTTGTTAGGCAGGTTCGATGGCGGCGGGTAGGCATCCGCGCGCAGCGAGAGCGAGTGTCCAGGTGGATCAAGCAGCACTTCGTACGACAGCGCATTGCCCGGCACGGGCCGCAGCGACGTGCTCGCGCGCGTCTGGTTGTTCTTGTCGATGAGCGAGAAGCGGTAGCGCTCCGTCAGCTCGGGCGGCAGCAGGTGGGTCAGGATGCCGTTGATCGAATAGAGCGCGCCGAGGGTGCCGAGGAACTCGTTGTCCCGCACGATCGGCACTTCCATCAGCATGAAGCTGTCGCCGCGGTCGTTCATCAGCGGGCGGGAGTAGACCACGCGCTGGGTCTCGCGGGCGGCGTCGAAGGTGTCGAGGACTTCCGGCTCCAGCGGATGGTCGACGGTCTCCCGCAACCGGCCGGCAAACTCCGACGTGGACGGCAGCGACCAGCGGCCGCGCCGCGTGGCATCGAGCCAGTTCACAAAGACGATTTCCGGGTTCTCTCGCAAGATTTCCTGCGCGGCCGTGCGATAGGCTCCCTGGTCGAGCTGCGCGGCGGCGATGTCGCGCGCCAGCGAGGCCAGCTGGTCCTGGTTGCTCAGCAGGGAGAGCCGCACGCGCTGCTGCGCCCAGGCGGCGTCGCGGTACAGGGCGTCGCGCTGCTGCTGGCGCTCCGTCTCGTGCAGCGACCACAGGATGACGCCCATCGCCACGGTGAAGAGCACAATCGCCACGAGCGGGATGAACATGAACCAGCTCGTCGCCACGAGGTTGCGCCAGCGCAGCCACCAGAGGCGGCGCGGCGCGGCGGCGAAGGGGCCGTCGGCTTCGTGGGCGTCGGCGGCGTCGTGCGCCACGTCGTCATGGGGATCGCCGTCGCGTCCGGCGTGGGCCGCGTGCTGGGCGGCATGGTGCGCGGCGGCAGACGCTTCCACCGTGGCCGGGGTCACGGCCCCGGAGGGATTTGGGGGAAGCATGGCCGTGCGCAGGCCGGAGAGGAGTCGTTGGAAGAACTGCATAAGGGATTGACGGCTGACCGGCCAGTGTATAGGGATTATTGCGGTGCGTCGCTTGGGGAAAGCGCCTATGCGGCACCTGCTCAAGTTTGCGCGGATCGTGCCCCGGGCAGGGCTGGCGAGGAAGCGGCGTCCGATCAATGCGCGGGCGACATCGGCCTGCGGCGCGCGCGCTCTGGTGCACCGCCGCAATATTTCACATTATAAGAAACGAATCCGTAATCTGAAAATTTCGCTTGTCAGCCTCTGCTGTGCTTCCATAGAATCGCTTCGACCAGACAATGCGGGCGGATCTCGTGCGCTCGCCAGGAATTCACCAGGAGACAGTCTCATGTCAGCCGTACCAGAGCAGATTCTCGGCGCGAGCAGCGCCAACGACGCCGATCCCCAGGAAACGCATGAATGGCTGGATGCCCTGCAGGGCGTGCTGGCGGCCGAAGGTGCGGAACGCGCCGCTTTCCTGATCGAAAAGCAGATCGAATACGCACGCGTGAACGGCGTGACCCAGCCGTTCCACGCCGAGACGCAGTACATCAACACCATTCCGGTGGAGCAGCAGGCCCGCATTCCAGGCGACCAGGATATCGAGCACCGCATCCGCTCGTACACGCGCTGGAACGCGATGGCCATGGTGCTGCGCGCCAACAAGCACACCAACGTGGGCGGCCATATCTCGTCGTTCGCGTCGGCCGCCACGCTTTATGACGTCGGCTACAACCACTTCTGGCGCGCCCCGTCCGAGCAGAGCGGCGGCGACCTCGTCTTCGTGCAGGGCCACTCGGCGCCGGGCGTGTACTCGCGCGCCTTCCTGCTGGGCCGCCTGACCCCCGAGCAACTCGACAACTTCCGCCAGGAAGTGGACGGCAAGGGCATCTCGTCCTACCCGCACCCGTGGCTGATGCCGGACTTCTGGCAGTTCCCGACCGTCTCGATGGGCCTGGGCCCGATCATGGCGATCTACCAGGCGCGCTTCATGAAGTACCTGGACAGCCGCGGCCTGGCCAAGGCCGGCGACCGCAAGGTCTGGGCCTTCCTGGGTGACGGCGAGACCGACGAGCCGGAATCGCTCGGCGCGATCGGCATGGCCGGCCGCGAGAAGCTGGACAACCTCGTCTTCGTGATCAACTGCAACCTGCAGCGCCTGGACGGTCCGGTGCGCGGCAACGGCAAGATCATCCAGGAACTGGAATCGGAATTCCGCGGTTCGGGCTGGAACGTGATCAAGGTGGTCTGGGGCAGCCGCTGGGACCAGCTCCTGGCACGCGACACCAAGGGCCTGCTGATGAAACGCATGATGGAATGCGTGGACGGCGAGTACCAGACCTTCAAGGCCAAGGACGGCGCCTACGTGCGCGAGTTCTTCTTCAACACGCCGGAGCTGAAGGCCATGGTGGCCGACTGGTCCGACGACGACATCTGGCGCCTGAACCGTGGCGGCCATGACCCGCACAAGATCTACGCCGCCTACAAGGCCGCCAGCGAGCACAAGGGCCAGCCGACGCTGATCCTGGCCAAGACCATCAAGGGCTATGGCATGGGCGATGCCGGCCAGGCCATGAACGTGGCCCACCAGCAGAAGAAGATGCCGGTGGACGCGATCCGCAAGTTCCGCGACCAGTTCAACATCCCGGTGACGGACGACAAGATCGAGGACGTGCCGTACCTGACCTTCGAGGATGGCTCGAAGGAACTCGAATACATGCGCGCCCGCCGCATGGAACTGGGCGGCTACCTGCCCAGCCGCCGCCTGAAGGCGGAAGCGCTGCCGGTGCCCGAGCTGGCCGCGTTCGACGCGCTGCTCAAGGCCACCGGCGAAGGCCGCGAGGTCTCCACGACCATGGCCTTCGTGCGGATCCTGAACACGCTGCTCAAGGACAAGAAGATTGGCAAGCACGTGGTGCCCATCGTGCCCGATGAGTCGCGCACGTTCGGCATGGAAGGGCTGTTCCGCCAGGTCGGCATCTGGAACCAGGAAGGCCAGAAGTACGTGCCGCAGGATCACGACCAGCTGATGTTCTACAAGGAATCGCAGACTGGCCAGGTGCTGCAGGAAGGCATCAACGAAGCCGGCGCCATGTGCGACTGGATTGCTGCCGCCACGTCGTACTCGACGCACGGCGTGCAGATGATCCCGTTCTACATCTACTACTCGATGTTCGGCATCCAGCGTATCGGCGACCTGTGCTGGGCCGCTGCCGACATGCGCTCGCGCGGCTTCCTGCTGGGCGGTACCTCGGGCCGGACCACGCTGAACGGCGAGGGCCTGCAACACGAGGACGGCCATTCGCACGTGTTCCACGCCGTGATCCCGAACTGCATCTCGTATGACCCGACGTTCCAGTACGAACTGGCCGTGATCATGCAGGACGGCATGCGCCGCATGTACGCCGAACAGGAAGACGTCTATTACTACCTGACGGTGATGAACGAGAACTACGAGCACCCGGAAATGCCGGCTGGCGTGGAACGCGACATCGTCCAGGGCATGTACCAGTTCCGGAAGGGCGTGGAGAACAGCAACGCGCCGCGCGTGCAGTTGCTGGGTTCGGGCACGATCTTCCGCGAGGTGATCGCCGCCGCCGAGCTGCTCAAGAAGGACTGGGGCGTCGAGTCGGACCTGTGGAGCTGCCCGAGCTTCACCGAGCTGGCCCGCGAAGGCAATGCCGCCGAGCGCCACAACCTGCTGCACCCCACCGAGACGCCGCGCGAGTCGTTCGTCGCCCAGAAGCTCAAGGGCGTGCGCGGCCCGGTCATCGCCTCCACGGACTACATCCGCGCGTTCGCCGAGCAGATCCGTCCGTTCGTGCCGCGCCGCTATGTGGTGCTGGGCACCGACGGCTTCGGCCGCTCGGATACCCGCGAGAAGCTGCGCCACTTCTTCGAGGTGGATCGCCACTGGGTCACGCTGGCCGCGCTGAAGGCGCTGGCCGACGAAGGCGCGATCGGTCGTGAAAAGGTCGCCGAGGCGATCAAGAAGTACAACCTCGACCCGAGCAAGCCGAACCCGATGTCGGTCTGATTCCCGGACTTACACGCCTGAACCCCCCCGCAGTGCGGCACCCGCCGCGCCGCGGGCGCCCCCGGCTGGCCCGGCGGCGCCTTGCGGCGTGGCAACGTGACAGAAGCGTGAGGCGAGAGTAACCTCGCCGAGCGTTTGTCGTGTGTAGACGCGAGTGCCGGCTGCCCAGGAGAGACACTGAATGAGTCAAGCGATTGAAATCAAGGTGCCGGATATCGGCGACTATGACGCCGTACCCGTCATCGAAGTGCACGTGAAGCCGGGCGATACCATCAACGCGGAAGACGCGCTGGTGACGCTGGAGTCGGACAAGGCGACCATGGACGTGCCCAGCCCGCAGGCCGGCACCGTCAAGGAAGTCCGCATCAAGGTGGGCGACAACGTGGCCGAAGGCTCGGTGCTGGTGATGCTGGAGCCGGCAGGTGCCGGCGCCGCCGCGCCTGCCCCGGCTCCGGCCGCCGCCCCGGCACCGGCTCCCGCGGCGGCTCCGGCCCCCGCACCCGCGCCCGCAGCGGCCCCGGCGCCTGCGCCGGCTGCCGGCGGTGGCGGTATCGTGGAAGTCAAGGTGCCGGACATCGGCGACTACGACGCCGTGCCGGTGATCGACATCCACGTGAAGGTGGGCGACACGATCAACGCGGAAGACGCGCTGGTCACGCTGGAATCGGACAAGGCGACCATGGACGTGCCGAGCCCGCAGGCCGGCACCGTCAAGGAAATCAAGATCAAGGTGGGCGACAACGTGGCCGAAGGCACGCTGATCGTGGTGCTGGAAGCCGCTGGCGCTGCCGGCGCTGCGGCGGCTCCGGCCGCCGCCCCGGCTCCGGCCCCGGCTGCTGCTGCCCCGGCCCCGACGCCCGCCGCGGCTTCGGCGCCGGCTCCCGCCCCGGCCAGCTCGGCACCCGCCCCGGCCGCCCAGGGCGTGACCGGCAAGGCCGCCCACGCCAGCCCGTCCGTGCGCAAGTTCGCGCGTGAACTGGGCGTGGAAGTGTCGCGCGTGCCCGGTACCGGTCCGAAGGGCCGTATCACGCAGGAAGACGTGCAGGGCTTCGTCAAGGGCGTGATGAGCGGCTCGACCGCCGCGCCGGCCGCAGCGGCTGCCGCTGGTGGCTCGGGCGTCGGCCTGGACCTGCTGCCGTGGCCGAAGGTGGACTTCACGCGCTTTGGCGAAGTGGAGAACAAGCCGCTTTCGCGCATCAAGAAGATCTCGGGCGCCAACCTGCATCGCAACTGGGTCATGATCCCGCACGTCACGAACTGCGACGAAGCGGACATCACCGACCTCGAAGCCTTCCGCGTGCAGCTGAACAAGGAAAACGAGAAGTCGGGCGTCAAGGTAACCATGCTGGCCTTCATGATCAAGGCCACCGTCGCGGCGCTGAAGAAGTTCCCGAACTTCAATGCCTCGCTGGACGGCGACAACCTGGTGCTGAAGAAGTACTTCAACATCGGGTTTGCGGCGGACACCCCGAACGGCCTGGTCGTGCCGGTCATCAAGAACGCGGACCGCAAGGGCGTGCTCGAGATCAGCCAGGAAATGGGCGAACTCGCCAAGCTGGCGCGCGACGGCAAGCTGAAGCCGGACCAGATGCAGGGCGGCTGCTTCTCGATCTCGTCGCTGGGCGGCCTGGGCGGCACCTACTTCACGCCGATCATCAACGCGCCGGAAGTGGCCATCATGGGCGTGTGCAAGTCGTACATGAAGCCGGTCTGGGACGGCAAGCAGTTCGCGCCGCGCCTGACGCTGCCGCTGTCGCTGTCGTGGGACCACCGCGTCATCGACGGCGCCGAGGCGGCCCGCTTCAACACGTACTTCGCCCAGCTGCTGGCGGACTTCCGCCGGATTCTGCTGTAAGCACGGCCCACGCGCGCGCCGGCGGCCTCGGTTGCCGGCGCGCGGGCCTGTACGAACTGCAAGGGGCGAACCATGACGACATGCGTAGTCGTAAGGAAGGGCGCCGAGGTAGCCATTGCGGCAGACGCGCTGGTTACGTTCGGCGACACGCGGCTGTCGCGTGCCTACGAGCGCAACCAGAAGGTGTTCCCGGTGGGCGAGAGCTTCGTCGCGCTGGCCGGCACCACCGCGCACTTTCCGGTGATGCGGGCGCTGCTGACCGGCATGGGCGACGAATGCCGCCTGCTGACCCGCGACGATGTGTTCCGGACCTTCCTCAAGGTGCATGAAAAGCTCAAGACCGAGTACTTCATCAACACCAAGGAAGACGAGGACGATCCGTACGAGTCGTCGCAGATCGTCTGCCTGATCGCCAATCCGGGCGGCATCTTCGGCGTCTATTCCTACCGCGAGGTGTTCGCGTTCGACCGCTTCTGGGGCATTGGCTCGGGGCGCAACTATGCGCTCGGGGCCATGCACGCGGTCTACGACCGGCCCGGCATCGGCGCCGGGGAGATCGCGCGGATCGGCGTGGACGCAGGCGTGGAGTTCGACAAGAGTTCGGCAGGTCCCATCGACGTGCATACCGTGCGGCTGCAGGCGCAGCCGGCACCCGCGCCAGTACCGGATGGTTCAAACGGTGAGAACGGCGCGGATGGCGGGGCGGCAACCAACAACGACGGCGCGGCCTGAGCCCCAGGCGGGCAGGGCGCGCATCCCAGGAGGAAAAGTATGAGTGTGATCGAAGTCAAGGTGCCGGATATCGGCGATTTCGACGCGGTGGAAGTGATCGAAGTACTGGTCAAGGCCGGCGATACGGTCGAGGAAGAGCAGTCGTTGATCGTGCTGGAGTCCGACAAGGCCAGCATGGACGTGCCGTCGTCGTCGGCCGGCAAGATCGTGGACATGAAGGTCAAGGTGGGCGACAAGGTGGCCAAGGGCACGGTGATCTGCACCGTGGAAGCCGGCGCCGCTGCTGCCGCTGCCCCGGCACCTGCCGCCGCTCCCGCACCGGCTGCTGCCCCCGCTGCCGCCGCTGCACCGAAGGCCGCTCCGGCCCCGGCGCCGGCCGCCGCCACGCATGCGGGCAGCGCCGACATCCAGTGCGACATGCTCGTGCTCGGCGCCGGCCCCGGCGGCTACTCGGCCGCGTTCCGCTCGGCGGACCTCGGCATGAACACCGTGCTGGTGGAGCGCTACGGCTCGCTCGGCGGCGTCTGCCTGAACGTGGGCTGCATCCCGTCGAAGGCGCTGCTGCACAACGTGGCCGTGATCGACGAAGCCAAGGCGCTGGCCGCGCACGGCATCCTGTTCGGCGAAGCCAAGATCGACCTGGACGGCCTGCGCCACTACAAGGAAACCGTGGTCGGCAAGCTGACCGGCGGCCTGGCCGGCATGGCCAAGGCCCGCAAGGTGCAGGTGGTGCGCGGCATCGGCACGTTCCTGGATCCGCATCACCTTGAAGTGCAGGAAACCGAAGGTGACGCCAAGGCCCCGACCGGCAAGAAGACGGTGATCCGCTTCGAGAAGGCGATCATTGCCGCCGGCAGCCAGGCTGTGAAGCTGCCGTTCGTGCCGGAGGACCCGCGCATTGTCGATTCGACTGGCGCGCTGGAACTGCCGGACATCCCCAACAAGATGCTGGTGATTGGCGGCGGCATCATCGGGCTGGAAATGGCCACGGTGTACAGCACGCTCGGCGCGCGCATCGACGTGGTGGAAATGCTCGACGGCCTGATGCAGGGCGCGGATCGCGACCTCGTCAAGGTCTGGGACAAGATGAACAAGCATCGCTTCGACAACGTGATGCTGAAGACCAAGACGGTGGGCGTGGAAGCCAAGCCGGATGGCATCTACGTGAAGTTCGAGGGCGAGGCCGCGCCGGCCGAACCGCAGCGCTACGACCTGGTGCTGGTGTCCGTCGGCCGTGTGCCGAACGGCAAGAAGATCGGCGCCGAGAAGGCTGGCGTGACGGTGACGGACCGCGGCTTTATCGAGGTCGATAACCAGCTCCGCACGAACGTGCCGCATATCTTCGCCATCGGCGACATCGTCGGCCAGCCGATGCTCGCCCACAAGGCGGTGCACGAGGCACACGTGGCTGCCGAAGCCGCGCATGGCGAGAAGGCGTACTTCGACGTCAAGCAGATCCCGTCGGTGGCCTACACCGATCCGGAAGTGGCCTGGGCCGGCCTGACCGAGGAGCAGTGCAAGGCGCAGGGCATCAAGTACGGTAAGGGCACGTTCCCGTGGGCCGCCTCGGGCCGCGCCATCGCCAATGGCCGCGACGAGGGCTTCACCAAGCTGATCTTCGACGAGGAAACGCACCGGATCATCGGCGGCGGTATCGTGGGCACCCATGCGGGCGACCTGATCAGCGAAGTGTGCCTGGCCATCGAGATGGGCGCCGACGCCGTGGATATCGGCAAGACGATTCACCCGCACCCGACGCTGGGCGAGTCGATCGGCATGGCTGCCGAGATCTACGAAGGCGTCTGCACGGACGTGCCGCCGCCGCGCAAGCGCTAAGCTTCGGCCGCAACGAGAAAACCCGCCGCGATGGCGGGTTTTCTTTTGGATCGAAATTTAGCAATTAACCGCCAGGAGGGACCGCCGATTGCCTGCCGCAAGCGGGTAGGGCCGGCAGCGGAGGGGTTGTCTATCCGGCATGGCGCTCCCGGGGCCGATCTCCTAGCATCGTTGGGTGAACACGATGCGGAAGACACACCTGCTTGCCGCCGCGCTGTGCCTGGTATTCCTGCCCGGCGCGGCCTGGGCGCAGTTCGAAGAACCGGGCGCCAGGCCGACCATGGGCCAGTCGGGCAAGGACGTGATCTGGATTCCGACGCCCCAGCCGCTGGTGAACCAGATGCTCGACATGGCGAAGCTGACGCCCCAGGATCGGCTCGTCGATCTGGGTTCCGGCGATGGCCGCCTGGTCATTACCGCCGCCAAGCGAGGCGCCACCGCGCGTGGCATCGAATTCAACAACGAACTGGTCGAGGTGTCCCGACGCACCGCCCAGGCCGAAGGCGTGGCCAGTCGCGCCACCTTCGAGCGGGCGGACATCTTCAAGTCGGATTTTTCCGATGCCACGGTCGTCACGCTGTTCCTGCTGCCAAGCGTGAACCTGCGTCTCCGTCCCACGTTGCTGGGGATGCGGGCCGGCACGCGCATCGTCTCGAACTCGTTCGATATGGCGGACTGGCGGCCGGACGAGTACGTGCCGAGCGTCGAGGCCTGCCCGGGGCCGTGCGGCGTCTACCTGTGGCTGGTGCCGGCGAGGGTGGCGGGGATATGGGCGATGGGGAACAAGCTGCTGGTGCTGTCGCAGACGTTCCAGAAGCTGGAAGGCGTGATGCGCGAAGGCGAGCGGTCGACGCCGATCTGGGACGGCCGCCTGCGCGGCACGGAGATCGTCTTCACCATCGACGACGAGCGCTACGTCGGCCACGTGGATGGCCGCGAGATGCGGGGCACCATCGAGGGTGGCGAGCCATGGCGCGCCACGTTCCTCAAACCATAGAGACGAAAAAAAACCCGGCCCCTCGTCAGAGGGGCCGGGTTCTTGCCAACCCGTCGCAGCGGCCGGAGCCGATGCGCGGGGCGGGCGAGGGCGCTACCGCTCAGGCGGTGGCAGCCGGCTTCTTGGCAGCCGTGCGGGCCGTGGCCGAGGCTTGCTGAGCAGCCTTGGTTGCGGCGGTGGCGGCAGCCTGGAAGTTGGTTTCGGCCATTTCCACGGCTTGCTTCGTGGCCTTCTGGACCGACTCGTACGCGTTGTTGGCGGCCGAGATGGCCGACTTCACGATGGCGACGGTCGATTCCGAACCGGCCGGGGCGTTCTTGGCGAAGTTCTCGACGAGCGCTTGCACGTTCTTCGTGCCTTCGGCCAGTTGGGCTTCGGCCACCTTGGTGAACTCGCTCTGCGTTTCCGAGGCGATTTCATACAGGTGACGCGAGTACGCCAGGGTCTTTTCGGCAACCGGCTGCACCAGCGAAGCCTGGATGGCCAGCAGTTCCTGGGCATCCTTGGCGGACAGGGCCTTCTTGGCGTTGTCGACGTTTTCGGCAAAGGTGGCCTTGACCACTTGCAGGTTCAGTTCGACAAGCTTTTCAACGCCTTCGAATGCTTTGGTGGTCAGACCGAACAGGGTTTCCAGATTGGCTTTTTGTGCGGCTGCAACTTGTTCCGGGGTCAGGATCATTGCTGGTCTCCAGTGGTGAACTTCAAGGTCAAGCAAAATAGAAATTAAGCCGCCCGAATGTCAAAGCCATGAACGCGATGTCCTGGCCAGCCCGAGCGATATATTGGTGTGCGGTCGAATCGGACCTCGTAAAAAGCTTTGATGCGCCGCAACAATTCCTATTCTAAGGGCAGAAAAAAGCCTGTCAAGC
Source organism: Cupriavidus sp. OV096 (assembly GCF_900115455.1). NCBI lineage: Bacteria > Pseudomonadati > Pseudomonadota > Betaproteobacteria > Burkholderiales > Burkholderiaceae > Cupriavidus > Cupriavidus sp. OV096. The sequence continues at coordinate 396,132 of NZ_FOWM01000003.1, forward strand.
AGTTTTGCTGCACTGCACAAGAAATAGCAGACATTGAGCAGACATATGCGTCGTAATGACCACGTATAGGGCGCCAGGCAAGGGTTTATCCCGATGCGGTCACCATGATGCAACGCGGGGAAGGTCTGCTGTTTGATACGTTTTCACGCAATGCGGAACGCGGTGCTACCATCGCAGACTGCCCGGTCGGTAAATGGTCACGCACCGTCACTTCCCGGGAATTTCCCGCCCGATCCTCGCCCGATCCGCCCCGATGCAAGCTTTTTACGCCGATCACTTCGTCCTGCCGCTGCCGCCCGGCCATCGCTTCCCGATGCGCAAGTACAGCATGCTGCGAGACGCCGTGGTGCGTGAGGTGCCGGGCCTGACCCTGCACGAGGCGCCCCGCGCCGACGACGCGGCGCTGGCACTGGCCCATAACGCCGACTACATCGCCGATGTCTCCTCCGGCCGGCTCGATGCCGCCCGTCAGCGCGAGATCGGCTTCCCGTGGTCGCACGAGATGGTGGAGCGCTCGCGGCGCTCGGCCGGCGCGACGATGGCCGCCTGCCGCAGCGCGCTGACGGAGGGCATCGCGGTCAACCTCGCCGGCGGTACCCATCATGCCTATGCCGACAAGGGCGGCGGCTTCTGTGTGTTCAACGATGCCGCCATCGCCGCGCGCCAGATGCAGCGCGAAGGGCGCGTAAGCCGCGTGGCGGTGATCGACCTCGACGTGCATCAGGGCAACGGCACGGCGTCGATCCTGCGCGACGACCCGAGCGTGTTCACGCTGTCGCTCCATGGCGAGAAAAACTACCCGTTCCGGAAGGAGGCGAGCGACCTCGACGTCGGCCTGCCGGACGGCTGTGACGACGACACCTACGCGGCTGCGCTGGCTGGCGCGCTGGACACGCTCTACGCGCGCTTCGATCCCGAATTGCTGATTTACCTCGCCGGCGCCGATCCCCATGAGGGCGACCGCCTGGGCCGGCTGCGCCTGACCTTGGCCGGCCTGGCCCGGCGCGACACGCTCGTGTTCGAATCCGCGCTCGCGCGGCGCCTGCCGATGGCCGTGGCAATGGCCGGCGGCTACGGCAACCAGATCGAGGACACCGTGGCCGTGCACACCCAGACCGTGCGGCTAGCCGCGCGCCACCACCAGCGCTACGGCGCCGGGGCGACCGCCGCTGCGGCGGCAGCTTTTTGAGATCGCAACAAATCCCAACAACAACGCCGATGCCGATGAAGCCACAACCGGACACCCGCAGCGCCTACGCGCATTTCCAGCCGATCACCACGCGCTGGATGGACAACGATGTCTATGGCCACGTGAACAACGTTGTTTACTACAGTTATTTCGATACCGTCGTGAACACCTACCTGATCCGCGCGGGCGTGCTGGACATCGAGGCGGGAGAGACCATCGGGCTGGTAATCGAGACGCAATGCAACTATTTCTCGTCGCTGTCGTTCCCGGACACCGTCGTGGCCGGCCTGCGCGTGGCGCGGTTGGGCAACTCGAGCGTGCGCTACGAGGTGGGCCTGTTCTGCAACGACGATGAGGTGGCCGCTGCGCAGGGCCACTTCGTCCACGTCTATGTGGATCGCGCGACACGCCGCCCGGCAGCGCTACCGCCCGCATTGCGCCAGGCGCTGACGCCGCTGGTGCGGCCGAGCGCGGCGTGATCAATAAAACACAATAACCCGGAGACCTTCGAAGCATGTCCAACCATGGCGCTGCCCCCCGCGACACCCTTGAAGTCACCTCCGCCACCGGCGATACGTCCGTGACCGATTCCGCGGCGATCGTCGATCGCGCCATCACCACGCGCCGCTCGATCCGGGCGTTCCTGGATACGCCAGTACCGCGCGAGACCGTCGAGGACATCCTCGCCGTGGCCAGCCGCGCGCCGTCCGGCACCAACACCCAGCCGTGGCGGGTCTACGTGCTCGCGGGCGACGCCAAGGCGCGGCTCTGCGCCGATGTGCTGGCCGCCTATGACGACCCGGAGCGCGACACCAAGTACCGCGAGGAGTATCCGTACTATCCGCGCGAGTGGGTCAACCCGTACCTGGCGCGCCGCCGCAAGGTGGGCTGGGACCTGTACGGCCTGCTGGAGATCAGCCGGGAAGACAAGGCGCGCATGCACGAGCAGCACGCCCGCAACTTCCGTTTCTTCGATGCGCCGGTCGGCCTGATCTTCACGATCGACCGAATCATGGAGCAGGGCAGCTGGCTCGACTACGGCATGTTCCTGCAAAGCATCATGGTGGCTGCGCGCGCCCGCGGGCTAGACACCTGCCCCCAGGCGGCGTTCACGCAATTCCACGGCGTCCTGGCCAGCCAACTGCAGCTGACCGAGAACGAGATGGTGGTGTGCGGCATGTCGCTGGGCTACGCCGACCCGGAGGCGACGGCCAATCAATTGGTCACGGAGCGTGAACCGGTGAGCGGGTTCGCGCGTTTCCTCTCATGACTTCGCGCCGGATTGAGGTTTCCCCTGATGAGGTTTTCACAAAAGCCACCGATATTGATGTTAGGGAAACTGTTTCTTATCTAGGTGCGAAGCGTTGTGCGCAGTTGTCGACAAACAAGTGCAAACGACAATCGCTGGCGCGAGAAATGGCCAATACGGCACATTTCCCGTAATGTGGAATTGTTTGCGAATCGAACTTTAAAGAGCCTTCGTAAGTCTTTAATCTTGCTAACAATTTCTTTATTTCCTAAACTAGCGCCATTCCACCAAATGCCGCGCTGAACAGATCATGTTCCGGTCCCAATCCTTTATTTCCCGACTCTTCAGCATGCCCCTGACCGCCATCGCCACTTCGGCGCTGGTGTCGGTGTCCATGCTGGCCGCGCCGGTGACGTACGCAGCGACGAAGTCGACTGCGACGAAAACCTCGGCCAAAAAGCAGGTAACTGCTTCCAAATCCACTAAAAAGGTCGCAGCCGCGAGCGAGAAACCCTCGTCATCGCGGAAGGTGATCGTGCTGCGCCACGGCAAGAAGACCGTCGTGGCCAGTCGAGCGCAGCCGGTTCGCGCGGCCTTCGTGCCGTCGAAACCGACGCTCGCAGAGTCCATGGGCCTGCGCGATACGGAAGACGCGCTCGCGCTGCGTTCCTCCGTGGCGCTGGTGCTGGACCAGAACACGAACGAAGTCCTGTTCCAGAAAAATCCGACGGCGGTGCTGCCGATCGCCTCGATCACCAAGCTGATGACGGCGCTGGTGGTCATGGACTCGCACCTGCCGATGGACGAAGTGCTGACGGTGAGCGAGGAAGATCGCGACACCGAGAAGCACAGCAGCTCGCGCCTGCGCTTTGGCACGCAGCTGACCCGCCATGAAATGATGCTGCTGGCGCTGATGTCGTCGGAAAACCGTGCCGCTTCGGTGCTGGGCCGCAGCTACCCGGGCGGCCTGCCGGCGTTTGTGGGCGCGATGAACCGCAAGGCGCGCGAACTCGGCATGAACGACAGCCACTTCGTCGATTCGAGCGGCCTGTCGAGCAGCAATGTGTCGAGCGCGATGGACCTGGCCCGCCTGGTCAACGCCGCTTACCGCAACCCGACCATCCGCGAATTCTCGACCCAGACCGAGCATGAAGTGAACGTGCTGGGCCGTCCGCTCCATTACGTGAGCACCAACCGCCTCGTGCGCGGCGGCAACTGGGAGATCGGCCTGCAGAAGACCGGTTTCATCTCGGAAGCCGGCCAGTGCCTGGTGATGCAGGCCCGTGTGAACGATCGCAACGTGGTGATGGTGTTCCTGGACTCCGTGGGCAAGCTGTCGCGCTTTGCCGATGCCACGCGCGTGCGCACGTGGCTTGAGCACCAGCCGTCGGTGCAGGGTCCGCAACGGCCGTTCCCCAACTCCCCAAACCTTACGCAGGGTCCTAGCGCGCCGCACGCGGCGCACGCGATCCTGGCCTCGCAGCAGGCACGCGGCACCTGATTCAGGTAGCCGCCGCCAATTGAAAACGCGCCGCGGGGCAGCCCGTCGGCGCGTTTCTTTTTGGGCGATACGCGCGTGAGGCGCGCTCGTGGCGCGATCAGGCCGACACGGCGTCCGCCACGTAGCCCATGCCGCGCGAGATCTGCAGCGCGGTGTCCCTGAGGTTCTGCAGCCAGCTGTCCTGCAGGCGGTCTGCCGGCGCGGACAGCGACAGCCCGGCCACCAGCCGGCGCGAGTCGTCATAGATGCCGGCCGCGATGCAGCGCACGCCCAGCTCCAGTTCCTCGTTGTCGCGCGCATAGCCGTTGGTGCGCACCCAGCTCAGTTCGCGCTCCAGCTTGGCGATGTCCGTGATCGACGTGCCCGTATGCCCGGCCAGCCCGGTGCGCGTGGCATAGCTGCGCACGCGCCCGGCCTCGTCGGCAGCCAGGAACAGCTTGCCGACCGAGGTCAGGTGCAGCGGGGCGCGGCCGCCGATGGCGCGCACCACCTGCATGCCCGAGCGCTCGCTGTAGGCGCGCTCGATATAAACGATCTCATCGCCCTGACGCACCGACAGGTTCACGGTCTGCCCGGTGACGCGGTGCAGCGCGCGCATCGGTGCGAGTGCGGCATCACGCACAGAGAGCCGCGCCTTTACGAGATTCCCGAGTTCCAGCAAGCGCATGCCGAGCCGATAGCTGCCGGGGTCCGAGCGATCCACGAAACGGCACGCCACCATGTCATTGAGAATGCGGTGCGCCGTGGACGGATGCAGGCCGGTGGCCAGCGACAACTCCTTGAGACTGACGGGATCCGCGTGTTGGGCGAGCGCATCCAGCAACGTCATCATGCGTTCGATGACCTGGATCGAGGTCTTGCCGGGTGCCTTGTCTGCTTCTGCCATAGGAGGAAATGTTGCCGTGCGGCAAATTAAGCGTTTGCCTGATTCTATCTCGCATTGTGAAAATTTCAATAGGTGAAATGCAATTACCGAGATTCCCTTCCAGTGGTGGCGCCGCTTTCGCATGAGCGGCATTGCGCGCGGCGATGAACAAGTTTGCGGCGCGTGCTGCCCGCAGCGGCGCGGTGGGGGCGCATAATTGCGAGGTTTCGGGTCTGGATAAAAGGAAGCGATGCGAATCGGACTGTTCGCCACCTGTCTGGTGGACCTCATGCGCCCGGAGATCGGGTTTTCGGTGCTGAAGCTGCTGGAATCGGCGGGTTATGAGGTCATGGTGCCCGAGGCGCAGACCTGCTGCGGGCAGCCCGCGTACAACTCGGGCGAGCGCGCCGTCTCGCGCGATCTGGCCGAAAAATTCCTGCGTGAGTTCGAGATGTTCGACTACGTGGTGATCCCCTCCGGTTCCTGCGGCGGCATGGTCCGCGCGCACTACCAGGACCTGCTGCGCGACGACCCCGAACTCCACGGCCGTTACGAGCGCCTGCGCGAACGCGTCTACGAACTGACCGATTTCCTGGTCAACGTGGCCAAGATCGAGACCGTCGACTCGGCATTTTCCGGCCACGTCACCTATCACGACTCCTGCTCCGGTCTGCGCGAACTCGGCGTCAAGCAGCAGCCGCGCGCGCTGCTCGGCAAGCTGCCCGGCGTGCAGTTGACCGAGATGAAGGATTGCGAGGCCTGCTGCGGCTTCGGCGGCACGTTCTCGGTGAAATACGGCAATATCTCGACGGCCATCGTCGACGAGAAATGCGCCAACATCCAGGCCAGCGGCGCTGATGCCGTGGTGCTGGGCGACCTTGGCTGCATGCTCAATATCGAAGGCCGGCTGCGCCGGTCCGGCGATACGCGCACCCGCGTGCTGCACATCGCGCAGGTCCTGGCGGGCGACGCCTGATCGATCGAACCTCGGCAAAATACGATGCAAGTCCACAGCATGGAATTCAAGGCGCGGGCCGGGCAGAAGCTCGCCGACCAGCGCCTCCAGCAGAACCTCAAGAAACTGTCGACGAAGTTCGTGACCGCGCGGGCCGATGCGATCCGCGACATCGACTTCGACGCCACGCGCGCCGCGCTCAAGGAGCGCCGCAACCGCGCGCTGGAAAACCTCGACGTCTGGCTCGCCAAGTTTGAAGAAAACGCGACCAAGCGCGGCGCCACGGTGCTGTTCGCCGAGACCACTGCCGACGCAGCCCGTCTGGTGGCCGAAATCGCGCAGAAGCATGGCGTGAAGAAGGTCATCAAGAGCAAGTCGATGGTGACCGAGGAGATGCGCCTGAACCAGGTGCTGGGCGAGATGGGCGTGCAGAGCATCGAGACCGATCTGGGCGAGTACATCCTCCAGATCAACGATGCCGAGCCGCCGTCGCACATCATCGCGCCCGTGATCCACAAGGACAAGGACGAGATTGCCGACCTGTTCGCCAAGGTGCACCACAAGCCGCGCCTGACCGACATCCCGCAGATGACCCGCGAAGCGCGCGAGGTGCTGCGCCCCGAGTTCCTGTCCGCGGACATGGGCGTGACGGGCGGCAACTTCATCATCGCCGAGACCGGCTCGGTGGCCGTGGTGACCAACGAGGGCAACGAGGGCATGTGCACGGTCATGCCGCGCGTGCACGTGGCCGTTACCGGCATCGAGAAGGTGCTGCCGACGCTGGAGGACCTGGCCACGGTGATGCGGCTGCTGCCGCGCTCGGCCACCGGGCAGGCGATCTCCAACTACTTTTCGCTGCTGACGGGCCCGCGCGCCGAGGGCGAGCGCGACGGCCCCGAGCATATGTACTTCGTGATCGTCGATGGCGGCCGGAGTGGCCTGATCGGCGGCGAATTCCAGGAGATGCTGCGCTGCATCCGCTGCGGCGCCTGCATGAACCACTGCCCGGTGTACCAGAAGATCGGCGGCCATGCCTATGGCTGGGTCTACCCGGGACCGATGGGCAGCGTGCTGACGCCAAGTTATGTCGGCCTCGCCAATGCCATCGATCTGCCGCAGGCCGCCACACTTTGCGGCGAGTGCAACAGAGTGTGTCCCGCCTCGATCCCGCTGTCCGACCTGCTGCGCAAGCTGCGCGAGAAGCAGATGGAACGCGGCCTGCGCCCGTGGCAGGAGCGCCTGTCGCTGCAGGTCTGGGGCTATGTGGCGCGCCGCCCGGCGCTCTACGCCTTCGCCACGCGCATGGGCGCGCGTCTGCTGGCGCGGATGGGGGGCCGGAATCGGCTGATTGCCAGCCTGCCGATGGCGGGCAAGGGCTGGACCGACTCGCGTGACATGCCCGCGCCGAGCGGCCGGACCTTCCGCGAGTTGTACAAGGAGAGGAGGGCGCGCGCATGAGTACGCACCAGGACAACCAGCGCGCGCTGAACGCGATGCGCGAGGCTTTGGCCAGCCATGTGGCCGGCACCATGCCGGTGGCGGACCTCGTCGGCGCATGGCGAGCGGCGGCCACGTCGCTGACGCTGCCGCCGGTATTCGGTCAGGCGATGGAGGAGTTGCTGCGCCGCCTGGAGATGTCGGCGGTGTTCGCGCAGGATAGCTGCTCGTTCTCGAGCACGGCCGTCACGGACCAGCTCAAACGCTGGCTGGACAAGGCCGAGGCGTCGTAAGCGTCGTAAGCGTCGTAAACGACAACGGCCGGGGAGCGCCCCCGGCCGTTATTCCATCCCGTTCGACTTAGCTCAGCAGCAGCGCGTCGTCATCCAGCTGCTCGTGCCGGGTCTGCTCGAACATGCGCAGCAGGTCGGGCACGTCGAGGCCCTTGCGTTGGTCGCCCGACACATCGAGCACCACCTGCCCCTGGTGCAGCATCACCGTGCGATCACCGTAGTCCAGCGCCTGGCGCATCGAGTGCGTCACCATCATCGTCGTCAGCTTGCTTTCCGAGACGATGCGCGCGGTCAGTTCCAGCACGAAGGCGGCGGTTTTCGGGTCCAGCGCGGCCGTGTGCTCGTCGAGCAGCAGGATGCGCGACGGCTGGAGCGACGCCATCAGCAGGCTCACCGCCTGCCGCTGGCCGCCGGACAGCAGGCCGATCCGGTCCGTCAGCCGATTCTCCAGCCCGAGGTTCAGCAGCCGCAGCTTGTCGCGGAACAGCTCGCGTGACGCCTTGTTCAGCGCCGGGCGGAAGCTGCGCCGCGAGCCGCGCGCCATGGCCAGCGCCATGTTTTCCTCGATGGTCAGCGCCTCGCAGGTGCCGGCCATCGGGTCCTGGAACACGCGGGCCACCAGATGGGCGCGGTCCCAGGCGGGCTGCCGGGTCACGTCGATGTCGTCGATGGTGATGCGGCCGCTATCCACCATCTGGTCGCCGCTGACGGCGTTCAGGAAGGTGGACTTGCCGGCGCCGTTGGAGCCGATCACGGCCACGAACTGGCCGCTCGGGATCTCCAGGTTCAGGCCGCGCAGCGCGCGGTTCTCGATCGGCGTGCCGGGGTTGAAGGTCAGCTTCAGGACTTGTGCGCGCAACATCTCAGGCACCTCCGTTCTTGCGGCCAAACAGCTTCTTGCGCGTCGCCGGTAGCACCAGCGCCAGCGTCACCAGCGCCGCCGTCACCAGATTCAGATCCTGCGCCTTGAGGCCAATGAACTCCGTGTTCAGCGCCAGCGCGATGAAGAATCGGTACAGGATGGCGCCCAGCACCACGGCCAGCGTCACATAGACCAGACGCCGCGCCGGCAGGATGGTCTCGCCGATGATCACGGCGGCCAGGCCGATCACGATGGTGCCGATGCCCATCGAGATGTCGGACCCGCCCTGGGTTTGCGCGAACAGCGCGCCGGCCAGCGCCACCAGCCCGTTGGAGAGCGCCATGCCGGCCAGCGTGGCACGGCCCGTAGGCACGCCCTGCGACCGCGCCATGCGCGGATTGGCACCGGTGGCGCGCATCGCCAGGCCCAGTTGCGATGAGAAGAACCAGTCCAGGCCGACCTTCGCCACGATCACCACCACCAGCAGCACCAGCGGGCGCAGCAGGTAGTCGGGCAGCCACTCGGGCTGGAGCACCGTGAACAGGGTCGGCTCGGTAATCAGCGGCACATTCGGGCGACCCATGATGCGCAGGTTGACCGAGTACAGCGCGATCATCATCAGGATACTGGCCAGCAGGTCCATGATCTTGAGCCGTACGTTGAGCCAGCCGGTGATCCAGCCGGCCACCGCGCCGGCCGCGATGGCGGCGAGCGTGGCCAGGAAGGGGTCCTGGCCGGCGGAGATCAGCGTGGCCGCCACGGCGCCGCCGAGCGGGAAGCTGCCATCGACGGTGAGATCGGGGAAGTTGAGGATGCGGAACGAGATCAGCACCCCGAGGGCCACGAGGCTGAAGATCAGGCCGATCTCCAGGGCGCCCATAAGGGAAAAGAGGGACATGGGGAAATCCTGTTGCGGGGGACCGGCCGGGCTGTCGCGCGGCGGGTAGGCGGCGCGTGCGCTGCGGTCCGGAGGCCCCGGCCGGCCGGATAGGCCGGGCCGGGGCCGGAGAGCGTCAGGCCGCGCAACCCCTCGGGGGCGGCGCGGCCCGTTGCGGGTCTTACTTGATGACGGTCTTGGCTTCCTTGACCAGTTCCGGCGCCAGCGTCACGCCTTGCTTGGCGGCGGCGCTGGTATTCACGAACAGTTCGAGGTTGTCCGAGGTCTGCGAGGCAATCGCGCCGGGCTTCTCGCCCTTCAGGATGCGCACGACGACCTTGCCGGTCTGGTGGCCCAGGTCGCTGTAGTTGATGCCCAGCGCGGCCACGGCGCCACGCTTCACGCTGTCCGTGTCAGCGGCCACCAGCGGAATCTTCGACTCGTTGGCCACCTTCACCAGCGCCTCGTAGGCCGAGACCACGTTGTTGTCGGTGTTCGTATAGATCACATCGACCTTGCCGATCAGGCTCTTGGCAGCCGGGCCGATGTCCACGGTACGCGGCGCGGCGGCTTCCTTGAGCGTCAGGCCCTGCTTGGCCAGCAGTTCCTTCAGTTCCTTGACCACCACCACCGAGTTGGCTTCACCGGGGTTGTAGACCATGCCGACGGTCTTGACCTTGGGCACCACGCGCTGGATCAGGGCCACCTGCTTGTCCAGCGGCAGCTTGTCCGAGACCCCGGTCACGTTGGTGCCAGTAGCGCCCCAGCCCTTGACCAGCTGGGCGGCCACGGGATCCGTCACGCCCGAATACACCACCGGCACCGTCTTGGTGGCGGCCACCACGGCCTGTGCGGACGGCGTGGCGATGGCCACGATCGCGTTCGGCTGGTCGCCGACGAACTTCCGGGCGATCTGCGCGGCCGTGCCGGTGTTGCCCTGCGCGCTCTGGTATTCCCACTTCAGGTTCTTGTCGGCGTCGTAGCCGGCAGCCTTCAGTTCGGCGCGCACGCCGTCGCGGATGGCGTCGAGTGCCGGGTGATCGACAATCGACAGCACTTTCACGGTCTGGGCCTGCACGGCGCCGCCGTACAGCACGGACAGGGCGACCACGCCGCCGAGAATCGTTTGGGTGGATGCCTTGAGGCGCGACTGAAGACGCTGCATGTAATTGTTCTCCCCCGAGGGTTCGGTACTTTGGAAGCCTGCGAGGATACCATTTTCGGGGCTCTCGCGGCTCCCTTTTAGTGCACCGGTCGGCCATATCCTGCTGTTAAACGCCTCGGGGGACAAGGCGTGCCGCAAATTATTGCGCCAGAAAGCCGATTATCGAGAATGTGTTGCGGTGCAGCATCCTCAGCCGGCAACGGGGTGGCGCAACGCGGCGGCACAGTCACGCACCAGAGAGGGGCCGCGATAGATCAGGCCGCTGTAGACCTGGACCAACTGCGCGCCGGCATCGATCTTCGCGCGCGCCTCGGCGCCGCTGAAGATGCCACCCACGCCGACGATCGGCAGGGCATCGCCCACCACGGCGCGCAGGGCGCGCACCACGCGGGTGGAGGATTCGAAGACCGGACGTCCCGAGAGGCCGCCCGCTTCCTCGGCATGGGGCAGGCCCTGGACCGCCTCGCGCGAAATCGTGGTGTTGGTGGCAATCACCCCGTCGATGCCGTGCCGCACGAGCGCATCGCCGATATTGCCGATCTGGTCGTCGTCGAGGTCCGGGGCAATCTTCAGGGCCAACGGCACGTAGCGCTTGTGCTGCTCGGCCAGGCGCTGCTGGGCGGTCTTCAGCGTGGAGAGCAGGCTGTCCAGCTCGCTGGCGCCCTGCAACTGGCGCAGGTTCTTGGTATTCGGCGACGAGATGTTCACCGTCACATAGCTCGCGTGCGGATAGACGCGCTCGAGGCAGTAGAGGTAGTCGTCAGCCGCGCGCTCGATCGGCGTATCGGCGTTCTTGCCGATATTGAGACCCAGCACGCCACCCTCGGCCTTCCAGCGCGACGCCTGGACGTTGGCCACGAAGGCATCCACGCCGCCATTGTTGAAGCCCATGCGGTTGATCAGCGCATCGGCCTGCGGCAGCCGGAACATGCGCGGACGCGGGTTGCCGGGCTGCGCGCGCGGCGTGACCGTGCCCACCTCGATAAAACCGAAGCCGAACGCGGCAAGGCCGTCGATGTACGCGCCATCCTTGTCGAGACCGGCCGCCAGCCCCACGGGGTTCGGGAAGCGCACGCCCATGACGGTGCGCGGATCGGCGGCGATGGTGTTGCCAAGGCAGCCGGCCAGGCCCATGCGCTGCGCGCGCATGAGGTTGTTCAGCGTGAAATGGTGGGCATCCTCCGCATCCATGGAGAACAGGGCGGGGCGAAACAGGGGATAGAGCGCGTTGAGCACGGGGAGGGGGCGCGGCCGGGGCCGGCGCGAAGTCGGTACCAGGGCGGCATTGTAGCGTGCGGCAGGCGCTACTCCTGGGCGGGCCCCGGTTGGGGTGGGGCGGCTGACGTGGTGACGGGCGCGGTGGCCTCGTCGTCGAACGGATGCCACTGGTTGCCCGTGAGCACCTGGAGCGGCCGGAAGCGCGCCTTGTAGGCCATCTTGCGGCTGTCGGCGATCCAGTAACCCAGGTAGAGGTGCGGCAGGCCCAGCTCGCGGGTCTGGTTGATCTGCCAGAGGATGTTGTAGGTGCCGTAGCTCGCGCCGACGGCCATCGGGTCATAGAAGGTGTAGACCGACGACAGGCCGTCATCGAGCACATCGATCATGCTGACCATGCGCAGGCGGCCCGCCTCGGGCGAGCCCGGCGGTTCGCGGAACTCCACCAGCCGCGAGTTCACGCGGCTTTGCAGCAGGAACTGCTCGTACTGGTCCCGGCTGTCCTGATCCATGCCGCCGCCTGCGTGGCGCATCGACTGATAGAGCAAATACAGCGCGTAATGCTCCTCGACGTAGGTCAGCGGCGCCACCAGCGCCTGCAGGTTCTCGTGCTGGCGCCAGGCGCGGCGCTGGCTGCGGTCCGGACGGAACTGGTCCACCAGCACGCGGCACGGCGTGCAGGCGCGGCATTCGTCGCAATAGGGGCGATAGGTGAAGATGCCGCTGCGGCGGAAGCCGGCGCGCACCAGCCGGGAGTAGACATCGGCATTGATCAGGTGCGCGGGCGTGGCCACCTGCGAGCGCGCCATGCGGCCATCGAGATAGCTGCAAGCGTAGGGCGCCGTTGCGTAAAACTGCAACGCGGAGAGCGGAAGTTCCTTCAGCTTGCTCATGGCTCGCTCATGACAAAAAGACGGAGGCGGCGGACACCGCGTGGCAGCATCCTGTCTGGCAGTCTATCAGAGCAAGCCGGGCGGCGTGTGCAACGCGGTGCAGATCCGCTGGCGTTGCAATGATGGGGCGAAGGTCATATACTGGCCACACCGCTTGAGAGGCGTCCCACTTATGGCAATCAGAGCCGGACAGTCGTGTCTCTCAGGCGGTTTTTCTTTTGTGCGCCACCGTCATGGTGGGCATGTCGCCACGTTCGCTGGCCCCCTCCCAAAGCAGTAGCCCCTTCGCGCGCCACACGCGCTCGAAATCCCTGTCTTCCTTCGCATAGATGCTCGCGAGCTCGTTGCAACGGGCGCGGCCGATTTGCTTGTCCGCATGCAGGATGGCAACGAGCGGGCCCAGATGAATGGTGTCGAAGGACAGCACTACCGCGTTCACATCATGCGGACGGGTGTGTGACCTGAAGATCGCCTTGGGTGCCAGCAGGGTGCCATATATCCCTTCCAGAAATCGCCGCGGCACGTTGTGCCGGAACAGCATTTTCTCGACATTGGCGACCTTCACGGCCAGCGGAAGGTCCGGGAAGCCAAGCTCCAGATAGCGGCGCGGCGTGTTGCCGAGCCGGATGGCGAGCCCCATTACCGTGTTGGCCTTGTCGGTCAGCAGCGTGGCACAGGTGGTCTTGAGAACGAGATCGTAATTGGGGTCTTTCATCCGGCAGGTGAACGGCAAGACACGCGAAGTAGCGAGTGTCTGCCCACCTGCCTTCAGGCGGATTTGCGCTGCGTCAAATAGCTGGCGCCCAGCGCGCCAGTACCGACTTGTCAAACTGCCACGGCGCGATGTCGGGCTGGGCGGTGGCGGCCCGGACGTGGGCGACGAAGTCCGCGCGCGGGATCGGGCTGGCGCCGAGGGAGGCCAGGTGGTCAGTTTCCTGCTGGCAGTCGATCATCGTCACGCCGTGCTGGTCGAGGAAGGCACAGAGTGCGGCCAGGGCGATCTTGGAGGCGTCCGTGCGCTGCGCGAACATCGACTCGCCATAGAACATGCGGCCCAGCGCCACGCCGTAGAGGCCGCCCACACGCTCGCCCTGGTACCAGCTTTCCACGGAGTGGGCGCGGCCGGCGCGGTGCAGGGCGCCGTAGGCGTTGACGATGTCGTCGGTGATCCACGTGCCGAACTGGCCGTCGCGCGCGGTCATGGCGCAGGTGCGCATCACGGCGATGAAATCGTCGTCAACGCGGATTTCCCAGTCCGGGTCACGCAGGGTGCGGCGCAGCGTCTTGCGCAGGGTGGCCGAGACCTTGAGCGCCTGCGGAGCCAGCACCATGCGCGGGTCGGTGCTCCACCAGAGCACCGGCTGTCCTTCGGAATACCAGGGGAAGATGCCTTGCCGGTAGGCCAGCAGCAGCCGCTGCGGCGAGAGTTCGCGACTGGCGGCGAGCAGGCCGGGCGCATCGCTGGCCGGGCCGAGCGCCCGCTCGACAGGCGGAAACGGGTCCTGTGGGTCCAGCCAGGTGATCATGGGGCGGGCAGGGCGTTGCCCGCGTTCAGGGGGTAACGGGCGGTGTGGCGGGCGACGTGGCCGGTGACACCTCGGTCGCCGGCAGCGGCGTGGCACGGCTGGTCAGCGGCCGCATCGGCTTGTCGATGTCCAGGCTGTGCAGCCGGAAGCTGCCATCGGCGATCCGGCCCGCCGCGCGGTCGGCGAAGAAGCAGCGCAGCGTGTGGATGACGGTGGGGAAGGCCAGGTCGTCCCAGGGCACATCGGCTTCATCGACCAGCTTGACCTCGAGGCTTTCCTCGCCCGGGGCGATGTCCAGGTCCTGCAGCGTCGCCAGGTAGAACAGGTGCACCTGGTGCACGTGCGGCACGTTGAGAATCGAGAACAGTTCGCCCACTTCCACGCGGGCGCCGGCTTCCTCGAGGGTCTCGCGCGAGGCGGCCTGGGCCGTGGTCTCGGCAATCTCCATGAAGCCGGCCGGCAGCGTCCAGAACCCGTAGCGGGGCTCGATGGCGCGCTTGCAGATCAGGATCTTGTCTTCCCAGACGGGGATCGTGCCCACGACGTTGCGGGGATTGACATAGTGGATGGTGCCGCAGCCGTCGCATACGCTGCGCGGGCGATTGTCGCCTTCGGGTACGCGCAGGACAACCGCATGACCACAGTTCGAGCAGAATTTCATGAGGGGCGTCCGGGAGGAATGGCGCCAAGTGTATCACCGCGCCGCCCGGCCGCTGCGGGCGCGATGTGCGCTCCTGGGGCGCACATCGCGCTGCCTCGGAGGGAGGTGGCTACTTGCGCTGAGTTGCCTTCGCGCCCCCCGTCGCGCCCGGGCTGGCGGTCGGCACCCAGTCCTCGGGGCGGTCTGGCGGCACGATGTCCGCCTTGCCCTTCCTGGGGTCCGGCAGGTTGACCGGCGCGGGCCGGTCGTTGCGGTGGCCCTTGGCGCCGTGTGCCGGCTTCTGGGCCGCCGGCTTGGCCGAGGTTTCGGCGAGGGCCGCGCCGCCCGCCAGCGTGGCACAGGCCGCCGTGCAAGCCGCCGCCCAGATCGCCATCGATTTCGCGCTACGCATGGTCATGTTGGGTTCTCCTTCCGTTGCGTGTGAGAAGCACCCTACGGACCTCGGGCGTCCGCCGCCATGGATTGACCTGGCGATGTGATGCAAGGTGCATCCTCGGCGCCATGAACATGATCGACATCAACTCTGTGGCGATTACGCCCCCTGCGACCTCGCCTGAACGGACCGCGATGCCTACCATCGGCCGCTCCTTTCCAACGCGGAGCAGAAAGATGAGAACAAGACACGTGGTGCGGTTGAGCGCAACCGCCCTGGCCCTGGCCATGTTCGTGGGGACGAGCATCCCCGCCATGGCCGTGACGGCGGCGAAGGAGAATGCCGCCACCCGCAGCAAGCCCCGGCCCAATCCCTTCCTCGCTGCAGAGGCGTACGCGGTGACCCATTTCGACCCCGCTCAGACCGATGTGATGCCTTACGCGCTCCCGCGCGGCACCTTCCATGTCGATCTGCGCAAGGCCCCACGCGTGCAGGCCGGGCCGATCAGCATCATGACCCTGGCCACGCCGTCGCCGCGCTATATGTGGGCGGCCTCGTCGGGCGGGGTTTCCTATGTGGATGTCAGCGATGGCGGCTGGCGCGAGGTGGCCAGGCTGCCCGATCCAGACGCGAGGCCGCTGCCCGCCGGCCTGCTCGACAAGATCCTCGCCGAACCGCTGGACGATGTCGCGCGCGTGGAGAAGGCGGTCAAGACCGACCTGGCGCTCGACCGCAAACGGATCAGCGCCAATATCTATGTGGTGTCCGGCAAGGATGGCGTGCTGTATGCGACCAATCGCTCCGCGGTCCGCGCCTATGGACTGGTCGATCCGAAGCGCCCGGAAGCGGGCATCAAGCTATTGCGGACGATCGATCTCAAGGATCGCCTGACGGCGGTGGAGAATGCCGGCGGCGTGATGCTGAACATGACATATGACGGCCATCTGGTGGTGGGCGCCGCGCAGTCCATCCGCGTGCTCGACCGCGACTTCAAGCCCGTCGGCGATGCGTTCCAGTTCCCGGAAGGCGAGATCGTCTCCAACGCGATGGCGGTCGACGAGAAGAACGGCATCTATATCGCCTCCGACAAGGTGATGCGCAAGCTTGTGTGGACCGGGAAGACGCTCTCCCGCGATGCCGCGCACGGCGCCTGGGAATCGGCCTATGACTCGGGCCAGACGCCGATGCCCAGCGTGAAGTTCGGCAATGGCACGGGCTCCACGCCGACCCTGATGGGCTTCGGCGACGATGCGGACAAGCTGGTGGTCATCACCGACGGCTCTGACCGCATGAAGCTGGTGGCCTTCTGGCGCGACGAGATCCCGGCCGGCTTCACGCAGCGGCCCGGCACGAAGTCGAACCGCATCGCCGATCAGATTCAGGTCACCTGCGGGCTGCCCGGCAGCACGCCCTACGTCCAGTCCGAGCAATCGGTGGTGGCGCTGGGCTATGGCGCGTTCGTCGTGAACAACATCCGGCCGAAGGGTGTGGCGGATCGACTGGTCGATGTGCTTGCGGGCGGCCCGGCGCTGACGCCGGCGGCGGGCGCGGAGCGCTTCGAGTGGGATACGAAGACCAAGGCGTGGCGCTCGGTGTGGACGCGCAACGATGTGGTGTCCACGAGCATGGTGCCGACCGTGAGCGGTCCGTCGCGGATCGTGTTCGTGAACGGCTATACCAAGGCGGACGGCTGGGAAGTGACTGGCATGGACTGGGAAACCGGCAAGACAGTCCATCGCTCGATCTTCGGTCAGGACAATCTGGGTAACGGCGCCTATGCACTGATCCAGTCCTTGCCGAATGGCGACCTGCTGTTCAACAGCATCGGCGGCCCGACGCGTGTGAAGTACCAAGCGACCGCCAAGTAAGGACGGCGGCCGGAAAACAAAAAACCCGCCTGATTGGGCGGGTTTTCTTGTTGCAGCGTGTTCTGCTGCGTATTCGTTCCGGCGGTTGGTTGCGGGGGCAGGATTTGAACCTGCGACCTTCGGGTTATGAGCCCGACGAGCTGCCAGACTGCTCCACCCCGCGTCCGTCGAAGAGCTGAGAGTATATGACAACCGTTTGCGCAATGCAACACCTTTGCCTCTCGCTTCTGATGAGTGCCGTGCAACCGGCACCCATCTTCCCGTTAGAGCACGCGAAGGGGTCCGTGGTTCAGGTCGATTTCGGGGTTTCGGTTGTGCGCTGCCACAGCGTCGCTTCGAACTCGAAGCTGTCGCGCTGCTGCAGGTCGTCGCGTTGCCAGATCACGCGGTCGGGGCGCACGGTCAGCATCCACGTGGTGGTGGCGAGCGGGTTCGGCTGGTCGAACGCGCGTGGCGTCAGCACCGCTGCGCACGGGCCGCGCTCGGGGTCGCGCACGGAG
The DNA here is from genome assembly GCF_900115455.1 of Cupriavidus sp. OV096. Taxonomy (NCBI): domain Bacteria; kingdom Pseudomonadati; phylum Pseudomonadota; class Betaproteobacteria; order Burkholderiales; family Burkholderiaceae; genus Cupriavidus; species Cupriavidus sp. OV096. The sequence goes on from NZ_FOWM01000003.1 coordinate 413,561, forward strand.
GTGTAGCGGATCAGGCCCAGCCCGGCTTCTCGCGCCAGACGGCCGAAGTCCTGGCAGGGCGCGTGGTCGTCGGGATCGGTCCAGCGCGGGTCATCGTGGAACGGGGCGGCGTCCAGCGCCACGCCGTCGGTCTTCACGCTGACCTGGAACAGCGTCTGCGCGCGGGCGTCGATGCGGGGCAGCGCGGGGCTGTCGAGCAGAAAGCGCCAGCGCCAGTAGCCCAGTTCGGCACAGGCTGTGCGAATGGCGTCGGCGCCATAGAACACGCCCGGGTCCTGTCCGCCGCGAAAGCGCGAGCCCCAGGGCGAGGGGGGATATCGGAAGGGCGTGAAGATCAGATAGTGGAGGTGGCGCGCGTCGGGGGGTACTGCGGGTTTGCCGGCGTCGAGCACGGCTTCGAGCACGGCCTGTTCCTCGAGGCTGTCCACCAGGGGCATGGTCGAGACCACATGCTGGGCCTCCACCGCCCGCCACAGTTTGAGCGCGAACGGCTTGCGCTCAGATGCGACCGCGGGTGGCGTCCAGGTAGTGAACGACACGTACGAGCCCTTCAGTCGTGCGAATCAGCTCGAGCGGCTTGCCGCCAAGCGAGAGGTTGTCATGGGTGAGCCACAGCCGCGCCTGCTCGTCGTGGCCGAGGATGGCATCGAGCGAGCGGAACAGGCGCACGAACAGCACGCCGAACTCCCACTCCTTGCGGTGCGCATCGAGCACATAGCCGCCGGACGCCATGCGCGAGACCGACGCCGTGCTGATGCCCAGCACGCTGGCCACGATGGCCTGGCTGATGCCAAGAAAGCCGGCCGCGCGCATCACGGCCTTGGTGAGCGTGGCGCCGGGGTTCACGCCGCCGGCGGGCTCGGTGTCCGGAATCTGATGAGATTGCATCGCCTTTGCTCCTTTCTTGGGAAACATTATAGGCGGTGTATTTCAGAAGGAAAGGCCGTGACATAGGCTGTAAAGTGCCTAATACGTCTCAATGTGGAGCCGTCCCTCCGCGCGCAGCGTGGCCTCCAGGTCCGTCCAGGACTGGCCCGCCGCCGCGCAGACCTCGCCGAAGGCGGCCAGCACGCCTTCCTCCATCCCCTTCAGGCCGCAGATGTACACATGGCCATGGGGGTCGGCAAGCAGCGCGGCCACCTGCGGGCTGGCTTCGCGGATCGCATCCTGCACATAGCGGCGCGGCATCTCGGCATCGCGCGAGAAGGCGAAGTGAATGTCGAGGAAGTCCTTGGGCAGCTTCAGCAGCGGGCCGAAATAGGGCAGTTCACGCTGGTTGCGCGCGCCGAAGAACAGCAGGCGGCGCCCATCGAAACTCGCCATATTGCGACGCATCCGCTCGGTCATCGCCCGCATCGGTGCGGAGCCGGTGCCCGTGCAGATCATCATCACGCTGGCCTCGCGATGGTTGGGCATCAGGAAAGTACTACCGAAGGGGCCGACGACCTGCACCGTGTCGCCCTTGGCCAGGTCGCACAGGAAGTTCGACGCCACGCCGCGTACCGGCTGCCCGTCGTGGTCCTGGTTCACGCGCTTCACGGTCAGCGCGAGGTTGTTGTAGCCGGGGCGCTCGCCGTCGCGCGGGCTGGCCACCGAGTACATGCGGATGTAGTGCGGCTTGCCCGACGCATCGGTGCCGGGCGGCACGATGCCGATGGCCTGCCCCTCCAGCACCGGGAAGAACTGGTTGCCGAAGTCGAGCACGATGTGATGGATGTCGCTCGACGCCTCTTCGGCCGTCAGCCGATAGTTGCCGGCCACCGTGGCCGACACCGGCGCGCGCACGCCGTGCAGGTTGACATAGGGATGCGCGGCCGACCATGGCGCCTTGGGCGAGGTATGCCGGCTGGTTTCCACGGCCTGCACGTCGGTGGCGGGCGCCTTGCCAGTGCCGGCGGCGGCCTGGGCCAGGGCCTCGGCGGCCGTGGCGGTGGCGGACGTCGCCGCGTCGATCTCGGCCTCGGGCAGCGGCACCTGGGCTGGCAGCTCGTCCCAGAGCAGTTGGGCGTCGATCGGATAGGCCTCGCCGCGCAGCATCGTGCGCCAGTTGTCGATGGCGCCCGTGGGGCAGGGCGACAGGCACGCGTTGCAGCCGTTGCAAACCTCGGCCTTGACCACGTAGTTGCGGTCGTCGTGGGTGATGGCGTCGATCGGGCAGGTGTCTTCGCAGGTGTTGCAGCGAATGCAGATTTCCGGATCGATCAGGTGCTGCTTGATGATGTCGGGGGCGCCCATGTCGGCCTCTTATCCAGTGATTCAGCGATCTAGTTGAAACGGACGTATTCGAAATCCACCGGCTGGCGGTTCACGCCCACCGCCGGCGGGGCGATCCAGTTGGCGTAGCGGCCCGGCTCCACCACGCGGCCCATCAGCGAGGCCACGAAGGCGCGGTCCGCGTCGGTGGCCAGCCAGGTGTCCGCGTTGGCCTGCCAGGCGGCTTCGCTCAGCACCTCGCCGGTCGGCGAGACATGCACATTGGCGAAGGTGCCGATCTTGCGGTTGAACGCCTTGTGCGGCACGGTCAGCCGGAACGGAATGCCGGCCTTCTCGATCACCTTGTTCCAGCGCGCCACGCCGCCGACCGAATCCTTGATGTAGTCGTCGCGCAGCACCTCGTTCAGGGCGTTGAGCATCGGCACCTCGCGCTCGGCCAGCTTGCCGTCGCGCACGTCGAGGATCCGGTACACGTCGCCCTTGAGCACGTGGTCGTCGCCGCGCTTGCCTTCCTCGAAGCGGCCCTTCAGCCCGGCGCTGTAGAAGGTGGCCGCGTTGGAGGACTGGTCGGCGCCGAACAGGTCGATCGTCACGCTGTAGTGGAAGTTCAGGTAGCGCTGGATGGTCTCCAGGTCGATCACGCCGGCGGCGCGCACGTCGGCCGGGTCCTGGATGTCGCGCTCGCGCATGACCTCGCAGGTACGCTGGATCACGCGCGAGACGCCGCTTTCGCCCACGAACATGTGATGGGCTTCCTCGGTCAGCATGAAGCGCGTGGTGCGCGCCAGCGGGTCGAAGCCGGACTCGGCCAGCGCGCAGAGCTGGAATTTGCCGTCGCGGTCCGTGAAATAGGTGAACATGAAGAAGGCGAGCCAGTCCGGCGTGCGCTCGTTGAAGGCGCCCAGGATGCGCGGATTGTCCTCGTCGCCCGAGCGGCGGCCCAGCAGCGCCTCGGCTTCCTCGCGGCCGTCGCGGCCGAAGTGGCGGTGCAGCAGGTAGACCATCGCCCAGAGGTGGCGGCCTTCCTCCACATTGACCTGGAACAGGTTGCGCAGGTCATAGAGCGACGGCGCGGTCAGGCCCAGGTGGCGCTGCTGCTCCACGGACGCCGGCTCGGTATCGCCCTGCGTGACGATGATGCGGCGCAGATTGGCGCGGTGTTCGCCCGGCACCTCCTGCCACGCGGCCTGCCCCTTGTGCTCGCCGAAGTGGATCTTGCGCTCGGCGTCCGCCGGTTGCAGGAAGATGCCCCAGCGGTAGTCGGGCATCTTCACATGGTCGAAGTGAGCCCAGCCGGACGGGTCCACCGAGACCGCCGTGCGCAGGTAGACATCGTAATTGTGCGAGCCATCGGGGCCCATGTCGCGCCACCAGTCGAGGAAGGCGGGCTGCCAGTGCTCCAGCGCGCGCTGCAGGGCGCGGTCATCGGAGAGGTTCACGTTGTTCGGAATCTTCTGGCTGTAGTCGATGCTCATGGCCGGGGTCTCCTTGGGTCTGGTTGTCGTTCGGTCGAAGGGGGCGGTCAGACCCGGTCCCAGTCGAAGCGTGCCTTGTTGCCGGTGCCGAATACCTTGAGCGCGCCTTGCTCGCCCACGGCGTTGGGTCGATTGAAGATCCAGTTCTGCCAGGCGGTGAGCCGGCCGAAGATGCGTGTTTCCATGGTCTCGCGCGGGCCGAAGCGCAGGTTGGCTTCCAGGCCGGTGAGGGCGTCGGGGGAGAGGCTCGCGCGTTCCTCCAGCGCGATGCGGATCTCGTCTTCCCAGTCGATGTCGTCCGGCGTGGCCGTCACCAGCCCCAGCGCCTCGGCCTGCGCGCCGTCCAGCGGCTGGCCGACTTGAGCGCTCACGGCCTCGATGGCGGCGGTGTCTTCATAGAAGCGCGCGGCGAGCCGCGAGAGGCCGTTCGGCATCGGATATCGCCCGAAATTGGCGTCATGGGCGACCAGGCGCGGGGCGGTGTCGGGATCATCCGGCAGTTGGAGCATGTAGCTGCGGTCGGCGGCCAGCGCCAGTTCGAGCAGCGTGCCGGCGAAGCAGGAGGTCGGCTCGATCAGCGCGAACAGGCTGCGCGACGAGACGTCCAGCCGCGCCAGCGTCCGGCGCAGCATGCCGATGGTCTCGCGCACGAACCAGTGGCTGGCGTGGGCCTCCATCAGCGTATCGGCGGCCAGCACCTCGGCCGCATCGCCCTCGGTCTTGAGGATCCACATGCCGATGTCGAGATGATTGGTGCGCAGCGTGAGGATGGCGTCATCGAGTTCGCGCGCCATCTTGAGCGGCCACCACTGGGCGCCGGCGGCCAGGATGGCGTCGAGGTCGCGCGGCTGGTCGGCGGCGGGTGCCGAGACCGTCAGCGTGGCGCGGCGCGCCGTGGTGTCGATTTCCACGCGCACGGTGTCGTAGCGGTAGCCATCGGCGTTGTCTTGTCGGTCGAGGGGCGTCAGCGTCACGCCCTTGGCGTCGGCGGGGCGGTCGCTCTGGGCGGCCAGCGCCTGCGCCCGCTCGCGCACGTGTTCGGCGAAGCGCGCGGGTTTGACGACATCGTCCACCAGCTTCCAGTCCTTGGCGCGCTGGCCGCGCACGCCCTCGGTGGTCAGGCAAAAGATGTCGGCGTGGTCGCGGCGCACGCGGCGCTTGTCGGTCACGCGCGTCAGGCCGCCGGTGCCGGGCAGCACGCCCAGCAGCGGTACTTCGGGCAGGCTGACCGCGGAGGAGCGGTCATCCACCAGCAGGATTTCGTCGCAGGCCAGCGCCAGTTCGTACCCGCCGCCGGCCGTGGTGCCGTTGCAGGCGGCGATGAACTTGATGCCGGAATGGCGGCTGGCATCCTCGATGCCGTTGCGCGTCTCGTTGGTGAACTTGCAGAAGTTCACCTTCCAGGCGTGGCTGGACTTGCCGAGCATGAAGATATTGGCGCCCGAGCAGAAAATGCGGTCGCGGGCGCTGGTCAGCACCACGGTGCGCACTTCGGGATGCTCGAAGCGGATGCGCTGCAGGGCGTCGTGCAGTTCGATATCGACGCCAAGATCGTAGGAATTCAGCTTCAGCGCGTAGCCGGGCCGCAGGCCACCTTCCTCGTCCACGTTCATGGACAGTGTGGCGACGGGACCGTCGAAGGTCAGCAGCCAGTGGCGATACTGGGACGGATGGCGCGCAAACGTAACGGGGGCCGGGACCGACATGGGGCGTGTCTCCTTGATGCACTATAGTGCCTTCATCTTTGAGATGAAATATAGTGCATCGACGGAGGCGATGCAAGGCCCGATGCAGACCGGCTGGCTTGTCGACGTTCAGCCGATAGCGGGCATCTGCGCGCGCAGGGCCTGAAGTGAGCTGTTGGCGTCCTGGCCGCTGGTGTCGATCGACACATCGGCGCGCGAGTAGAGCGGCGTGCGCGCCTGGAGGATGCGGCGCAGGTCGGTCATGGCCTCGCGGTTGCCTTCCATCGGCCGCATATCGCCCTGCGCCACCACGCGCGCCATATGTTCCTCGGGCGAGGTGCGCACCCAGACCGTGTAGCAGCGCGCCAGCAGCAGGTTGAAGGTGGCCGGCTCGGAGACCAGGCTGCCCGGCGTAGCCAGCACCATCGTGTCGTGCTCGCGCAGCACACGCTCCAGCGCGCGCATTTCGTAGCGACGGTAGGCGGCCTGGCCGTAGAGCGAGTGGATTTCGGAGAGGCTCGCGCCGGCTTCCTGCTCGATCGCTGTGTTCAGTTCGACGAAGGGGATGCCCTCGGCCGCCGCCAGCGCCCGGCCCAGCGTGGATTTGCCGGCGCCGCGCAGGCCGATCAACGCGATGCGGCGATGCCGCGCATCGCGCGATTCCGCCGGGGACAAGGCGTGGCGGGCCGCTTCGCGCACGCGGGCGAGGTCGCCGGCAGGCAGTTGCGCCAGCCATTGCACGAGCTGCGAGAACTCGGCGGCGCGCTGGCTGCCGGGCTGCTCCGCGCCGCCCGCCGGATCGGCGTGGCCATCCACCTCAGCCAGGACCACGGGCAGCGGCACGTCCAGCGCGCCGGCCACGTGGCGCAGCAGCAGTACCGAGGCGTTGCCGGTGCCGGTTTCCAGATTGGCGAGGTAGCGTTCGGACACCCCCGCGCCACGCGCGAGGTCCTTGCGGGACATGCCGCGCGCCGCGCGCAGCGAGCGGATGCGCTCCCCGAGGTGCGTCAGATAGGGATCGCGCTCCGCGGTCCGGTTGTCGGCATTCGCTTCGGCATTCAGTGACGGTTCGGGGTCGCGACGCATGGGAAAAAGTTCGGGATGAGGCCAGCCAGGGCGGCATTATACGTGCGACAAAGTGCTGGTCGGCGGGTGCTGCATACTGTTATATAGTGCATACCCTCGCTTGCATAATAGTCGATGTGAAATAAAATGCATCGACATCGGCGGCAAAGACTGCCGGTCACGAGACAGCCAGAACAAGACCATCGCTGTAGCCGATCCCGCCGCACCCGTCGAGCCATCGCCGGGGCGGCCAGAGGAGTGGAGACATGACGCCCCCGACCCCCAGCGCCGAGACGGTCGTCGCCGCGCTGCCCGCCCGTTACAACGCGGCCGATGACCTGTTGTCGCGCCACCTCGCCGCTGGCCGTGGCGCCAAGGTGGCCTATATCGACGATACCGGCCCGACCACCTTTGCCGAACTCGACGCGCGCTGCCGCCGCTTTGCCGGCGCGCTGCGCCAGGCGGGCTTCCGGCGCGAGGAGCGCGTGCTGCTCTGCGCGCTCGATACCATCGATTTCCCGACCGTGTTTCTCGGTTGCCTGCTGGCAGGCGTGGTGCCGGTGGCGGTGAACACGCTGCTGACCGTGGACGACTACGCCTACATGCTCGACCACAGCGGCGCGCGGGCGGTGGTGGTGTCCGCGCCGCTGCTCGGCACGATGCAGGCGGCCATCGACAAGGCGGGCATCCACGTCGATGTGATCATTGCTGCACCTTATGTCGAGAGCACCGGCTTGCCGACCGTGGCCGCCATGCTGGATAGCGCGCCGCCGCTGACGGAAGCCCTCGCCACCGGCCCGGACGACATGGCGTTCTGGCTCTATTCCTCCGGCTCCACGGGCCGCCCGAAGGGCACGGTGCACACGCACGGCAACCTGTTCCACACCGCCGACCTCTACGCGCGGCAGGTGCTCGGCCTGCGCGAGGACGACGTGGTCTTCTCGGCCGCCAAGCTGTTCTTCGCCTACGGGCTGGGCAATGCGCTGACCTTTCCGCTGTCGGTGGGCGCCACGACCGTGCTGATGGCCGAGCGGCCCACGCCGCAGGCGGTGTTCCAACGCCTGGCCACGCACCGTCCTACCGTTTTCTGCGGTGTGCCGACGCTGTTCGCCGGCCTGCTCGCCGCGCCGGACCTGCCGCCGCGTGATGCCGTGGCGCTGCGCGTCTGCACCTCCGCCGGGGAGGCGCTGCCGCGTGACATCGGCGACCGCTTCCTGGCCCACTTCGGCTGCGACATCCTCGACGGCATCGGCTCCACCGAGATGCTCCACATCTTCCTGTCGAACCAGCCCGGCAGGGTCCGCTACGGCACCACCGGCCTGCCGGTGCCCGGCTACGAACTGAAGCTGCTCGACGAGCGCGGCGAGCCCTGCGCGGCGGGCGAAATCGGCGACCTCTATATAAAAGGGCCCTCGGCGGCGCTGATGTACTGGTGCAATCGCGAAAAGAGCCGCGACACCTTCGTCGGCGCCTGGACCCGCAGCGGCGACAAGTACCTGCGCGATGAAGCGGGCTACTACACCTACGCCGGCCGCAGCGACGACATGCTCAAGGTCGGCGGCATCTACGTCTCGCCGTTCGAGGTGGAGGCGGCGCTGGCCCAGCATCCGGCCGTGCTGGAAGCCGCCGTGATCGGCGTGGCCGATGCCGCCGAGCTGGTCAAGCCGAAGGCGTTCGTGGTGATGCGCCCCGGCCACCAGTGGCACGACGGCATGGCGGCCGAGCTGCAGGCCTTCGTCAAGTCGCGGCTGGCGCCCTACAAATATCCGCGCCAGATCGAGTGCGTGGACGAGTTGCCCAAGACCGCCACGGGCAAGATCCAGCGATTCCGGCTGCGCCAGCGCGAAGACGCCGCGCGGCACGCCTGAGGGGCCGCCATGGAGACTACCGTGGACACCGCGCTGGTCAAGGTGCCGTTCGACGGCCGCACACTCGACATCGAATACCAGTGGATAGCCGCGCGCCGGAAGCATCGGCCCCTCGTGGTCTTCCTGCATGAGGGCCTCGGCTCAGTCAGCATGTGGCGCGATTTTCCGCGCAAGCTGTGCGAGGCGGGCGATTTTCGCGGGCTGGTTTTCTCGCGCTACGGCTACGGCCGTTCCACACCGCGCCCGCCGGAGGAGCAGTGGGGCGTGGATTTCATGCACCGCCAGGCGCGCGAGGCGCTGCCGGCCCTGTTCGATGCCCTGGAGATCGGCCCCGGACGCCGCCACGGCAAGCCCTGGCTGCTGGGCCACAGCGACGGCGGCTCCATCGCCCTGATCCACGCGGCCAGCTTCCCGGACGATGTGGATGGCCTGACCGTGCTCGCCCCCCACATCATGGTGGAAGACATTTCGGTACACAGCATCGCCGCCACGCGCGAGACCTACCTCCACACCGACCTGCGCGCCCGGCTGGCGCGCCACCACGCCCACGTGGATTCCGCCTTCTGGGGCTGGAACGATATCTGGCTCAACGCCGATTTCCGCCACTGGGACCTGCGCCCGATGCTCGACCATATCCGCTGCCCGGTGCTGGCCGTGCAGGGCGAGGACGACGAGTACGGGACCATGGCGCAGATCGAGGGTATCCATCGATATGCCCCGCAGACCGTGCTGCTTAAACTCGCGCGCTGTGGACACTCGCCCCATCGCGACCAGGCGGGGGCGTTGACGGCGGCCTCGGCGGCGTTTATAACGGCACATACTTCAACCTTAAAATAATTCGACCCCGGGGAGGAAGCACCCATGCAACGCACCGCATTGCGCAGGCCGCTGTTTACATCGCTCGTCACCTCGATTTCCGCCACGCTGCTGGTCGCCGGGGGCAGCGCGCTGGCGCAATCAGCCCAGCCGGCACAGCCGGCCCCGGGCGGCAAGATCAAGGTGGGCTTCATGCTCCCGTACACCGGCACCTATGCGGCGCTGGGCTCGGCCATCGAGAACGGGTTCCGCATGTACGTGCAGCAGCAGGGCGGCAAGCTGGGCGGGCGCGACATCGAATATTTCAAGGTGGATGACGAATCGGACCCGGCCAAGGCCCCCGAGAACGCCACCAAGCTGATCAAGCGGGATCAGGTCGACGTGGTGGTGGGCACGGTGCATTCGGGCGTGCAGATGGGCATCGTCAAGGTGGCCAAGGAAAACAACACGCTGCTGATCATTCCGAACGCCGGCGCCGACGAGGCCACCGGGCCGCTGTGCGGGGCCAATATTTTCCGTTCCTCGTTCTCGAACTGGCAGCCCGGCTATGCCATGGGGCAGGTGCTGGCCGAGCGCGGCATGAAGAAGGTGGTGACGCTGACGTGGAAGTACGCGGCGGGCGAGCAGTCCGTGAAGGGCTTCAAGGAAGCCTTCGAGGCCAAGGGCGGCAAGGTCGTGAAGGAGTTGAGCCTGCCGTTCCCGAACGTGGAGTTCCAGGCGCTGATCACCGAGGTGGCCTCGCTCAAGCCGGACGCCGTGTTCGTGTTCTTCGCCGGCGGCGGCGCGGTCAAGTTCGTCAAGGACTGGCAGGCGGCTGGGCTCAAGGACAAGATTCCGCTGTACGGCTCCGGCTTCCTGACCGATGGCACGCTGGAGGCCCAGGGCACGGCGGCGCAGGGGCTGGAAACCACGCTGCACTATGCCGATGGCCTGACCAACGCCCGCGACAAGACCTTCCGCACCGACTACGCCAAGACCTACAAGCTCCAGCCGGATGTGTACGCGGTGCAGGGCTACGACGCCGCGCAGCTGCTGGCCGCCGGCGCCAATGCCGTGAAGGGCGATATGTCGCGCAAGCCGGACGTCATCAAGGCCATGGAAGCCGCCAAGGTCGACAGCCCGCGCGGCGTGTTCACGCTCTCCAAGGCCCACAACCCGGTGCAGGACTTCTACCTGCGCAAGGTGGACGGCCGCGAGAACAAGGTCAGCGGCGTGGCGGTGAAGGCCCTGGCCGACCCGGCGCGCGGCTGCCGCCTGTAAGGCGCCGGCGCACCGCCGGCGTGAATCGAGACTGGCCCCAGCATGGACATCGTTTCCTTCCTCATCCAGTGCCTGAACAGCGTGCAGTACGGGCTGCTGCTGTTCCTGGTCGCCAGCGGGCTGACGCTGATCTTCGGCATCATGGGCGTGATCAACCTCGCCCATGGCAGCTTCTACATGCTGGGCGCCTACCTGGCGTTCACGCTGGCCAGTCTCACCGGCAACCTGTTCATCGCGCTGCCGCTCGGCATCGTGCTGGCCGTGGCGTTCGGCTACGTGCTCGAATGGGCGTTCTTCAGCTACCTCTACCAGCGTGACCACCTGCAGCAGGTGCTGATGACCTACGGCCTGATCCTCGTGTTCGAGGAGCTGCGCAGCATCCTGGTAGGCGATGACGTGCACGGCGTGACGATTCCCGGCCTGCTCGACGGCGCGCTGCCGATCGGCAACGACATGACCTATCCGGTCTACCGGCTGTTCATCTCGGCCGTCTGCCTGCTGGTGGCGGGGGCGATGTACTGGGTCATCCGCCGCACCCGGCTGGGCATGATGATCCGCGCCGGGGCCACCAACCGCGAGATGGTGCAGTCGCTCGGCATCAACGTGAACGTGCTGTACCGGCTGGTGTTTGCGCTGGGCGTGGCGCTGGCGGTGCTGGCGGGGATGATTGCCGCGCCGGTGTCGTCGGTCTACCCGGGCATGGGCGGGCAGGTGCTGATTGTCTGCTTCGTGGTGGTGGTGATTGGCGGGATCGGGTCGGTCAAGGGGGCGCTGGTGGCCTCGCTGCTGCTCGGCTTCGTCGATACCTTCGGCAAGGTGTTCTGGCAGGACGCCGCCGGCGTGCTGATCTACGTCTTGATGGCCTTGATCCTGCTGTGGAAGCCCCAGGGGCTGTTCCGGGCCGGCTGACCTGCGTGCTCCATCGATGAAACCGACTCTCTCCGCTCCCCCGCTGCAAGACGTGCGCCGGCCGCTTTGGCTGGCGGCGCTGGGCTGGCTCGTGGCGCTCGCCGTGCTGGCCGTGGCGCCGCTGCTGCTGACCGCCGACAGCCACAAGTTCTATATCGAGCTGCTGAGCAAGGTGATGATCATGGCGATCTTCGCGCTCTCGCTCCAGCTGCTGATTGGCTACACCGGGCTGGTGAGCCTGGGCCATGCCGCCTACTTCGCCGTGGCGGCCTATGCCACGGCCATGCTCGCGCCCGAGGGCGGGGCCGGCAACGGCTGGCTGCTGCTGCTGGGCGCGCTGGGCGCTGCGGGGGCGCTGGCGCTGGTGGTGGGGGCGCTGGTGCTGCGTACGCGCGGCGTGTACTTCATCATGGTTACGCTGGCCTTCGCCCAGATGGTCTATTTCGTGTTCCACGATACGAAGATCGCCGGCGGCAGCGATGGCACCTATATCTACTTCCGGCCCGAATTCAGCCTGCTGCGGGACCGGCCGCTGACCGTCAACGACCCGGTGAACTTCTACTGGCTGGTGCTGGTGGCGCTGGTGCTGACGGTGGTGGCGCTGGCGGTGCTGCTGCGCTCGCGCTTCGGCCACGCGCTGGTCGGCATCCGTCATAACGAGCAGCGCATGCGGGCGGCCGGCTATGCCACCTATCGCTACCAGCTCGGCGCGTTCGTGGCCGGTGGCGTGTTCGCGGGGCTGGCGGGCTATCTCTACGCCATCCAGTTCGGCTTCGTGAACCCGGAAATCGCCTCGTGGCACCAGTCGGGCAATGCCATGCTGATGGTGATCCTGGGCGGCGTGGGCAGCCTGGCCGGCGCGGTGCTGGGCGCGTTCTCGTTCGTGCTGCTGGCCGAATGGTTCAGCACGCTGACCAAGCACTGGCAACTGCTGATGGGCGGCTTCATCATCGTGGCCGTGGCGTTGCTGCCGCGCGGGCTGGTCAGCGTGCCGGCCGTGCTGCGCCAGCGTTCGCCGCGCCGGCGCGGCAATGGTGGGGCGGCAGGCGAGGCCGCTGCTGACAGCCACGCGCGCAGCCGGGAGGCCGTATGACGGAAGCCATCCCCGTGTTGCAGGCCGAAGGGCTGACGCGCCGCTTCGGCGGGCTGACCGCCGTGGACAGCGTGAACCTGACGCTGCGCCTGCACGAGATCCACGCGGTCATCGGCACCAACGGCGCCGGCAAATCCACCCTGATCAATATGCTGTCCGGCGAACTGCCGCCGTCCACCGGCCGCCTGCGGCTGCAGGGCGAGGACGTGACCGGCTGGAGCCAGCCCCGGCTGGCGCGGCAGGGCATCGGCCGCAGCTACCAGCGCAACAACATCTTCCTGCCGCTGACCGTGCGCGAGAACTGCCGGCTGGCGGCGCAATCACGCGCGCAGCGGGCCTGGCGGCTGTGGGAGCCGGCGCAGGCCTGCCGCACCAGCCGCGCGCTGGCCGACGAAGCCATGGAGCGCGCCGGCCTGGCCGCGCACGCCGGGCGTCTCGCCAGCGAACTCGCCCACGGCCAGAAGCGCCAGCTCGAAGTGGCGATGTGCCTGGCCACGCAGCCCGTGGCGCTGCTGCTGGACGAGCCGCTGGCCGGCATGGGCGCCGAGGAATCCGCGCGGATGCTGGACCTGCTGCGCGGCCTGCGCGACGGCCACGCGATCCTGCTGGTCGAGCACGATATGGAGGCGGTCTTCGCCGTAGCCGACCGCATCACGGTGATGGTCAACGGCGCGGTCATCGCCACCGGCGATCCGGCCGCGATCCGGGCCAACGAGGCGGTGCAGCTGGCCTACCTCGGGGAAGAAGAAGGGGCCCACGCATGAGCGCGGCATCGCCGGACATCATCGACGCCATCGGCGTGAACGCCTGGTACGGCTCCAGCCATGTGCTGCGCGGGGTGGACATCCACGTCGGCGCAGGCGAGACCGTGGGCCTGCTGGGCCGCAACGGCATGGGCAAGAGCACGCTGCTGCGGACCCTGCTGGGCCATGTGCGCCAGCGGGAGGGCGATATCCGCGTGGCGGGCCGGGATGTGTCCCGCGCCCAGCCGCACGAGGTGGCGCGGCTCGGCATCGCCTACGTCCCCGAAGGGCGTGGCATTTTTCCGAATCTGTCGGTCCGGGAAAATTTGTTGATGGCGGCGCGGGCGGGTTGCCATGGCCGCAAGGACTGGGACGAGGCGCGCGTGCTGGACCTGTTCCCCCGGCTCAAGGAGCGGCTGTCCCATGGCGGGCAGCAGTTGTCGGGCGGGGAGCAGCAGATGCTGTCCATCGGCAGGGCGCTGATGACCAACCCGGACTGTCTGGTGCTCGACGAAGCCACCGAGGGTCTGGCGCCGAAAATCGTGCGGGAGATCTGGCACGTGATCGAGACGGTGCGGGCCACCGGCATCGCCTCGGTGGTGGTGGACCGCAACTACCGCGCCGTGCTGGCCCATGCGGACCGCGTGGTGGTGCTGGAGAAGGGGCAGGTGGTACTGGCCGGCCCCGCCGCCGATCTGGCCGCCGCGCCGGCTGCGCTCGACCGCTACCTCGGCGTTTGAACCGTCCTGCATCAAGTAACGCATCGATCTCTTTTGTGGTCGTGCCGCAACGGTGGTGCGCGGTGCGGCGCACCCTTCGGGGGCCAATCCGCCCGAATCCGCCTTGACCCGCCGCCGCTTCTTTCCCATCCTTGATCGGTCACCGAGCCCGCGATGGGCATCTTCCACAGTGGTCGTATTAGTTCACTTCATCTAGAATGCGCCCGTTTGTGCAATGCAATAGAGGCCACTAAGCCCCCGAGCGGCCGGAGCCGCTTGCGTGAGAGAACCCGTGCCCAGAACGTCACATTGTCTGGGGTGCCATCCATGGCCGGGGAGGCGCAAGCCGGTCCACCAGACCCAAAACAATGACTCAATCCGCAACCAGTCACTATTTCGTCGAGAGTCCGAGTACCCGGGCCCTCGTCATCGCCGCTATCGGCGTCGTCTTCGGCGACATCGGCACCAGCCCGCTCTACGCCCTCAAGGAGTGCTTCAGCAAGGAGCACGGCATTCCGTTCACGCCGGACGCCGCGCTAGGCATCATCTCGCTGCTGTTCTGGGCGATGATCATCGTGGTGTCGCTGAAGTACGTGGTCTTCGTGATGCGTGCGGACAACGATGGCGAAGGCGGCGTGCTGGCGCTGATGGCGCTGGTGCTACGCACCGCCACGCCGCGCTCGCGCAAGGCCCGCATGCTGATGATGATGGGCATCTTCGGCGCGTGCATGTTCTACGGGGATGCGGTCATCACGCCGGCCATCTCGGTGCTCTCGGCGGTGGAGGGCCTGGAGATCGCCGCGCCGCAGCTATCGCACTTCGTGATCCCGATCACGCTGGTGATCCTGACCATCCTGTTCCTGATCCAGCGGCACGGCACCGCCACCGTGGGCAAGTTCTTCGGCCCGATCATGACGATCTGGTTCATCACGCTCGGCGCGCTGGGTATCTACAACCTGATCCAGGCGCCCGGCATCCTGGCGGCGGTGAACCCGCTCTATGGCGTCAATTTCCTGATCGACCACTCGCTGCAGGCGTTCATCGTGCTGGGCGCGGTGTTCCTGGTGCTGACCGGGGCGGAGGCGCTCTACGTGGATATGGGCCACTTCGGCGCGCGGCCGATCCGCATCGGCTGGTTCATCCTGGTCATGCCGTGCCTGATGCTGAACTACTTCGGCCAGGGCGCGATGCTGCTCCAGAACCCGGCCGCCGCCGTCAACCCGTTCTACCTGATGGTGCCGGAGCCGCTGCTGATTCCGATGGTGCTGCTCTCGACCTGCGCCACCGTGATTGCCTCGCAGGCGGTGATCTCCGGCGCGTTCTCGCTGACCAGCCAGGCGATCCAGCTCGGCTTCGTGCCGCGCATGCGCATCCGCTACACCTCGGCGGCCGAGATCGGCCAGATCTACCTGCCGGTGATCAACTGGATCCTGCTGGTGCTGGTGATTGCCGTGGTGATCTCGTTCAAGAAATCGGAAAACCTGGCCGCGGCCTACGGCATTGCCGTGACCACGACGATGCTGATCACCTCGTTCCTGGCCGCCTTCATGATGCGCAGCGTCTGGAAGTGGAACCCGGTGCTGGTGGCCCTGCTGGCCGGTGGCTTCCTGCTGGTGGACCTGACCTTCTTCGCGGCCAACCTGCTCAAGGTGGCCGAGGGCGGCTGGTTCCCGCTGCTGATGGGCAGCGTGGCGTTTTTCCTGCTGATGACGTGGTACAGCGGCCGCAAGCTGCTGCGCGCGCGCAGCCTGGAGGACGGCATTCCGCTGGAGCCGTTCATCGCCGGCCTGCTGGCGCACCCGCCGCACCGCGTGGAGGGCACGGCCGTGTTCCTGACCGGCAATACCGAGTCGGTGCCGGTGTCCCTGCTGCACAACCTCAAGCACAACCGGGTGCTGCACGAGCGCGTGGTGTTCCTGAGCTTTGTCACGCGGGACATCCCGTTCGTGGATGACGACCATCGCCTGACCTGCAAGGATCTCGGCGGCGGCGTGTTCATCCTCAAGTCCGAATACGGCTTCAAGGAGACCCCGGACGTGCAGCGCGTGCTGGACCTCGCGCAGCGCAAGCTGGGCATGTCCTTCGAGCTGATGGAGACGTCGTTCTTCATCGCCCGCGAGTCGGTCATTCCGTCCAAACTGCCGGGTATGTCGATGTGGCGGGAAAGTCTCTTCGCGTGGATGCATCAGAACGGCGCCAAGCCGTCTGACTTCTTCTCGATCCCGGCGAACCGGGTGGTGGAGTTGGGGACCAAGGTCGAAATCTGACCGCTCCGGGGCGGCGCTTCGCCTATACATGAGAACCCGGCCAGCGGAGTAGGGCCCGCTGGCCGGGTTTCTTTTTGCCCCCGGGAGCCTCTCATGTTCAGATTCTGCACGGTACGCAGCTGGCGCCGGATGGCGGTCGCCATCGGCCTGATGACGGGCGTCGGCCAGTTCGCCAGCGCGGGCACGCCAGTGCCCAACCCCTTCCTGGCCGCCCCCACCTACG
Organism: Cupriavidus sp. OV096; assembly: GCF_900115455.1. Classification (NCBI taxonomy): domain Bacteria; kingdom Pseudomonadati; phylum Pseudomonadota; class Betaproteobacteria; order Burkholderiales; family Burkholderiaceae; genus Cupriavidus; species Cupriavidus sp. OV096. The sequence continues at coordinate 429,898 of NZ_FOWM01000003.1, forward strand.
CCATCACCCATTTCGATTCGTCCCAGAGCGACACCTTCCCCTATGCGGTGACCGGCGGCTCGCGCACCGTGGCGCCACCGCCGCCGTTGCAGCTTTCCCAGGCGACGAACGGGCCGGTCAACATCATGACCTTCGCGTCGACATCGCCCAACTACATGTGGGGCGTGTCGCCGACGGGCGTGACCTATATCTCGGTGGCCAACGACGCCTTCACGCCCGTGGCGCGGGCGCTCCTGCCGGGCGCGACGGCCACGTTGCAGACCAGCTTGCTCGGCCTGCTGACCAATCCGATCGGCACCATCGCCCAGGCCCAGGCCATCGTGGCGCAGTTGCTGCCCACCGGCGGCATTCCCAGCGCCTACGGCGTGGTGGACAACAACAACGTCCTCTATATCAATAGCGGCAACCAGATCCTGGCCCTCGCGCTGAACGTGCCGGCCGTGCCCCTGCTGGGGATCAGCGTGGTGCGGTCGCTGAACGCCACCACCTTCCTCCAGCCCGGCGAGAACCTGGCCGGCGTGGTGATGACCTATGACGGCAAGCTGGTGGTGCTGGGCACGCGGTCCGTGTCGATTGTCGACCGGTCGTTCACGGGGCCGGTGCATACGGTCACGCTCGGCGCGGACGAGAGCGTCAGCAATTCCGCCGCCGTCGACGAGAACAATGGGATTTATGTCGTTTCCGACAAGATCTTGAGAAAACTCGTCTGGACCGGCAGCGCGCTGTCCCAGAACGCGGCGGACGGCGCGTGGAGCAGCGCCTATCCCAGCGGCGACACCTTCCCGACCATCTTCGGCTCAGGCTCGGGCAGCACGCCGACCCTGATGGGCTTCGGCACCGATCCCGACAAACTCGTGGTCATCACCGACGGCCTCACACGCATGAGCCTGCTGGCGTTCTGGCGCGACCAGATTCCCGCCGGCTTCACCAACCGCCTGGCGGGGCAGATCCAGGTGAATTGCGGCTTGCCGGCCGGGTACGCCATCCAGACCGACCAGTCGGTCGCGGTGAACGGTTACGGCGCCTTCGTCGTCAATAACGTGTCTGCGGCGGACGGCAGTACCGGAAGCGGGACGAGTGCGATCGTGGATGGACTGATCCGGGGGCCGCTGCTGCCGTCGCCGATTGGCGTCGAGCGCTTTGCGTGGAACCCGCTGACCCATGCGTGGGCCTCGAGCTGGGCGCGCAGCGACATTTCGTCGAACTCGATGGTGCCCGCCATCAGCGCGGGCTCGAACCTCGTGTTCACGAACGGCTACTACCAGAACGGCTGGGGATGGGTGGTGACGGGGCTGGACTGGAATACCGGCGCCACCGTGCACCAGACCATCCTCGGAACCGGGATCTGGGGCAACGGCTTCTACGCGGTGATGCAGTTCCTGCCGGATGGCGACCTGCTGTTCAACAGCATCATCGGACCCACGCGGGTCCAGCAGCCCAGCGGGATCATCAATCCGCTGTGAGGGGGGGGGGCGGGGCGGCCGGCCCGGTGTGTGGGGTGGCCGCCCGGGTGGATCAGCGCTTGAGCTTGGCGAAGGCTGCCGCCATGGCGCCGGCCACTTCGGGTTCGCGCTTGCCGCCGCCGAACCCCTTGCCGCCACCACCGCCACCGCCATGGCCACCGTGGCGCTGGCCGCCGCGGTGATCGCTCCGTTCGCCACCGGCGCGGGGCGCGGCCTGGCCCGGCTCGTCGTCCATACGCATGGTCAGGCCGATGCGGTTGCGCTTGACGTCCACCTCCATCACCTTGACCTTGACGATCTGGCCGGCCTTGACCACCTCGTGCGCGTCTTTCACGAATTTGGTGGAAAGCGCCGAGATGTGGACCAGCCCGTCCTGGTGCACGCCGATGTCCACGAAGGCGCCGAAGGCGGCCACGTTGGTCACCACGCCTTCGAGCACCATGCCCGGCTGGAGGTGCTTGATGTCCTCCACGCCGTCCTGGAACGTCGCGGTCTTGAACTCGGGACGCGGGTCGCGGCCCGGCTTCTCGAGTTCGGTCAGGATGTCACGCACCGTCGGCAGGCCGAAGGTCTCGTCGGTGAACTGCTGGGCGGTCACGCCGCGCAGCGCGTCGCGGTTGCCCATCACGTCGGGCAGGCCCTTCTTGATGTGATCCAGAATGCGCTGCACCACCGGATACGCTTCCGGGTGGACCGACGAGCGGTCCAGCGGGTTGTCGCCCGTGTTGATGCGCAGGAAGCCGGCGGCCTGCTCGAACGTCTTGTCGCCCAGGCGCGGCACCTTCTTGAGCGCATCGCGGTTCGGGAACGCGCCGTTGGCATCGCGGAATTCGACGATATTGCGCGCCAGCACCGTGTTCAGGCCCGACACGCGGGCCAGCAGCGGGGCCGAGGCGGTGTTCACGTCCACGCCCACGGCGTTCACGCAGTCTTCCACCACGGCGTCCAGCGCGCGTGCCAGCTCGCGCTGGTTCACATCGTGCTGGTACTGGCCCACGCCAATCGACTTCGGATCGATCTTCACGAGTTCGGCCAGCGGGTCCTGCAGGCGGCGGGCGATCGACACCGCGCCGCGCAGCGACACGTCAAGCTCCGGGAATTCCTTGGCGGCCAGCTCGGAAGCCGAGTAGACCGAGGCGCCGGCCTCGCTGACCACGATCTTGGTCAGCTTCAGTTCCGGGGCGCGCTTCATCAGGTCCTGCACCAGCTTGTCGGTCTCGCGGCTGGCCGTGCCGTTGCCGATGGAGGCCAGCGCCACGTTGTGCTGTTTCGCCAGGCGGGCCAGCGTGGCCAGCGAGCCTTCCCAGTCGCGGCGGGGCTCGTGCGGGTAGATCGTGGCGGTGTCCAGCAGCTTGCCGGTATGGTCGACCACGGCGATCTTGCAGCCGGTGCGGATGCCCGGGTCGATGCCCATCACCGACTTCGGGCCGGCCGGCGCGGCCAGCAGCAGCTCATGCAGATTGCGGCCGAAGATCTTGATGGCCTCGTTCTCGGCGGTTTCGCGCAGTTGCGTCAGCAGTTCGGTCTCGATATGCGGCTGCACCTTCACGCGCCAGCACCAGCGGCACACGTCGCCCAGCCACTTGTCTGCCGGACGGTTCCGGTTCTCGATGCCCACATGGCGCGCGATCATGCCTTCGCACGGGTGCGGCACCATCGCGTCCTGTTCCTCGCCCAGGCCCAGCTTCACCATCAGCACGCCCGCGTTGCGGCCGCGGAACAGCGCCAGCGCCCGGTGCGACGGCACGGTGCGGATGGTCTCGCTATAGGCGTAGTAATCGCGGAATTTCTCTTCCTCGGCGCCTTCCTTGCCTTCCATCACCGTGGAGGCGACCACGCCGTGGTTCCACAGGTGCTCGCGCAGCTTGCCTAGCAATTCAGCGGTTTCGCCGAACTGTTCGGAGAGGATGTCGCGCGCGCCGTCCAGCGCGGCCTTGACGTCGGGCACGCCGCCGTCGGCGGTGGGGTTGCCGTTGACGAACTTGGCGGCTTCGGCCTGCGGGTCCAGCGTGGGATCGGCCAGCAGCGCCTGGGCCAGCGGCTCCAGGCCGCATTCGCGGGCGATCTGGGCGCGCGTGCGGCGCTTGGGCTTGTACGGCAGATACAGGTCTTCCAGCGTCTGCTTGGTGTCGGCGGCCTCGATGGCGGCGCGCAACGCGTCGGTCATCTTGCCCTGTTCCTCGATCGACGCCAGGATCGTCGCGCGGCGGTCCTCCATGTCGCGCAGGTACAGCAGGCGCTCCTCGAGGTTACGCAGCTGCGTATCGTCCAGGTTGTCAGTCACTTCCTTGCGGTAGCGGGCGATGAACGGCACGGTGGCGCCTTCGTCCAGCAGCGCGACGGCTGCCGCCACCTGGCGCGGTTGCACGGACAGTTCTGCCGCGATGAGCGACACAATCTTTTGCGAGACGGAAGCAGGCAAGTTGGACATCGGGAAACTAGTCGGTCGAAAGCGGGGCATTTTGCCACAAGCGCACGGCGCTGCCGGTGACGGGAAGACGGCTTTTCACGTGCCTGTTCCGCGACACCGCGCCCGGGCGGGCCACCCAACCCCGCGCCAGCCCCGTGCCAGCCTCCCCCGGACCCCACCCTGGGCCCACCCCGGCCCCGGATCGGACACATGTTGCAACGTTTGCCGGTGGGGCTGACAAGGCCCCCGGATGCTAGAATTCGGCCATGATCGTCAAGCCCCGTTCGGCCGCCGTGGCCCATCTCGTCTCCACCCCCGTCCTTGCCGCAATGTGCGCCGCCCTGTTGCTGGCCGCACCGGCTCTGGCGCAGACCAAGAATCCGCCCCCGCGCGACTTCGAGGCCGAGCGCAAGGCGATTGGCGACTCCCGCGCGTGGACCAATTACCGCTTTGCGGAGGCCGAGCGCGCCTGCTACGGCAAGTTCCTCGTGAACAGCTGCATCGACAAGGCCAAGGACGTGCAGCGCGATGAACTCCACGTGCTGCGCGCCAAGGAGCTGGAAGTGGGCGACGCCGAACGTGCCTGGAAGGCCGCCGAGCGCGACCGCGAACAGGCGCTGCGCCAGGCCGAGTACGAGGCCGGCCAGCCGGGCCGCGCCGCCAACGAGGCCGCCAGCCGTGCCTCCTACGACCGCAAGCAGCAGGAACAGGCGCTGCGCGACGCCCAACAGGGCGCCGACGCGCCCCAGCGCGCCGCCAACGCCGAAAAATACAACCAGAAGCAGTCCGACTTCGACGCCAAGATGAACGAGGCGAAGCAGAAGGGCGCCGACCAGGCCCGCCAGCGACAGGAAAACACGCGGGCCTACCAGCAGAAGCAGGCGGACGCCGCCCAGCGCCAGAAGGACCTGGACGAGCGCCGCGCCAATGCCGAGGAAAAGAAAAAGCAGGGCCAGGGTTCCACCCCGAGCCCGTTCGGGTTCTGACCGGCGTGACAGCCCAGGCTGTCGGCGCAGGCCGGACGATCCACGGGGAGCCGCTACATGGATGAGAATCTCAACACACTGGCGCGGCAGATCATCGAACTGCAAATCGAGCATCGCGATCTCGATTTCCTGATCGATCACCTGTCCGAGGACGCCGCCCACGACGAACTGCAGCTGCGCCGGCTCAAGAAGCGCCGGCTCAAGCTCAAGGACGCCATCACGCTGTTGCAGCTTCAGCTCGAGCCGGACGTACCGGCCTGAATTCCCGCAGGCGCCCCCCGCACGCCACGCCTTTGCAGAAAACTCATTTTGTCTGAACCGACCGACGACGCGCTTCCCGAATCCGCCGAAACGCCATCCCCTGAAGCGCTGCCGCAGGACGACCACACCTCGCTGAACGAGGCGGTGGCCGCCGCATCGGCCAACCAGGCGGCTACGCAGGCGGCGCAACTGGCGACGATCTTCGCCGATACCGGCACGCTGGCCACCGGCATTCCCGGCTACCGGCCGCGCGCGTCGCAGCAGAAGATGGCCGAGGCCGTGGCGGGTGCCATCGCCCAGAACGACTCGGTGATCGTCGAGGCGGGCACGGGCACAGGCAAGACTTTCGCCTACCTCGTCCCGGCCATGCTGTGGGGCGGCAAGGTGATCCTGTCCACGGGCACCAAGAACCTCCAGGACCAGCTGTACCTGCGCGACATTCCCACGGTGCGCAAGGCGTTGAACGTGCCGATCTCGGTCTCGCTGCTCAAGGGGCGCGCCAACTACCTGTGCCACTACCACCTCGAGCGCGCGCAGGCCAACGGCCGGCTGGCGTCGAAGCAGGACGCGGCGTGGCTGCGGGATATCGCCCGCTTCGCCAAGACCACGACCTCGGGCGACAAGGCCGAACTGGCTGCCGTGCCCGAAAACGCGCCGGTCTGGCAACTTGTGACCTCCACGCGCGACAATTGCCTGGGCAGCGAGTGCCCGCAGTACAAGGAATGCTTCGTGATGCGCGCCCGCAAGGAGGCGCAGCAGGCCGACGTGGTGGTGGTGAACCATCACCTGTTCTTTGCCGATGTGGTGCTGCGCGACACCGGCATGGCCGAATTGCTACCCGCCGCCAACACGGTGATCTTCGACGAAGCCCACCAGTTGCCGGAAACCGCGACGCTGTTCTTCGGCGAGACGCTCTCCACCAGCCAGTTGCTGGAACTGGCGCGCGATACCGTGGCGGAAGGGCTCTCCCATGCACGCGATGCCGTGGACTGGGTGGCGCTGGGCGGCCCGCTGGAGCGAGCGGCGCGTGACCTGCGGCTGGCCTTCGGCAGAGACAATTTGCGGCTGGCGCTGGGCCAGATCGAATCCGATCCGCGCACGCGCGAGCCGTTCTTCGAGACCCTCGACGCGCTGGACAGTGCGCTGTCCGATTTCGTCGAAGCACTAGAGAGCCAGGCCGAACGCGCGGAGTCGCTCGAACAATGCCACCGCCGGGCGGTGGAACTGGCCCAGCGGCTGGCCGCCTGGCGCGACGACCGAGTGGCGCCCGCTCCGGCCCCGGCTGCGCCGGCGGAAGATGAGGGCGATGGCGGGAGCGAAAGCACGCCGCCGCCCGCGCCGGTGTCCCTGGGCCCGGAAACCGTGCGCTGGGTCGAGGTGTTCTCGCATACCGTGCAACTGCATCGCACGCCGCTGTCCATCGCGCCGATCTTCACGCGCCAGCGCGAGGGCCAACCGCGCGCTTGGGTCTTTACCTCGGCCACGCTGTCCGTGAAGGGCAACTTCACCCACTACGCGGCCCAGCTCGGGCTGGACAAGGAGCGGTCGCTGACGCTGCCGAGCCCGTTCGACTACGCGAAGCAGGGCCTGCTCTACGTGCCGCGCAACATGCCGGCGCCGCAGTCGCCCCAGTTCACCGAAGCGGTGGTCCATGAGGCCCTGCCGCTGATCGAGGCCGCGGGCGGCCGCACCTTCCTGCTCTGTACCACGCTGCGCGCGGTGCAGAAGGCATCGGACATGCTGTACGAGCTGTTTGCCGAGCGCGGGCTCAACCTGCCGCTGCTGGTGCAGGGGCAGGCGAGCCGGACCGAACTGCTGGATCGCTTCCGGCAACTCGGCAACGCGGTGCTGGTCGGCAGCCAGAGCTTCTGGGAGGGGGTGGATGTACGCGGCGAGGCGCTGTCGCTGGTCATCATCGACAAGCTGCCGTTCGCCCCGCCCGACGACCCGGTGCTGGCCGCCCGGATGGAGGTCCTGCAGAAGAAGGGCCTGAGCCCGTTTGCCGTGCACCAGTTGCCGCACGCGGTTATCACGCTGAAGCAGGGCGCCGGGCGGCTGATCCGTTCCGAGTCCGACCGGGGCGTGCTGGCGATCTGCGATACCCGGCTCGTGGAGAAGCCCTACGGCCGCCAGATCTGGCAGAGCCTGCCGCCGTTCACGCGCACGCGGGAGGCAGACACCGTCATCCGCTTCCTGGAGGGTCTGCGCAAGGCCGAGCCGGCGCCGGCGGACGAGCCGGCAGACGAGCCAGCGGACGAATAAGCGCCAAAAAAAAGACCGACGATTCGTCGGGCTTTTTTTACCTGCGGGCGAGGCTCAGAACACTTCCCACCAGGACTTGTCTTTCCGGCGCGAGCCGTACTTGACGAAGTCGCTGTTCGGATAGTTGCGCTCCATCACGCGGGCCGCGTCGTCGCGCAGATCCTTCATGCCGAGCGAATCGTACGAGCGGACCATGATGTACAGCGCTTCCTCGTTGGCCGGCGCGCCATCGTAGTCCTTCAGCGCCTGCTGGGCCCGGTTCACGGCCGCCAGGTAGGCGCCACGGCGATAGTAATAGCGGGCGGCATGCACTTCATGCTGGGCCAGCGCGTTGACGATGTACTGCATCCGCAGCGTCGCGTCCGGCGCGTACTTGCTGTCCGGGTAGCGCGTGATCAGGATCTGGAAAGCGTCGTAGGCGGCACGCGCGGCCTTGGGATCGCGCTCGCTCAGGTCCTGGCCGGAGAAGCGGCCCAGCCAGCCAAGGTTGTCGTTGAAGTTGATCAGGCCCTTGAGGTAGTAGGCGTAATCGATGTTGGGATGGCTCGGGTGGAGCTGGATGAAGCGGTCGACGGCGGCCAGCGCGGCGGCGGTCTCGCCATCCTTGTAGTTGGCGAACGCGGTGTCGATCTGCGCCTGCTGGGCGTAGCGGCCGAACGGGTAGCGGCCTTCAAGCTTTTCATAGAGCTTGACGGCACGTGTATAGTCGCCGCCATCCAGCGCATCCTTGGCTTCCGAATATAATTTGTTCGCCGACCAGCCGGCCGTTTCGTCGGGTTGGTCGCCAAGCAGGCCGCATGCAGACAGCATGAGGCAGCCGCCTGCGAGCAAAATCGCTCCAACTCTCGCGCGCCAGTTCGCGCGTTTCATGCTCTGCAATTGCATTGGGCAACCTGTTCCGGATGAAAAATAGCGTCAAGCATTATAGCCCAAGCCCTAAGGCCGAAAACGGTCCGGCGAACGATTCCCCGGCGGATGTCGATTCCCCGCTGGACACCGATGATTTCAACGACGATCTCGGCGATGTCAGCGAAGACGGCGGCGCGGTGATGGCCACGCCGGCCACCGCGCCGGACCAGCCGCCTTTGTACCTTGAAGTGGATAGTGCTGCACATGGCGAGCGGTTGGACAAGCTGCTCGCGCGGCATTTCAGCGAATTCTCCCGTAGCCGCATCCAGCAATGGATCGAGGAAGGCGCCGTGCGGGTGGATGGCGAGCCGAGCCGCGCCAAGGCATCGGTCCAGATGGGCCAGCAGATCGAGATCCAGCCGCAGGTCGCGCCCGAGTCGCTCGCCTTCACGGCCGAGGACGTGCCGCTGGACGTGGTCTTCGAGGACGCCACGCTACTCGTCATCAACAAGCAGGCCGGGCTGGTCGTGCATCCGGCCGCCGGCAACTGGAGCGGCACGGTGCTAAACGGCCTGCTGCACCGCGACCCGGCCGCGGGGCGGCTGCCGCGCGCCGGCATCGTGCATCGGCTGGACAAGGAAACCTCGGGCCTGATGGTCGTCGCCCGTACGCTTACCGCGCAGACCGACCTCGTGCGCCAGCTGGCCGCCCGGACCGTCAAGCGCACCTACCTCGCGCTGGTCTGGGGCGAGACGCCGGACGAGGGCACCATCGACGCCCCCATCGCCCGTGACCCGCGCGAGCGCACGCGCATGGCCATCGTCCATACGAATAGCGGCAAGCCGTCGCGTACGCACTTCAAGACGCTGGGCACGGTGCCGCTGGGCCGCGGCAAGGTGTCGATGGTGATGTGCCAGCTCGAAACCGGCCGCACGCATCAGATTCGCGTGCATTTCGAGTCGATCGGCCATCCGCTCGTGGGCGACCCGGTCTACCACAAGGCCACGAAGCGCGGCCAGCGCCCGGCCATCCGCGTGACGCTGCCGGTGCCGTTCGAGCGCCAGGCGCTGCATGCGTGCAAGCTGGGACTGGTGCATCCGGAGAGCGGGCGCAAGGTGTCGTGGGAGGTTGAGCCGCCCGAGGACATGCTGGACCTGATCGAGGCGCTCGACTTTGAAGGCTACGCCGCGCGGCCGGTCGAGGACGACGATGACGACTTCGACGACGATGACGACCATGACGTCGAGATCATCTACGTAAGGGATGACGATGACGCTTGAGCGGCAACCCGGCTGGATCGTGCCGGACTGGCCGGCGCCGGCCCGCGTGCGGGCGCTGTCCACGACCCGGCAGGGTGGCGTGAGCGTCGGCCCCTACGGGCTGGCCGATGGCAGCCCGCGCGGGCTCAATCTCGGTACGCATGTGGGGGACGACCCGTCCGCCGTGGCGGAGAACCGTGCCCGGCTGGCGGCGCATCTGCCTGCCATGCCGCGCTGGCTCGAACAGGTGCATGGCTGCGCCGTGGCGACCGCCGACGGGGTGGAAGACGGAGTGGAAGACGGGGAGGGCGGTGTGCCGCGTGCCGACGCCAGCATCGCCACCACTCCCGGCCACGTCTGCGCGATCATGACGGCGGACTGCCTGCCGGTGTTGCTGTGCGATGCGGCGGGTACGGTGGTCGGTGCCGCCCATGCCGGCTGGCGCGGGCTCTGCGACGGCGTGATCGAGGCCACCCTGGCGCGCATGGCCGCGCAGGCCGGCCCCGGTTCGGAATGGCTGGCGTGGCTGGGCCCGGCCATCGGCCCATCGGCATTCGAAGTGGGCGCCGAGGTTCGGGAAGCATTCCTGGCCCAGGCCCGCGAAGCGGAGCGGCCGGCCATCGAGGCGGCGTTCCGCCCCGGCGCGCCGGGCAAGTACTGGGCCGATCTGTACGCGCTGGCGCGTACGCGGCTGGCGCGCGCCGGCTGCACGCGGGTCTACGGCGGCGATGCCTGCACCGTGGCCGACGCCGCGCGTTTCTACTCCTACCGCCGCGACCGCACCACGGGTCGCATGGCCACGCTGGTCTGGCTAGCGGCCTGACCCTTCCGCTTCCTCGACGGGCTTCGGCCCGGCTTGCCCGGCCGCCTGTTCGGCCGCCTCGCGCGCCTGGCGCCGGCGCCGCCGGCCGGGCGTTCCCATGATGTAGATGATGATCGATACCGGCGCCACGCCGTAGCACAGGAACGTGGCGACCCCGGCCACGAGGTTCGTCTCGGTAATCGACATCATCAGGGCCACGTAGATCCAGCCGATTGCGACGATATACATCAGGCGTTCATCTCTATCTGTTAAAAGTACGGTGGCGTCACGTGGCAGCCGGAAATGGTCCTCGGACTGCCCGCGAACCCGCGTCAGGCTTACCGTCCGGTAGGTCGGGGATGCGTTTCCCGCACGCGCGTTCGCAATGCGGAATTCCGCATTGACAGCGTCTACATTGCAAGGCAACAATGCCTTCAAATGTATCGGAACCGAGGAAGTTCTCCAGGGTTTCGCCGGCAAGCATAGCGTATGACCTGGCGCCGCCAATGCGGCGTCCCGGTCTGGGTGACCAGATCATCCAGAGGCGCAACCCGGAATCGGGGCGGGTCGGGAGACAGTTACCCCGAGCCCGTCTACCCATCACGACGGCAGAGAGACGAATACATCATGGCGACCGGCAAAGGTGCGGCAGCTTCCAGCGCGGAAGACAAGTCCCAACCGTTTCAGTTTGCGCCGGGGCCATTCGATCCAGCTGCATGGCTGGAATGGTCCCGTCAGTGGGCTCCTGAAATCAACGGCAAGCTGCCGCCCGGTTTTCCGTCAGGCATGCCGAACGGCGTGCCCGGCGCGTTCCCGGGCTTTCCCGGCGGCGATGCATTTGCCAAGGCGTTCCAGGGTGCATTCCAGGGCCCGGCAGGCGCCGGCCTGAAGATCCCGCCGACGTTGCTGGCTCAGATCCAGGAACGCTACCTGAAAGACTTCTCCGAACTCTGGCGTGAAATGGGCGCGGCTGCCGTGCCGAACGGCGCAGCCGGTGGCAACAGCAACGGCGATGCCGAGGCCGCCAGTCAGCGGCTGTCCGATCGCCGCTTCGCCAGCGCGGCCTGGCGCAACAACGCGCCGTACCGCTACGCCGCCGCGTTTTACCTGCTGACCGCCCGCACGATGACCGAGCTGGCCGACGCCGTGGAGGCCGACGCCAAGACCCGCCAGCGCATCCGCTTCGCGGTGTCGCAGTGGGTGGACGCGATGTCGCCCGCCAACTTCCTCGCCACCAATCCGGACGCCCAGCAGCGCCTGATCGAATCGGGCGGCGAATCGCTGCGCACCGGCATGCGCAACATGCTCGGGGATCTGACCCGGGGCAAGATCTCCCAGACCGACGACACCGCCTTCGAGGTGGGCCGCAACGTGGCCGTGACCGAGGGCGCGGTGGTCTATGAGAACGAATATTTCCAGCTGCTCCAGTACAAGCCGCTGACCGACAAGGTCCACGCCCGGCCGCTGCTGCTGGTGCCGCCGTGCATCAACAAGTTCTACATCCTCGACCTGCAGCCCGAAAGCTCGCTGGTCCGCTACGTGGTGGAGCAGGGCCACACGGTCTTCCTGGTGTCGTGGCGCAACCCCGATGCGTCGATGGCCGAGCGCACCTGGGACGACTACATCGAGCACGCGGCCATCCGCGCGATCGAGGTGGCACGGGACATCAGCGGGCAGGACAAGATCAACGTGCTCGGCTTCTGCGTGGGCGGCACCATCGTCGCCACGGCATTGGCCGTGCTGGCCGCGCGCGGCGAGCGCCCGGTGGCCAGCCTGACGCTGCTGACCGCGCTGCTCGACTTCACCGACACCGGCATCCTGGACGTATTCGTCGACGAACCGCACGTGCAACTGCGCGAGGCCACCATCGGCGGCGCTGCCGGGGCCCCGTGCGCGCTGCTGCGCGGCGTGGAGCTGGCCAACACGTTCTCGTTCCTGCGGCCGAACGATCTGGTCTGGAACTACGTGGTCGACAACTACCTCAAGGGCAACACGCCGGTACCGTTCGACCTGCTGTTCTGGAACGGCGACGCGACCAACCTGCCCGGCCCGTGGTACTGCTGGTACCTGCGCCATATGTATCTGCAGGACGAACTGAAGGTGCCCGGCAAGCTGAGCGTCTGCAACGCGCCGCTGGACCTGGGCGATATCGACGTGCCGACCTATATCTATGGCTCGCGCGAGGACCACATCGTGCCGTGGACGTCTGCCTTCGCTTCCACCGGCCTGCTGAAGAACAAGCTGCGCTTCGTGCTTGGCGCGTCCGGCCATATCGCCGGCGTGATCAACCCGCCGGCCAAGAAGAAGCGCAGCCACTGGATCAACGAGGCGCTGCCCGGCTCGGCCCAGGAATGGCTGGCCGGCGCCGAGGAAAAGCCCGGCAGCTGGTGGCCGGACTGGATGGCGTGGCTCGGCAAGCAGGCCGGCGCCAAGCGCGCCGCGCCGGCCGACTATGGCAACGCCCATTACCGGGCCATCGAACCCGCACCGGGCCGCTACGTCAAGCAGCGCGCCTGAACGTTTTCCGCCGGGGCCGGTTCCGTGGGACCGGCCCGGGGTTTCGTACCGATTGGCTTCACGCTATCTCGAAAGGACTTCAAATGACCGACATCGTCATCGTTTCCGCAGCCCGCACCGCAGTTGGCAAGTTTGGCGGCTCGCTGGCCAAGATCCCGGCACCGGAGCTGGGCGCCCTCGTCATCAAGGCCGCGCTCGAGCGCGCCGGCGTGAAGCCGGACCAGGTGAGCGAAGTCATCATGGGTCAGGTGCTGACGGCTGCCGCCGGCCAGAACCCGGCGCGCCAGGCCTCGCGCAAGGCCGGCCTGCCGGACATGGTGCCGGCCATGACCATCAACAAGGTGTGCGGCTCCGGCCTGAAGGCCGTGATGCTGGCCGCCAACGCCATCATCGCCGGCGAGGCGGAGATCGTCGTGGCCGGCGGCATGGAAAACATGAGCGCCGCGCCGCACGTGCTGCCCGGCTCGCGCGACGGCTTCCGCATGGGCGATACCAAGCTGGTCGACTCGATGATCGTCGACGGCCTGTGGGACGTGTACAACCAGTACCACATGGGCATCACGGCCGAGAACGTCGCCAAGGAGTACGGCATCACGCGCGAGGCGCAGGACGAGTTCGCCGTGGGCTCCCAGAACAAGGCCGAGGCCGCCCAGAAGGCCGGCCGGTTCGACGAGGAAATCGTGCCGGTGCTGATTCCGCAGCGAAAGGGTGACCCGGTGGCGTTCAAGACCGACGAATTCGTGCGCCAGGGCGCCACGCTGGACAGCCTGTCCGGCCTGAAGCCCGCCTTCGACAAGGCCGGCACGGTGACCGCCGCCAACGCCTCTGGCCTCAACGACGGCGCCGCCGCCGTGGTGGTGATGTCGGCCGCCAAGGCCAAGGAGCTGGGCCTGACCCCGCTGGCCACCATCAAGGCCTACGCCAACGCCGGCGTGGACCCGGCCGTGATGGGCATGGGCCCGGTGCCGGCCAGCAAGCGCTGCCTGTCGCGCGCCGGCTGGGAAGTCAAGGACCTGGACCTGATGGAAATCAACGAAGCCTTCGCCGCGCAGGCGCTGGCCGTGCACCAGCAGATGGGCTGGGACCAGTCGAAGATCAACGTCAACGGCGGCGCCATCGCCATCGGCCATCCGATCGGCGCGTCCGGCTGCCGCATCCTGGTGACGCTGCTGCACGAAATGAAGCGCCGCGACGCCAAGAAGGGCCTGGCCTCGCTGTGCATCGGCGGCGGCATGGGCGTGGCACTGGCCGTGGAACGGAACTAAGTCAGACCGATCTGGCCGAAAACGAGTATTTGAGTTGCACTGAGGGGTAGCCGGCGGCAGGAGACATGGTTTTGGCCGTCGGCGTCTATAACAGAGATCGGTGCCCTTGCATCGATCAGCGAGCCAACAGGAGTGGATATGACTCAGCGCATTGCATATGTGACCGGCGGCATGGGCGGCATCGGAACCGCCATTTGCCAGCGCCTGGCCCGTGACGGCTACAAGGTGGTGGCGGGCTGCGGCCCGAATTCGCCGCGCCGCGAGAAGTGGCTCGAACAGCAGCGCGCGCTCGGCTTCGAGTTCGTGGCGTCCGAGGGCAACGTGGCCGACTGGGATTCGACCAGGACCGCCTTCGACAAGGTCAAGGCCGATGTCGGCGAGGTGGACGTGCTGGTCAACAATGCCGGCATCACCCGCGACGTGGTGTTCCGCAAGATGACGCGTGCCGACTGGGACGCGGTGATCGACACCAACCTGACGTCGCTGTTCAACGTGACCAAGCAGGTCATCGACGGCATGGCGGACCGCGGCTGGGGCCGCATCGTCAATATCTCGTCGGTGAACGGGCAGAAGGGCCAGTTCGGTCAGACCAACTACTCGACGGCCAAGGCCGGCCTGCACGGCTTCACCATGGCGCTGGCGCAGGAAGTGGCCACCAAGGGCGTGACGGTCAACACGGTGTCGCCGGGCTATATCGCCACGGACATGGTCAAGTCCATCCGCCAGGATGTGCTGGACAAGATCGTGGCGACGATTCCGGTCAAGCGCCTGGGTCTGCCGGAGGAAATCGCGTCGATCTGCGCGTGGCTGGCTTCGGACGAATCGGGCTTCTCCACGGGCGCCGACTTCTCGCTCAACGGCGGCCTGCACATGGGCTGACCGACCGCTGGCTGCGCGGCGCGCGGCCGGCCTGCTGCGGCGCACCGAGCGCGCTGCAGCAGGCCGGAAGCGTGCCACGGCGCACCTCGGAAAACGGGCCGCCTGGCTGCCAGGACGGCCCGTTTTGCATACGATGCTGCGGGTTTTCCTTAATCGGGGTGGCTTTTCTTAGTGCTTTCTTGAGCATAGAATCAGGTCAGCGGCGCCCCCGGCACCAAACTAGAGCGCGGCGCGGGCGCCCCCAATTGCGCAGTGCATCGCATGCGGTGCAGCAGCGCGCAGCAGCAGATGCGCACCCCCTGCATCAGCGACGACAAAGGATAGAGCACCGATGGCCACGACCAAAAAAGGCGCAGAGCGACTGATCAAGAAATACCCGAATCGCCGGCTCTACGACACGCAGACCAGCACCTACATTACGCTCGCGGACGTCAAGCAGCTGGTCATGGATTCCGAGGAATTCAAGGTCGTGGACGCCAAGTCCGGCGATGAACTGACGCGCAGCATCCTGCTGCAGATCATTCTGGAAGAGGAAACCGGCGGCGTGCCGATGTTCTCGAGCCCCATGCTGTCGCAGATCATCCGCTTCTACGGCCATGCCATGCAGGGCATGATGGGCACCTACCTGGAAAAGAACATCCAGGCGTTCATCGACATCCAGAACAAGCTGGCCGAGAACTCGAAGGGTCTCTACTCGGGCGAAGCGTTCAGCCCGGACATGTGGTCGCAGTTCATGAACATGCAGGGCCCGATGATGCAAGGGATGATGAGCAACTACATCGAGCAGAGCAAGAATCTGTTCGTGCAGATGCAGGAACAGATGCAGAGCCAGGCCAAGAACATGTTCGGCACGTTCCCGTTCAACCAGCAGGAAAAGAAGTAAGCCACCGCGAGACACCTGAGCCGGCACCGCCGGCCATCCGGATTCCCCCCCATCGCCGCGCGCGCCTGGAATGAGGCGCGCGCGGCGATGTCGTTTGTCATGAAGCGAGTGGCTCCCGCTTCTGCATCACGACGCCCAATTGCCCGCCCTGGGTTAGAATTCGCCCCACCTTCGGCCTTGCGCCGGCCCCCACAAGATGCAGTCAGGAAGTACAAGTGAAAAGTGACGAAAAATCAACGGCTTACGCGGCCGGCGTAGCCAATTCGCCCCGCGTGGGGTTTGTCAGCCTGGGCTGTCCGAAAGCGCTCGTGGATTCCGAGCAGATCCTGACCCAGCTGCGTGCCGAAGGCTACGCGATCAGCGGTACCTATAACGATGCCGATCTGGTCGTGGTCAACACCTGCGGCTTCATCGACGAAGCCGTGCAGGAGAGCCTGGACGCCATCGGCGAGGCCCTGACCGAGAACGGCAAGGTCATCGTCACCGGCTGCCTGGGGGCCAAGAAGGATGCGGCCGGGCATGACATCGTCTCGTCGGTACACCCGAAGGTGCTGGCCGTGACCGGCCCGCATGCGCTGGGCGAGGTCATGCAGGCCGTCCACACGCACCTGCCCAAGCCGCACGATCCGTTCACGGACCTCGTGCCGCCGGCCGGCATCAAGCTGACGCCCAAGCACTACGCCTACCTGAAGATCTCCGAGGGCTGCAATCACCGCTGCTCGTTCTGCATCATCCCGTCGATGCGGGGCGATCTGGTATCGCGTCCGGTGGCGGAAGTGATGCTGGAGGCGGAAAACCTGTTCAAGTCGGGCGTCAAGGAACTGCTGGTGATCTCGCAGGACACCAGCGCCTATGGCGTGGACGTGAAGTACCGCACCGGTTTCTGGAACGGCCGTCCGCTCAAGACCCGCATGACCGAACTGGTCGGCGCGCTGGGCGAGCTGGCCAGCCAGTACGGTGCCTGGGTGCGCCTGCACTACGTGTACCCCTATCCGCACGTGGATGAGATTATTCCGCTGATGTCGCAGGGCAACGTGCTGCCGTACCTGGACGTGCCGCTCCAGCATGCCCACCCGGACGTGCTCAAGCGCATGAAGCGCCCGGCCAATGCCGAAAAGACGCTCGATCGCATCCGCGCCTGGCGCGAGATCTGCCCCGAGCTGACCATCCGCAGCACGTTCATCGCCGGTTTCCCGGGCGAGACCGAGGAAGAGTTCCAGACGCTGCTGGACTTCATCGCCGAAGCCGAACTGGACCGCGTGGGCTGCTTCGCCTACTCGCCCGTGGACGGCGCCACCGCCAACAACCTGCCCGGCGCGCTGCCGGACGCCGTGCGTGAGGAGCGCCGCGCGCGCTTCATGGAAGTGGCCGAGGAAGTTTCCGCACGCCGCCTGCAGCGCAAGGTTGGCCAAACGCTGCGCGTGCTGGTGGACGAAGTGAACCAGGATGGCGGCGTGGGTCGGTCGTCGGCCGATGCGCCCGAGATCGACGGTCTGGTCTATATCGACCCGGCCGCGAAGCCCTCGCAACGCTACAAGACCGGAGACTTCGTCCACGTGAAGATCACCGGTGCCGATGGTCACGACCTGTGGGGTGAAGTGGTCTAAGGATCACTGCCGGGTCCGGGACATTAGGTAAAAGTACGGTCGTTCGTTTTGGGGTGGCCGGGACTATACTGTGCGCCGCAACATAAACTCATGGAGACAAGACATGACGCGTGAAGTGGTGGTTGTCAGCGGTGTGCGCACCGCAGTTGGCACCTTCGGCGGCAGCCTGAAGGACCTGGCCCCGACCGATTTGGGCGCGCTGGTCGTGCACGAGGCGCTGGCCCGCGCCAATGTGTCCGGCGATGACGTCGGTCACGTGGTATTCGGCAATGTGATCCAGACCGAACCCAAGGACATGTACCTGGGCCGCGTGGCGGCCGTGAACGGCGGGGTGTCGATCAACGCCCCCGCGCTGACCGTGAACCGTCTCTGCGGCTCGGGCCTGCAGGCCATCATCAGCGCCGCCCAGACCATTCTGCTCGGCGATGCCGACGTGGCCATCGGCGGTGGCGCGGAGAGCATGAGCCGCGCGCCGTACCTGGCGCCGATGGCGCGCTGGGGCGCGCGCATGGGCGATGCCAAGCTCGTCGACATGATGCTCGGCGCGCTGCACGACCCGTTCCACGCCATCCACATGGGCGTGACGGCCGAGAACGTGGCCAAGGAGTACGACATCTCGCGCGCCCAGCAGGACGAGGCTGCGCTGGAGTCGCACCGCCGCGCGTCCGCCGCCATCAAGGCCGGCCATTTCAAGGACCAGATCGTTCCCGTCACGCTGAAGTCGCGCAAGGGCGATGTCGTGTTCGACACCGACGAGCACGTGCGCCACGACGCCACCATCGACGACATGACCAAGCTCAAGCCGGTCTTCGTCAAGGAAAACGGCACGGTGACGGCTGGCAATGCGTCCGGCCTGAACGACGCGGCCGCCGCCGTGGTGCTGATGGTGCGCGCCGAAGCCGAGCGCCGCGGCCTGAAGCCGCTGGCGCGCCTGGTGTCCTACGGCCACGCCGGTGTGGACCCGAAGACCATGGGTATCGGCCCGGTGCCGGCCACCAGGATCGCGCTCGAACGCGCCGGCCTGACGGTCAAGGATCTCGATGTAATCGAAGCCAACGAAGCCTTCGCCGCCCAGGCGTGCGCGGTGACCAAGGCGCTCGGCCTCGATCCGGCCAAGGTCAACCCGAACGGCTCGGGCATCTCGCTGGGCCATCCGATCGGTGCCACCGGCGCACTGATCACCGTCAAGGCCGTGCACGAACTGCAACGCGTGCAGGGCCGCTATGCGCTCGTGACGATGTGCATTGGCGGTGGCCAGGGCATTGCTGCTATCTTTGAGCGTATCTGAGTCCTGATCCGGGGTTTGCCTTGCTGCGTCCGATGCCTTTCCGCCTGACCGTTGTGGCCGCGTTTGCGGTGTTCGTCCCGCTGGCCGCCCAGGCGGCTGGCGGCGAGTCGTTGTCGACGGGTGGGCAGGGCAGTCTCGGCATCAATGACGCGATCCGCGCTGGGGAAGCCCGGCGCGGGACGTCGTTGTCTTCGGGCCCGGTCGGCTCGCTGGCGCCGCGCTCCGAGTACGCGAAGTTCCCGGTCTACGTCGGCAACGTCGGCGACAAACAAGTGCGGCTGCGCGTGGGCGCCAAGACCGACACCCGCGACAGCCTGCAGGGCGAATACGCGTCCGGCGACGGCAAGGGCGGTGTGCGCCTGCTGTCCGGCGAATGGAACGAAGGCGCCTTCCTGATGGAAGAGTCCGATGACGGCACGCGTGTCTCGGGCAACTGGGAAGGCCGTATCGACCAGAATGGCGCGGTGAGCGGCACCTGGACCGACGCCTTCAACCCGGCCATCGTGCTGCCGTTCTTCATCCGCCCCCTCGGCGGCTATCTCGTCATTCCCCCGTTCGACATGCGGCCCAGCAGCGGCGTCACCTACGCGCCGCTCGTGCCGAAATCCTCGATCTCGATCGGCAACTCGCGCTGACATCGGCGTGGTGGCCCCTCGGCCACCCCGGCATTTGCTGGTAAGCTCGGACGTCTGATCCGACCTCCCGCAAAACGAGGAACTCGCCGTGTCCGACCATTCCCAATCCGACGCCTCCCGCTATCTCCAGACGCTCGCCGTCCAGCCCGAACTCGATATCGCGCCGGGCTTTGATTCGTTTTCCACGCCGACCTATCGCGGCTCGACCGTGGTCTTCCGCAATCTGGACGAATTGCGCGCCTATGGCGACCCCACCAAGACGTACTGGCGCTACGGCCTGCACGCCACGCCCACCAGCGAGGCGCTGTGCCAGCAACTCGCCCAGATCGAAGGAGGCCGGCAGACCCTGCTGCTGCCGTCTGGCATGGGCGCCATCTCGCTGGTCTATTTCGCGTTCCTGAAGTCGGGCGACGATGTGCTCGTGCCGGACAACGTCTACGGCCCCAATCGCGACCATGGCGAGTGGCTGGCCCGCGAATTCGGCGTGAGCGTGCGCTACTACCATCCGATGGCGGGTGCCAGTATCGCCTCGATGATCCAGCCGAACACCAAGCTGATCTGGCTCGAGTCGCCGGGCTCGGTGACGATGGAGGTGCCCGATACCGAGGCCATCGTCGCAGCGGCCAAGGCGCGCGGCGTGCTGACGGCCATCGACAACACATGGTCGGCGGGGGTCTACTTCCAGCCGTTCGCGAAGGGCATCGACGTCTCGGTGCAGGCGCTGACCAAGTACCAGTCGGGCGGCAGCGACGTGCTGATGGGCGCCGTGATCACGGCCGACGAATCGCTCCACAACCGCCTCAAGCGCACGCGCATGGTGATGGGCTGGGGCGTGTCCGCCGATGACTGCTTCCTGGTCCTGCGCGGCATGGCGAGCATGCCGGTGCGGCTGGCCGCGCACGACCGCGCCGCACGCGAGATTGCCGAATGGCTGACCAAGCGGCCCGAGGTGACCCGCGTGCTGCATCCCGCGCTGCCCGATTGCCCCGGCCATGCCGAATGGCGGCGTGACTTCACCGGCGCGAGCGGGCTGTTCTCGATCATCCTGCACAGCCGTTTTGGGCGCGAGCAGGTGGATGCCTTCGTCGAGGCGCTGAAGCTGTATGCAATTGGCTGGTCGTGGGGCGGGGCGCACAGCCTGGCCGTGCCGTACCACGTGGAGGGCATGCGCCCGGCGGGCACGTGGCCGCCGGCTGGCTGGGAAAATGCGGGGGAGCTGGTGCGGCTCTACATCGGCCTGGAAGATTCACGCGATCTGATCGCGGACCTGAAACAGGCGATGGAAAAGCACCTGCGCTGAAGAGGGAAGCAGAAGGCGTCCCTCCCCGAGGGGGAGAGACGCCGGCACATCAGGACGCGTCGGCCTTGCGCAGGGCCGGCTGCGCGGCTTGCTCGGACGTAGCCGGGCGCAGCGCCCAGACCGATTCCGCCGGGCCGTTGTGCGCGCGCCGCTGGGTGGCGCGGGCCAGCACCACATAGCCCACTGCCAGCGCGATGGCGCCGATATCGAAGCCCGCCACACCCCAGCGCCCGTGCAGGGCGGCCACGACGAAGTGGTCGCCGGTCAGCAGGGCATTGGCGAGCGGCACAGTCAGCGAGGCCAGCGCCGCCACATAGAGCAGCTCGGCGGCCGCCCGCACCGGCGGACGCACCAGCGACCAGCCCACCGCCAGCAGGAACACCGGCCAGAACACATAGCTCACGGCGCGCTCAGGCCACAGCAGCGCGGCCGGGAAGCACAGCGCCACGCCGATACAGGTGCCGATGCACACGCCCACGGTGGCCTGCGCCAGCAGTCGATGCACGCGCGGCTGCTCGGCCTGGCGCGTCTTGCGGCGCGACTCGATCCACAGCAGGTTGCCCGAATAGAACAGGAACGCGCCCGCCAGACCGGCCAGCAGGTACAAGATCCGCACGGGCAGGTTGCCGTAGGTGCCGTAGTGCAGCGCGAAGACGCCGCTATACAGCGTGTGATTGGTGTCGCGCGCGCCGGGGGTCTGGTTGGCGATCAGCTTGCCCGCGTTCGGCTCGTTGGCCGCCGCGTGGATGCCCACCGAGCCGCCATTGCCGAGCGCGCGCTCGCTGTCGCCACGGACTTCCGCCACGGCATTGGCATCGCCATAGCGCTGGAAGCGGATGGCTTCCGGCGTGAAGCGTTCGCCGCCATGCTCGCGCGCGATGGCCAGCAGTTGCGCCGCCGACATGGTCGGCGAAGGCCGTCCGGCCGCCGTCATTTCCGGCGTGGCCGCAATCGCGGTGGGCACCTGCTCGAACAGCTTGCCGTTGAAGGTGAGCGCGTTGAACACCATCACCATGACCAGCGACAGGCACAGGAACGCGCCCGTGACCGCGAACACCATGTGGAACGGCAGGCTGAACAGGCCGATCACGTTGTGCGCGTCCATCCAGAACCGCTTCAGGTTGCGGCCCGGCCGCACCGCGAAGAGGTCCTTCTTGAGACGCGGCAGGTGCAGTAGCACGCCGGACACCAGCGCCAGCCCGTACAGCACCGAGATCACGCCCATGAAGTAGGTGCCGTTCTGGCCCAGGCCGAGCGAGTAGTGCAGGGAGTTCAGGAACGCCGACAGCTCGCCGGTCACGTGGTCGAGCGAGGTGTTGCGCTGCGCGGCGGCGTCGCCGTTCAGCGCCGTGCCATTGATGGTGTGCCACGCACCGGCCTTGTCCTGCCAGTAGGCGTTGAAATCGGGCTCTTCCTTGCTCGGCAGGGCCACGTAGACGCTGGCGGCGGCATCCGGATGCACGGCCACCAGCTTCTGGACGAAGGCGTCGACGGCCGGGCCCTCCACGTGGACCTCGGTGGCGTGACGGCCTTCCAGGCGGGCCGGGTTCTGCCAGATGTGCAGCTCGTGGTGGAAGATCGTGATGGCGCCGGCGAAGAAGGCGATGAAGAGCGCCCAGCCGGCCATCAGGCCGACCCAGGTATGCAGCGTCTGGTAAAGGCGGAGGGTATTGGGTTTCATGGAGAGGTCCTCACGACCCGGCCAGCGCGGACGCGGCGGGCATGGTGTTCGTCAGGCGCAGCGCCCACAGGAGGCCGAAGCAGATCAGGTTGGCGCCCCCCAGCCAGAGCCACGCGGCCGTGCTGGTGCGGAACAGCAGGCTCAGGCTGATCAGCGTGACCCAGGCGACGAAGCTGAGCAGCACTGCGGCGACCACGCCGCCATGCCAGCCGCCCGGCAGCCAGAGGATGCCCAGCGTGCACAGCGCGAGGGCCAGGGGCAGGCCCAGCAGTGTCCCGGCAAGCCATTTCGTGCCCATCATGCTGCGCTCCCTTCCCGGCGGGGCAGCCCGCGGCGGTGATGGACCCACGTGCCGATGAACGGCCACAGGGACAGGCTGCAGGTCAGCGTGACCAGCGTGGCGGCGATGGCCACGGGCCAGCCCTCGGGCACGCTCATGGTCCAGGCGCTGGCGATGGTCAGCAGCAGGCCGAGCCAGCCCAGCAACCGGGGCGGCAGCGGCGCGCGACCTTCGCCTTCAGCGGAAACAAACAGGACCTGGTTCGGCGCGGCGAGATACAGGCACGCAGCCGCCGCCAGTCCTAGCAATACAGCGAACGCTTGCATGCGAGCGACATCGGAATGGTTGGAATACCGAATAGTAATGATTCGCATTTGATTTCACAAGGAAATCAAGACGTTGCGGCACATTTCGGCTGCCGAAGGCGGGCAGAAAATTAGGAGAAATACGAAGCGGGCGCCGCCCGGAGCCAGTCTCCAGGCGGGCCGGGGGGAGGGGATTTAGTGCGGGAAGAGGTTCAGCAGGCCGTCCAGGCCGACGTGGTTGAACGCCACGCTGGCCTGCGCGCGCACCACCGGCTTGGCCTGGAAGGCGACGGAGAGGCCGGCCACGGCCATCATCTTCAGATCGTTCGAGCCGTCGCCCATGACGATGGCCTGCGACACATCGGCGCCGATCTGCGCGCAGACCTCGCGCACCGTACGTGCCTTGACGTCCGCATTGACGATTTCGCCGACGACTTCGCCGGTGAGCTTGCCATCGACAATCTCCAGCGTGTTCGCGCGCGTGAAGTCCAGCTTCAGGCGCGGCTTGAGCTGGTCGGTGAAATGGACGAAGCCGCCCGACACCAGCAGCGTGCGCATGCCCAGCGCCTGCACGGTCTGCAGCATCCGCTCGGCACCCGGGGACAGGCGCAGGCGCTCCGCGTAGACGCGGTCGAGCACGCTGGCATCCAGCCCCTTCAGCAGGGCCACGCGGCGCCGCAGGCTTTCATTGAAATCGGTGATCTCGCCGCGCATGGCGGCTTCCGTGATCGCCGAAACCTCGGCCTTCAGCCCGCAAAAGTCCGCAATTTCGTCGATGCACTCGATCGTGATCAACGTCGAGTCCATGTCCATGGCCACCAGCCGGAAGTCCGAGAGCTTGCGCCCGGCCGGCACCACGGCCCAGTCGATGCCGCGTGGGCCGCAGGCTTCGTCCAGCGCCTTGTGCAGTGCGGGCGTCAGCGGGGCGCAGTCATCGGCGGCCGCGACGTTGGCCGCACGCAGCGTGAAGGCCGAAGCGTCGGCGATGGGGCGGATGGCGTCGAGATCGGCGGGCGACAGCGGGGACAGGCTCTGGAGAATCAGGGGCATGACGGCAGGGGGAAGTCGGGGCGGGGCGCGCAAAGCGAGGAAGGCGATATTGTAAGCGCACCGCCCTCCTGCTCAAACGCTCAAGCAGCTCAGGCGGCCACGCGCAGGCTGTCCACCACCTTGTGCAGGAAGGCTTCGCAGGCTTCCAGTTGGTCGAGGGCGACAAACTCGTCCGGCTTGTGGGCTTGCTGGATGTCGCCGGGGCCGCAGACCACGGCCGGGATGCCGGCGCGCTGGAACAGGCCGGCCTCGGTGCCATAGGCCACCTTGTTGGTGTCCCGGTCAGCGGTCAGCGCGCGCACCAGTTGCGTGATGGCGTCGGCCTCGGCAGCGTCGAGCGACGGCGCAGCGGCAATCTTCGCCAGCGTCAGCCCCGCGTCGGCATGTTCGGCGCGCATCTTCGGCAGCAGCACGCCATTCGCATATTCCTGAATCCGCGCGAAGATCGCCTCGGGATCCACGCCCGGCAGGTTGCGGAACTCGAACACGAACTCGCACAGCGCCGGAATGGTGTTCAGCGCGATGCCGCCCTGGATCGTGCCAGTGGAGGCGGTCGTGAACGGCACGTCGAAGGCTTGATCGTACGGGCCGTTGGCCTTGAATTCATCGGCGATGTCGCGGATGAAGCAGATCAGCCGCGCCGCGTATTCGATGGCGTTCACGCCCTTCGGCGTCAGCGACGAATGCGCGGCCTGACCCTTCACGCAGCAGCGGTAGGCGTTGATGCCCTTGTGCGCGACGATCACGCGCATGCTGGTCGGCTCGCCGACGATGCAGCCGCCCGGCCGCACGCCACGGTCTCGCAATTCGGCCAGAAGATACGGCGCGCCCATGCAGCCGATTTCCTCGTCGAACGACAGCGCGTAGTGCACGGGCTCGCGTAGCCTGGCCTCCAGGATGGTCGGCAGCAGCGCCAGGCTGGTGCCGATGAAGCCCTTCATGTCGCAGGTGCCCCGGCCATAGAGCTTGCCGTCGCGGATCACCGGCTTGAACGGGTCGGTGGTCCAGTTCTGGCCGTCCACCGGCACCACGTCAGTGTGGCCGGACAGCACGATGCCGCCATCGGTGGCGCCATTGGCCGCCGGCACGGTCACGAACAGGTTGGCTTTGTCGCCCTGCGGGTTGTAGCTCAGGTGCGGCCGCAGCCCCTTGGCCAGGAAGTGGTCGCGCACGGCCTCGATCAGGCCGAGATTCGAATGGCGCGACGTGGTGTCGTACGACACCAGCCGCTCGGTCCAGTCGAGCGCACTGCCGCGCGGCTTGGCTGCGGTGGCGGAAGATTGGGCATTGGCATGGGCAGGCATGGGGCGGAAAGATGATTGATTCGTCAAGGATGCGATCCTACACCGTCACGCCAGTTGCCGCAGCGTGTGCTTGATGGTCTGGGCGCGCACGGCCACATCGGGCATCTTGGCCTCGATGCGCAGCTTGTCCTGCCCGGCCAGCTTGATATGGCGGTTCTTTTGCACGAGGTCGATGATGCGGATGGCGTCGATCGGCGGGTTCGGCACGAACTGCATGCTGATGGTGGCCTCGCCCGCATCGATCTTGCGCACGCCCAGCGGCACGGCGGCGATGCGCAGCCGGTGCGTCTCCACCAGCGCCTGCGCCTGCGGCGGCAGGCGGCCGAAGCGGTCGATCAGCTCTTCCTGGATGTTGTCCACGCTCTCGGCCGTCTCGCAGTTGGCCAGCCGCTTGTAGAGCGACAGCCGTTCGTGCACATCGGCGCAATAGTCGTTCGGCAGCAGCGCCGGCGTGCCGAGGTTGATCTCGGTGGTCACCTGCAGCGGGGCCATCAGGTCCGGCTCCTTGCCGGCCTTGAGCGCCTTCACGGCGGCGTTGAGCATGTCCGTATAAAGCTGGAAGCCGATTTCGTGGATTTCGCCCGATTGCTTGTCGCCCAGCACCTCGCCGGCGCCACGGATTTCCAGGTCGTGCATGGCGAGGTAGAAGCCGGAGCCGAGTTCCTCCATCTGCTGGATGGCCTCGAGCCGGCGCTGCGCCAGCTTGGTCAGGCCATCGACATCATGGACCAGCATGTACGCGTAGGCCTGATGGTGCGAGCGACCCACGCGGCCCCGCAGCTGGTGCAGCTGGGCCAGGCCGAACTTGTCGGCGCGGTGGATCAGGATGGTGTTGGCGGTCGGCACGTCGATGCCGGTCTCGATGATCGTCGTGCAGAGCAGGATGTTGTCGCGCCGCGCCACGAAATCGCGCATCACGCGCTCCAGCTCGCGCTCGTGCATCTGGCCATGGGCCACGGCGATACGCGCCTCGGGCACCAGTTCCATCAGCCGGGCGCGCTTGTTCTCGATGGTCTCGACCTCGTTATGGAGGAAGTAGACCTGCCCGCCGCGCTTCAGCTCGCGCAGGATGGCCTCGCGGATCACGCCGTCTTCCTCGCGCCGCACGAAGGTCTTGATCGCCAGCCGCTTCTGCGGCGCCGTGGCGATGACCGAGAAGTCGCGCAGGCCCTCCAGCGCCATGCCCAGCGTGCGTGGGATGGGGGTGGCGGTGAGCGTCAGCACGTCCACCTCGGCGCGAAGTGTCTTGAGCGCCTCTTTTTGGCGCACGCCGAAGCGGTGTTCCTCGTCGATGATGACCAGGCCCAGGCGCTGGAACTTCACGTCGTCCGAGAGCAGCTTGTGCGTGCCGATGACGATATCGACGGTGCCCTCGTTAATCTGCTTGATGGCCGCGTCGATCTCCTTCTTGGTCTTGAAGCGCGACAGCTCCACGATGCGCACCGGCCATTCCGCGAAACGGTCGGACAACGTCTGGAAGTGCTGCTCCGCCAGCAGCGTGGTCGGCGCGAGCATGGCCACCTGCTTGCCGCCGAGCACGGCCACGAAGGCGGCGCGCAGGGCCACCTCGGTCTTGCCGAAGCCCACGTCGCCGCAGACCAGCCGGTCCATTGGCTTGCCGGAGGTCATGTCGGCGATCACAGCCGAAATGGCGGCGGCCTGATCGGGGGTTTCCTCGAAACCGAAGCTTTCGGCGAAGGTCTCGTAGTCCTTGGGCTGGAGTGGGAAGGCAAAGCCCTGGCGCAAGGCGCGGCGTGCGTACAGGTTCAGCAGCTCGGCGGCGGTGTCGCGGATCTGCTGCGCGGCGCGGCGCTTGGCCTTGTCCCACTGGCCGGAGCCGAGGTGGTGCAGCGGCGCGGATTCCGGATCGGCGCCCGAGTAGCGCGAGATCACATGCAACTGGTGCACGGGCACGTACAGCTTGCTGCCCTTGTCGTAGTCCAGGTGCAGGAATTCCTCCTCGCCCTGGCCCAGGTCCATCGTCACCAGCCCCTGATAGCGGCCGATGCCATGCTCGCTATGCACCACGGGGTCGCCGATCTTCAGTTCGGCGAGGTCGCGCACCATCGAATCGACGGCGCTGGCCTGTTCCTGCTTGCGGCGGCCCGTGCGGCGCGCGGTGCCGGCGTAGAGCTCGGCCTCAGTCACGAAGGCCAGTTGCGCCTGCGGCAGCGCAAAGCCGCTCTGCAGCGGCGCCACGGCGATCGAGAAGTGCGCGTCACCGGCCAGATAGGCGGCGAAGTCGTCCACTGGCTGCGGACGCAGGCCGCTTTCGGCGAAGAGTTGCATCAGCGTCTCGCGCCGGCCAGCGGAGTCGGCGCACATCAGCACGCGCGTGGCCTTGTTCAGCAGCAGGGCCTCAAGGTTGACCAGCGGGTCTTCGGCGCGGCGGTTGACCGAGACATCGGGCAGGGCAGCCGAGAACGGTGCCTGCTCGGCCGTGGCCTCGCGCTGCAGCACCACGCGCGCCAGCGGCTTGGCGGCTACGAAGAACTGCTCCTCGGACAGGAACAGGTCCGCCGGCGGCAGCAGCGGGCGTTCGCGGTCGTGCCGCATGAAGGTGTAGCGCTGGGTGGTATCGGCCCAGAAACGGCGGATGGCCTCGTCGATATTGCCTGCGAACGCCAGTTGCGTGCCGGCGGGCAGGTAATCGAACAGGGTGGCGCTTTCCTCGAAGAACAGTGGCAGGTAGTACTCGATGCCGGCGGACGGCACGCCGTTGCCAATGTCCTTGTAGATCGGCGATTTGGTCGGATCTCCCTCGAACACCTCGCGCCAGCGGCCCCGGAAGGCGGTGCGGGCGGTTTCGTCGAGCGGGAACTCGCGCCCGGGCAGCAGGCGCACTTCCTTCACCGGGTACAGGCTGCGCTGGGTGTCGGGGTCGAAGGCGCGGATGGTCTCGATCTCATCCCCGAACAGGTCGATCCGGTACGGCAGGGCCGAGCCCATCGGGAAGAGGTCGATCAGCCCGCCCCGTACGCTGTACTCGCCGGGGCGCATGACCGCGCTGACGTGCTCGTAGCCGGCCAGTGTGAACTGGGCCTTGAGCGCGTTTTCGTCGAGTTTCTCGCCCTGCTTGAAGAAGAAGGTGTACGCGGCCAGGAAGGCCGGCGGCGCCAGCCGGTACAGCGCGGTGGAGGCGGGCACCAGCATCACGTCGCACTGGCCGGTCTGGATGTCGTGCAGCGTGGCCAGCCGCTCGGATACCAGGTCCTGGTGGGGCGAGAAGCTGTCGTAAGGCAGCGTTTCCCAGTCCGGCAGCAGCCGCACACGCAGTTCGGGCGCGAACCACGGGATTTCCTCGGCCAGGCGCTGGGCGTCGGTGGCGTTGGCGCACATCACTGCCAGCATCGGCAGGGCGCCCTTGTGTTGGCGCGCGTAGGCGGCTACCAGCAGGGCGTCGGCGGAGCCGGTCAGGCCGGCCACCGCGTGACGCATGCCGGGCTTGACCAGCGACAGGTTAGCGAAGGATGTGACAGCGTGGATGTCAGGCATTGGCAGCAAGGGCGATCGAAACGACAGCGCCCCGCCGGCAGCGCGGGCGGGGGTTGGCCATGATAGTCCGGCCCCGGAAGGGATCTCCGTGGCGGTGGACAAGGGCCGTATTATAGAATGCGCACCGGCCGGTCCGCCGCCCGTCTTATTCCTACTTCGCCCCGCTACCCTGTGTCTGCTCGCCGCTTCGCCCTGATTCCCTGTGCCGGTACCGGCAGCCGCGCCGGCGGCCACGTCGCCAAGCAATACCAGACCGTGGCCGGCCGCCCGATGATCTGGCACGCGCTGGCCGCCTTTTCCGCCTGTGAGCGCATCAGCGCCACCGCGCTGGTGCTGGCGCCGGACGATATGCCGCTGGAATCGCGCTTCGGCGCGGAGGCGTTCGCGGGGCTGCGCTTCGATACCGCCTTCGTGGGCGGCGACACGCGCCACGCCTCGGTGCTGGCCGGCCTGCATCACCTGGCCCAGCTCGGCGCCACGGACAGCGACTGGGTGCTCGTGCACGATGCCGCCCGCCCAGGACTGACGCCGGCCATGATCGACACGCTGATCCGCGCCGTGGAGGCCGACGACGAGGCCGATGCGGCCATCGGCGGCATTCTGGCGGTGCCGGTGCCCGATACGCTCAAGCGGGCGGACGAAGGCACCCAGGTTGGCGTGCGGATTGGCGCCACCGTGCCGCGCGAAGGGCTCTGGCAGGCCCAGACCCCGCAGATGTTCCGCGTAGGCGTGTTGCGCCAGGCGTTGCAGGAGGCGCTGGCCGCCGGCGCCGTGGTCACCGACGAGGCGAGCGCCATCGAGCGCCTGGGCCTGCATCCGCGCCTGGTCAACGGCTCGCTGCGCAATTTCAAGGTCACCTACCCCGAGGATTTCGCGCTGGCGGACATCCTGCTCGCGCCGGCAGCCCCGCTGGCTGACCGTTAAGCATTTTTCAGAGGAGTCGCATTGAATCCGTTCGATATCCGCATTGGCCAGGGCTATGACGTGCACGCCCTGGTGCCGGGCCGCAAGCTGATCCTGGGTGGCGTGGACATTCCGCATGACCGTGGCCTGCTCGGCCATTCCGATGCCGACGCGCTGCTGCACGCCGTGACCGACGCGCTGTTCGGTGCCGCCGCATTGGGCGACATCGGCCGGCATTTTCCCGACACGGACCCGAATTTCGCCGGTGCCGACAGTCGCGTGCTGTTGCGCGAGGCGGCCCGGCGGGTGCGCGAGGCCGGCTACGAGATCGGCAACGTGGATGCCACGGTCATCGCACAAAAGCCAAAACTGGCGCCGCATATCGGCGGCATGGTGGCGAATCTCGCGGAAGACCTCGGCCTGCCCGTCACGCGTTGCAACGTGAAGGCGAAGACCAATGAGAAGCTGGGGTTCGAAGGGCGCGAAGAGGGCATCGTCGCGCAGGCCGCGGTGCTGATCTACCGCAAGGCTGGCGACGTTCAGGATTGAAGCAACTGCGCGATCAGACAGTCAGACCGGGGGTGGCGACGGTAGCGGCGCTTCCTCGGGCAGGATCGCGAAGGTGTAGTCGTTCAGGCGCGCCATGGCGCCGCTGCGTGCGCCGGCTTCGGTCCGTTTCTGGAAGCCCATCTGCTGGCACAGTTTGTTGGCGGAGGCCATCTCGGGCATGGTCCGCACCACCAGCGCACTGGCGCCGATATCGCGCGCCCGCTGGATGCAGATCTGCATCAGCCGATGTCCCAGCCCCTGGCCACGCGCCTGCGGGCTGACCGACAGCAGCCGTGCCTCGGGCTGCGTCAGCGTCACGGTGCTGTCGTCCAGGGCGGGCAGCGTGGCGCCCGGATGGCAGAACAGCACGGCACCGCTGATGCCGTGGTCGCTCTCGGCGACCCACCATTCCATGTCGGGATTGTCCTTTGCGGCCAGCACGGACTGCATGCCGCGCTGGAACGATGCGCGGCAATCTTCCATGATCGCAAGCTCATACTGCCCATAGGCTTGCTGCGTGACCGCTGCGATGTCGCCCCAGTCGTACGCCGCCGCCAGGCGGAAGCGAAAACGGGGGGAGGTATGCGAAGGCAAGGTACTCATGGCCTCTGTATCGGTGTCCTTGCGTGGATTGTAGGCCGGTCGCGGCACAAGTGCATGGTTCCCGATCGCCCGTTTGCGTGTCAGACAACATGCCGCCCAGCGTATTGACATCGTCTTGACATCAGGCTTTCGCGCTGGGGCGAAAAAAAACCTGCCGCCCCTTGCGGTGGCGGCAGGTTTTCCTGACCAGGCGGGCAATGCCTGCCCGGCAAGCCTTATTCTGCGGCGATCACGTTGGCGGCAGCCCCGATCACGGCGGCGATGCGGCCCACGTCGCGCAGTTGCTGCGCGCTCATGCCTTGCTCGGTCTTCAGCAACTGATAGTGCGACTTCACGCAGAAGTGGCACTTGCCGATGATCGACGCGGCCAGTGCGTACATCTCGAAGCGGCGCTTGTCCACGCCACCATGGGTAGCGTAGGCGTTCATGCGCAGTCCGGCGGGCTGGCTCGACAGGTCCGGGTCCTCGGCCATCTCGATGTACGGATACCAGACATTGTTCATGCCCATCAGCGCGGCAGCCGTCTGCGCAGCGGTGACTTCCTCCGGCGACAGCACGTTCGCATTGCGGATGGCATCGACGATGATCTTGCTCTTGGCGGCGAAGGCGGCGGCGAGTGCCACGCCCACGGCGTCATTGCCTTCCAGCGACGAGCGCGCGATCGTGCCATCCACATTCAGGCGGATGTCCTTCGCGTAGTCGGGAATGAGGTTCTTAATCGTGCTGAGGAATTCCATTTATTTCTCCTATCGTCCAGGGCTCAAAAAACCCGCATTTGCGGGCTTTGACGCGGAAGCGCCGGTTTGGCCACTTCCGCGCGCGCCGGTCCGCCCGGGGAGGGCGGTTGGCAGGTCAAACAAATTACAGCGTGGCGCCGCCGACAGCGCGGTTGCACGGGCACAGCTCGTCCGTTTGCAGGCCGTCCAGAATACGCAGGACTTCGTCCGGGCTACGGCCGACGTTCAGGTTGTTCACCGACACGTGTTGGATCACGTTGTCCGGATCGACGATGAACGTAGCGCGCAGGGCCACGCCGGCAGCCTTGTCACGCACGCCCAGCTGGTCCACCAGCGAGCCGGTCACGTCGGCGAATTGCCACTGGTTCAGCTTGTTCAGGTCCTTGTGTTCGCGGCGCCATGCCAGCTTCACGAACTCGTTATCGGTCGAGCCGCCCAGCACGATCGCGTCGCGATCAGCGAAGTCGTCGTTCAGCTTGGCGAAGGCGACGATTTCGGTCGGGCACACGAAGGTGAAGTCCTTCGGGTAGAAGTAGATGATCTTCCACTTGCCTTCGAAGGACTTCTCGGTGATGTCTTCGAAAGCCGACTGGCCATTCTCTTCGTGGTTGTTGAAACCCGGCTTCACGCCAACGATTTGGAACGATTCGATCTTGTCACCAACGGTCTTCATCAACTTCTCCTGATACGGTTGAACAGAGTAACGCACGCGACACGCCGGGCGGGGTGGGGCAGCACGGGGCTGCAGAACGCCACGATACGGCATCGCAACAAAGCCAGATTATGACCTGTCCGATACGCGCAGGGCCAATTGATTGTCTCAAAGAGACCGATAGGCATCGGCCTTTCCCTGCACGGCGCGCGCCAAAGACGAACGCTGAGTATGCCATGTGCGGACGCACATGACGAAAGCCGCCACAAAAGTTTCATCTTGTGGCGGCGATCGGGTCGGGGCCGCATCAGGCCACGCGTATCAGGCGGTGCGCAGGGCGCCCTGCAGGCGGCGGGTGCGGAAGATGACCAGCGTGGCCACCAGACCGCAGGCGGCGGCGAACGTCAGCCACAGGCCCGGCGCGGCCTTGTTGCCGGTTTCGTGGATCAGGTAGGTGGCGATGGCGGGCGTGAAGCCGCCGAACAGCGCCGTGGCCAGGCTGTAGGCGAGCGAGAAGCCCGCCGTGCGCACCGCCGGCGGCATGATCTCGGCCAGCGTGACGACCATCGCGCCGTTGTAGCTGCCGTACAGGAAGGAGAGCCACAGCTCCACCATCAGCAGGCGGCCGAAGGACGGCTCGGCCACCAGCCAGGACACGGCCGGGTAGGCGGTCAGCAGGGTGGCGATGGTGAAGATCACCAGCAGCGGCTTGCGTCCCACGCGGTCGGAGACGGCGCCCATCAGCGGCAGCCAGATGAAGTTGGAAAGGCCGACGCACATCGTCACGATGAGGTTGTCCACGTCGCCGAGCTTGAGCACGGTCTTGCCGAAGGTGGGCGTGTAGGCGGTGATCATGTAGAACGACACCGTGGTCATCACCACCATCATGCAGCCCGCGAGGATGATGCCCCAGTTGTCGAGCATCGAGCGGTAGATCTCGCGCATGGTCGGCTGGTGCTTGCGGGTGCGGAAGGCTTCGGTTTCCTCCAGCGAGCGCCGGATCATGAACAGGAATGGCACGATCAGGCAGCCGATCAGGAACGGCACGCGCCAGCCCCAGCTATCCATCTGTTCCGGCGCCAGCGTGGCGTGCAGGATCACACCCATTAGCCCGGCAAAGATCACCGCCACCTGCTGGCTGGCCGACTGCCACGCCACATAGAAGCCTTTCTGGCCCGGCTTGGCGATCTCGGACAGGTAGACCGATACCCCGCCCAGCTCCACGCCGGCCGAGAACCCTTGCAGCAGCCGGCCCGCCAGCACCAGCAGCGGCGCGGCCACCCCGATCGAGGCATAGCCGGGCACCAGCGCAATCAGCAGCGTGCCCATCGCCATCAGGATCAGCGTGAGAATCAGGCCCTTGCGGCGGCCATGGTGGTCGATATAGGCGCCGAGAATGATGGCGCCGAGCGGACGCATCAGGAAGCCGGCGCCGAAGGTGGCCAGCGAGAGCATCAGCGAGGCGAATTCGTTGCCGCTGGGGAAGAACGTACGGGCGATGGCGGCGGCGTAGAAGCCGTACACCATGAAATCGTACATTTCGAGGAAGTTGCCGCTGACGACGCGGAACACGGTACGGGCGCTGTGCTGGGAAGCCGGCGCGGAGGCGGTGCTGGACATGGCTGTCTCTCGGTCAGCGCCGGTGCGGCCGGCGACATGTTGTGGGATCGCAATGGCCGCCAGTGTGCGCCGCGGGGCTGTCAATGCCCTGTCAACCGCCTTTCAATCTGCTATCAAATGCTGTCGAAAACCTGTCAGTGCCCGCGCGGGGTGGCGCCTCATGCGCGCCGGAAGCAGGCGCGCACCACCAGCCCGGACTTGGGTGGCGGCCGATTGGCGAGCACCAGCCGCCCGCCGTTGCGCTGGAGGATGCGGTTGACGATGGACATGCCCAGCCCCGCGCCCTTGGCCTCGCTGCGCGCGCTGTCGAGCCGGTAGAACGGCCGGGTCAGCAGCGAGAGCTGCGCATCGGGCACGCCCGGACCGTTGTCGGCCACGGTCAGCACGGCGTCCTTGTCATCGAGCCGGGTGGAGATCTCCACCTCGGCCATGCCGCTTTCCTCGTCCTTGGCGTAGCGGCGCGCGTTCTCGACCAGGTTGTCCAGGATGCGCTGGATCTCCATGCGGTTGGCCACCGCCATGACCGGGCCGTTGGCGCGCACGTGCACGCGCACGTCGTCGTGCGCGGCATAGACGCCCACGGCGTCCTGGACCAGCGCGGAGAGATCCACCGGCTCCACCATTTCCTGGCCGGGCCGGGCGTAGTTGAGGAACTGGCCGATGATGGCGTCCATCTGCTCGATGTCGGCGATCATGGCGTCGCGCGTGATGTTGTCCACCGGCGACATCTCGGTCTCGAGCCGCAGCCGGGTGAGCGGGGTGCGCAGGTCGTGGGAGATGCCGGCCAGCATGACCACGCGGTCGTCGTCGAGCTGGCGCAGGTCGCGCACCATCTGGTTGAAGCTCCGGTTGGCCTGGGCTACCTCGCTGGCGCCATGCTCGCGCAGCGGCGGCGGGTCGCCGCCCGTGCCGATCTGGCGCGCCGCGTTGGCCAGCCGCTTGAGCGGGTAGTTCACACGTGCCGTGATAAAGGCCGCGCCGATGATCGACAGCAGCAGCGCGGCGATACTCCACCACAGCCACTGGATGCCCGGCACGCGCTCGAAGCGCTCCGGGCTGATGGCGACCCAGTAGTCGTCCCCCTCGATCTCGAAGCTGACCCACACGCCCGGAATGTCATTGACGGTGGTGGCGAGCACGGTGTCCTCGCCCAGCCGCCCGCGAATCTCCTGCTGCACCAGCTGGGTCAGGAACGGGTTGGCCGTGGGCGCGGCGAAGTCGTCGTCCTTCTCGCGCGGATAGACCTTGATGCCTTCGTTCTGCACGAGGTCGAGCAGCAGGAAGCGCCGCCGCGCCGGGTCGGAATAGAGCAGGGCCGCGCGCGTGAGCTTGACCACGCTGACCACCTGCATGGCGATCTGCTGGGCGCGCGGTGCGCGTTCGAAGAGCCGGTAGCTCTGGAACCAGATACCCAGCGAGATCGCCAGCAACAGGGCGATCAGCATGAAGGTGCGCCAGAACAGCGAACCAAAGAACCGCGTTGCGGTACGGCCGAGAGCGGTCGCCACGATGCTGACTGCGGACGAACCGGGACTACTTCACGCCATCGGGAATGAAGACGTAGCCCAGGCCCCAGACCGTCTGGATGAAGCGGGGGTTGCCCGGGTCCGGTTCGATGAGCTTGCGCAGGCGCGAGATCTGCACGTCCAGGCTGCGGTCGAACACTTCGTATTCGCGGCCGCGGGCCATTTCCATGAGCTTCTCGCGCGAGAGCGGCTGGCGCGGATGCCGCGCGAACACCTTGAGCACCGAGAATTCGCCCGTGGTGAGCGTGATTTCCTCGTCGTTCTTGGTCAGCGTGCGGGTGGCCAGGTTCAGCACGAAATCGCCGAAGGCGAAGGTTTCGGGCGTCTCGGACGGGGCGCCCGGTACCTCGGCGGGACCCTTGCGGCGCAGCACGGCGTGAATGCGCGCGATCAGCTCGCGCGGGTTGAAAGGCTTGGGCAGGTAGTCATCGGCGCCCATTTCCAGGCCGACGATGCGATCGACGTCCTCGCCCTTGGCGGTCAGCATGATGATCGGGGTCTGATCGTTGGCACCGCGCAGGCGGCGGCAGATGGACAGGCCATCCTCGCCCGGCATCATCAGGTCCAGCACCAGCAGGTCAAACCGCTCGCGCAGCCAGAGCTTGTTCATGGCGGTGGCGTTTTCCGCCACCAGTACCGTGAACCCCTGCTCGCCAAGGTAGCGGCGCAGCAGGTCGCGCAATCGCGGGTCGTCGTCCACGACGAGAATCTTGTGGCTGGTATTTTCCATGGCGGTATCTTAGCGACTTACGCTTTCGCTCAAAATGGCTTAACAAAACGTTACATACTTTACCCTGTGGTATGGCGGCGTGCATCTTTTGTGCAATTACACTCCGCAAACCGTATCCCGACGCCGATCTGGCGCGACGGGTATTCACGGTGACCAAGGGGCGTCCCATCTCTCTGACGAAGGCGTTGGCATAGTGCCTGCGTCGTCCTCCATGCGGATGTGCGACCACTGTCAAGACCGCCATTATCCAATGAAAGTGAAGCAAAACCGGCACGGACAAACCCTGCAACGCACGGCGTGCGTGCGGGCGGCTTGCCATGCCGGCGCGGCCATGCTCATCGTACTGCTGCCGGCGCCCGCGCAGGCGCAGTCGGCGGGCATGGCCCAGTTACTCCGCCCTGCCCAGCCGGGCCACGCCAGCGGTGGCGCACCTACCCCCGCCGTGCCGGGCAAGCCGGGCGGCGGTGAGCGCCTGGACCAGCGCGAGGCCCGCACCCGCGCCGAAAAGTACCGCACGGAGCGCGACATGGCCGACCGCGCCGGCCGCCAGGGCCCACCGGGCGGGCATCCCAAACTCTCGCCCGACGAGCGCAAGACGCTGCGCAAGAATCTCCAGGATCTCGGCCGCGAGATGTACGAAGGCGGCTGACCGCCCTCCCTATCAGTCCTGCGGTCGGAAATGTCGCAGGAAATCCACGAATACCTCGGCCGCCAG
This sequence comes from Cupriavidus sp. OV096, assembly GCF_900115455.1. NCBI lineage: Bacteria > Pseudomonadati > Pseudomonadota > Betaproteobacteria > Burkholderiales > Burkholderiaceae > Cupriavidus > Cupriavidus sp. OV096. The sequence continues at coordinate 466,714 of NZ_FOWM01000003.1, forward strand.
CTGCGCATCTTCCACGGTGATGGTTTCCAGCGGGTTGTGGCTGATGCCGCCATTGCCGCAGCGCACGAACAGCATCGCCACGTCAGTCATGCGTTGCATCATCATCGCGTCATGCCCGGCGCCGGACGGCAGCTCGAACGCCTCCAGACCGCGCTTGCGCAGCACCGCGCCGAACTGATCCATCAGCCAGCGCGCGCACGGCGCGTTGTTCACCGGCGTCACTCGTTCGACGGTGGCGGTCAGGCCACGGCGCGCCGCGATCCGCTCGATGCCCATCACGATGTCGGTGATGGCGGCTTCGCGGATGCCGTCCTCGCCGGCGCGGATGTCCATCGAGAACACACACGCGGCCGGAATCACATTGCTGGAGCCGTTCGGCACCTGAAGCTGGCCCACCGTGCCGACCAGCGTCGGCACCTGCGCGCAGCGCGACTCCACCAGCAGGATCATCTCGGCGGCGCCGGTGGCGGCGTCGCGCCGCATGTCCATCGGCGTGGTGCCGGCGTGGCTGGCCAGCCCCTCCACCCGCACCTGGAAGCGGCTGCTGCCTGCGATCTGCGTGACGATGCCGAGCGCCAGGTCGCGGTTCAGCAGCACCGGGCCCTGTTCGATATGCACTTCGACGAACCCTGCCAGCGTGGCCGGATCGACCGCCGCGGCGCGCAGGGCGTCCAGGCTGCCGGCGCCGGGCAGGCCGGACTGGGCCAGCGCCTCGCGCATGGTCACCCCGTCCGGGTCCGCGCGGTCCAGCAGGGCCGGGTCGAAGCGGCCCGCCAGCACGCTGCTGGCCAGGAAGCTGGTCTTGAAGCGCAGCCCTTCCTCCTCGGCGAAGCCGACGATCTCGAAGTGATACGGCAGCCGGATGCCCGCCGCATGGAGTGCGCCCACCACCGCAATCGGCAGCAGGATGCCCAGCCGCCCGTCATACCGCCCGCCGTTGCGCACGGTGTCGAAATGAGAGCCGGTCATCAGCACCTTCGGCGCAGCCACGGCCGGATCGGCGGCATACCGCCCAATCACATTGCCGATGGCGTCCACGCGCACCGCCATGCCGGCTTCCTCCATCCACTGCACCAGTTGCGCCTGTGCCCGGCGATGCGCCGGCGTAAGGAACGCGCAGGTCAGCCCGTCCTCCATGTCGGAGTGGGCGGCGAGCGCGGCGGCGCGGTCGAGGATGGATTGGCCGAGCGAGGCGAGTACGGTAGTCATGATGCGGATCGGGGTCGGGTCGGGATCAGTTCGGTTCGATTCGGTTCGATGGCGGTCAGCGGTTGCGCAGCCAGGTCTTCCAGGCGATCCACAGCATGCGCATCGGCGTCAGGGCGATGCGCTGCGTCAGCACCTGGAACTGGTCGGCCTCGATCTCGTCGAGCTGGGCATGGGAGAGTGCCGCCATCACCAGCGCGGCGCGCTGGGCGCGGCGGTCCTGGCGCGGCAGCAGCGCCAGCGCCTCGCGGTACAGCGTGCGGGCCACCTCGGCCTGCTCGCGCATCAGGGCCACGAAGCGCTCGGAGTAGCGCGACTGGAGGATGTCGGCCGCCGGCACCTCGTGGCGCTGGAGCGTGTCCACCGGCAGGTAGATGCGGCCCTGGCGGGCATCCTCGCCCACATCACGGACGATGGTCGCGCGCTGCATCGACAGGCCCAGCTGGCGGGCGAAGTCCAGCGTGCGCGGATCGGAAAACCCCAGCACCCGGGCCGACAGCACACCCATGGCACCGCCCGCGCACTGGCAGTAGCGTTTCAAACCGGCTTCGTCGAGGTAGCGGGTCTGGGTCAGATCCATTTCCATGCCGTCCAGCATTTCAGAAAATTCGGATTGCGGCAGGCCGCACGGCGCAATATGGGGCTGCAGGGCCTGCGTGACCGGATGTGACGGTTGACCGTCATAGAGGCGGCGCAGTTCGCCGCGCCACCAGTCCAGCCGCTGGTGGGCTACGCCGGCGTCGTGGCTCTCGTCGATGATGGCCTCCAGCTCGCGGCGGAAGGCGTACAGCGCCGTGATGGCGCGGCGGCGTTCGGTCGGGAGGAACAGGAAGCTGTAATAGGGGAGGGAGCCGCCCGGGGCGGCCTTGTCCTGGCAATACTGATCGGGCGTCACGCCAATCTCTTTTTAATGCGGTCTGTGGGGCGATACGGACCGGCGCAGCGGGTCCGCGAAAGCGACAAATTGTAACATCGCCCCCCGTCCACCCCGTGTCCGCCATTCGCGCCAAGTTTCGGCCCATTCGTCGCCCGGCGTTTGACGCACTCGGAGCCGCTCGTTATATTACTGACCGGCCAGTTATTAATTCCCCGGCAGGCACCCGCAGAAGGGTCCGCCGCGAGACGCTTTCCCCAATTGGCTGTTCCCCCGCACTCTCCAGCTTGTTCCGACGTTCCACCGACTCAAGACGCTTAACCCATGCCAGTGCCTTATGCCAGGCCGGATGTTGCGGCCGCCGACGTTGATGTTTCCCCGATGCCCGCCCGGACCCGCCGGACGCCGATGGTCGCCCTGCTGACCGTGGCGACGCTGGCGATCCTGGCCGGGCTGTCCGGCTGCGGGAAGAAGGCGGAGCCGGTGGAGGCCGTGCGGCCCGTGCGGCTGTTGCAATTGCATTCGGGTGCCGGGAAGACCGCATTCGAGTTTTCGGGCGAGGTACGGCCGCGCGTGGAGTCGCGCCTGGGCTTCCGGGTGCCCGGCAAGATTTCGGCCCGTCTGGTGGACGTAGGCGCCAGCGTCAGGAAGGGCCAGCCGCTGGCCCGCCTGGACCCGACCGACTTGGCGCTGGCCGAAGCCTCCGCGCGTGCCCAGTTCGATGCCGCCAAGACCGACCGCGATCTGGCCGACTCCGATCTGAAGCGCTACAAGGAGCTGGCCGCCAAGAATTTCATCAGTGCCGCCGAGCTGCACCGGCGCCAGGCCACCTACGATTCCGCCGCCTCGCGGCTGGAGCAGGCGCAGGCCAATCTGCGCAACCAGAGCAACCAGACCGGCTACGCCGTGCTCGCCGCCGATGCGGACGGCGTGGTGACGGCCGTCGATGCCGAGGTCGGCCAGGTGGTCACGGCGGGGCAGTCGGTGATCCGCGTGGCGCAGATCGCCGAGAAGGAGGTCGCCATCGGCCTCCCCGAGGATCAGGTGGACATGCTGCGCGGCATCTCCGACGTCACCGTGCGCACCTGGGCCGAGCCGGACCGCGCGCTGCCGGGCCGCGTGCGCGAGATCTCCGGCGCCGCCGATCCGGTCACCCGTACCTACCCGACGCGCGTCAGCGTGCCCAATCCGCCCGCCGACCTGCGCTTCGGCATGACCGCCGTGGTCACCTTTACCCGCACCGGCGAGTCCGCCGCCATCCGCATCCCGCTGACCGCGCTGCTGCAGGACCGCGGCACCAATCAGGTGTGGATCTACCAGGGCGCAGCCAGTGGCGGCACGGGCACGGTCAAGCCGGTGCCGGTGACGCTGGGCGACCCGCAAGGCAATGAAATCGAGGTGCGCCAGGGGCTGGCGCCGGGCCAGACCATCGTCACGGCCGGCGTGCACCTGCTGCAGCCGGGCCAGAAGGTCAAGCCGATGCAGAGCGCCACGTCCGCCCAGCCGGCCCAGCCGGCCCAGCCGGCCTCCAATCCGGGCGCCGCCGCCGGCAGCAAGGGCTGATCGATGGAACACTCGCGCTTCAACCTGTCGCGCTGGGCGCTCGAGCACCAGCCGCTGACCCGCTACCTGCTGGTGGTGCTGCTGATCGGCGGCCTGCTGGCCTTCTTCCAGCTTGGTCAGGACGAAGACCCCCCGTTCACCTTCCGCGTGATGGTGGTGCAGGCCTTCTGGCCCGGCGCCACGGCCGAGCAGATCGCGGTGCAGGTGACCGACAAGATCGAACGGCAGCTCCAGGAAGTGCCGTACGCCGACAAGATCCGCAGCTTCTCCAAGCCGGGCGAGACCACGGTGATCTTCCAGCTGGCCGATAACTCGCCCGCCAAGGACACCGCGCAGATCTGGTACACGGTGCGCAAGAAGATCGGGGACATCGCCCAGACCCTGCCGCAGGGCGTGCGCGGCCCGTTCTTCAACGATGAATTCGGCGATGTCTACGGCTCGATCTACGCGCTCTCGGCGGACGGCTTCAACTACAAGGAGCTGCGCGAGTACGCCGACCTCGTCCGCCAGGCGCTGCTGCGCGTGCCCGCCGTGGCCAAGGTCACGCTGCTGGGCCTGCAGGACGAGAAGCTCTATATCGAGTTCAACCAGACGCGCTTCGCGCAGCTTGGGCTCGACATCAACGCCATCGCCAACCAGATCTCGGAGCAGAACAATCCCACCGGGAGTGGCGTGATGGTCACCCCGACCGACAACCTCCAGGTCCGCGTGACCGGCCAGCTTGGCGATGTGCAGGACCTGGAGAGTCTGGTGCTGCGCGGGCCCAACGGCATCGCCAATATCCGGCTGGGCGACATCGCCCACGTCTATCGCGGCTATATCGACCCGCCCGCCAGCCGCATGCGCTTCAACGGCAAGGATGTGATCGGGCTCGGCATCTCGATGGAGAAGGGCGGCGACATCATCGCGCTGGGCCAGGAACTGCGCCGCGTGACCGACGGCCTGCGCGGCCAGTTGCCGATGGGCATCGAGATGGAGCAGGTGCAGGACCAGCCGCAGGCGGTCAAGCGCTCGGTGGGCGAGTTCGTGCACGTGCTGATCGAGGCCGTGGTGATCGTGCTGGCGGTCAGCTTCATCGCGCTGGGGCTGCACACCAAGCCGCTGCGGCTCGACGTGCGCCCCGGGCTGGTGGTGGCGCTGACCATCCCGCTAGTGCTGGCCGTGACGTTCCTGTTCATGAACATCTTCGGCATCGGCCTGCACAAGATCTCGCTCGGGGCGCTGATCGTGGCGCTCGGGCTGCTGGTGGATGACGCGATCATCGCCGTCGAAATGATGGTCCGCAAGCTGGAGGAAGGCTTCTCCAAGATGGAGGCGGCCACTTTCGCCTACACCTCCACGGCCATGCCGATGCTGACCGGCACGCTGATCACGGCGGCCGGCTTCCTGCCGGTGGGGCTGGCCAAGTCCACCGTGGGCGAGTACACCTTCGCGATCTTCGCCGTGACGGCGCTGGCGCTGGTGCTGTCGTGGCTGGCGGCGGTGTACTTCACGCCCTACCTCGGCTACCTGCTGCTCAAGACCCGCGCCAGCGACGGCGGCCATCACGAGGTGTTCGACACGCCGTTCTACGCGCGCTTCCGGCATCTGGTGAATTGGTGCGTGACGTGGCGCAAGACCGTGATCGCCGTCACGCTGGTCAGCTTCGCGCTGGGCCTGTGGGCGTTCAAGTTCGTCGAGAAGCAGTTTTTCCCGGATTCGAGCCGGCCCGAGCTGATGGTGGAGTTGTGGATGCCCGAGGGCACCAGCTTCGCGCAGATGGAGGGCGAGGCCAAGCGCTTCGAGACCGCCATGCGCCGCGACAAGGCCGTGGATAGCCTGACCACCTTCGTCGGCGTCGGCGCGCCGCGCTTCTACCTGCCGCTGGACCAGATCTTCCCGCAGAGCAACGTGGCGCAGGTGATTGTGATGCCGGTCAGCGTGGAGGCGCGCGACGCGCTGCGCAAGCGCGTGATGGAGGTGCTGGCCACCCAGTTCCCGCAGCTGCGCGGCCGCGTGAAGCTGCTGCCGAACGGACCGCCGGTGGCGTACCCGGTGCAGTTCCGCGTGATCGGGCCCGAGGCCGCCGGCGTGCGCAAAATTGCCGATCAGGTCCGGGCGATCATGGCCGCCAATCCGAACACGGTGGGCGTGAACGACAACTGGAACGAGAACGTCAAGATGCTGCGCCTGGAGATCGACCAGGACAAGGCGCGCGCGCTGGGCGTGACCACCAACGCCATCGCCCGTGCCACGCAGGCCGTGCTGACCGGCGTGCCGGTGGGCCAGTATCGCGACGCCGACAAGCTGATCGACATCATCATGCGCACGCCGAAGAACGAGCGCGACGCGATGTCCGACATGGCCAACGTGCTGGTGCCGACCAACACCGGCCGCGCGGTGCCGCTGACGCAGGTGGCGCGCGTGACGCTGAAGTCCGAGCCGGGCGTGATCTGGCGCGAGAACCGCGACTTCGGCATCACCGTGCAGGCCGATGTGGTGGATGGCATCCAGGGTCCGACCGTGACCGCGCAGATCAACCCGCAGCTCAACAAGCTGCGCGCGAACCTGCCGCCCGGCTACCTGATCACCGTGGCAGGGGCCGAGGAGGAGAGCGGCAAGGCGGGGGCGTCCATCGCCGCGCAACTGCCGCTGTGCATCTTCCTGATCTTCACGCTGCTGATGCTGCAGCTCCACAGCTTCTCGCGTTCGGTGATGGTGTTCCTGACCGGCCCGCTCGGGCTGATCGGCGCCGCCGCCACGCTGCTGCTGCTGCGCGCGCCGATGGGGTTTGTCGCCCAGCTTGGCATTACGGCGCTGCTGGGCATGATCATCCGCAACTCGGTGATCCTGGTGGACCAGATCGAGCAGGACATCAGCGCCGGGGTGCCGCCGTGGCAGGCCATTGTCGAGTCAGCGGTGCGCCGGTTCCGGCCGATCATCCTGACCGCCGCGGCGGCCGTGCTGGCGATGATCCCGCTCTCGCGCTCGACGTTCTGGGGGCCGATGGCGGCCGCCATCATGGGCGGGCTGATCATCGCCACGGTGCTGACGCTGCTGTTCCTGCCGGCGCTGTACGCAGCGTGGTTCCGCGTGAAGCCGCCCGAGGGCGACAGCGGGGTGATGGCGGGGTGATGGCGAGGTGATGGCGGGGTGATGGCAGGGTGATGGCAGGGTGATGGCAGGGTGATGGCAGGGTGATGGCAGGGTAGGCGGGGTGATCCCCGGGGGAGAAGAAAAAGCGCCGGTTACGACTGGCGCTTTTTCATTTGGGCGGTCAGCCGCACGATGTCCACCGCGATCTGCGCTGCGCGGCGGGGATCGGCGGCCACGGGTTTGCCGGTGCGGGGATCCTTCACCGACGGCATGCGGGCCATTTCCCGCAGCAGGTCGGCCAGCAGCGTCATGTCCTGCACCAGCGGCGCGCGCGGGTCGCCCGGCGGCAGCGTGATGCGGACCAGTTCGGACACGGCCTGATCGAGCGCCGGGGCGTGCACGGTCCGGCTGCGGTCGTCCGCTTCCTCGGGAGTCATCCGGCCGGCCTTGGTTGCCGCATTGTCGGCCTGCATGGCCTGGAAGGCGGTCGTGAAGGTCTTGTGGGCGCGCTCGATCTGGCGGGAAGCGGCCAGGCTGTCGCGCATGGCCTGGGGCACGCGCGGTGCCAGCGCGGCGGTACCCACCACCAGCACGGCGGCAACGGCTGCCGCCATGGCCAGGCCGCGCCGCAGCTTGCTGGCGTAGCTGGCGCGGTCCAGCCGCACCGGCAGGCATAGCGCGATCAGCGCGCCGCCGATCAGGCCGCCCACGTGCCCGGCGTTGTCCACGCGGGTTGACAGGAAGCCCTGCACCAGCGAATAGCCGATCATCACCGCGGCGTCCGTCGTCAGTTGCCGATGGATGCCCTCGGGCAGCAGCCGGCGATGCCGCAGCACCCCCGCCAGCAGCGCGCCGCCCACGCCGAACACGGCGCCCGACGCTCCGACCGACACCGCCGTCTGCGCCCCGAAATGCAGGCTCAGCGCGCTACCGGCCAGCCCCGCGCCGAGATAGATCAGCAGGAAGCCGCGTGTGCCGTAGAACCGCTCCACATGCTTGCCGAGCAGGAACAGCACCAGCATGTTGGCGCCGATGTGCCGGAGGCTGCTGTGCAGGAAGGTGGCCGTCAGCAACCGCCACCACTGGCCCTCCTGCACCAGCACGGCGGCGTTGCCGCCCCATTCGACGAGCTTGGCGGGCGCTGTGGCGTCGAGCGTGGCGCCGTGCGTGAGCGTAAAGAGCCAGATCCCCACGTCGAGGGCGATCATCGCGTACAGGCCCCAGGTGTGCGGCAGTGCCTGCATCTCGGCCCGGAAGGCTTGGTCGGCCGCCAGCGCGTTATCGACTGCGACGCCCGCCGTACGCATGTGATGGGTGACCAGCGCCTGGGCGAGCTGCTGGTCTGCCTCGCGCATCAGGGCCAGCCGGATCGTGAACGCCGCCGGGGTCCGTTTCCGGGCGCCCGGCACGGGCTTGGGAAAGACCTCGATCACAGGACCGCCGCGCAGGTTGCGCACCGCCACAGCGGCGATCTCGGCCCAGCGCAGGTGGGGGCGGCGGCGCGGGAAGGACGTCGAGCCGATGCCGCCGGCGTCCACCGTCAACAGCGGCTTGCGCAGCGGCGCGTGCCGGCCCCAGGACCATTCGAACAGGATCAGCACGCCGAAGAAGCCGGCGCCGACGACGATCAGGCTGGTCTTGCCGTGCGAGAACAGCAGGAGCAGCGTCCCCAGCCCGCCGAAGCAGAGCCAGAGCAAGGCGCGCACGAGCAGCGCGGACCCGAATCGGCGCACATGGAACGCGCCGCTGCGGCGCGAGCCGGTGGCCGGCGCGCGCATGAATAGCGATGTCTGCATGGTTCTTCCCGACAAGACGATGTCATCGCGTCATCTCGCTGGCCCCGGTGCGGCAGGGCCACGGCGCGCGTCACGCGACGATATGCGGTCGTCCGTCGGGAAGCATCTCCCCCGTCGGGAGGGTTGCGGCCCTAGTCGGCCAGTTCGAAGACCACGTCCTGCGCGCCCTCCCAGAGCACCTTGGTGCCGAGCGCCCGGAGGTTCTCCCGGCCTTCGACGATGGTCAGAAAGTGGTTGCCGGCCAGCTGGCCCATCTTGCTGGCGAAGCAGCAGCTGCCGTAGGCCAGGATGATCTCGGTTTCGCTGTAGCCGCCCGGGTAGAACAGGATGTCGCCCACGGACGGGTGGCTGGTGTGGTTTTCGAAGCCAACGCCCAGCTTGAATTCGCCGAGCGGAATCCAGCAGCCTTCGCCGCTCCAGCGCACGTGGATCAGCTTCTGCCGGTAGGGCAGCAGCTTCAGGAAGGCGGCCACGGTCTCGGGGGCGTCCGGGTGGGTGTCGGCCAGGAAGGTCTGGCCGGCGGCGGTGATGCGGAGTCGGGGCATGGCTATATCTATATAGAGGGGTCGATGGGGGCCGGGTCAGGCCAGCGCCGTCATCAGCGTCTCCGCCACGGCGATCAGGCTGCGGTCGCTGCCCTTCGGGCCGAGCAGGGAAATGCCGAGCGGCGCGCCGGCGCGGCCGGAGAGCGGCAGGCTCAGTTGCGGGAAGCCCGACAGCGGCGTCAGGCACAGCGAGTGGGCGGCGGCGGTGCGGTAGTCCTCCAGCGTCTCGCCGGCGGCGGTGCGCAGCGGGGCGATGTCCGGCATGGTCGGCAGCACCAGCACGCCGTCATGGCCGAGCAGGCGACCCAGGTGCGCGGTGAACTCGCGGCGCACCGCGCTCGACTGCTCGAACTGGGCTTGCGTGACCCCCTTGCTGAACGCGAAGCGCGCGGCCACGTCCGGGCCCATCTGCAGGCCGTAGTTCTCGATCAGCGCGCCATCGGCCTGCCAGGCTTCCCAGCCCTGCACGTAGCGGAAGGCCCAGTACAGGTCGGCCAGCGGCCGGTCGGCCACGTCCACCGGGGTGGCATGGCCCAGCACGGCCTCGATGCGCGCCACCGTGGGCGCCAGCGCGGCGCGAGCTTCGGGTGTCGGCAATTCGAACAAGTCCGATGCCAGCAGCAGGCGAGGCCGGGCCGGCAGCGGATCGGCATCCTTGCCGAACAGCACGTCCGCCACGCGGGCGAAGGTGCCTATGTCTCGGGCGAAGAAGCCGCAGGTATCGAGCGTCTCGCACAGCGGCATGCAGTGCTGGAGCGAGATACGGCCATGCGAGGGGCGGATGCCGAACAGGCCGCAGTGGCTGGCCGGGGCGCGCACCGAGCCGCCGGTGTCCGTGCCGAGCGCGAAGTCGCACAGCTTGTTGGACACCGCCGAGGCCGACCCGGACGACGAACCGCCCGTCACGCGATCGGGCGCGCCGCCGTTGACCGGGCCGCCGTAGTGCGCGTTCTGGCCGTTCATCGAGAAGGCCAGCTCGTCCGTGTGCGACTTGCCGACGAACATCGCGCCGGCATCGAGCAGCTTCTGCACCGTGGGCGCGGTCACGCTCTTGATGCCGGAGCGGGCCAGCACGTGCGGATTGCCGCCGCCGGTGGGGTAGCCGGCCACGTCGAACAGGTCCTTGACGGCGAAGGTCAGCCCCCGCAGCGGGCCGATGGCCGCGTTGGGCACGGGCGCGTCGGGGTAGGGCATGAAGGCGCGGGCGGGATGGGTGGCCAGGGTCATGGCGTTCGGCTTCCTTCTTTTTCGGAGGATGGATGGAGTTTAGGCGGCGGCCGGCGAGGCAGCGGCGGTATTCGAAGGTTCGGAGCTATCGGCCACCAGCACGCAACTGACGCGGTGGCCGTTGCCCAGCGCCACGCTGCGCGGCACTTCGGCCAGGCAGGCGGGGCGGGCGTGCGCGCAGCGCGGGGCGAAGGTGCAGCCCGGCGGCAGCGCGGCCAGGTCAGGCGGGGCGCCGCCGATGGCCTGCAGCCGCTGGCCGCGATCCATGCCGTGCTGGCGGCTTTGCAGCAGCGCCATCGTGTACGGGTGGCGCGCCTCGCGCAGCAGCGTGCGGATCGGGCCTTCCTCGACGATGCGGCCGCCGTACATCACGGCCACGCGGTCGGCAATCTCCACAGCCGCACCCATGTCGTGCGTGACGAAGACGATGGAAAGGCCCAGCTCGCGTTGCAGCTCCCGCAGCAGGATCAGCACCTGGATCTGCACGGTGGCGTCCAGCGCCGTGGTGGGCTCATCGGCCAGCAGGATTTTCGGTTGGGCCGACAGCGCGAGCGCAATCATCGCCCGCTGCCGCATGCCGCCGGACATCTCGTGCGGATAGGCGGCCAGCCGCCGCTCGGGGCTGGGAATGCGCACCGCTTCCAGCGCCTTCAGCGCCAGCGCGCGGGCTTCGGCGGCGGACACCTTCTTGTGCGTCCGAATGCACTCGACGATCTGCTGGCCCACCGTGTACACCGGGTCCAGCGCCAGCAGCGGCTCCTGGAACACCATGGCGACGGTGCCGCCGCGCAGCCGGGCCAGCGCGCGCTTGTCCAGCGCGAGCACGTCCTGGCCATCGACATGGATCTGCCCGCTCATGCGCGTGCGGCGGGGCGGATGGAGGCGCATCAGCGCGCGCAGCGTCACGCTCTTGCCGGAACCGGATTCGCCGATCAGCGCCACGGCTTCGCCGGGGGCCACGTCGAGCGACACGCCGTTCACCGCGCGGATGGTCTTGCCGCCGCCGGCGAAGGTGACGTGGAGGTCCTTGACCGAGACGGCAGGGGAATGGGGGGCTGTCATAGGGGTGTCCCGCAGGTCAGGTGGGTCAGGGCGTGGCCGCGTGCAGGCCCGGCGTCATGCGCCGCAGCGGCAGCGAGTGGCCACCGTCGGGCATCGCCATCAGGCAAGACACGGGATGGCCGGCCAGTTCGTCGGCCAGCACGGGGGTGCGGCGCTCGCAGACCGGCTCGGCGCGGGCGCAGCGCGGATGGAAGCTGCATCCGGACGGCGGATTGATCGGGTTGGGCGGGTCGCCCGCCAGCGGCGCGGCCAGCGTGCGGTGGTCCGGGTCCATCGACGGCATCGACGCCAGCAGCGCGCGCGTGTACGGGTGCGAGGGATTGGCGTAGATCGACTCCGTATCGCCAATCTCCACCACCTTGCCCAGGTACATCACCATCACCCGGTCGCACAGGTAGCGGATGACGTTGAGGTCATGGCTGATGAAGACGTAGGTCAGGTCGAACTCGGCTTTGAGGTCGAGCAGCAGGTTCAGCACCTGGGCTTCCACGGATTTGTCGAGCGCGGACACCGCTTCGTCCAGGATCACCAGCCGGGGCCGCAGCGACAGCGCGCGGGCGATGTTCACCCGCTGGCGCTGCCCGCCGGACAGCTCATGTGGATAGCGCCCGGCAAAGCGCGCCGGGTCCAGCCCCACGCGCTCCAGCAGGTAGCGCGCCCGCTCGGTGGCCTCCCGCGCCGGCACGCCATGCACGCGCGGCGTGAAGGCGATCGATTCCTCGATGGTCAGGCGCGGGTTCAGCGACGAGTAGCTGTCCTGGAACACCATCTGCACCTGGCTGCGGAACGCCTTCATCGGCAGCTGGGGCGAGCCCACGCCCTGGGCGTCGAAGATCAGCTCGCCGCTGTCTTGCGCGGTGAGCTGCATCAGCAGCCGCGCGGTGGTGGACTTGCCGCAGCCGGACTCGCCGACCACGCCGAGGGTTTCGCCCTTGAGCACGTCGAAGCTGACGCCGTCCACGGCGCGGACCTCGCCGGCCTTGTGGAACGGGATGGCCGACTTGAGCGGGAAATGCTTGACGAGATCGCGCGCGATCACGAGTGGCTGGGCCGGGCCGCCGATGTCGCGGGCGTGGGCGGGTGCGGGCGCTGTGAGGAGGTCGCTCATGTTCATTCCTTGATTTCCATGGCCGAGCGGATGCCGTCGGCCAGCAGGTTGAACGAGATCGAGGTCAGGAAAATCATCGCGCCGGGCAGGGCGGCGACCCAGGGCTGGGTGTAGATGGCGGTGCGCAGCGTGTTGAGCATCAGGCCCCACTCGGGCTCGGGCGGCTTCACGCCGAGGCCCAGGAAGGAGAGCCCGGAGGCCAGGATCATCGACACCGAAATCAGACTCGTCGCATAGACGAAAATCGGCCCAAGTACGTTATTCAGCACATGGGCGCGCACGATGGTCAGCGAGCTAGCCCCGGAGGCGCGCGCCGCATCGACGAACTCGCGGTTGCGTACCTGCGTGGTCACGCTCTCCGCCACCCGCACGATCTGCGGTACGAAGACGATGGTCAGCGACAGCAGCGCGTTGCCCACCCCGGCGCCCAGCGTGCCGGACAGCGCGATGGCCAGCAGCACCGACGGAAAGGCGTAGAGGATGTCGGTGAGCCGCATGATGATGGTGTTGGTCCAGCCGCCCGCGTAGCCGGCGATGATGCCGAGTGCGCTGCCGATCACAAACGCCAGCAGCACCGGCGTGATGCCCATGAACAGCGAGAGCCGGCCGCCCAGCATCAGGCGCGAGAGCAGGTCGCGGCCCAGTTCGTCGGTGCCGAGCGGATAGCCAGCGGTGCCGATCGGCTTGAGCCGCTTGAGGATGGAGGACGCGTACGGGTCCGCCGGCATCAGCGCCGGGGCGAAGATCGCCAACACCACCAGGGCGATCAGGATCAGCGCGGCGGCCATCGCCAGCTTGTTGCGCAGCAGGCGGCGGCCCACGGTGGCCCAGTAGCCGGGCGAGCGCGCCACGGGCAGCGGCGCCACGGCCTTGTTCAGTGCGATCTGCATGGGGGCCTCCTTAATTGCGCTGGATGCGGGGGTCGAACAGCGTCTGCAGCGCGTCCACCAGCAGGTTGAGCAGGACAAAGAACACGGCCAGCACGAGGATCGTGCCCTGCAGCAGCGGGAAGTCGCGCTGGAAGATGGCCGAGTTCAGCAGGAAGCCGGTGCCGGGCCACGAGAACACGGTCTCGATCAGAATCGACCCGCCGAGCAGGTAGCCGAGCTGGAGGCCCATCACGGACAGCGCGGTCGGCGCCACGTTCTTGACCACGTGGCGGAACACGGCCACGTCCGACAGGCCCCGGGCGCGCAGGCCGACGATGAACTCGTTGGACAGGATCTCCGCCACCAGCGCCCGGATCGTGCGGGCGACGATGCCCATCGGGATCACCGACATCGTGATGGCCGGCAGCAGCATGTACTGGAAGTGCTCCCAGTCCCACGCCCAGTCCCCCGAGCCGCCCGGGCCGGCGCCGGTGGCGGGCAGCCAGCCGAGCAGCACCGAGAAGGCGATGACCAGCACCATGCCGAGCCAGTAGTGGGGAATGCTGACGCCGAGCACGGACAGGAAGGAGGCGGTGCGGTCGGCGATGGAATCGCGCAGGTAGCCGGCCACGAAGCCGAACAGGCAGCCGAAGGTGAAGCCGATCAGCGTGGCCACGCTGGCCAGCCGGATCGAGTTGATCACGGCGGTGGAAACCTCGCTCATCACCGGGCGATTGGTGGCGATGGAGGTGCCCAGGTCGCCATGGAGCGCGCGGGCCAGCCAGTGCAGAAATTGTTCGAGGAACGGTTTGTCGAAGCCGTACAGCGCGGTGAGTTGGCGCCGGAGGTCTTCGGAGGCATCGGGCGGCAGCACCGAGACGAGGGGGTCCCCGGGGGCGATGTGGACCAGCGAGAAGCAGAGCAGGGCAACCCCAAGCAGGATAGGCAGCGCATAGAGAATGCGGCGAAGCAGGTAAGTCATGGTCTGTGGCCGGCTAGTGTGGGGGCGGAGGGTTTTCTCCCCTCGCCCGCTTGCGGGAGAGGGGCCGGGGGAGAGGGCCGGAGTGTCTCGATGCGATGTCTCAACTTGAACCGCTGCCCTCTCCCCCGCCCCTCTCCCAAGGGGAGAGGGGAGAACACAACGGGGCGCAAACCAACTCAGTCCATCGACATCGTCGCGATATCGATAAACCAGCTCTGCGGCTGCACCACGCCCTTGACCTTCTTCGAGATGGCGCGCGGGCCCACGTCGTGGGCGATCAGCACGAATGGCGACTCTTCCACGATGCGCGCGTGCAGCTTGGCCAGCGCGGCGTCACGGGACTTTTCGTCGAACGAGGTGCGGGCGGTCTCGATCAGCTTGTCGAACTCCGCATTGCCGAAGAAGCCCCAGTTGTTCGAGACCGGCGGCTGCGTCTTGGTGCTGACGAAGCGGACCATCGCGAAGAACGGGTCCATCGCCGCGAAGCTGACGTTGATGGCGTTGGCGCCGTGCGCGCTGGCATCCTTGGCGCCGATGCGCCAGTTGGTGAACAGGGTGTTCCACTCCACGACGTCGAAGTCCACGTCGAAGAAGCACTCCTTGAGGTTCTGCTGCACGTACTCGTTCATCGGCAGCGGCTGCATCTGGCCCGAGCCGGACGCCGACACCTGCACCTTCACCTTCAGCGGCTTGGCGGCCGAGTAGCCGGCTTCGGCCATCAGCTTGCGGGCGGCGTTGGCGTCGTACTTGATGTCGAACTTGGGATTGCCCCACCACGGGTTGCCGGCTTCCACGATGCCCTTGGCCTCGGCCATGTAGCCGCCCAGCAGCGTCTTCAGGCCCGAGCGGTTCACGCAGAGGTTGGCGGCCTGGCGCACGCGCTTGTCCAGCCACGGCGAATTCGGCGCGAAGGAGAGCTGCCACGGCCACATGTGCGGCTGGGCGTTGGCGTAGACCTCGAAGCCGCGGCTCTTGATCTGGGCGACGGCGTCAGGCGCGGGAGCCTCGATCCAGTCGACCTGGCCCGACAGCAGCGCGGCGGTGCGCGCGTTGGCCTCGGGCATCGGCACCATTACCACCTTGTCGATCTTGGGCACGCGCTTGCTGTCCCAGTAGCTGGCGTTCTTGGCCAGTTCCAGGCGCTCGCGCGGGACGAAGCGGGTCATCTTGAACGGGCCGGTGCCGGAGGCGTCGGCGGCGAAGGCGACCCACGCCTGCTTGCTGCGCTCGGCCGCATCGGTCACCGAGGCTGGCACGGCGGCGAACTTCTTCTCCCACTGCGTGGGCGAGGCCATGAACAGGTTCGAGATGTTGTACGGCAGGAACGAGTCCGGCTCGGACGTGACCAGCTCCACGGTCAGGTCGTCGATCTTCTTCGCGCTGCGCAGCGTGGGCATGCGCGAGGCGGTCACGCCCACCTGGCTCGCATCGAACTGCTTGGCGGTCTTGTCGAGCACCTTGTTGACGTTCCAGACCACGGCGTCCGCGTTGAAGGCGGAGCCGTCGTGGAACTTCACGCCGGGACGCAGCTTGAAGGTCCACTTGGTCTTGTCGGCGGCGTCCACCTTCCACTCGGTGGCGAGGTCGGGAATCAGCAGGCTGGGGCCGTTGCCCTTGGAGAGGTCCCACTGCGTCAGCGCGTCGTACATCGGAATGCCGGTGAAGCGGTTGCCCTCGAAGCCCTGGTCGGGCTGGCCGAGCGTGCGCGGGATGTCGGCAGCGGTCATGCCGATGCGCAGCGTCTTCTCGGCCATGGCGGCGCCGGGCAGTGCGAGGAACGAGAGGGCCAGGACTGCGGCGGAGAAACCTTTCGCGTGGGCGGACGTTTGGTGGTTCACAGGCAATGCTCCTGAGTGGGGGAAGGGCTGCCTTCGGTCTAGCAAGTCATGTGCCAGTCGCGCCGCCCCGGCGCGTGGTCTGGTTCTTGCACCGGGCGTTGGTCATTCATCATTCACTCACGAAGCAGACAAGGCAGACATGGATTCGAAAGTTCTTCCTCGCATCAATAGCGCCCGGCTGTGGCAATCGCTCATGGATCTGGGCGCGATCGGCGCCACGCCGAAGGGCGGCGTGTGTCGCATCGCGCTGACCGATGAAGACCGCAAGGGCCGCGACCTCGTGGTGCAGTGGTGCCGCGAGGCGGGCCTGGACGTGCGCGTGGACGAGATCGGCAATGTCTTCGCGCGCCGCGCCGGCACGGACCCTGCCGCGCGGGCCGTGGCCACGGGCAGCCATATCGACACCCAGCCCTCGGGCGGCAAGTTCGACGGCAACTTCGGCGTGCTGGCGGGGCTGGAGGTCATGCGTACGCTCAACGACCTCGGCATCCAGACGCGCGCGCCGCTGGAGGTGGCGTTCTGGACCAACGAGGAGGGCACCCGCTTCACGCCGGTGATGATGGGCTCGGGCGTGTTCGCCGGCGTGTTCGATGCCGACGAGGCGCGCCGCCAGCAAGACCGCGACGGGGTGAGCGTGGGCGACGCGCTGGCCGCCATCGGCTATCACGGCGCGCAGCCTGCCGGCGAGGTGCCGGGCGGCATGTTCGCGGCCTACTTCGAGGCCCATATCGAGCAGGGACCGGTGCTGGAGGCGGCCGGGCTGCCGATCGGCGTGGTCTCGGGCGCGCTGGGCCAGCAGTGGTACGACGTGACCGTGACCGGCCAGGACGCCCACGCCGGCCCGACCCCGCTGGCGCTGCGGCACGATGCGCTGCTGGCAACGGCGCGGATGATCGAGGCCGTGAACCGCATCGCCCGGGATGCCGCGCCGCATGGCCGGGGCACCGTCGGCTATGTCGAGGTCAAGCCGAACTCACGCAACGTGATTCCGGGGCGGGTGGACTTTACGGTGGACTTCCGCAACCTGTCGCAGGACGGGCTGGACCGGATGGATGCGGCGATGCGCGCGGCCTTCGCCGGCATTGCTGACGTGGCGGCGGTGAGCGTGGAGATTCGCCAGGTGGTGAAGTTCGAGCCCTGCCTGTTCGCCCCGGCCTGCGTGGACAGCGTGCGGCGCGCGGCGGCGGCGCTGGGGCTGTCGAGCATGGACGTGGTCAGCGGTGCGGGCCACGACGCGGTTTACGTGGCGCAGCGCGCCCCCACCGGGATGATCTTCGTGCCCTGCAAGGACGGCATCAGCCATAACGAACTGGAAGATGCGCTGCCCGAGCACATCGAGGCCGGCGCCAACGTGCTGCTGCAGGCGATGCTGGAGCACGCTCGCTGATCGCCGGTGGCAGCCTCAATGTCCGATCGACCTTGAAATCGCCCACGCGCACTCGATGACGAGGGGCCCCAGCTTGCGCTGGGCCTCCGCCATCGTCCACCGGCTGGCGGGCGGTGACACATGCACCGCGCCCACCGCCACCCCCTGGCTGTTCACGATGGGCGCCCCCACGCCCATATCGCCCAAAAACAGCTCCTCCTCGTTGCAGGCATAGCCCAGGCCCCGGCACGCCACCACCTGCGCGAAGATCGCGTCTACATCGGTCAGCGTGGCCGGCGTGCGCGGCGCGCGCGTGGAGGCCTCCAGCACCGCGCGCACCTGCGCATCGGGCAACGTGCTCAGGTAGGCGCGGCCGGAACTCGTGCAGTACATCGGAATGCGCATGCCCACCGGCGTCAGCACGGGCATGTGCTTGGCGGTCATCAGTTGCGCCACGTAGACCATGTCCAGCCCCACGGGCTCGGTCAGATTGGCCGTCTCGCCGCTGGCGTTGGCCAACTGGGACAGGTAGGGGCTGGCAATCGGAATCAGCGCATCGGCGGCCAGGTAGTTGTAGCCGATCTCCATCACCTTCGGCGTCAGGCGGAAGCGGCGGGTCTGCGGGTGCTTGTCGATATAGCCGAGGCTTTCGAGCGTATGGACCGTGCGCTGGGCCGAACTCTTGGTCATGCCGGTGAGGCCGGCCACTTCGGAGAGCGTCAGCGTGCGATGGACGGCGCTGAAGGCGCGCAGGACTTCGAGCCCTTTTTCGAGCGATTGATTGAACAGCGGATCGGCGGACATGGGAGACGGACAGCGGGGCGGATTACCAAGGTTCGGCACCATCGTCGTGAAACCCTGCACCACGATGGCTGCATATTGCACCAAGATACGCATGAATCGATTATCGATTTCATAACGTCCCGCCATGATACCCGGCGCCTCGACGGCTGGCGCGTCTCTGGTGTTTACCCCTAGGGTTTTCCGGGTTGTCTCCAGTGAAATATCACACTAGTATCACAGCAACTTCAACGAACGTTGAGACGAAGCGAGCAACCCGTGGCGAACCCTATTCGACTGGTCGGCGGTGCCGACCCCCAGCCGGCAACCACTCCCGTAGCGCCCCTCATGCCCCCCACGCCTGCCCAGAGCGGCGCGGCGCTGCGCGAGCAGGCGTACACGGAGATCAAGCGCCGCATCATCGCGTGCGAGTTCCGTCCCGGCGAGCCGCTGATCGAGGCCCAGGTGGCCGCGCTGCTCGGCCTGGGCCGCACGCCGGTCCATCAGGCGCTGCATCGGCTCGAAGTGGAAGGGCTGGTGTCCATCCTGCCGCGCAAGGGCGTGCTGGTGACGCCGCTGTCGCTGAACGAAGTGCTCGACATGATCGAGGTGCGCGCCACCAATGAGGTGCTGTGCGCCACGCTGGCCTGCGAGCGCGGGCACGACAGCGACTTCAAGGCCATGCGCGACATCGTGGACCGCTCGCCCGAGCTGATTGCCCGCCGCGACATTCCCGCGCTGGCCTCGCTCGACCTCAAGTTCCATACCGCCATGTCCGCCGCCTCGCGCAACCGCGTGCTGGCCGAACTGCTGCGCGGCCTGCATGAGAAACAGGCGCGCTTCTGGTTCCTCTCGCTGTCCGATCCCCAGCACCTGGAGAACGTCTACCAGGAGCATCTGGAGATCGTCGACGCGCTCGAGCGCCGGGACATCCCGGCCGTGCGCGAGGCGATCCGCGAACATATCGACGAATTCCGGAAGAACATCATCCGGACTCTCTGACCGACCCTTTTCCCTCGTAACCAGGTAGTACGCCATGCCGACACTGCACCTCCAGGTAGCCGGCGGGGGCCCGCTCGCCCTCGACGTCCAACGACTCATCATCGCCGGCTGGACTGGCCGCGACGCCGCCGCTGTCCAGCATCACATCGAAGAACTCCAGGCGCTGGGCGTGAAGCCGCCCGCCACCGTGCCGACCTTCTACCCGCTGGCCGCCTCGCTGCTGACCACCGCCGACGTGCTCGAGGTGCCGCGCGACGACTCGTCGGGCGAGACCGAATTCGTGCTGCTGCAGGGCGCGGACGCGCTGTACATCGGCATCGGCTCGGACCATACCGACCGGAAGGTCGAAGCCTATGACGTGACCGTCTCCAAGCAGATGTGCGGCAAGCCGATGGGCCGCGAGGTCTGGCGCTTCGACGAGGTGGCCGATCATTGGGACGAGCTGGAAATGCGCTGCTGGCGCGTGCGCGACGGCCAGCGTGCGCTGTATCAGGAAGGCAAGGTCACGCGCCTGCTGGACCCGCGCGATCTGGTGCAACGCCTGACTGGCGAAGCGCAGCTGCCGCCCGGCACCGCCATGTTCTGCGGCACGCAGGCCGTGATCGGCGACCTGGGCCACGGCGACGCCTTCGAGGTGGAGCTGCACGACCCGGTGCGCCATCGCACGCTGCGCCATGCGTACCGCGTGGCGTCGCTGGAGGTGGCCGAATGAGCGCCGCCCCGACCATTGCCGCCCTGGCTGCCTCGCTGGCGGCTGGACGCACGACCAGCGTGGCGCTGACCGAAGACGCGCTGGCCCGGATCGCGCAGCACCAGCGTGCTGGCGGCGTCGCCTTCCTGCACGTGGACGCCGACGGTGCGCTGGCGCAGGCCCGCGCGGCTGACCAGGCGCGCGCCGCCGGGCTCGTGGCATCGCCGCTGGCCGGCCTGCCGGTGTCCATCAAGGATCTGTTCGATGTGCGCGGCCAGATGACGCGTGCCGGCTCGGTGGCGCTGGACGGCACCGCCCCGGCCCAGGCCGACGCGCCCGCCGTGGCTCGCCTGCGCGCGGCTGGCGCGGTGCTGATCGGCCGTACCAATATGAGCGAGTTCGCGTTCTCGGGCCTGGGGCTGAACCCCCACTACGGCACGCCGCGCACGCCGTTCGACGCCGAGCGCATCGCCGGCGGCTCCACCTCGGGCGGCGCGGTCAGCGTGGCCGAGGAGATGGCCGTGGCCGCGCTGGGCACCGACACGGGCGGCTCGATCCGCATTCCGTCGGCGTTCTGCGGGCTGACGGGCTTCAAGCCGACCGCGCGCCGCGTGCCGCTGTCCGGCGCGGTGCCGCTGTCGACCTCGCTCGATTCGGCCGGCCCGCTGGCGCGCTCGGTGGCGTGCTGCGTGGCGATGGACGCGGCGCTGAGCGGCGAGACGCTCGACACCCGGCCCGCCGATTTGTCCGGCCTGCGCCTCTACGTCACGCGCGACTTCGTGATGGATGGTGTGGAGGCCGAGGTGGCGCAGGCGTTCGAGGCCACGCTGTCGCGTCTGTCGGCCAAGGGGGCGCAAATCGTTACCTTCGATTTCCCAGAACTGCGCCGCCTGCCCGAGATCAACGCTGGCGGCGGGCTGACCGCCGCCGAGTCGTGGACCTGGCACCGCGATCTGCTGGCCAAGCAGGGCGACCGCTACGACCAGCGCGTGGCCCAGCGTATCCGTCGCGGCCAGCAGCAGAGTGCCGCCGACTACATCACGCTGCTGGCCGAGCGCGCCGCCATGCAGGCGCGCGCCGCCGAGCGCCTGCGCGATGCCGACGCCTGGCTGATGCCGACCGTCGCCGTGCGCCCGCCGCGCCTGGATGCGTTGGCGCGTGACGAGGACTTCTTCGCCACGAATGGCCTGGTGCTGCGCAACCCGAGCGTGATCAATTGGCTCGACGGCTGCGCGGCGTCCCTGCCGATGGGGCAGGGCATCGGCCTCGGCGTCTGCGGCCTGCACGGGCACGACGCCCGCGTGCTGCAGGTAGCCGGCGCCATCGAGCCGGGCCTGGCGTAAGCCGGGCAGCCAGCAAATCGGCCGGAGTTCCACGGCCGCGGCCATGCGCTCCAGCACAACACAGCGCAAGCCAGAGGGCGCCGCCAATGTAGCGGCGCCCCGCCCACCACACCCAAGGAGTAATCACCGATGTCTTCCGTGATGACCGGCGCCCCTGGCGCCCTGGAGAGCCTGCCGCCCGCGGAATTGGCTCAGCAACGCAACGAGGCGTACCGCAAGATCACCGTGCGCCTGATCCCGTTCCTCGTGTTCCTGTTCATCCTGGCCTGGATCGACCGCGTCAACGTGGGCTTCGCCAAGCTCCAGATGCTCCAGGATCTGCAGTTCAGCGAGGCCGTGTACGGCCTGGGCGCGGGGATTTTCTTCATCGGCTACTTCCTGTTCGAGGTGCCGAGCAACCTGCTGCTGGAGAAGATCGGCGCGCGCAAGACGCTGGCGCGCATCACCATCCTTTGGGGCCTGGCCTCGATGGCGATGATCTTCGTTAAGACGCCGGGGCAGTTCTACGCGCTGCGCTTCCTGCTGGGGATTTTCGAGGCGGGCTTTTTCCCGGGTGTGGTGCTGTACCTGACCTACTGGTTCCCGGCCGACCGCCGCGCGCGCATCAACGGCCTGTTCATGACCTCGTTCGCGATCGCTGGCGTGATCGGCGGCCCGCTGGCCGGCTTCATCATGAGCGCGATGGACGGCGTGGATGGCCTGGCCAACTGGCAGTGGCTGTTCGTGATCGAGGGGATTCCGTCGGTGCTGGCCGGTGTGGCGGTGCTGATGTTCCTGCCCGAGAAGCCGGTCAACGCGAAATGGCTGACGGCCACCGAGCAGACGCTGGTGACGCGCGAGGTGGAGGCCGAGGCACGTGACCCGGCCAAGCATTCATCGCTCAGGGACGCCTTCGCCAATTCGCGAGTCTGGATCTGCGCGGCGATCTACTTCTGCGTGGTGAGCGGCAATGCCACCATCGCGTTCTGGTCCCCGTCGATCATCAAGGAGCTGGGCGTCAAGGGCAACCTGCAGATCGGTCTGATCTCGGCGATTCCGTTCGTGGCCGGCACCATCGCCATGGTGCTCAACGGCATCCACTCGGACCGCTCGGGCGAACGCCGGATGCACTGCGCCATGGCCACGCTGCTGGCCGCGGTGGGCCTGACGCTGACCGGCATGTGGCTGCACAGCGCCACGCTGGCACTGGTGGCGCTGACCATCGCCTCGGTCGGCATCCTGGCGGCTTTCCCGGTGTTCTGGTCCCTGCCGTCGGCCTTCCTGGCCGGCACGGCGGCGGCGGGCGGCATCGCCCTGATCAACTCCATCGGCAACCTGGCCGGCTTCGTGGCGCCGTACATGATCGGCTGGTTCAAGACCAATACGGGGCGGCTGTCGTCCGGCCTGTATTTCGTCGCCGCGCTGGAAGCCTGCGCCACGGTGTTGGTGCTGGCCTTCATCCGCACCCGGCGCTAAGCCCCAGGCGGGGCCGGACGAGGCGCAAGCCGGGCAGGGGGCTGGATTCCCGCTGCAGCTTGCGCTACAATCCGCAGCCTTGTCGACCGTTGGAAAAAGTTACCTCAACGGCACGGCCGGCATCCGACGGCAGATCATGAAAGGCGGGCAGTTCCAGCCGCCTTTTTTGCTTTGTCGAGGATGCGCAGCGCCAACCGACAACGCGGCCGCCCGCCAGGGCAACCGCCGCAAGGACCGCGAGGGTGGCGAAATTGGTAGACGCACCAGGTTTAGGTCCTGACGCCAGCAATGGTGTAGGGGTTCGAGTCCCCTCCCTCGCACCAATCATCATTTGTGGGTTATTCGCCACAATTTCCTGCCTCACGCGGGCTACCCAGCCAACGGGGGTCGTCCCCTGCGTCGCGGCACAACCGGCCCCTAACGAGACCGGTCCCCCCCTCAATTCAACGGAAAGCGCTTCGCCAACGCCGTGAACCGTGCATCTTCCTTGCGCACCTGTGCGGCGAATTCTTCTGGCGTGTTGACCAGCGGTTCGGCGCCAACGGCCGTGATCGCTTTTTGCAGTTCGGCATGACCCATGGCTTCGCGCACGGCGGCGTAGATGCTCTGGGTGACGGCTGGCGGCGTGTCTTTCGGTGCGAACAGGCCGAACCAGGTGGTGTACTCGTACTGCGGCATGCCGGTCTCCACCACGGTGCGCACATCCGGCGCCTCGCTGAACCGATGGGTGCCCTGGTTGGCGACGATCTTCAGCGTGCCCGCCTTCTGGTGCGGGAGCGCCGACGCCACGCCGGTCACGGCGAAGTTCACGTTGTTGGCGATCATGTCGGTGATGATGGCCGCGGTTCCCTTGTAGTTGACCACGATCAGGTTGGGCAGCGCTTCCGCCTTCAATTGCTGGCCGAAGAGCTTGGCGACGTTTTCGCCCGTGCCCATGGAGCAGGGCGTGGCGGCTGTCTTGCAGTACTTGATCAGTTCGGGCAGGGAGGTTGCGGGGAATTTTCCGTTGGCAACGATTACGCCCGGCGATTGCGCGATGTTGGTGACGGGTACCAGGCTGGTCAGCGGATCGGTGCCCGTGAACGAGGGCGCGTGCTTGGTGAGGACGATGGCCGGCGTTTGGAGCAGCAGCGTGTAGCCGTCGGGCTTGGCCTCGGCGACCTTGCGCGTGCCGATCAGGCCGTCGGCGCCAGGCAGGTTGACCACCAGCACCGGCTGGCCCCATTGCTCGCCCAGCAGTTTGGCCGTCGCGCGCGCGGAGGCGTCGGTGCCGCCGCCCGGTACGTAGGGCACGACGATGGTGACGGGGCGATTGGGCTTCCACGCCGTCTGCGCCAGCGCGGGTGTGACAGCGCCCCAGGTGGCGGCTGCCAGGACGGCGCAGCGCAGCAGCGGGCCCTGATAGGCGTGGCGGCGGGGGTTGGTGTGGGTGATCGGCATGTTGGGTCTCCTCCTGTGATTTTTTCTAGTGTCGATTGGCGGGTCAGCGCGCCCAGCGCTTCTCGAAGTCCCAGACCTCTTCGAAGCCGATCAGCCTGCAGAACTCGTTGAAGTCCGCCATGGGAATCTCGGGCGACAGGCTGGTGCCCGCCTCCTTGAGGTGGCGCAGGGACTTCTCCATCGCGGCGGCGGCGACCAGGCTGGTCATGGCGGGGAAGATGGCGAGCGAGTAGCCGATCTCCTTGAGCACGCTGGCTGGCAGGATCGGCGTCTTCCCGCCGTCAGCCATGTTGGCCATCATGGGCAGGTCGAAGGCGTCGCAGGCGCGGCGCATTTCTTCCTCGGACTGGGGCGCCTCGAAGAACAGGATGTCGGCGCCGGCCTTCGCATAGGCCTCCATGCGGCGCATGGCATCGTCCACGCCCAGGCTGGCGCGGGCATCGGTACGGGCGATGATGAGGAAATTCTCCTTGTCCTGACGGGCTTCCGACGCGACCTTGATCTTTTCGACCATGTCCTCGATCGGCACGCAGCGCTTATAGGGCGTGTGGCCGCACTTCTTGGGAAATTCCTGATCCTCGATCTGGATGGCGGTGACGCCGGCTTCCTCGTAGCCGCGCACGGTGTGGTGCACGTTGAGCAGGCCGCCGTAGCCGGTATCCGCATCGGCGATCAGCGCCGCCTTTGAGGTGCGGGTGATGGTGCGCATGCGGTCCACCATCTGCGTATAGGTGGCAATGCCGGCATCGGGCAGCCCCAGGCTGGAGGCGGTGAGCCAGTAGCCGGAGCCGTAGATGATCTCGAAGCCGACCTTGTTAGTCATGACGGTGGCGATCATGTCCTGCACGCCGGGGATGACGATGAACTCGCCGGCGGCAAGTTTTTGTCGGAGGATGGGATTGGCCATGGCGGCTCCAGTAGGCTAGAAAAGGGAAGGGAAGTGCGGCTTAGTCCATCGAGGCCAGCCACGGCTGGTCGCGCTGCACGCGCGCCTCATAGGCGCGCAGCGCCGCGTCATGACGCAGGGTCCGGTCTACCTCGTCTTCGGCCGAGAGCAGTTGCTCCGCATGGCCGTCGGCGAGCGTGACGGGAATGACGCTGCCATCGGGAAGCTGCAGGCTGCGCTCGGCCACCAGCAGGTGCAGCGGCGCATCTCCTGCACCGGCGAGTGCTTGCAAGAGGCGCGCATGATCCGCTGGCGTCACGGTGGCGGCCACCACGCCGTTCTTCACGCAGTTGTTGCGGAAGATGTCGCCAAACGACAGCGCGACCACGGCCTGCACGCCGTAGTCTGACAAGGCCCAGACGGCATGTTCGCGCGATGAGCCGCAACCAAAGTTCTGCAATGCGACCAGCACCTGCGGCGGCGACGGTTGGGCCATGAACGCCACTTCCGGGCGGCCTTCGGCCAGCCAGTCGGCAAACAGGTGCGCTCCCATGCCAGTGCGCTGCACCAGGCGCAGGAAGCGTCCCGGGAAGATGGCATCGGTGTCGATGTCGTCGCGCTGCATGACCGCAGCGCGGCCTTGGACTTCTGCGATAACGGCTTTCATGCGAGGTACTCCCGGGGGTCGGTCAAGCGTCCTTGCAGGGCGGATGCCGCGACGGCGGCGGGGCTCATCAGGTGGGTACGGCCGCCTTGTCCCTGCCGGTTCTCGAAGTTCCGGTTGGAGGTGGAAGCGCAGCGCTCGCCCGGCGCGAGGCTGTCGCCATTCATGCCGATGCACATGGAGCAGCCCGATTCACGCCACTCGAAACCCGCGTCGACAAAGACTTTCGCCAGGCCCTCGGCCTCGGCCGCGCGCTTGACGCTGCCCGAACCCGGGACCACCAGCGCACGTACGCCCTTGGCCACGTGGCGACCGCGCACCACATCGGCAGCGGCGCGCAGATCTTCCAGTCGACCATTGGTACAGGAGCCAATAAAGGCCACGTCGATCGGCACCGAAGACAGCGCCTGGCCGATCTTGAGACCCATGTAGGCGAGGTTTTCTTCCAGACGGTTGCGCTCGGCTTCCTCGCCGAGCATGGCGCCGTCGCCGACGTTGCCGGAGAACGCAGCGCTGTCGGCTGGCGTGGTGCCCCAGGTGACGAGCGGGGAGACGGTGGCGGCATCGAACGCCACGCTGCGGTCGTAGTCGCCCGTCGCATCGGTGCGCAGCGCGCTCCATGCCTGCGCGGCCTGCTCGAAATGGTCGCGCGCGGCGCCTTGTACGCGGTCGCGCAGGTAGGCGAGGGTGGTCGCATCCGGTGCGATCAGGCCGAAGCGTGAGCCGGCCTCGATGGTCATGTTGCAAAGCGTGAGCCGCGCCTCCATCGACAGCGCATCGACCATCGGGCCGAAGTATTCGACGCCGTAGCCATTGCCGCCGCTGGTGCCGATGTGATGGATGATGGCCAGCGCCAGGTCCTTGGCGTAGACGCCCCTGGCCAGCGCGCCCGAGATGGCGATGCCCATCGTGCGCGGCTTGCGCATCCACAGGCTCTGGGTGCTCATGACATGGGCGACTTCCGAGGTGCCGATGCCCCAGGCCAGCGCGCCCAAGGCGCCCAGCGTGGCGCTGTGCGAGTCGCCACAGACCACGGTGCTGCCCGGCAGCACGTAGCCCAGTTCCGGCGCGATGACGTGGACGATGCCCTGTAAGGGGTGGTCCAGGTCGAACAGGCGCATGCCGGTGGCCTGCGCATTGCGCCGCAGGGTGGCGATCTGCTCGCGGCTTTCCGCGTTGGGGATGTGGGTCAGGCGGTCGGCCGTGGTCGGTACGTTGTGATCCTGCACGGCGATGTGGCGCGGCGACGAGCGCAGCGCATGACCCGCCTCGGCCATGCTGGCGAAGGCTTGCGGACTCGATACCTCCTGCACCAGGTGCCGGTCGATATAGATCAGGTCCTCGCCGGCATCGTTACGGGCCACCGCGTGGGCCGCCCAGATCTTGTCGAATAGAGTTGTCATGGTGTGGGTTCACTCAGCATGGGTCGGTGGTGCCACCGTCCAAAGTCAATCGAGCTTGATGTGGGCAGCCTTGACGATCGCCTTGTTCTTGTCGAGGTCACGCACGATCTCGCGGCCATAGGCATCAGGCGTGCCCGGCGTGGCGACGATGCCGAGCGACGCCAGGCGCTCACGCATCGCGGGGTCGTTCAACACTTTCTGTAGCGCGGCGCTGAGCTTGTCGATTACAGGCTTGGGCGTGCGGGCGGGGGCCATCAGACCCACCCACGAGCTGATCTCGAAGTCCTTCATGCCGGCTTCGATCAGCGTCGGCACGTTCGGCAGCGAGGGGGCGCGCTCGCGCGACGTCACGGCCACCGCATCGACCTGGCCGCTCTTGACGAAGGGCATGGCGCCCGTCACCGCCGCGAAGGTCACGGGCAGGTTGCCGCCGACCACATCGAGCAAGGCCTGGCCGCCACCCTTGTATGGCACGTGGGTCATCGGGATGCCGGTGCGCTGATGGAACATCTCGCCGGCCAGATGGGTGGTGCTGCCATTGCCCGCGCTCCCGTAGGACATGCCCCCAGCCACCGTCCTGGCGTAGTGCTGCAAGTCCGCCACGGTCTTGATGCCCAGCTTCGGATTGGCGGCGATCATCAGCACGGCGTCACCGATCTTGCCGATGGGCGTGAAGTCCTTGACCGTGTCGAAGGGCACCTTGGCATAGACATTGGGATTGATCACCAGCGTGCCGTCATAGCCGAGCAGCAGCGTGTAGCCATCGGGATCCGCCTTCGCCGCCATCTGCGTGCCGATATTGCCGCCAGCGCCGGGCTTGTTATCGACGATGATCTGCTGGCCAAGCTGCTGGCCGAGCTTCTCTGCCACGATGCGGGCGCTGGTGTCGGTCACGCCGGCATTGGCGAAGGGCACGATCAGGCGGATTGGCTTGTTGGGATAGTCGGCCTGCGCGTGCGCGGCGGATATGCCGCAAGCGGTCAATGCCAGGGTGGCGCCGAGCAGGCGGCGGCGGGCTTGGGCGGACAGGCTGAGAGGCTGTTTCACGATGGTTGTCTCCGGTCTTTGTAGTGGGGAAGGCATCGACGTGCCTTTTCTATGACGATTGCAGCGGAACTTCGAAGTCGGTGTGGCTCAGGCTCGTGGGTCGCGGGCGCGACGGTTGGCGGCTATCGCCATCAGGTTTTCATCGCGCCAGGCCCGTCGGGATTCCAGGTCTGACTGCGGCAGGTGCTCGCGGCGTTGCGCCTCCACTTCCCGGATCAGCGCCGGGTCCCAAGGTGTCTCGTGGCCGCGTGAATTCGCGATGCGCTGGTACAGCGGACCCAGCCGCACCGCATAGTCGGCCACGCCGCCCGGCGCGTTCAGGTCGATGGTTTCGAATGGCCCCATGAACGACCAGCGCCAGCCCAGGCCGTCGCGTATGGTCTTGTCGATGTCCTCGCAACTGGCCACGCCTTCCTGCGCCAGCGCCCACGCTTCGCGCAGCAGCACAGCCTGCAGCCGGTTCAGGACGAAGCCTTCCACTTCCTTGCGCACGTGGACCACGGTCTGGCCCACGGCGCGCATCAGGGCGTCGGCAAAGTCGACTGTGCTCGACGCCGTCTCCGGCGACGGCACCAGCTCAACGACCGGGACCAGATAAGGCGGATTGACCGGGTGTGCGATCAGCACGCGCGGCGAGATGGACAGGCCCAGGGCAAACGCCGATCCGGGGATGCCGGACGTGGAGCTGCCGACGACCATATCGGGGGAGGCCAGCGCGTCGAGATCCACCATCAGCTGGCGTTTCACCTCCACGCGTTCGAGCACCGACTCCTGCACATAGGCAACGCCTTCCACCGCCTCGGCCAGCGTGGCAACCGGCGTGATGCGGGCCAGCACGGTGGCGGGGTCCTCATCGATCAACCCGTGCCGCTGCAAGCCGGCCAGTTGCCCTTCGATGAGCGGCACCGCCTGGCGCGTGATCTCCGGGTTGGCGTCGAACATCGTCACGTTCAGGCCAGCCCGGGCAAAGACGATGGCCCAGCCGGCGCCTACCAGCCCGGCGCCGACGATGGCTACCGGGCGGCCGGCGCAGAGCGCCTGAATCTTATGGTTGTCGGTCATGTTGTCTTGGGTCTCCTGTTATGTGGCGTCGCGCTTGCGTACGGTGCCGCGCTCGACCAGCACGCAGGGCACATCCACGCTGCTCGCCATGACCTGTCCGCCGATCTGCTCGAACAGCAGGGTCCGCGTGGCGTGCACCATCTGCTCCACGTTCTGCTGCACGGTCGTCAGGTCGAAGGACGGCCACGCGGCTTGCGGCACGTTGTCGAAGCCCACCACGGAAACATCGCGCGGCACTTGCATGCCCAGTTCGGCACGCAGGGTCTCCAGCGCCGCGATGGCCATGTGGTCATTGGCGGCGAACAGCGCGTCCGGGCGGTTGTCGGGGTCACGGAACAGCGCGAGCACCGCGCGCCGCGCTTCGGCGAAGTCGTAGTCGCCGACGCCCCGGGCATGCAGCGGCAGGCCGGCTGCAGCGAGGGCATCGCATAGCCCGGCCTCGCGGTCGCGGCTGGTCGATGCGTTCTCCGATCCGGCCAGCCAGGCAATGCGGCGGTGGCCGGTGCGCACCAGCAGTTCCCCGACTTGCCGGCCGCCCGCGCGGTTCTGCGAGGTGACCGAACTGGTCGAGTAGCCGCCCATGGGGCCAACCTGTGCCACCCGGTTGAACAGCACTACGGGAATGCCGGCGTTGATGCAGTCGTTGGCAAGTGCCGACGACAGCGTCGTGGAGGCCATCACGATGCCATCGACCTGATACTGGAGGATGTCCGCCAGGACGTTGTCGGCCTCTTCCGTCTCGCTGATAAACAGCAGCACGTGATAGCCATCCTGCTGCAGCGCCTGGCACAGGCGTTCGATGACCACGGGGTAGAACTGGTTCTCCAGATAGCTCATGACCAGGCCGATGATCCGGCTGCGGCGGGTGATCAGGCTGCGGGCGATGGCATTGGGCCGGTAGCCGAGCTTGCGGGCGGCGGTCTCGATACGCTCACGCGTTTCGGGCGCCACGCTGGCGCCGGGCGTGAAGGTGCGGCTGACGGCGGACTGCGAGACTTCCGCCAGGCGGGCCACGTCGTGGGCGGTGACTTTTTTCATGCCGCTGTCCATCCCCCGTCAAGCATCAGCGCGCTGCCCGTCATCAGGCTGGAAGCGTCGCTGGCGAGGAACACCACCGGACCCATCACCTCGTCGATCCGACCCAGCCGGCCCAGCGCGATCTTGTCGAGCACAAAGCGGCGAAACGACGGGTCCTCGAACATCGGCGCGGTGAGCGTCGTCTCGATAAAGGTAGGGCAGAGCGTATTGACGCGGATGCCCGCCGGTCCCAGCTCCCAGGCCAGGGCCTTGCTCATGCCCTCGATCGCATGCTTGCTGGCGCAGTAGAGCGCACGGCGCGGGCTGCCCACGTGCCCCATCTGCGAGGAGACGTTGATGAAAGAACCGGGCAGGCCCGCCGCCTGCAGGCTGCGCGCCACTTCGCGGGAGACATAGAAGGTCGCCTTTACGTTCAGCGCAAAGACCGCGTCGATGTCTTCGTCGGACGTTTCGGTCAGCAGTTTGGGCCGATTCATGCCCGCGTTGTTGACGAGGATCTGGAACGGCGGGCGGCTGCTGATCGCGCGCTCGACAGCCGAGGGGTCCGTGACGTCCAGCACCATGAAGTCGGCGCTGCCGCCTTGCGCACGAATGGCGGCGCAAGCGGCCTCCAGCTCGGCCCCGGACCGGGCGGCCAGGGTGACCTCGGCACCAGCCTGTGCCAGTGCCACGGCCGCCGCCAACCCCAGGCCGCGGCCTCCGCCGGTGACGAGGGCGCGCTTGCCATCGAGACGAAAGCCGCCGAATGCCGGCAATGGCGTCACGGCTGTCACCCCTGCAACGCCGGCACCGGCGCGTACCACGGCACTTCGGGACGTTCGCCGTAGCGGCGCACGCGGATATTGGCCTGCTCGCCATGGCCCGCGAAGTTCTCCATATGGCACAGGCGCGAGCAGTATTCGCCGATCTCGGCGCTGGCGGCATCCGTCGTCACGCGCTGGAACGTGCAGGTCTTCAGGAATTTGCCGACCCACAGGCCGCCGGTATAACGCGCCGCCTTGTTGGTGGGCAGCGTGTGATTGGTACCGATGACCTTGTCGCCAAAGGCGACATTGGTGCGCGGTCCCAGGAACAGCGCGCCGTAGTTGGTCATCTGGTTCAGGAACCAGTCGGGATCGCGGGTCATCACCTGCACGTGCTCCGAGGCGATCTCATCCGCCTTCAGTAGCATCTCTTCACGCGTATCGCAGACGATCACCTCGCCAAAGTCCGCCCAGGCCTTGCCGGCGATCTCCGCCGTCGGCAGGATCTTGAGTTGCCGCTCGATTTCGGCCATGGTGGCGTGCGCCAGCGCTTCGCTATCTGTCAGCAGAACCGCCGGCGAGGTCAGACCGTGCTCGGCCTGGCCCAGCAAGTCGACCGCACAGATTTCGCCGTCTACCGAGTCGTCGGCAATGACCAGCGTTTCAGTGGGACCGGCGAACAGGTCGATGCCGACACGGCCGAACAGCTGGCGCTTGGCTTCCGCCACGAACATATTGCCCGGACCGACCAGCATGTCCACGGGTGCGATGCTGGAGGTGCCGACGGCCATCGCCACCACCGCCTGCACGCCGCCCAGCACCAGGATCTCGTCCGCGCCCGCCATGTGCATGGCGGCGACGATCGCCGGGTGCGGCTCGCCGTGGAAGGGGGGCGCCGTCGCCACCACGCGCTTGACGCCGGCGACCTTGGCGGTCAGGACGCTCATGTGGGCCGAGGCCAGCAGCGGATACTTGCCACCCGGGATGTAGCAGCCGACCGCATTGACCGGAATATGGCGGTGGCCCAGGAACACGCCGGGGCGGGTTTCGACCTCGACGTCGAGCATGGAGTCACGCTGGATCTGTGCGAAGTTGCGAACCTGTGCCTGCGCGAAGCGGATGTCCTCCAGTTCGCGCGCCGAGAGGCTGTTCATCGCCTTCTCAATGGCGGCCTGCGGCAGACGGAAATCCTGGGGGTCCCAGTTATCGAACTTCTTGCTGTATTCGCGCACGGCCGCATCGCCGCGCGCTTCGATGTCGCGGATGATGCCTTCGACGGTATTGCGAACAGCGCTGTCGTCATTGGCACGCGCCTGGACGTCACGTCCACGCTTGAGGTAGCGAATCATGGGGAGTTCCGAGGTTGGTTGTGCATACGTATGCACAGTAACTTTCTTGCATTCGTATGCAAACTCAGTGTTTTCCCTAGCCGATTCTGCGTGACGGGTAAGTCTCAAGTATTCTCCGAACCTGCCGTTAGCCGTGGATCACCCGAGGTCCTAACACCAATAATATGCTCGAAAAAACCTATTTCCCCCGACTGCTCGCCGGCCTCCTCGCGGCAAGCCTGGCATTGTGTGGCGCCGGTGCATGGGCCAGTACCGATCCGATGGCAGCCGAAGGGCCGGCTGTGGAGGCGGACCGGCCGTCCGATGCGTCGCGGACGCGCCTTGTGGCGGAGCTTCAGCAGCGGATCAAGGACAAATCAGTTCGCGAACTGCGCGCGAGCGCCAATGGCGAGTACGCCACGACCCTGATGCTGGCGGAAGATGAAGTGGTCTGCTACGTCGGGCTGCTCTACCAGAACAAGCTGTGGCGCGTGTCGCGTTTCAGCTCGCTGGCGAGCGCGGAATCGGCATACCGCAAGGCCACCGCGCAGAGCGCGGCGCTGGCCGATCAGGCGATCCGCCGGCAAGTGCTGGCGACGGAGCAGCGCCAGTACGAGCGGGCGATCCAGAGTGCGGAAGCCCAGGCGGACGCGCTGGCCACTGAACTGCGCGCCGAGCAGGCGCAGCGTGAGCAGTTCGCCGAGGACCAGAAGACGTTCCGCGCCGACAACGACGCCCGAGAGGCCGACAACCGCAGCGCGCGCAGCCAGTTGGCGAAGCTGCGGCAGGAAATTCGCCGCCTGGAGGCGTCTCTGGCGGACTCTGGCCAGAAGCTGCCGGCGCCGGACAAGGTGCGGCGCTAACAGCATCGCCCGGCCCGGGACCACAAGTCCCAGGCCGGACCGGATGAATCCATGGAGGGGGAGGGGCGCGAGCCCGCTCCCCCTTTTGCCATCCCGCTCAAGGATTGAACGTATCCCCGAGGACCACCCCTTCACGGCGCGGATCCGTGCCGCCCATCCACCCCGCCGCGCCGCCTGACTGGCTGCGCAGGACCGTGTTGACCCCGCTCGCCTGCGCGCCGATCGATACCGTATGGCCCAAGGCACGCAGGCCCGTGACCAGCGGATCGTTGCCGCCGTTGCTTGTGGCGTCGATGTTCGGATGCTCGCCCCCGACCGTGGTGCTTGGGTTGTTGCTGGCACCGAAGTCGACGAGGCCCGAGGACTGCTGGGCGTCGAGCCCCCAGTCGAGCACACCCACGAGCGTCTTCACGACGTATTGCGGGATCGTGCCGCCGCCCGGCGAGCCGGTGGCCATCAGGAAGTCGCCAATCGACCCATCTGCGGCCTGACGGAACACCATCGTCGGCGCCATCGAGCTGCGCGGCCGCTTGCCGGGCTGCACCCGGTTGGCCACCGGTATGCCGCCGCTGTCGGTCGGCTGGGCCGAAAAGTCGGTCAGCTGGTTGTTGAGCAGGAAGCCGTTGGTCATGTGGAACGACCCCATGCTCGATTCAACCGACGTGGTCGCGCTGACCACGCTGCCGTCCGCATCGACGATCGTGAACTGGTTCGTGCCGTGCTCGATCAGCGACGCCACGCCGAGGGGCACCGAACCGAGGTTCCCAGCCGTGGCCGTGCCCATGCTGACCGTCGGCGAGATCAGCGCCGCGCGGGAGGCCAGGTACGGCTTGTTCAGCATGGTGTTGGCGGAGCCGCCGGGCAGGGGGACGAAGTCGGTATCGGCCACGTACTTGTCACGGTCGGCGTAGGCCAGCCGTTCGGCTTCGCTGACGAAGTGCACGCCGAGCACGGTGGGCTTGCCGCCTTCGCCGTCGATGGCGGTCGGCTTCAGCGCGGCGAGGTCGAAGTTCTCGAGAATCCCCATCGCCGACAGCACCGTGATCCCGCCCGACGTCGGCGGCGGCGCCCCGCAGATCCAGTACGCGCGATACGTGATGCAGACCGGGTCGCGCTGCTTGGCCTGATAGTTGGCCAGATCGGCCAGCGTGGTCTTGCCCGGCGTGATCGCCGAGCCGTCCGTGGCGGCCGTCGTGCCGATCTTGGCGATGATGTCGCTGGCGATCTGGCCCGTGTAGATCGCATTGGCCCCGTTGGCAGCCATCTGCGTCAGGGTGTTGGCGTAGGCCGGATTCTTCAGCACCGTGCCGAGCGCCTTGGGCGTGCTGTCGGCGTTGAAGAAGTAGGCCAAGGCTTCGGGGTCACGCTTGAGCGACGTGGCGTTGCTCTGGATGGCGGCGGCCAGCCGTCCGCCGATCGGAAACCCGTTGGTGGCCAGCGTGATGGCATCCCCGAACAGGTCCTTCCACGCGAGCTTGCCATGCTCCTTCTGCACGCGTTCGATCAGGCGCGGGATGCCGACGGTGCCGATCGAACGGCCGCTGGCGCGGGCGCTCGGCACGGGCGGGTTCGTGTTGGTGGCGTCGTCGATATAGCGCAGATAGTTCTCGGTGGCGGCGGCCGGCGCCGATTCCCGGCCATCGTAGGCCTGCACGGCGCGCGTGCGGGCGTCGTAGTAGAGCATGAAGCCGCCCGAGCCCATGCCGGTGGCTTCCGGCACGGTCAGCCCGAGCACGGACTGGACGGCCACTGCGGCGTCTGCTGCGCTGCCGCCTTTCTTGAGCACCGCGCAGCCGGCCGCGCTGGCATAGGCGTTCGACGACGACACCATATAGGTCTTCGCGTAGACGGGCTTGAGCCCCTTGCGGTAGCCGGACGCCGGCTCGGGCAGGGAAGGGTCGCCGGGCTGGTTCGATCCCACCACGACCGTGCTGCCGTCGCTGGCCAGTACCTGGCAACTGGTATCGGCCTGTGGGGTGGTTGGGGTGGTGGGGGGTGTGGCGGGCTTGTCGTCGCTGCCGCCGCATGAAGCGATCAGCAGGGTACTGGCAACGGCGGTGGCCAGCGCCAGCGGGGTTTTCTGGATGCGCAACACGATCTTTCCTCCGGAACTACGACGTGAAAGAACGAGCCCGAGGGCTCGGACTGCAGTGCTGCAAGCTGTTTGGGCGTTGGCATGTCGTCGCGCACGGGCGTGCCCTCGCCCCGCTGGCGCGTGTTGGGCTGCGGTGTGAAAAAACGCGATAAGCGACCCCGTCCCCCGACGGGGGAACCTGTCGGGGGATGCGGTATCTGGAGCCGGATTCGGGAGGGTGGAGCGCTAAGACGAGTCGGTGTCAGTCATGACGCGCTAGACACTTTTGATGGGGAAGTGTCTAGCGTAGTACACCACTATCGATATGCAAGTGCGTTACGCCACGTTTCGTGGTGTTCAGCCGCGCGTGCCTGCCATGGCCTCGCCGTAGCGTTCCATGTGGAAGTCCGTATCGCCGAACAACACGTCCACCATGGCGAGCTGCTTGAAGTAGTCGCCGACCTCCAGTTCGTCGGTCATGCCCATGCCGCCGTGGAGTTGAACGGCTTGCTGGCCGATGAAGCGCGCCGCCCGGGCCACCACCACCTTGGCACCGGCAAGCATGCGCCTGCGCGCGGCAGCGTCGGTCTCGTCGAGCGCCTGTACCGCAACGTAGGCCATCGACAGCGCGAGTTCCTTGTGCACCAGCATCTCGGCCATGCGGTGCTGCAGGGCCTGGAACGTGGCGAGCGGCGTGCCGAACTGCCGGCGCGTGCGAAGGTATTCGCCCGTCAGTTCGATCAGGCGCTCCATCGCACCTACTGCAGCGGCGCACTGTGCGGCGATACCGTGGTCGAGCCCATGTTCGAGCGCAGCCAAGCCGATTTCCGCCTGTCCGATCCGCGCGGCGGCTGGCACTGTCACGCCTTGCAGCCGCAGGTCGGCGCCGCGCAGGCCATCCATGGTCGGATAGCTGGTGACGTGCAGCCCTTCTGTGTCGCGCGGCACGAGGAACAGCGCGAGATCGCCCTCAGGCGCCGGGACCCGCGCGCAGACCAGATAGGTGTCCGCCGCATCGCCATGCCAGACCAGCGATTTGATGCCATCGAGCCGATAGCTATCACCGTCACGCACGGCCGTCGCCTGCGCGGCTTCCGGCCGATAGCGCGTGCCCGGTTCGAGATAGGCGAGGGCGAGCACGCGCTCGCCGCTGGCAAGCGCCGGCAGCCATGCCGCCTGTTGCGCCGCGCTGCCATAGTTGCCGAGCACGGCCGTGCCGACCACCGCGCTCGGGATCACAGGTTCCAGCACCAGCCCGCGCCCCAGTTCCTGGTGCACCACCAGCTGGCTGGCCGGGCCTTCGCCAAAGCCGCCGAAGTCGGTCGACACGGTGAGGCCCAGCACACCCATCTCCGCCAGTGCGGCCCAGATGCCGCGATCGAACGCGCCACCCTGGCGAGCAATCTCCCGGCGCCGCGCAAACGGATACTCGGTCTCGACGAAACGCCGCAGGCTGTCCGCCAGCATCTGCTGTTCTTCGCTGTATTGGAAGTCCATGCCTGTGTCTCCCTTCAGAATCCGATGATCATCTTGGCGATGATGTTCTTCTGCACTTCGTTGGCGCCGCCGTAGATCGATGTCTTGCGCGTATCGAAGTAGGTGGCCGCAGCCGGCGATGCCCAATCCGGCCCGCTGACCGGCTGGACGGTGCCCGCCTCGCGCCACTCCGGCGCGTACGGCCACGCGTTCGGGCCCGCCACCTCCAGTTGCAGCATGGCGATGTCCTGCTGCAGCTCGGAGCCGCGGATCTTCAGGATCGAGGCTTCCGGACCGGGCCCACGGCTACCTTCCTGCGTGGCCACGCGCAGCAGGAGCATTTCCATGGCCATCAGGTCCATCTCAAGCCGGGCGATCTTGTCGCGCATGCGCACATCGTCGATCATCCGCCGGCCCTTGCCGTCGGTAGCCTCGGTGGCGTAGTGCTTGAGCAGGCGCATCTCGCGATGGCAATGGCCGATGCCGGCGATGGAAGTGCGCTCATGGCCCAGCAGGTACTTCGCGTAGGTCCAGCCGCGGTTCTCCTCGCCCACCAGGTTCTCGACCGGCACCTCCACGTCTTCGAACCACGTTTCGTTGACGTCGTGGCCCCCGTCGAGGGTGGTAATGGGACGGATCGTCACGCCGGGGCTCTTCATGTCGATCAGCAGCATCGAGATGCCGTCCTGGAGCTTGGCCTCGCCATCGGTGCGGACGAGGCAGAAAATCCAGTCGGCATATTGCGCATACGACGTCCACGTCTTCTGGCCGCTCACGATGTAGCGGTCGCCCTGGCGCACGGCGCGCATCTTCAGCGAGGCGAGGTCGGACCCCGCGCCGGGCTCCGAGTAGCCCTGGCACCAGAAGTCTTCCATGGTGGGGATGCGCGGCAGGAAGCGGGCCTTCTGCGCCGCGTTGCCGTACTTCTGCAACACCGGCCCGATCATGGCCAGGCCGGTCGGCAGCAGGCGCGGGGCGTCGCCGTGGAAGGTCTCGATCTCGAAGATCAGCCGCTGGATGGCGTTCCAGCCGGTGCCGCCGTACTCGACCGGCCAGTTCGGCGCCCCCCAGCCGTGCGCCTGGAGGATGCGATGCCACCGCACGAAGTCGTCCTTTTCCAGACGCTGGTGATTGCGGACTTTGTCGGCGATGTCGGCGGGCAACTGGCTCCGCACGAAAGCGCGGACTTCCTCGCGGAAATCCTGTTCGGCTCGGGTGAATCGCAAGTCCATGCACGGCTCCCTGCTGGCTGTTGGTCGGATCAGGGAAACGAGCATAGCGGTGGGGCCCCCTCCGCCACCCTCCCCAACATGGGTAGGGGCGGGGAACGGGGTGATCGATACGAAGCAGGTATCGGGCGACATGAAGACGGTATTTGTCGCGGCCGGGGTGCGTCCGTAGCATGCGATCCATCGTTTCGAGGAGATTGCGATGGAGGTGGAAGGTACTGCACGCGCCACGGGCGCAGTTGGCAAGGACGGCAAGGACGGCAAGGAGAGTAACGGGCCGCTGGCCGGGATACGCATCCTGGACCTGACCACGGTGTTGATGGGACCGTACGCCACCCAGATCCTTGGCGATCTCGGCGCGGACATCATCAAGATCGAGCCGCCCGGCGGCGACACCGTGCGTGGCATCGGTCCTGCCCGCAATCCCGGCATGGCGGGCGTTTTTCTCCATGCCAACCGCAACAAGCGCAGCGTGGTGCTGGATCTCAAGCAGCCAGCCGGGCGTGATGCGCTGCTGCGCCTGGCCGCTGACGCCGATGTGCTGATCTATAACGTCCGCCCGCAGGCCATGCAGCGCCTGCGGCTCGGCTACGCGGACATCGCGGCGGTCAATCCGCGCATCGTCTACGTGGGTGTCTACGGCTACGGCCAGCGCGGTCCCTACGCGGCCAAGCCGGCCTATGACGACCTGATCCAGGGCGCCGTGGGCATCCCGGCGCTGAGCACGCTGGCCGGCTCCGAAGAGCCGCGCTACGCGCCGAACGCCATGGCGGACCGCATCGTCGGCATGAGCGCCGCCAACGCGGTGACGGCCGCGCTGCTCTACCGCACCCGCACCGGTGAAGGCCAGTCGATCGAAGTGCCGATGTTTGAGACCATGGCGCAGTTCGTATTGGGCGATCACATGTACGGCGCGACCTTCGATCCGCCAATCGGCCCCGCCGGCTACGCGCGCCTGCTGAACGACAACCGCAAGCCATACCGCACGCGTGACGGCTACCTGTGCGTGATGGTCTACAACGACAAGCAGTGGAAAACGTTCTTCGCGCTGATCGGCCAGCCCGACGTCATGACGAACGACCCGCGCTTCCACTCGATCGGCGAGCGCACGAAGCACATCCACGAGTTGTACCGGATGCTGGCCGAGGTGATGGCCACGCGCACGTCGGCGGAATGGACGGCGGTGCTCGAAGCGGCCGACATCCCAGTCATGCCCATGCACACGCTCGACTCGCTGATGAACGACCCGCACCTGCAGGCGGTGGGGTTCTTCGAGATGGTCGAGCATCCGAGCGAAGGCCGCATGCGCTCGATGGCGGTGCCGTCACGGTGGTCGAAGTCCCAGCCGCATATCGCCCGGCAAGCCCCCCGGCTTGGCCAGCACAGCGCCGAGGTGCTGGCGGAAGCCGGCTACAGCCCGGCGGAGATCGAGGCCATGGCGGCGTCGGCCGCGACCCTCGTCGCGGACGCCTGATCGGGCATCCACCCCCAAGACATCGTTCCAGGAGATGCAGTGATGCACGAGCAAGATTCATCCATTGTCATCGTGGGCGCGCAGCGCACGCCCATCGGCGCGTTCCAGGGCGCTTTATCGACGTTCTCGGCGCCCGAGCTTGGCGCTGCCGCCATTGCCTCCGCCGTGGCGCAGGCAGGGGTGTCGGCCGATAGCGTCGACGAAGCCATCATGGGCTGTTGCCTGTTCGCCGGCCTTGGCCAGGCCCCGGCCCGGCAGGCCGTGCTTGCGGCGGGATTGCCGCCATCGGTGCCGGCCACGACGATCAGCAAGATGTGCGGGTCCGGCATGAAGGCAGCCATGCTGGCGCATGACCTGCTGCGCGCCGGCAGTTGCACGGTGGCGGTGGCGGGCGGCATGGAGTCGATGACCAACGCGCCGCACCTCGTGCCGCGCGGCCGGCAGGGCTACCGCCTCGGCCACGGGCAGTTCCTGGACCATATGTATCGCGATGGTCTTGAGGACGCGTATGAAGGCCATCTGATGGGCTATTACGCCGACCTGACCGCCGAACAGGCTGGCATCTCGCGCGCGGCGCAGGATGCGTTCGCCGCCGAAAGCGTGGCGCGTGCGCAGGCTGCGGTGCGCGAAGGCCGCTTTGTGGCGGAGATCGTCGAGCTGTCGCCGAAGTCGGGGAAGAGCCGCAATCGCGAGCCGCTGCGCGATGACGAGACCCCGGCGCGCTGCGACATCGACAAGATCCCACGTCTGTCGCCCGCCTTCCGCACCGAGGGCACGGTGACGCCAGGCAACGCGTCGTCGATTTCAGACGGCGCCGCCGCGCTGGTCATGATGCGCGAGGCAGATGC
The DNA here is from genome assembly GCF_900115455.1 of Cupriavidus sp. OV096. NCBI lineage: Bacteria > Pseudomonadati > Pseudomonadota > Betaproteobacteria > Burkholderiales > Burkholderiaceae > Cupriavidus > Cupriavidus sp. OV096. Next base: position 507,071 of record NZ_FOWM01000003.1, read on the forward strand.
GCGGGCAAAAGGCATCGTGCCGCTGGCCCGGATCACCGCGCTCGCCACGCATGCGCTGCCGCCGGGGCAGTTCTCGATGGCGCCGGTCGGCGCCATTCGCCGCGTGCTGGACAAGGCCGGCTGGCAGGCTGGCGACGTCGACCTGTTCGAAATCAATGAGGCCTTTGCGGTGGTGACGCTGCTCGCCATGCGCGAACTGAACCTGCCGCATGCGCGCGTCAACGTGAACGGCGGCGCCTGCGCGCTGGGCCATCCGGTCGGCGCGACGGGCGCCCGGCTGCTTGTGACGCTGGTCCATGCGCTGCGCGAACGGGGGCTGCGCCGTGGCGTGGCGAGTCTGTGCCTGGGTGGCGGAGAAGCCACGGCCATGGCGGTGGAGGTGGCATGAGCATGACCTTCGATCATTCCCCCGAACATCGCGAGATTCGCGAGGCCATCCTGAAGGTCTGCGAGCGCTTTGACGCCGAGTATTGGCTGGAGAAGGACAAGGTCGGCGGCTTTCCGACCGATTTCCATCAGGCGCTCGCCAGGGACGGTTGGCTGGGCATCTGCATCCCGCAAGCCTACGGTGGTTCGGGCCTCGGCATTACCGAGGCCGCCATCATGATGCAGGCCATCGCCGAATCCGGTGCCGGCATGAGCGGGGCTTCGGCCGTGCACATGAACATCTTCGGCCTGAACCCGGTGGTGGTCTTCGGCAGCGAGGCGCAGAAGCAACGCATGCTGCCGCCCCTGATTCAGGGCAGCGAGCGGGCCTGCTTCGCCGTGACCGAGCCCAACACCGGCCTCAACACTACGCAACTGAAGACGCGCGCGGACCGGCACGGCGATCACTACGTGCTGAACGGCGCCAAGACCTTCATCTCCACCGCCAGTTGCGTGGAGAAGATGCTGATCCTGGCGCGCACCACGCCGCTGGAGGCCATCAAGAGCAAGACGGAAGGCCTGAGCCTGTTCTACACGACCATCGACCGGAACCACGTGGAGACCCGCGAGATCGACAAGATGGGCCGCAAGGCTGTCGACACCAACCAAGTCTTTATCGACGGCCTCAAGGTGCCCGTGGAGGACCGCATCGGCGAAGAGGGCAAGGGGTTCCAGTACATCCTGCATGGCATGAACGCCGAACGGATCCTGGTGGCGGCGGAAGCGGTTGGGCTCGGGCGCGTGGCGCTGGCGCGGGCCACGCAGTACGCCAAGGAACGTATCGTGTTCGACCGCCAGATCGGCAAGAACCAGGGCATCCAGCATCCACTGGCCGAATGCTGGATGGAGCTGGAAGCCGCCAACCTGATGGTGCTCAACGCGGCTGCGAAGTTCGATCGCGGCGAGCCCTGCGGCGCGGAGGCCAATGCGGCCAAGTACCTCGCGGCCGAGGCCTGCTACAAGTCCTGCCAGACGGCGGTGATGACGCACGGCGGCTATGGCTATGCCAAGGAGTATCACGTGGAGCGCTATCTGCGCGAAGCGCTGATTCCCCGCATCGCACCGATCAGCCCGCAGCTGATCCTGTGCTTCGTGGCCGAGAAGGTGCTTGGCCTGCCGAAGTCCTACTGAGGAGGCAACAGATGGATATGAAGCGTCGCCGCGCGGTCGGCCGGCGTGGAGAAGGAATAGCCGGCGGCTGCAGGGCTGCCTTTCGTCCCCTTACCGAAATCAGAATCCAAGCATGAGCGACTTCCTCAAGATCGAAACCATCGGACACGTGGCCGTTGCCACGATGAACCGCCCGCAGACCCGCAACGCCTTGTCGGATGACGATGCGATAGAGAGCATCGTCGACCTGTGCCAGGCGATCAACGACGACCTCTCGGTGCGTGTGCTGGTGCTGACCGGGGCGGGCCCGGCGTTCTCGTCAGGCGGTAACTTGAAGACGCTGCGCGATACCGTCGGCACCGGGCTGGGCGTGCCTGCGAATAGCCGTTACGCGTACCGGAACGGCATCCAGCGGCTGCCGCTGGCATTGCAGGCGCTTGAGGTGCCGACGATCGCCGCCGTGAACGGCCCCGCGTACGGTGCCGGCAATGACCTCGCGTGCATGTGCGATATCCGGATTGCCTCGGACAAGGCCGTGTTCGCGGAGAGCTTCGCCAAGTTGGGATTGCTACCCGGCGATGGCGGGGCGTGGCTGCTGCCGCGTGCCGTGGGCATGTCGCGCGCCTGCGAGATGTCGTTCACGGGCGAGGCGATCGATGCGCAGCAGGCGCTGGCGTGGGGGCTGGTCTCGCGCGTGGTGCCTGCGGACGAGTTGATGCCGGCCGCCATGTCGCTGGCGGGGCGAATCGCCGCCAACCCGGGGCACGCGCTGCGCATGACCAAGCGGCTGCTGCGCGAAGGCCAGCAAACCAGCCTCGCCACGCTGCTCGAAATGTCCGCCGGCTTCCAGGCGCTGGCGCACCATACCGAGGAGCACGAGGCCGCGCTCGACGGTTTCCTGAAGCGCTAGCGTCACACCAGCCGGCCGTCGCCGGTCGGCACATGACCATAATGGAGACAACAATGCATCGACAAATCGCGGGCCTGTGCATGGCCGCCATGCTTTGCGCGACCAGCGGCGCCGCCGCCGCCGCGGACTACCCAGACCGGCCGGTCAAGATCGTGGTATCGCTGCCGCCCGGCAGCGGCGCCGACACCACCGCGCGTTTTATCGGCAAGCACCTGACCGAGAAGTTCGGCCAGCCCTTCGTGGTCGAGAACAAGCCGGGCGCCAACAGTTTCATTGCCGCGCGCCAGGTAGCCGAGTCGGCACCGGACGGCTACACGATGTTCGTCGCCAGCAACTCGCCGATGGTGACCAACGCGGCAGTCTTCCGCCAGCTGCCTTATGACCCGATCAAGGACTTCGTGCCCGTGGCGCGCATCGCGCGGTTCCCGATGGTGCTGGCGGTGCCCGCCAGCTCGCCGTACACGACGCTCGACGGACTGGTCACGGCCGCGCGCAACGCGCCGGGCAAGCTGAACTACGCAGCCGGCACGCCGACCTATCAGGTGGCGCTGGAACTGTTCCACGAAACGCGTGGTATCCGCGCCATGCCCGTGCCGTACAAGGGGACGTCGCTCGCCATGAGCGACCTCGCCGGCGGGAGCGTGGATTACACGATGGCGGAGGTGAGCGCCGTGATGCCGCTGGTGCGAGCCGGCAAGGTGCGCGCGCTGGCGGTAGGCAGCCCGGAACGGCTCAAGGAGCTGCCCGGCGTGCCCACCATCGCCGAGACCGGCAGCAAGGGCTACGAGGCGTTCGCCTGGACCGGCGTGTTCCTGCCGGCCAAGACGCCGCAGGCCGTGGTCGACCGGATTGCCAAGGCGGTGGGTGATCTCCTTGCGACGCAGGAAAGCGCGCGTTTCATCGAGACGATGGGCGGCACGGTGTTCCCGGCCACTCCACAGCAGTTCCGCGATTTCCAGGTCAGCGAGATCGAGCGGACACGGCGCATCGTCAAGACGGCGAATATCCACCAGGAGTAGTGCCGCCAGCCTCGCCCGCCAAGCCCGCTGCAGCGATGCTGCGGGCGACGGCGACGAAATTGCTCGCCGTGGCGGTCATCGCATCCGGCAGCGTGGCGAGTGCAACGCCCATGGCCTGTTGCATGGGCCAGTCCCGCAACCGCAGCAGCCGCACGCCGGTGCCGGCGTACTTGACCGCGTTGTTCGGCACCAGCGCCACGCCCAGCCCGCTATCCACCAGACTCAGGATCGATTGCACCTGCACCGCTTCCTGCGCGATGCGCGGCTTGATGCCGGCGCCGTGCAGCGCGCAGGTGATCAGCATGTGCATCGACGGCACCCGCGTGCGCGAGTACATGATGAAGGGCACATCCCCCAGTTCGGATAGGGCGATGTCCGCCTGTGCGGCCAGCGGCGAGTCCGTGCTGACGGCCAGCATGAAGTGGTCGCGCTGCAGCAGGGTCAGTTCGGCATTGGTGGGTTCGAGCACCGGGTAGCGCACCAGCGCCACGTCGAGCGAGTGGTCCTCGAGCCGGCTCAGCAGTTCCACGGTCGTCGATTCCTCGATGGCGAGGTCCACGCCCGGGTACTGTCGCCGATACGTACGCAGCAGTTCCGGCATCACTGAGTACGTGGCCGATCCGATGAACCCCAGCCGCAGCATGCCTTGCTCGCCCGCTTCGCCCTCGCGCGCGGCACGGCGCACTTCCTCCGAATAGAACAGCGTGCGGCGCGCGTTGCGCAGCACCACCTCGCCCGCCGGCGTCAGGCGCAGGCCCGACGGCAATCGATCGAACAGCGTCACGCCCAGCTCTTCCTCGAGCTTGCGGATCGACGTGGAAAGCGGCGGCTGCGCCATGTGCAGTTTTTCGGCGGCACGGTGAAAGTTCAGCGTTTCCGCAAGAATGAGGACTTGCCTGAGTTGACGAAGCTCCATGGGCGCGAAGAAGGGCGGTTGGCAATACGGCTGGCGTATCGGGCGGTCTCTATCCGGTATTGGACGCGGCCGGGCGGGGGCCATAGATTATGCCATCCCGGCACCGCAACAGGCGGCCTGCCGGCCATGCAAAAACCGGAGCCATCTTGACGACTTTGCTTCCCACACCCGGCCTGATTGCGATCCCGCCCGAGGACGAGGCCCTGCGTGCACCGGTGCGCGCCTTCCTGCGCTCGGCGATGCGCGACGTCGCACCCGAGGTCCGCTCCCGCTCATGGCTTGGCTTCGATGCCAGCTTCAGCCAGGCGCTCGCCGCACAGGGCTGGATCGGCCTGACCCTGCCACGGGAATACGGCGGCGGTGGCCGCAGCGGCTTCGCGCGCTTCGTGCTACTCGAGGAATTGCTCGCTGCCGGCGCGCCGGTCTCCGCCCACTGGATCGCCGACCGGCAGACCGCGCCACTGATCCTGCGCTACGGCACGCCGGCGCAGCGTGACTTCTACGTGCCGCGCATCATTCGCGGCGAAGCGTTCTTCTGCATCGGCATGAGTGAGCCCGATACGGGCTCCGATCTCGCCAGCGTGCGCACCCGGGCCACGCGCAACGACGCGGGCTGGCTGCTCAACGGCCGCAAGATCTGGACGACCAACGCGCATCGCTCGCAGTACATGGTGGCACTGGTTCGCACGTCGGGCGTGACCGAGGATCGCCACCAGGGCTTGTCGCAGGTCGTCATCGACCTCTCGCTGCCCGGCATCACGATCCGCCCCATCCGCGACGTGGCCGGCGACGCCCACTTCTGCGAAGTGCTGTTCGAGGACGTGCAACTGCCCGCCGACGCGCTGATTGGCGAGGAGGGCTCGGGCTGGAAGCAGGTGACGGCGGAGCTGGCTTTCGAGCGCAGCGGCCCCGAGCGCATCTATTCGAGCCTGGTGCTGGCGGAAACATGGCTGGCGGAGGTTCGCGCGGCGGGCGAGGTGTCGCTGGCATCCACCGAACTCGCGGGCCGGATCGTCGGCAATCTGGCGGTGCTGCGTGCGATGTCGCTGGCCGTGGCCGACAAGCTGAACCGGGGCGAGAACCCCGAGCAGGAGGCCGCGCTGGTCAAGGACCTCGGCACCGAATTTGAACAGGCGATGCCCGACTGGATCCAGACGGCGCTCGAGCGCGACGCGCAGGTGCCATCGCCCGCGCTCGCACGCACGCTGGCCTACGTGATGCAGCTCGCCCCAAGCTACTCGCTGCGCGGCGGCACGCGCCAGATCCTGCGCGGCATCATCGCCCGCAGCCTCGGATTACGCTGATACTGGAGATGGTTTGATGACCGATTCCCTGCTGGAAGGATTCGAGCGGCCCCTGCTCGATCTCTGCGACGACGAACAACTGCGCCGGACCGAAGCTGGCGAGGGCGCCGCCGACCTCTGGGCGCGCATCGACGCGCTCGGCTACACCGACGCGCTCTTGCCCGAGGCGAGTGGCGGCGCCGGGCTGTCGCTGTCCGACTTGTTCCCGCTGGCGCTGGCCGCGGCGCGTGCCGGACTGCCGCTGCCGTTTGCCGAAACCGCCGTGGCGCGAGCCATCCTGGCCTCGGCCGGCATCACGGGGGGCCCGGGTGCCATCGCCATCGCCCCGCTCGCGCTGGAGGTCGGCGGACAGATCGTCTGCCCGGACGTGCCCGGCGCGGCGCTGGCCGACCATGTATTGCTGAGTCGAAACGACGCCTGGTGGCTGATGCCGACGGAAGGCGCGCAACGCGAGCCCGGTGCCTTCCGGCCGCGCGTGTCGGCCACGGTCCGCTGGCACAGCTCGGCGCAGGCGGTGGCGCGTATTCCCGCCGCCGGGGCCGATGCCGAGACGCTCTGCAACGCGCTACATGCCGTGGGCATGGCGGGCGCCATGCAGCGCATCCAGGCGCTCGGCGTGACCTACGCGACCGACCGCCGCCAGTTCGGGCGCGCCATTGGCCAGTTCCAGGCGGTGCAACAGGAGTTGAGCGTGCTGGCCGAGCAGGTGGCGGCAGCGGTGCTGGCGGCCCGGCTCGGCTGCGCGGCCAGCGCGGGATATCTGCCCGATCCGCTGCTCGCGGCGACGGCCAAGCTGCGAACCTCGGCGGCCGCCACGCGCGTCGCCGCCATCGCCCACGCGGTGCATGGTGCCATCGGCATCACCGAGGAACACGTGCTGGGGCTGTTCACGCGCCGACTGCACGAATGGCGCACCACGGCGGGCACGGAGTCGCGCTGCGCTGCGCGGCTGGGCGGCGCGCTGCTGGCCGAGCCGGCTTCGACGCTGTTCGACTTTGCCCGCACGCGTCTGGTCGCCGAGCGGCCGGCAGTGGCCATGGAGGGCTGAGATGGGGGAGGCGAACCGCAAGGGGCCGCTGGCCGGCGTACGGATCGTCGAGCTGGCCGGCATCGGCCCCGGGCCGATGGCGGCGATGCTGCTGGCCGACATGGGGGCGGAGGTGATTCGCATCGAACGCGAGACGCCGGTGGACCTCGGCGTCAGCAAGCCGCTGCGCTACAACCTCACGCTGCGCAATCGCACATCGATTGCGTTGGACCTGAAGCAGCCGGCCAGTGTCGAGCGCGTCCTGCAACTCGTGGCTGACGCGGATGCGCTGATCGAGGGCTTCCGGCCCGGCGTGACGGAACGGCTGGGGCTCGGCCCCGACGTCTGCCTGGCGCGCAATCCCCGGCTTGCCTACGGCCGCATCACGGGCTGGGGGCAGGAGGGGCCGCTCGCCCAGGTGGCGGGTCACGACATCAACTACATCTCGCTGACCGGCACGCTCGATGCCATCGGCCGGCAGGGACAGCCGCCTTCCGTGCCGCTGGCGCTGCTCGGCGACATGAGTGGCGGGGCGCTCTATCTGGCCATGGGCGTGCTCGCCGCCATCCTCGAGGCGCGCGGCTCCGGGAAGGGGCAGGTGGTGGATGCGGCCGTCGTGGACGGCACCGCGTCCATGGCGATGACGTTCTTTGGGCTGGCGGCGGCCGGGAAGTGGCAGCCCGAACGCGGCACCAACATCCTGGACTCCGGCGCGCCGTTCTACGATGTCTACGCCTGCGCCGACGGAAAATGGATTTCGATCGGCCCGATCGAGGCACGCTTCCATGCCGAGTTGCTGGAGCGCATGGGCATCCCGGCGGACGCCATCGGCCCGCAGATGGACACCGCGAGCTGGCCGCATACCCGCGAGGTGCTCGCCGCCGCGTTCCGCACCCGCACGCGCGCGGCTTGGTGCGATCTGCTCGAAGGCACCGATGTCTGCTTTGCGCCGGTCCTGTCGTTTGCCGAGGCGCCGTCGCACCCGCATCTGAAGGCGCGCGGCACATTCGTCGAGGTGGATGGCGTGGTGCAGCCCGCGCCGGCGCCACGCTTCAGCCGCACGCCTTCGGCCATGCCGACGCCGCCACAGGCGCCGCAATCGCCCGATGCCGACGGCGTGGATGCCGCGCTGGCCGCCTGGGGCTTGTCGCCCGAGGCGATTGCCGGCTGGCGGGGCGCCTGAGCCGGCGGCGGTTCGAGCGGTGGCAGGAAAGAAAACAGGCCCTTGCGGGCCTGTTTTCGTCAGGGGCTGGTGCGGTACCGCTCGCGCAGCGCCTGCTTGTACAGCTTGCCGGTCGGCAACCGGGGCATGCGGTCGATGAAATCCACCGAGCGCGGAATCATGTACCGCGCCACCTTCCCGCGCAGGTAGGCGATCAACTCCTCGCCGAGCGCCGCGCTGGGCACGATGCCTGGTGCCGGCTCGATGATGGCCTTGACCTGCTCGCCCATCTCGGCGCACGGAACGCCGATGACCGCCACGTCCCCGACCTTCTCGTGCGTGACCAGCGCGTCCTCGATCGCCTGGGGATAGATGTTGACGCCGCCGGAGATGATCATGAACGTCTTCCGGTCGGTCAGGTACAGGTAGCCTTCCTCGTCCACATAGCCCACGTCGCCCACCGTGGTCCAGTTGCGATGCCGGGGATGTCGCGCGGACTCGGTCTTCTCCGGATCGTTGTGGTAGTGGAACGCCAGGGTGTCCCGCTCGAAGTAGATCAGGCCCGGCTGCCCCGGGGGCAGGACGTCGCCCTCGTCGTTGCAGATGTGTAGCTTGCCGATGGCTTCGCGGCCGACCGAGCCCGGATGCGCAAGATAGCCGGCACTGTCGATCATCGTCAGCCCGCTGCCTTCGGTGGAGCCGTAGTACTCGTGCAGGATGGGGCCCCACCATTCGATCATGCGCAGCTTGACGTCGGCCGGGCAGGGCGCCGCCGAGTGCACGGCCATGCGCAGGCTCGACAGGTCGAAACCGTGCCGCTCCTGCTCGGTCAGCTTCATCAGCCGGACGAACATGGTCGGCACCCACTGGCTGTGCGTGACACGGTAGCGCTCGATCAGCGCCAGCGCGGCGAGCGGTTCGAACTTCTCCATGAACACGGCGGTGCCGCCCGTGGCTTGCAGCTGCAGCGCCCAGGCCAGCGGTGCCGCGTGGTAGAGCGGGGCCGTCGACAGGTAGACCATGTCGTCGGAGAAGTCGTAGTGGCGCAGTTGGCCGCGCCGGAACGGGTCGATGAAATCGGCCATCCGGGTCGAAGGCTGGGCACGCACGATGCCCTTCGGGCGTCCGGTGGTGCCCGAGCTGTATAGCATCAGGGCACCGAGGGTTTCGGCGTCGAGCGGGGCGTCCGAGACCGTCGCGACGACAGCTTCGTAGCTGTCCCAGCCGTCGATCGTGCCGTCCACCATCAGCCGCGCGGAGCAGTTCGGCATCAGCCCGGTCAGCCCTTCGGCCAGCTCGCGCATGGCATGGGAACTGATGACCACGCGCGACTCGCTGTCCTCGACGATGTAGGCCGCCTCGGCCGGCGTCAGGAACCGGTTGACCGGCGTGACGAGCAACCCGGAGCGCAAGGCCGCCCAGCCGATTTCGAAACAACGGAGGTTGTTCTCCAGCACCATGGCGATGTGGTCGCCCGGGCGCAGCCCCATTTGCTGGAGCCGCCGCGCGAGGCGGTTGGCACGCCGGTCCAGCTCGCCGTAGGTCAGGGAGATGCCATTGCTGCCATTGATGACGGCGATCCGCTCGGGGTGCCGCCGCGCGCGGTCGCCCAGGTGTGTCCAGTCTTCGTTCTGCATGGTCGTGTTGTCTCCGGGTGGCATCCAGCTATGGCAGCGTGTTGGCGAGCACCAGCGCGGCGGCGGCCGTGAACATGCCGCCCACCCCCTGCACGAAACTGCACTGCACGCCATCCACCTGCCGGAAGGCCTCGCCGCGCAGCTGGCGCACGGCCTCCAGGATCGCGAACATGCCGTACATGCCGGTATGCGTGTACAGGATGCCGCCGCCATTGGTGTTCATCGGCAGCTTGCCGCCGGGGCGGGTATGGCCGGCCTCGATGAAACGCGCGGCTTCGCCGTGCGCGACGAAACCGAGATCGGCCAGCCCGTAGAGCGGCAGGTGCGCGAAGGCGTCGTAGATCATCAGATGATCGATGTCAGCGTGGCTCACGCCAGACTCCGCGAACGCCTGGCGGCTCGACAGGCGGAACGCCTTCGAGCTGGTCATGTCGTCCATCATCGAGATTAGCGGGCTGTCGCAGGCCTCGCCCGAGCCGAGCAGGTAGACCGGGCTGTCCGCGCGCCGGAGGTTGCGCGCGCGCTCCGCCGTAGTGATAACCAGGGCCCCGCCGCCGTCGGTGACCACGCAGCATTCGAGCTTGTGGAACGGATAGGCGATCATCGGGGACGCCATCACGTCGTCCACGGTCAGCAGCTTGTTGCGGCTGGCGCGCGGGTTGCCGGCGGCCCAGTGGCTCTGCGCCACGACCACTTCGGCCAGTTGCTCGTGGGTGGTGCCGGTCTCCTTCATGTAGCGCAGCATCGGCAGCGTGAAGGTGTTGGGCGGCGCGCCGCTGCCGTAGGGCATCTCGAACTGGCCCAGCATCGAGAATGGCGGCACTGAGCGAGGCGGCCAGCCCACACGCGAGCGGCCGGACTGGCCGTGGAGCACCAGCACGGTGTTGCAGAGTCCGGCGCGGATCGCGGCGGCGGCGTGCCGCACGTGGACCATGAACGAGCAGCCGCCTACCGAGGTGCCGTCGTACCAGGCGGGCGTGATGCCGAGGTAGTGGGCGACGTCGATGGGGCTGTCCACGGCGCTCGTGATGCCGTCCACATCGGCCAGCGTGAGGCCAGCGTGAGGCCGGCGTCGGCCAGCGCGCGGCGCGCGGCGTCGGCGCGCAGGTCCATCTCGGACAGGTGGGGCAGGGCGCCCAGTTCCGTCTCGGCGGCGCCGGCAATGGCGATGATCTGGTCGAGCCGGCTCATCGGGCGGCCTCCGTCTGGGGCTTGAACTGCGGCAGCATGACCTCGCCGCGCGGCTCGAACACCACTTCGAGCGGCATATCGAGCACGAGGTGCGCCGGGTCGGCGGGTACGCCGACGATATTCGTCATCATGCGCGGGCCTTCCTCGAGTTCCACCACGGCAATCACGTAGAGCGTCTGGCCGGCCCAGCCCGGCATGGCCAGGTGGCTGATCACATAGGAATACAGGCGCGCACGGCCGCTGGCGCGGACCCACGACAAGGTCTCGGCACCGCATTGGTGGCAGTGCGGGCGTGGATACAGCACGTGCGTGCCGCAGCTGTCGCAGACCTGGAGGCGCAGTTCGCCGGCCTGCGTGCCTTCCCAGAAGGGGCGCGTGCCGGGCACCGGCTGCGGCGTGAATTTCGCGACGGGGGATGGAGTCGGGGTCATGCCGGAACGCCCTCGCGGTGCGGGATCTCGCCCGAGATCAGCGCGTTGGGCGCGGCGCGGGCCACCAGATCGGGGATGTGCGCCGACAACTCCTCCGGCAGCCAGCGGCCCTCTTTCTCGATGCGAGGGCCGGCGTGCCAGCCCTCGGCCACCGTGATGGCGCCGCCGCGCACGCCGAACACGCGTCCGGTAATGGTGCTGGATTGCGTGCTGCCGAGCCAGACCACGAGCGGCGCGACGTTGCCGGCGTCGAGCGGATCGAAGCCGCCGCCGGCCTGCGTCTGTTCCGCCTGCGCGGCCATGCCGTTCTGTCGGAACAGGTCTTCGGTCAGGCGGCTCATGGCCGTCGGGTAGATCACGTTGACGGTGGCGCCGTAGCGCTCCAGCTCCCGTGCGGCAACGATCGACATATTGGCGATGCCCGCCTTGGCCGCGCCGTAGTTGGTCTGGCCGACGATGCCGTAAAGGCCCGACGACGAACTCGTGTTGATCACGCGCGCCTCGCGGGTGCGCCCGGCCTTGGCCTCGTCGCGCCAGTAAGCGGCGGCGTGGCGCATCGGTGCAAAGGTGCCGCGCAGATGGACGCGGATCACGGAGTCCCAGTCCGCTTCCGTCATATTGACGAGGGTACGGTCGCGCAGGATGCCGGCGTTGTTGACGAGCACGTCCAGCCCGCCAAAGTGGTCGATGGCGGTCTGGATCAGGCGTTGCGCGCCGTCCCAGTCCGAGATGTCGTCGGTATTGGCCACGGCTTGTCCGCCTGCCGCGAGGATTTCGTCGACCACCGCCTGTGCGGGGCCGCTTGCCGCGCCGGCGCCGTCAGGTGCGGCGCCCAGATCATTGACCACCACGCGTGCGCCGGCGCGTGCAAATTGCAGCGCGTACTCGCGCCCGATGCCGCGACCGGCGCCAGTAATGACGACGACGCGATCCTTGCAAAGCTCGCTCATGACACTCCTTCTGTGTGTGCGGGGGATTCGGAGGTTCGGGGAATTCAGCGCCGGGCCTGCTGGATGGCCTCGACTGCGCGCCGATATCGTGTGGATTCGTTGGCAAGGTCCTGATCGGCCTGCGCGCCCGAGACGGACATCGCTTCGGAGCCGGCAAACGTCGTCAGGAATTGCAGGTAGGCCGGGGACCGTGTGATGGCGGCGACAGCCTGTTCCAGACGCCGCGCCGTGGCGTCGTCGGTCTGGCGGCGGACCGCGAGCCCGATCCAGACATACATCTCGTAGCCGGGGAAGCCCGTTTCGCGCAGCGTGGGCACGGCGGGCAGGTCCGGCAGGCGGGTCGTGGCGGTGCTGGCCAGTGCGCGCAGCTTGCCCGCGCGCACCAGCGGCATGGAGGCGCCGGCGTCGAGCAGGCCGAGGTCCACCGCACCGCCGATCACATCGGCCGATGCCTGCGAGAAGCCCTTGTAGCTGACCGCATTGAACGCCAGGCCACCTTGCTGGGCCAGCAGCATGCCGGCGACGCGGTAGGTGTTGCCGTAGTCGGCCAAACTGACGGCGCCGGGCGTGGCGCGGACGGTCTCCAGCGCCTGCTTCACGTCGGCGTAGGGCTTCTGCGGCCCCGTCACGAGCAGCGCGGAGTTGCGGTAGAGGAACGACACCATGCGGAAGTCCCGCTGGAGATCGTAGTTCGCGGCCTTGTTCAGTAGCGGACCGCTGAGCATGGAAGGCGTCACCAGCAGGATGCTGTAGCCGTCGGCCGGTGCGCTCAGGACGCTCTGCACAGCGATCAGGCCCTCCGCGCCGGGGCGATTCTCGACGATGACCGGCTGGCCCAAGGCAGCGCCGAGCTTGTCGGCGACGAAGCGCGACACGGCATCGCCGCTACTGCCGGGGCCGATCAACAGGACGATGCGCAGCGGACGGGAGGGGAACGTTTCAGCGCGAACACCGCCGGCGCACAACCCCAGGGTCACAGCGAGTGCGGCCAGCGTCGCGCGCCGCTTCGCCGTGGTGCAGCATGGAAACTTGCGTGCCATCGTCATCCCCTCGAAACATACGGTGTTCGGGGATGATGTAGGTCAAAGAGGGTGGGCTACCCTCCCTGTAATGGGGGGGCGGCTCTGCCCCAGTTGGGTGGGCGCGAACACGCCGTTCCTAATCGAGCTGGACATTGGCGCGCTTGACCACCTCGGTCCAACGCTTGTTGTCCTCCGCGATCACCTTGGCGAAGGTGTCGCTCGTGCCATAGAACGGCTGCGCGCCTTCGGCAATCAACTGCTTGACCATGGCCGGATCCGTGGCGACGGTCCGCACGGTGTCCTGCAGCTTCCTGATGACCTCTGCGCTGGTGCCGGCCGGTGCCATCAGGGCTGACCACGACTCGGTCTCGGCGTTCTTGATGCCGAGTTCCTCAAACGTCGGCACGTCCGGAATCGCGGGATTGCGCTGGTGGCTGGCCACGCCGAGCAGCCGGATCTTGCCGGCCTTCGCATACGGCTGCAGGCCCGGAAGATTCGCGAACAGGATCTGGATCTGGCCGCCGAGGAGGTCGGTGGTCGCCGGTCCCGCGCCTTTGTACGGCACGTGGGTGAACTTGACGCCCGTCCGCAGCATGAACAGCTCGCCGATCATGTGGTTGACGGAGCCCTGGCCGGCGGAGCCCATGTTCAGCTTGCCGGGATTCGCCTTGGCGTACTGGAGCAGTTCGGCCATGTTCTTCGCCGGCGTGTTTGCGGAGACAGCCAGCACGTTCGGCACCGTGGCGAAGAGCGCGATTGGCGTGAAGTCCTTCGCGGGCGAGAAGGTCAGGTTCTTCGTCAGGAGCGGCTGGATGACCTGGCTGCCCATGGTGGCGTACAGCAGCGTGTAGCCATCGGCACGTGCCTTGGCCACATAGGCCGCGCCGATGGCGCCGCCGGCGCCCGGCTTGTTGTCGACGATCACCGGCTGTCCGAGCATCTGGGACATGCGCGTGGCCAGCAGCCGCGCGGTGAGATTCACAGTGCCGCCGGGCGCGAAGGGCACGACGAGGTCGATCGGCTTGTTGGGGTAGCCCTGCGCGCCGGCGGCCGAGCAGCACGCCATGGCCGCGATGAGCACGGTGGTGAACTTGAACATGGTTGTCTCCTCTATTCTTGATGTTGTCAGCCGGCGGCCAGGTTCCGGGTGCGCTGCTCCAGCAATGCGGCGGCGTCGTCGATGCGGGTGACGGTGGCGTCCAGCGCGGTGGTGCGGGTATCGAGCGCGCGGCGCTGCACGTCGAGCCGCTCGCGCACGCCTTGCGGGGCTGGCGCGCCGTACGACTGGCGACTGTTCACATTGCGGATCGGGTCCAGGCATTGGGCGACGTCCTCGGCCGAGAGCCCGGCGGGCCTGCCAACTTGCTCCGCAGTGGCGTCATCGATCATCGCTGGGGTGATCGCGGTCGCCGGCAGGCCCTCGTCGAGCGCACGCCGCACTACGGCGCCGATAATGTGATGGGCATCGCGGAACGAGAGGTCGGCCTTGCGGACGAGCAGGTCGGCCAGATCCGTCACCGTGGAGAAGTCGTTAGCCGCGCGCGACGCCATGCGTTCCCGCTCGGGCTGCACGTCCCGCACCAGCAGCTTCATCAGTTCCAGGCTCTTCAGGGCCTCTTCGCAGCTCTCCCAGCAGGTTCGCGTGCTTTCCCGGCTGCTGTCGCCGGAATGCGAGAAATGCGTGGATTTCACCGTCGTGAGGGCGGCCGAGGTCAGGCCGATCAGCTGGGCGGTCTTGCCACGCAGGTATTCGAGCACGACCGGGTTCTTCTTCTGCGGCATGATGCTCGACGTGCCGGCGATGCTGTCCGGAAACGTCAGGTAGCCGAATTCCGGCGTCGACCAGATATAGAAGTCCTGCACCATCCGGCTGCAGGTGATCATCATGATCGAGAGTGCCGCGCTCAACTCCAGCGCAAAGTCCCGGGACGCCACGCTGTCCAGCGCGTTGCCAAGCGGCTGGCTGAAGCCGAGCAGGGTGCTGGTGAGGGTGCGGTCGACCGGAAATGACGTGCCGGCGAGCGCGCAAGCGCCCATCGGGCAGCCGTCGAGGGTTTCCAGGACGTGCATCAGGCGGTCGATGTCCCGGGACCAGGCTTCCACCAGCGCCGACAGGTAATAGCCATAGGTGATGGGCTGCGCGGCCTGCATGTGGGTATAGCCGGGCATGACGTAGTCGGCGTAGGCATCCGCCTGGCTCAGCGCGGCGTCGCATAGCCCGGCCAGCGCCGAGCAGATCCGGATCACGAAGCCGCGCGCGCGGATCCGGTCATTGGTCGCCCCAATATCGTTGCGGCTCCGTGCCGTGTGCAGACGGCCGCCGACATTCTGGCCAATCAGGCGGATCAGGTGCGCCTCGTAGTTGAAATAGGCATCCTCCCGCGCTTCATCGAGTTCGACGACCTCGGGGCCCTCGCGCCGCATTTTCAGCAGGGCGTTGGCGAGGGTCGCCGTGGTGGTTTTGTCGAGAATCTCCTGCTGGTCCAGCATGACCAGATGGGCCAGGTTGATTTGCGTCAGCACTTCGAAATTCTTGGTAAAGAATTCACGCGTGGTACGCGGCTGGAAAATGTACTGGATAACCTCTTTGGCGGGAGGTTGCTTAAGCCGGCGGCTGACTTTGGATTCCATTTTCAAACTCGGTTGAAATAAACATACATCGAGTTTGGTTTGCGACAACCCATGCGTCAAATCAGCCGATCGCACTGTCTTATACAATTCCGATATGGGTTGAGGGCGGGGTGGCGCATGCGTCCCTGCGTGCCACAATCGCCATCTTTCGGGAGGCCGTTCCATGAACTTCAAAGAAATCGAGGCGTTCCGCGCCGTGATGATGTCGCGCTCCATGACCACGGCGGCCGGTCTTCTGCATACGTCGCAACCCAATATCAGCCGCTGGATCGGCTTGCTGGAGAGCAAGGTGGGCTTCCAGTTGTTTCAGCGCGTGGGGACCAAGTTGATTCCGACGGCAGAGGCCGAGGCGTTCTATGCGGATGTCGAACGCGCTTTCATCGGACTCGAATCTCTGGACGATAGTGCGAACACCATTCGCAGCCGGGGCACCGGGCTACTGCGCGTGGGGGCCGTCGGCTCTATTGCCGACAGCATATTGCCGGACGCCATGCGATTTTTTCGGCAGGATTTTCCCGATATTCCAGTGCTGCTGAATACGGGCAGGTCCGAGGTGGTGGCTAAATGGATCGCGAGAGGATTTTGCGATATTGGATTTTGCTCCGTTCCGACCGAACTACCGAGCCTGCAATATGAGGAAATCAATCTCGCGCGTGGCGTGGGCATTGTTCCCGCATCCCATCGGCTGGCGACACGTTCGGTCCTGAATCCGGCGGATTTCGAAGGGGAATCCTTCATTTCGCTGCCGGCGGAAAGCGCGAACCGGCGGGAGATCGACCGGCACTTTCCGATCGGCTCGCGGCTGCTGGCCATCGAAACGCCGTTTGCCACGACGATCTGCAAGATGGTCAGCAAGGGTCTCGGCGTGTCCATCGTGAGTCCGATCGTCAGCCACGCGCTTGGCTTGCCCGATGTGCGCGAGATTCCGTTTGCGGGCGAGGTCATGTTCCGCAGCTTCGCGGTCACGTCTGACCATTTCCCCTTGAATTTCCTGGCTAGCCGGCTGGCGGCGTGCGTGCGGCAGGCGTTCGACGCAGCGGATGACTGAGGCGGTTAATCCGCCGGTCGCCACTGGCCGGAGTCGTGGCGGACATCGACCCTTTCGCCATTCAGCCGCAATTGCTCGGCATTCATCGTCGCGGCAGCGGCAGGGTCAATATCGAATTTGATGTTGAGCGCCTGTTCGACGGGGGCCCTTTCGACCGGCAACTCCCAGGTCAAAAATAGCTGTGTCCAATCCTGGTCCGAGGGAAAATCGGCCAAATCGAAACCATCGCTGCCGCGCCGAATGACGGCGTGCGGCTGGCAGGTATCGAAGATCATCACCGTCCCCCGTTGCAAGGGGATACGAAGATCCAGCGCCGGAAAATGCACGTCCAGCCCTTTGTCTTCACTCAGGAAGAGATTGCAGAAGGCCAGACCGGCGTATTGCTCTCCATCATGGTGATAGCGCGCGCCGCGGCAGGCCATGAGCGCGACGTCGGTCGACAAAATCATGCCGAAGGTGCGCGCCCAATCTGACACCGCCTGTACGCAGGCCGAGTAGTCGGGCCAGCGCATTCGCGCCCGTGGCAGGGACATCGCTTCGACATCGCCGGTTTCCAGCGACATATTGGACCCGATTTCCCGCGCCCAATCCGCGCGCAGCCGGGCCGGCGGTTCGGGAATGTCGACCGTGCCGGATAACACGACGTCACTCACACTCCGGCTGCGGATGGCATCGTCACTCCAGAAATAGGCAATGAGCGGTGCAGGAGAGGGTTGGGGGATGTGGTGCATGGCCGACAGTGTAATGCGTCGCCCTCATTCTGCAGGGCAGTGCTTCCTCGGTATTCCCGAGGATGTATTTTCATTGACGATTCAACGAAAATGGCATTTCCGGCCTGTGCACAGGCCGCTAATAACAAGAGCCCTCGCATGTCCCGTCTTGCCTCGGTGCGTCCCGCACTGCCAATTCTCATTGGCGCCTCAGTCATGCTGTCGCTCGCCATGGGCCTGCGGCAGAGCCTGGGCATTTTCGTGCCGCCCCTGACCCGCGACATCGGGATTTCAGTGGGCGATTTCACGATTGCCGTGGCGGTACAAAACCTCACCTGGGGTGTGTTGCAGCCATTTGCCGGCGCGCTGGCGGTACGAACCGGGTTCCGCCCGCTGATGGTCGGGGGCGCGTTGCTGTACCTGATCGGGCTGGTGCTGCTCGCCACGTCCCACGGACTCTGGGCGGTCGTGCTCGGCGCCGGGGTGCTGATCGGCATGGCGATGGCTTCCACCGGCACGGCGATGGCGATGGCCGCGGCATCGAGCGCCGTGAACGTTCAGGTGCGCAGCCTGGTGCTCGGCTGCGTGTCGGCCTGCGGTTCGCTCGGGGCGATGATCGCCGCGCCGCTGGGGCAGAGCATTGCCAGCGAATGGGGCTGGCGCATGGGCGTGGCCGCCTTTGTCGTGCTGGCGCTGGTGATGCTGCCCGCCGCCTGGTTTGCTGGCCGTTCTGACACTTCGCGCCAGGCGCCCACGCGGGCGCAGCCGGAGCTGAGTGGCCGCCAGGCCCTGATGGGCGCGCTGCGGCATCCGCCGTTCGTGGTCATGGCGCTGGCCTACACCGTCTGCGGGATGCAATTGGTGTTCCTGACGACGCACCTTCCCGCATACCTCGATATCTGTGGCATGGACCCGATGCTGTCCGCCAAGGCGCTCGGCATGATCGGCGGATTCAACGTGCTGGGCAGCCTGTTTTTCGGATGGGCGGGCGGGCGGGTCAACAAGCTGCTGTTGCTCGGCGGCATCTATATCTGCCGGTCCCTCGGCTTCATCTGGTTCTTCCACACCCTGCCGACCCCGGAAAGCACGCTGGTGTTCTCCGGGGTCATGGGGTTTCTCTGGCTGGGCGTGTCGCCGCTGGTGCAAGGATGGATTGCGCAGACGTTCGGCCTGCGCTGGCAGGCGATGATCGCCGGCGTGGCGTTCTTCAGTCACCAGATCGGCAGCTTTATCGGCGCCTTCGGGGGCGGCTGGCTCTATGACCTGATGCAGAACTACTCCGTCGCGTGGAAGGTGGGCGCCGCGCTGGGGTTGACCGTTGGCCTGATCCAGATCGCCTTCGCGCTGGTGCCGAGGGCGCCGTCGCCGGATCTGGTGCCGTCCTCCTAATCCAGCGCGCGGTTCCTCGACTCCACGTTGACGGCGCCAATGGCGACCGCCCCGGCGAGCAGCATGGCGGAGATCAAGGCCAGCGCCAGGGTGAAGTGCGTGGCCATCACCGGGGCAATGATCGAGGGCGCGAACAGTCCGCCGAAACGCGCCACGGCGCCGCACGTGCCCATGCCCGTGGCCCGCAGGTCGGTCGGATAGACCTCGGGGGTGAAGGCGTACAGCGCGCTCCATGTGCCAAGCAGCGAGAAGCTCATGAGTAGCGTCGAGCCGACCACCACCGTGGGATCGGTGCCAAAGCTGTACAGCATGCACCCCGCGGCGCTGAGCAGCAGGAAGCCGATCAGGGTGGGCTTCCGGCCCCAGCGTTCCACGCCATAGGCAGACAAGGCGTAGCCCGGCAACTGCACGATGGCGAGGATCACCAGGAAGACCTGCCCGCGCATGAAGGCGAATCCTTCGGCGCCGAGCTTGATCGGCAGGTAGACGAACACGCCGTAGTACGCGATGGAGACGAGCGCCCATGCCGCCAGCAGCGCCAGGGTGCGGCGCCGAAGACCGCCCGAGAACAGCGCAAGGACCGATTTTGGCGCGGCACGCTCCGCTTGCAGCGGCGGGATTTCCACCTGCCTGCCGTTCGCATCGGCCACACGCTGGAGCACCGCGCGCGCCGCGTCCGGCTTCCCGTTTCGGTTGAGGAACATCGGCGATTCCGGGATATAGAAGCGCAGGACCACGCCCACCAGCGCGGGAATGGCGGTGACAAGGAAGATCGCGCGCCAGGCCTGATCGCCATAGGACAGCGCTGCCAGCGCCAGCAAGGCCAGGCAGAGCGTGCCGAGCGCCCAGAAGGACTCCAGCAGGACCAGCCAGCGGCCACGGCGGTCGCGGGGCAGGAACTCCGCCATCATGGTGTAGTCGACGGGCAGCGTGCCGCCGACGCCAATCCCCGTGAACAAGCGCAGCACCAGCAGCCAGGTCAGGTCCGGCGCGAAGGCGGAGGCGACCCCGCAGATCGCGTCGATGACCACGGCCGTCATCAGCACGGGCCGCCGGCCGATGCGGTCCGCCAGTCGCCCGAAGAAGAACGCCCCCGCCAGCATGCCGACGAAGAAGAACGTGCCCGTTTGCAGCGCCTGGGGCACGGAGATGCCGAACGTCTTCGCAATCGACGGGGCGCTGAAGCCGATGGACAGCACCTGCATGGCGTCCGCCAGCCACACCAGGCCGAAGATGACAAAGAGCCGGTACTGGAACTTGCCGACGCCCGCGGCCTCGATGGCGCTTTCCAGAGACACCGGGGCGGCCGTAGCGTGGCGGGGGATGTGATCGAGCGTGCTGGTCATGTTGGGGGGAGACTGTCGATGGGAAGGTGTCAGGCCGATCGCTCGGCAGGGGCCCGGCTCAGGCGGCGAACTGCCTGCGGCGGTTGCCCGGTGGTGCGGACGAAGGCGCGCCGCATGCGCTCGCGGTCAGAGAATCCGACTTCCTGCGCGATCACGTCCAGCGAAAGTCGGCCTTTCTCCAGCAGCAGCCTCGCCGCCTCCACGCGCAGGTGTTCCACGGCCTTTGCGGGCGATTGACCGGTCTCCGCGCTGAATGCCCGGCTGAACTGGCGTGGACTGAGCCCGGCGACATCGGCCAGTTCGTCCACCGTCAGCGGATGGCGCAGGTTGGCGTTGGCGTGGTCGATGGCTTTCTGGATCCTGTCGGACTTCGGGTCGAGGTCGAGCAACGTGGAAAACTGCGACTGGCCGCCCGCGCGCCGATGATAGATGACCAGCTTGCGCGCCACCGTGCGCGAGACCTCCGCGCCGTGGTCCTTCTCGATCATGGCGAGCGCCATGTCGATGGTGGCCGTCATGCCTGCGGAAGTCCAGATCGGCCCGTCCACGATGAAAATCTGGTCCTCTTCGACCGCGATCTTCGGGAAGCGGCGCTGCAGGTCATGCGCGAACCGCCAATGGGTGGTTGCGCGCCGGCCATCCAGGACGCCCGCCTGCGCCAGGATGAAGGCGCCCGTGCATGGCGCCGCAATCCGCCTTGCCGTCTTCAGCGAACGGGCGACGAAAGCGGTCAACGCGGCGGAAGTGATGTCGATCTCGACCCCCGAGCCGAACATGACCGTGTCATAGGCGTTGTCGCCGAAGGGCTGCGAATCGACCCGAATGCCGGCCGACGACATCACCAGTCCGCCGGTCTCCGACAGCACCGTCACGTCGTAGGCCCGCTCTTCGAGGACGACGTTGGCCAGCTCGAACGCCGTGACGGCCGCCAGGCCCATCAGATAGAAGTTCGGAAAGACGACGAAACCGATCGTGTGCATGGTGATACCCGGGGTCATGTCCTGAATTGACGGTATATATGACATTTGAGACACGGTCAACGGCGAATATGATCGATATCAACCGCATTTCACCGAGTTGCTCCTATGGATCGTCGACTACTGATACTGGCGCTGGGCATGTTCGCCATGGGCACGGACAACTTCGTCGTCGCCGGCATCTTGCCCGGCGTGGCGGCTTCGTTGCACACATCGATCAGCATGGCCGGCCTGATGGTGACTTGCTACGCGTTGACCTATGCCGTGGCGGCGCCCGTGATGGCCGCCGTGGCGGGCAACTTGCCGAGAAAGCGGCTGCTGGTGACCGCGCTGGGCATTTTCGTGATCGGCAACGCCATCAGCGCGCTCGCTACCGACCTCCAGTGGGTGCTGCTGAGCCGGGTGCTGGCAGGCTTCGGCGCCGCGCTGTTTTCGCCGACCGCATTGGGTGTGGCCGCCGCGCTCGCCGCACCGGAGAAGCGCGGGCGTGCGCTGGCCACGGTCACAGCCGGCCTGACGGGGGCCACGGCGCTGGGCTCGCCACTCGGCACCTTTATCGGCGGATTCGGCGGGTGGCGGGGAACGCTCTGGTTCGTCACGGCGCTCGGTATCGTCGCGATGATCGGCGTCTGGACGATGCTGCCGTCCGTTCCGTTGCCAGCGGCCGTCCGGTTGCGGGAGCGGCTTGCTCCCTTGCGTGACAGGCGCGTCGCGCTGACCTTGCTCACGTCACTGTTCGCGTTCGGCGGGTTCCTGATGGTCTACACCTACGCCGGCGTGGTGCTGGCGCGCGTGACGGGTGGCGACGAACGCATTCTGGCTGGGATGTTGCTGGTGTGGGGCGTTGCCGCGACGTTCGGGAACCTCATGGCCGGCCGTCTCGTGGACCGCTTCGAGAGCCGCCACATCATCCACGCGATGCTCTGGGTGGCGATCCTCAACTTCTGTGCGCTGCCGTGGATGGCCGGCCACGCGGCGACGGCCCTGGTTTCGCTGGTCATCTGGGGCATTTGCGGATGGGGGCTCATCGTTCCGCAACAGCATCGGCTCGTCCAGTTGTCCCCGACGACGGCGCCGCTGGTGCTTGCGCTGAACAATACGGCTACCTATACGGGGCTGGCCTGCTCGGGCCTGCTGGGCGGGGTCGTAATCCAGTCGACAGGCGGGCAGTACCTGAGCCTGGTCGCGGCCGTGTTGATCGCCATGGCCTTCGGCTTTGCCATGGCCGCGCATCGAAGTATGGCGAGCCAGCGCCGAGGCATCCGCCCAGCGATGGTCTCCTGACTGCTCGCGAAATTCGCGCTTCACCGGAGCCCCCGCCGCACCAGCGGATTTCGTGATTCTCTCTGCATTTTCGGCCGTCACGGCGCACGCCAGTGACGGCTTTCGCACGTCTTCTCCCGTCTGAAAATTAAAGAATCGTCGATTTATCGGGCGGGCTGTCCTCCCTATTATTCGCTCGATTGCAGCGAAGCGTTCCCGACCACGGCAACACGTCCTGCAAACAGGCTGGCCACATCCGTACGCATGTTCGCAATGTCCAGATTCTCAGTCGTTTTACCTCTGCATAGATTCCTTCATGAAAAGCAAACTCCTCTCCGCCTTGATCATTGGTGGCACCGCAATGGCTTCGCAAATGGCTGCAGCCGCCGACGGTACGATCACCTTCACCGGCAACGTCACGGCGCAGACTTGTGCCATCAATGGTGGCGCTACCAATTTCGTGGTTGCCCTGCCGACCGTGTCGGCGTCCTCGCTCTCCGCAGCGGGCAAGACCGCCGGCCGCACGCCGTTCAGCATCGCGCTGTCGGGCTGCACGCCGACCGCAGGCAATGTGCGCACCTTCTTTGAGGCGGGTCCCAACACCGACGCCTCCACGGGTCGCCTGAACCTCACCGCAGGCGGCGCCCAGCGCGTGCAGATCGGCCTGCAGAACGCCTCGGACGAAACCAACATCAACGTCGGTTTCGCCAATGCCCTGCAAAACTCGAAGTCGGTTCCCCTGGCCTCTGGTGCCGCCACGCTGCGCTACTACGCCCAGTACGTCGCCACCGGCGCGGCAACCGCCGGCGCGGCCAATACCAGCGTGATGTACTCCATCGCCTATCAGTAAAGCCGTATCGGGTGGCGCGGTGTCGCGCCACCTTTTCACCCCTTGTTTCCTGAATACCGCGTGCAATCATGATCACCAACCAGAAAATCCGTTCCGTACTGACCGCAGCCGTGCTCGTGCTGAGCCTGCCTGCCGCGTGGAGCGCTCACGCTTCGGTGGTGATCGGCGGCACGCGTGTGGTGTACAACGCCAACGAAAAAGAAGCGACGATCAAGCTTTCCAATCAGGGAAATGCTCCGGCGCTGACCCAGGCCTGGCTCGACAATGGCGACCCCAAGGCCGCGCCATCTACCGTGGAGGTGCCATTTCTGGTCACTCCGCCCGTGATGCGCATTGATCCGAAGAAGGCGCAGACCCTGCGCATCCTCCATACCGGCGAGCCACTGCCGCAGGACAAGGAGTCGGTGTTCTGGCTCAACGTGCTGGAAATCCCGCCCAAGGCCGAAGCCAGTGGCGCGAACACCAACCATTTGCAGCTCGCGTTCCGCTCGCGCATCAAGATGTTCTATCGCCCCGCAAACCTGAAGGGCAGCGCACTGGACGCTCCGGGGCAGGTGGCCTGGCGGTTGGTGGCATCCGGCAATCAGTTCAGCCTGGAAGCCCGCAATCCGACCTCGTACCACGTTTCCTTTACCGCGCTGGAAGTGAAAGGCAGCGACGGCAAGGTCGCCAGCTTCGATGACGGCGGCATGGTGAACCCGGGCGAAACCCAGGTGTTCCCGCTCAAGGGCGACGTCACGCAGTCCGCAGCCCCCAAGGTCCATTACACCGCCCTCAATGACCATGGCGGAGCGGTCACCGGCGAAGCCGCCGCGACCCACTGAATAGCGGCGCTTGCCGGCGAAGCTGTCGCCGCGCAGGACGCCTCCAACGTATCCCCTATCTAGCGTTTTTGCGATGCCGCCATACGGCAGGGGATCGGCTTGTCTGAATTTGTGATGAAGATCCCCGTGTCCCACCAAAAACAACCCCTCGCATCCCGTTTCCGCCTGCGTCCGACCATGGTCTCGCTCGCGCTGTTCACCAGCGCCTCGGCGTGGGCGGATGGAATGGCCACCCCTACTGCTGGGGAGGTTGCCTTCAACGATATCTTCCTGCACCAGCCCGGTCACGGGCGGGTGGATGTCAGCCGCTTCAGCAAGGGGAATGCGGCCGTACCGGGTACGTACCGGGCGGATCTGCATGTCAACGAAGTCTGGCTGGGCCGGACTGAGGTTGTCTTGCGCCAGGCCGGCGCAGCAAACGAGGTGCATCCGTGTTTCGATCGCGCCCTGCTCGAGCGCATCGGCGTGGACCTTGCCGCGCTGACGCCGGAGGCCAATGCGCTACTGGACGATGCCGCTGCCTGCCCGACGCTCGCGCAACTGGTGCCGGACGCTGTCGCGCACTTCGACAGCAGTGAGCAGCGCCTCGATCTGAGCCTGCCGCAAGTTGCCATGAGCCGCCAGCCGCGTGGCTACATCGACCCGAAGTATTGGGATGAAGGTGTGAGCGCAGGACGCCTGCTCTACAACGCCAGCGTTTATCACAATAGCGGGCAGGGTTTTTCCGCCACGCAGGGCTTCGTCGGGCTGAATGGCGGCGTGAACGCGGGCGCATGGCGTTTTCGTCACAACGGCAGCCTGACCCACCACGAACGCACCGGCACCCGCTACCAGGCGACGCAGACGTTTGTCCAGCGCTCGCTTGCTTCCATCAAGAGCCAGCTGGTCTTTGGCGATGCCTACACCGATGGCACCATGTTTGACAGCGTGGGCTTTCGAGGCGTGCAACTGTCGAGCGACGATCGGATGTATCCGGAGTCGCAGCGCGGCTATGCGCCGGTGGTGCACGGCATCGCCAGCAGCAATGCCCGGGTGGAGATCCGCCAGAACGGCAACACGATCTACGAAACCAACGTCGCGGCCGGCGCCTTCGAGATCAACGACCTGTACCCCACCGGCTATGGCGGCGACCTCGAAGTGGTGGTGACGGAGGCCGATGGCAGCGTGCACATCTCGAAGGTGCCCTATGCCGGCGCGGTGAATGCTCTGCGGCCGGGCGTGACCCGCTATGGCGTGGCCGCGGGCCAGTATCGAAGCGCCACAAGCAATGGCAAGCCGCTGATGATGCAGGCCACCGTGCAGCATGGCTTCACCAACCTGATCACAGGCTTTGGCGGGGTGACGGTTGCGCAGGACTATGCGGCCGGCGTGATTGGCGCCGCGCTTAACACCCGCTTTGGTGCGCTGGGCGCGGATATCACCCATGCCTCCACGCGGCTGCGCAACGAGCCGGACCGTCATGGGCAGAGTGTGCGGCTGAGCTTGAGCAAGCTGGTGGAACCCACCAACACCAACCTGACGCTGGCCGCCTATCGGTACTCCACGGGCGGGTACCTCAGCCTCGCGGATGCCGTCGCCCTGGGCGATCTGGACCGGAAAGACATGGGCGTGGCCTTGCACGGCACCCCACGCGGCCGGCTGCAACTGGTGCTGAACCAGGCGCTGCCGGGCGGCTACGGCAACTTCTACGTGAGTGGATCCACCCAGGACTACTGGCGGCGCAACGGCCGCGATACACAGTTCCAGCTTGGCTATAACAACAGCTTCCGGCGGGTCAACTATGGTGTCTCTGCCGCGCGCCAGTTCGACGTGAACACCGCGAGGTGGAACAGTCGCGTGATGCTGAGCCTGGGCGTTCCGCTGGGCAAGGCCACGCAGGCACCGTACTCGACGACCAGCGTACAGACCGGCTCGTCGGGGCCTACCTCGGTGAACCAGTCGGTGACTGGATCGTACGGCGTCGACAACGCATTCAGCTACGGCTTGAATGCCGGGTACACCGGAGGGGGCAGCGCGAGCCATGCCACGAGCGTCGGTGGGAACGCGTCGTATCAGTCGACACTGGCCGCGTTCACGGGCGGTGCCAGCAAGAGCAACACCTATACCCAGGCATCCGCCGGTATCTCGGGCGGCGTTGTTGCCTACAGCGGCGGCGTTGTCCTGACGCCGAGCCTGGGCGACACCCTGGCGATCGTCGAAGCGAAGGGTGCATCCGGTGCGCGGGTCGGGGGCGGCAATGGCTTGCGGGTGGATCCGTGGGGGCGTGCGGTGGTGTCGAGCCTGATGCCGTTTGCCCGAAACGAGGTGGAAATTGATCCCAAGGGCCTGCCGCTGGATGTCGAACTCAAGTCGACGCTGCAACAACTCGCCCCGACCGCCGGCGCAATCGTGAAGGTGTTGTTCGAGACGGCGAACCCCGGCCGGGCCGCCATCGTGCGCGTGCGGACGGCGGATGGCAAGCCGGTGCCGTTCGGCGGGGAAGTGCTCGACGCCGCGGGCGAATCGGTGGGCATGGTGGGGCAGGGCGGGCGAATCATCGTCCGTGGCCTGCAGAGCGATAGCGGCGAGTTGACGGTGGCTTCGGCCGATGGCGCGGGGCAGGCATGTCAGTTCAGCTATCGACTCCCCGCGCTGTCCGATGCGCGCAACGCGATCGGCATCGCCACCGTCGATGCGCAATGCCTGTAGCCGCGCGGCTTCGGCCCGCAATCGCCGCCGGAAAGCCGGAGGCAAATGCCAACAGCGGAGGATTTTTGATGTCAGTCATTACAGCAGCAAAGCTTGGGCGGACGATGGTGATCACCGTGGTGGCATGGCTGGCGCTTGCCCAGGGGCAAGCCCACGCCCAGGGTCTCACGTGTAACAGTCCCAATCCCGCCGTGTTCAATTTCCAGCTACCCGTGGGGACCTTCGCGGTGCCAAGGGATGCGCCGGTTGGCACGCGCATTTCCCCGTGGACCAGCAGACAAACTGCGGGCAGGCAGACGTGGCGATGCACTGTGCCGGCGGACGTGAACATCGGGCCGGCTTATCGGGCAGGGCTGCCGCGGGCCGGGCAACTCCACTATTCCGAGGGCGGGGAGAATTTTCCGGTCTTCACCACGAATGTCCAGGGGGTTGGACTGGTGATCGGCGTCAATTCAGGGGCTGGGGGCAATTGGTATGGCGGCGATAACGCGAGGCTGCACGGCGTCCCGACAAATTGGGAGGTTGCCGTCGGGACAACAAGCAGTAGCCGCCAACCCATAGGGTTTGGGACGCGAATGAGTTTCGCATTCGTCAAGACCGGGCCGATTACAGCCGGCGCGGTGAATCTTCCGGGTACTGTCCTGCAGGTCGGCATTGACGCAATGTACGACGGGAATCCGCAAGCCATCGTCGATGTGAGGGCAAGTGGCAGCCCCACCTTCTCCGAAGTGGCCTGTACCACGCCCAATGTCAACGTGAACATGGGCACGCGGTCGCACACGGATTTTCAAGGTGTGGGGTCCGCCGCGCCCGCCACCGCGTTCACCATTGACGTCAACAATTGTCCCGGGGGGCTGAATGGCATCCAGTATCGGGTGGATGCCGTCACCCAGGTACTTAATAGCGCCAATTCAGTGGTGGCCCTCAATGGGAATTCGAACGCGCAGGGCATTGGCGTGCAGTTGCTGGATGGCGCCGGTGCCGTGCTGCCGCTCGGGGTGGATAAGCCATTCACCGGATATAACCGCACGTCTGGCGGAAGCTACAAGATTCCGCTAAAGGCACGCTATTACAAAACTGGCGAAGTAATAAGGGGAGGCACCGCCAATACGGCAATGACCTTCACCATGACTTACCAGTAATGCATCAAAAGCAGGTAAATATGTCAGTGATTCACACAAGAACCCTCCTTCGCACGACAGGAGGCGCCGTGATGGCGTGGTTCGCCCTCGTGCAGGGGGAGGCCCAGGCCGTGTCGTGCGACAGTCCCAACCCCTCGGTGTTCAACTTCCAGCTGCCCTCGGGCAACTTCGGGGTAGCGCGGGATGTGCCGATCGGCGCCCGCATTTCTCCGTGGACAGGCATGCAGAGCATGGGCCGGGAGGTGTGGACCTGCATGCTGGCGGCGTATCGGCCTGCGGGGCCGTACTATCGGTCAACCCTCCAGCAGTCTGGGGTGACATTCATTGAAAATGGCGTGAATTACCATGTCTACAATACCAATCTACAGGGCGTTGGCCTGGTTATCGGTGTGAATTCAGGGACGCGGCGCGAGTGGTATGGCGGTGACAACGCGAAGCCTGTTAGCGTGCCGCCGACCTGGGGCATTACCATGGGGACGACGAATCCCGGCGCGACACGGATGCAATGGGGAACGCGAATGAATTTCGCCTTCGTCAAGACCGGGCCGATCAGGGCCGGCACAGTGAGTCTGCCGGGCAGGGTCGCACAGGCTGGCATCGAGGAGTTCTACAAGCAGCTTCCCATGGCTGGCGTGGATGTCACAGTGAGTGGCAATCCCACGTTCTCCGAGCTTGCCTGCTCAACCCCCAATGTCACGGTGAATATGGGCACGCGCTCGAATATGGATTTTGGGGGGATCGGATCGCCCGCGCCCGCCACGTCGTTCGCCATCGACGTCAACAACTGCCCGGCGGGGATACAAGGCATTCAGTATCGACTGGATGCTGTCACGCGGGTTCTCGACGCCGCGAAATCGATCGTGGCGCTCGACAGCAACTCAACCGCGCGGGGCGTTGGCGTGCAATTGCTGGATAATGCCGGCGCCATACTGCCGCTCGGCGCGAACCGATCATTTACTGGCTATTGGCCCACGGCTGGCGGAAGCTACCGGATTCCCTTGAGGGCCCGCTATCACCAGACCGCCTGGGCGATAACCGGCGGAACTGCGAATACGGCGATGACCTTTACCATGACTTACCAATAGCGCGCGGCGGGAACGTGTGGCACGCCACGTAGCCGTGGCGGTGCGGCCTGTTATGCTCTGGACGTGACATCTCGTCGATAGGCCCCAATCCCCGTGCCGCGCCTGACCCCGAATCAATACCGACTGCTGTTCTCGATCTGCGCGGTGGCCGTGCTGGTCCTGTCGCTGCTGCCGCTCTCGGTGCCACAGCCGACCACCGGCTGGGACAAATCCAACCACCTTCTTGCCTTCGGGGTGCTCGCGCTGCTTGGCGTGCGCGCCTGGGCCGGCCGCATGGCGGCGGTGCTGGCCGGCCTGATGGCCTATGGCGTGCTGATCGAATGGCTGCAAGGCATGACGGCGACCCGCTCGTCCGACTGGCATGACCTGGTCGCCGACGCCGCCGGGCTGGCGCTGGGCCTGCTGGTGCATGCCGCACTGACGCGGGTCTGGCCCAGTCTGTCGGCCCATCGGAATGAGCCCCGGGCCTGACGCGCGCCGGGGTCAGTTATCGAGCGATTCCAGCGTGTAGCTTGCGCCGGCATCCTGACCGAGCAAATCCACCAGCAGCGGCATCGCCTCCTCGATCGTCTCCTTGAGCCGCCATGGCGGGTTGACGATGAACATCCCGCTGCCATGCAGGCCGAGCCCGCCTTCCACCGGATGCTTCACAGTCAGCGTCACATGCAGCCAACTCTTCAGCGGCAGGCGCATCAGCTGCGCCGGCAGTTGGATCGACTCGCGCCGCTGCACCTGCGGATACCAGATCGCATAAACGCCAGTTGCAAACCGTTCGAGGCTGTCTTCCAGGGCCTGCACGGTACGCGCGTAGTCCTGTTTGTCTTCGTATGAGGGGTCGATCAGCACCAGCGCGCGGCGCGGCGGCGGCGGCAGGATGGCCTTGATGCCATTGAAGCCGTCGCCGTCGTAAAGCATGACCTTGCGGCCCGCGCCGCGGAAATTGTCGCGCAGCACCTGGATCTCGGTACTGTGCAGCTCGAACAGCCGCAGGCGGTCCTGATCGCGCAGCATCTGCCAGGCCAGCCATGGCGAACCCGGGTAGTGACGCAGGTTGCCGTCCGGGTTCTGGGCGCGCACCTGGTCCAGGAATTCGTCCAGGAACGGGGGCAGGGTCTGGCCATCGGCGGCAGCCTGCCAGATGCGCGAAATGCCGGTTTCGAACTCGGCCTTCTTCTGCGCGTAGGCGTGGTCCAGCGCGTAGAGGCCGGCGCCGGCATGGGTGTCGATGTACCAGAACGCCTTGTCCTTCTGCGTCAGGTGCTCCAGCAACTGGACCACGACGGCGTGCTTGAGGACATCGGCATGGTTGCCGGCATGGAAGGCGTGGCGATAACTGAGCATGATGAGGCGGGATGACGGCGCGCAAGCGTCGGCGAAAAAAGCGTCGGCGGGCGCGTGGCGCGAAGGGCGCTATGCTACCATCCGCCGCCCCCGGAAGCCCGTTTTACGGCCCGTTCCTGCGGCTGTTGCCGTCCGAAGTGTCCCGTCCGCCGATGCCTGCCATGCCGCGTGCCCTCGAGTCCGCCGAGCCGATCCTCTCCCCCGACGGCATTCCCTTTTCGCCACGTTACGACGACGTCTATCACAGCGCGGAAGGCGGGCTGACGGAGGCGCATCACGTGTTCCTGGGTGGCAATGGTCTGCCCGGCAACTGGGCGGGGCGCGACCAGTTCGTGATCGTGGAAACCGGATTCGGGCAAGGGATGAACTTCCTCGCCACCTGGCAAGCCTGGCGCGACGATCCGCACCGCTGCCGTCGGCTTCACTTCGTTTCCGTTGAAAAACATCCATTTACGCGCGATGGACTGGCGGCGCTGCATGCCGGACTCGGCGATTTGCTACCGCTCGCCGAACCGCTGCAAGCGGCCTGGCCCGATGCGCTGCCGGGCTTGCATCGACTCGAATTCGAAGGCGGTGCGGTCACGCTGACGCTGGCGCTGGGCGATATCGACGCAATGCTGCCCAAGCTCGCGCTCGGCGCCGATGCGTTCTATCTCGATGGTTTCTCCCCATCCCGCAACGCGGACATGTGGTCCGAAACCGTCTTCCGGGGGGTATCCCGGCTGGCCCGGCCCGGTGCCACGCTCGCTACGTATACAGCGTCCGGTTCGGTGCGGCGCGGCTTGCAGGCAGTCGGGTTTGAGGTCGACAAGGCGCCAGGTTTCGGCGGCAAGCACGACATGACAGTGGCGCGCTTCGCCCCAGCCTGGAAGAACCGGCGCCATGCCCCGACACCCGCTGCGGAGTGGCGAAAGCGTCACGCCATTGTGATCGGCGCGGGGTTGGCCGGCTGCGCGGTCACAGAGCGGCTGGCAGCACGCGGCTGGCGCGTGACGCTGTTCGACGCCCATGATGGCCCGGCGCGCCAGACCTCCAGCCATCGCGCGGCGGCCATGCACGCCCATGTGTCGCCCGACGAAAGCCAGCTGTCCCGGCTCTCGCGCGCCGGCAATCTTCATGCGCTGCGCGCGTGGACGGCCCTCGCGGCGGCGGGGCACCCGGTGAACTGGCACGGCTGCGGCGTGCTCCAGATCGGGGAGGGTGATGCCGATAGTGCGGCCCAGCAGGCGGCGCTGGCCGCCCTGGGCTTCCCCGAATCGTTCGTCAGGTGGATGGACCCCACCGAAGCGGCTGTGCGCCACGATGCCACGGTGGCGCGCGGCGGGCTCTGGTTCCCGCGTGGCGGATGGGTGGCGCCGCCCGACATCTGCCGCGCCCAACTCGACAAGGCCGGCGCGGCCCTGGATGCGCGGTTCAACTGCCGGGTGGCCGCGATCGAATATGTGGATGGCGCCTGGCAGGCGAGGGCGGCCGATGGCAGCGTGCTGGCTGAGGCGCCGGTCCTGGTGCTGGCCAATGCCCATGAGGCCGAACGGCTCGTCTCCAACCGTTTTCTGGCCCTGCGCCGGGTGCGTGGACAGCTGACCGATCTCTCCCCGGCGCAGGTCGCGGCGATGGGTCGCTGGCCCGACTGCGTGGTGACCGGGGGCGGCTACCTGCTGCCGCAGGCCCCGGAGGGCGGGGCGCGCATCGGCTCGAGCTATGACGCTGACGAAGGCCCGCTGGCCGAGCGTCCCGAGGTCCACGCCGCCAACCTGGAGCGCCTCGCCACGCTGCTGCCGGACCGTGCCGCCGACATCGCCCATCTCGATCCCGCGCAGTTGACCGGCTACGTCGGCGTGCGCACCGTGACGCACAACCGCCTGCCGCTGATCGGCCTCCTCGCGGATGAGGCGCAGGCGCTGGCCCGGTCCGGGCCACTGCGCGGCGCCCACCTGCGGGACCTGCCCCGGATGCCGGGGCTCTACGCGGCACTTGCGTATGCGTCGCGCGGCCTCACATGGGCCGCACTGGGCGCGGAGTTGATTGCCAGCCAGATCGAGGGCGAACCGTTGCCCATCGAGTCGGATCTGGCCGATGCCGTCGACCCCGCCCGGCTGCTGCTGCGGGCGCTGCGGCACGGCAACACGGCGGACGCGCCGGCTATCGATCCCGGGGCGGCCTCGGACGCGTCAGGGTAAAAACTGCCGGAAGCGAACAAAAACCGTGCGATAATCCCCGTTTTCCGTTTGCGCGGAAGCCCTTCGTTCGCGTCGGGATTCCGTAGGTTTCACTGGCCGCGGCCAGGCCGGTGCGCAGGCGGTTGCGCTTAAAACTACATTTCTGGATTGGATTAACGACCATGTCGAACGTCATTGAAAACCTCGGCAAGCTGGACCGTAAGGTAACCCTGGCTATTCCCAAGGCCGAAGTGCAGAAGGAAACCCAGGAACGCCTGGTGCGCCTGTCGAAGACGGTGAAGATGTCCGGCTTCCGCCCGGGCAAGGTGCCGATGAAGATGGTCGAGAAGCAATATGGCCAGCAGGTCGAGTTCGAAGTGCGCTTCGACAAGGCCGCCCGCAAGTTCTTCGACATCACGCAGGCCCAGGACGTGAAGGTTGCCGGCCAGCCCAAGTTCGACCTGAAGACCGACGGCGTGTCGGAAGACGAAGTGGCGTTCGAAGCCACCTTCGAGGTGTACCCGGAAGTCAAGCTGGGCGACCTGGCCACGGCTGAAGTGACCCGTACCCAGACGGAAATCGGCGACGCCGAGATCGACAAGACCATCGACATCCTGCGCAAGCAGCGCGTGCACTACCACGTGCGCGGCGAAGCCGGCGCCCATGGCGACGGTGGTGCCGATGACGCCGCCAAGAATGGCGACCGCGTGACGCTGGACTTCGTCGGCAAGATCGACGGCGTGGAATTCCCTGGCGGCAAGGCCGATGACTTCGCATTCGTGCTGGGCGAAGGCCGCATGCTGCCCGAGTTCGAGCAAGCCGCGCTGGGCCTGAAGCTGGGCGAGAGCAAGACGTTCCCGCTGGCCTTCCCGGCCGACTACCACGGCAAGGAAGTGGCCGGCAAGACTGCCGAGTTCACGATCACGCTGAAGAAGGTGGAGTGGGCGCACCTGCCGGAAGTGGACGACGGCTTCGCGAAGTCGCTCGGCATCGCTGACGGCAGCGTCGAGAAGATGCGCGCCGACATCCGCGAAAACCTCGAGCGCGAAGTCAAGCGCCGCACGCACGCCATGCTGAAGGATCAGGTCATGGAAGCGCTGCTGAAGGTGAGCGAGCTGGACGTGCCCAAGGCCCTGATCGAACAGGATCAGGAACGCCTGGTGGAAATGGCCCGCCGCGACCTCGAGCAACGTGGCATGCCGAACGCCAAGGACATGCCGATTCCGGCCGAGATGTTCACCCAGCAGGCCGAGCGCCGCGTAAAGCTGGGCCTGATCCTGGCCGAGATCGTCAAGGCACACGGCCTGCAGGCCAAGCCGGAGCAGATCAAGACGGAAATCGAGGACTTCGCGAAGAGCTACGAAGACCCGAAGGAAGTCATGCGCTGGTACTACGGCGACCAGCAACGCCTGGCGGAAATGGAAGCCTACGTGCTCGAAAACAACGTGGTAAATTTCGTGTGCGACAAGGCCAAGGTCACGGACAAGTCGGTGTCGTTCGAGGAACTCACCGCCGAGACCAACGCGCAGCAAGCCTGAGCGTTCGCATGACCGGATCGCGCCGCACGAATTGCGCGGCGCGCCCCGGTTGCGCGGCATCCGGCTTGGCGCGCAAGTGCTGGCCGGGGCCGATTGGCGCATTCCCTGAATACCTGGAGAACCTGCATGACCCGCAATGATTTGCTTGACCGTCTCGCCACGACGCAGGCCTCTGCTCTGGAAACCCAGGGTCTTGGGCTGGTGCCGATGGTCGTCGAGCAGTCCGGCCGGGGCGAGCGCGCGTATGACATCTACTCGCGCCTGCTCAAGGAGCGCGTGGTGTTCATGGTCGGCGAAGTGAACGACCAGACCGCAAACCTGGTCGTGGCCCAGCTGCTGTTCCTCGAGAGCGAGAATCCGGATAAGGACGTGTCGCTGTACATCAACTCGCCCGGCGGTTCGGTATCCGCCGGCCTGGCGATCTACGACACGATGCAGTTCATCAAGCCCGACGTGACCACGCTCTGCATGGGCATGGCGGCGAGCATGGGCGCCTTCCTGCTGGCGGCTGGCGCCAAGGGCAAGCGCAGCGCGCTGCCGAACTCGCGCATCATGATCCACCAGCCGCTGGGCGGCGCGCGTGGCCAGGCCTCGGACATCGAGATTCAGGCGCGCGAGATCCTGTACCTGCGCGAGCGCCTGAACAGCATCCTGTCGGAAGTGACCGGCCAGCCCGTCGAGAAGATTGCCCGCGACACCGATCGCGACAACTTTATGAGCGGCGACCAGGCCGTGGACTACGGTCTGATCGACAAGGTCATCTCGCGCCGCGGTTGAGCCGACGCCGGTGTGTCGGAGCGGGCGGCCCACGGCCCTGCGCCGGGGCTCCCGCCACACAGCCTGCGCCAAATGACGCAGGCTACACCGGAACGAGGCTGTGCGCCTCGTTTTTGCGTTTTGCCCCACACGCCGGGGAAGCCGCCGACTGCGCCAATTGTTTTGGCGTATGATGCGTTTAATGCGTTTCCCGTGGGGCTCTCCCGCCGTGCGGGGACCACACTGCTAATGTGACTGATTCCTATGGCGGACAAAAAAGGTTCATCCAGCGAGAAGCTTCTGTATTGCTCGTTCTGCGGCAAGAGCCAGCACGAGGTCAAGAAGCTCATCGCGGGCCCGTCGGTGTTCATTTGCGACGAATGCATCGACCTGTGCAATGAAATCATCCGTGACGAGGCCGCCGCGACCGATAAGGACGCCACGGCCGCCACGCGTTCGGACCTGCCCACGCCCCACGAAATCCGCGAAAGCCTGGATCAGTATGTGATCGGGCAGGAGCAAGCCAAGAAGATCCTGGCGGTAGCGGTGTACAACCACTACAAGCGCCTTAAGCATCTTGGCAAGAAGGATGACGTCGAACTCTCCAAGAGCAATATTCTGCTGATCGGGCCGACCGGCTCGGGCAAGACATTGCTCGCGCAGACGCTGGCCCGGCTGCTGAACGTCCCGTTCGTGATTGCCGACGCCACCACGCTGACCGAAGCCGGCTACGTGGGCGAGGACGTCGAGAACATCATCCAGAAGCTGCTCCAGAACTGCAACTACGAGGTCGAGAAGGCCCAGCGCGGCATCGTCTACATCGACGAAATCGACAAGATCTCGCGCAAGTCCGACAACCCGTCCATCACGCGCGACGTGTCGGGCGAGGGCGTGCAGCAGGCGCTGCTGAAGCTGATCGAAGGCACGATGGCCTCGGTGCCGCCGCAAGGCGGGCGCAAGCACCCGAATCAGGACTTCCTGCAGGTGGACACCACCAACATCCTGTTCATTTGCGGCGGCGCGTTCGACGGCCTGGAAAAGGTCATCATGCAGCGCTCGGACAAGACCGGCATCGGTTTTGCGGCACAGGTGCAGAGCAAGGAAGAACGTGATGTCAGCGAGGTGCTGCCCCAGACCGAGCCGGAAGACCTGATCAAGTTCGGCCTGATTCCGGAGCTGATCGGCCGCCTGCCGGTGGTGGCCACGCTGGCCAAGCTGGACGAGGCCGCGCTGATGCAGATCCTGGTCGAGCCCAAGAATGCACTGCTCAAGCAGTACCAGAAGCTGCTGGCGATGGAAGGTGTGGAACTGGAGATTCGTCCGGCCGCGCTGTCCGCCATCGCACGCAAGGCCATCCGTCGCAAGACGGGGGCACGCGGTTTGCGTTCCATCCTGGAACAGTCGCTGATGGACGTCATGTACGACCTCCCGAACTACAAGGGCGTGCAAAAGGTGGTGATCGATGAAAATACGATCACCGGCGATGCACCGCCGCTGCTCATGTACGAAGAGCAGCAGCCCAAGGTTGCGGGGTCCAACTGACGAACGCGCCGGCCTACGTGGTGCATGCCACACCGGCTTAAAAATCAAGCGGCCGTTCGCCTGAAAGCGAACGGCTTTTTTTCTTCAATTCGACGATACGAACGGGAGGAAACGCGGGTATGCTGTTTCAGAGTGGGTCACAGGTGCTTTGCGCGGCACTTTTTCGCGCGGCATGACGGCACAAAGAATCGGGGGCGGTACCTTGCAATCGATTCCCGTGACCCTATTTACGCCTTAAATGACTGACTGGGGAAAATGATGTCCGGAACACAACTCCTCCCGGCTGAGCCGATTCGCCTCCCACTGTTGCCGCTGCGCGACGTGGTGGTGTTTCCGCACATGGTGATCCCGCTGTTCGTGGGTCGCCCGAAGTCCATCAAGGCGCTTGAGACTGCGATGGAGTCGGGCAAGAGCATCATGCTCGTGGCCCAGAAGACGGCTGCCAAGGACGAGCCGACGGCTGACGACCTGTACGAGGTTGGCTGCATCGCGAATATCCTGCAAATGCTGAAGCTGCCCGACGGTACCGTGAAGGTGCTCGTGGAAGGCACGCAACGCGCGAATATCACCGAGGTGAGCGAGGACGATTCGCACTTCATGTGCGAAGCCGTGCCTGTGCCGCCCGCGCCGGTCGAATCCGCCGAGACCGAGGCCCTGCGCCGCGCAATCGTGTCGCAGTTCGACCAGTATGTGAAGCTGAACAAGAAGATCCCGCCCGAGATCCTGACGTCGCTGTCGGGCATCGATGAAGCTGGTCGTCTGGCCGATACCATCGCCGCGCACCTGCCGATCAAGCTCGAGCAGAAGCAGAAGATCCTCGAGATGGTCAATGTGACCGAGCGTCTCGAGAGCCTGCTCTCGCAGCTCGAAGGCGAGATCGACATCCTGCAGGTGGAAAAGCGCATCCGTGGCCGCGTGAAGCGCCAGATGGAAAAGAGCCAGCGCGAGTACTACCTGAACGAGCAGGTCAAGGCGATTCAGAAGGA
The DNA here is from genome assembly GCF_900115455.1 of Cupriavidus sp. OV096. Lineage (NCBI taxonomy): Bacteria > Pseudomonadati > Pseudomonadota > Betaproteobacteria > Burkholderiales > Burkholderiaceae > Cupriavidus > Cupriavidus sp. OV096. The sequence goes on from NZ_FOWM01000003.1 coordinate 544,451, forward strand.
ACTGGGCGAGGGCGAGGAAGGCGCCGACCTTGAGGAGCTGGATAAGCGCATCAAGGCCGCACGCATGCCCAAGGAGGCCAAGAAGAAGGCCGACGCCGAGTTCAAGAAGCTCAAGCTGATGTCGCCGATGTCGGCCGAAGCCACCGTCGTGCGCAACTACATCGACACGCTGGTCAACCTGCCGTGGCGCAAGAAGAGCAAGGTCAACAATGACCTCGCGAACGCCGAGCGCGTGCTTGACGAAGACCACTATGGCCTGGAGAAGGTCAAGGAACGGATTCTCGAGTACCTCGCAGTGCAACAGCGCGTGGACAAGGTGAAGGCGCCGATCCTGTGCCTGGTCGGCCCCCCCGGTGTGGGCAAGACCTCGCTCGGGCAGTCGGTGGCACGCGCCACGAACCGCAAGTTCGTGCGCATGGCACTGGGCGGCGTGCGTGACGAGGCCGAGATCCGCGGCCACCGCAGGACCTATATCGGCTCGATGCCGGGCAAGATCCTGCAGAGCCTGTCGAAGGTTGGCGTGCGCAATCCGCTGTTCCTGCTCGACGAGATCGACAAGATGGGCATGGACTTCCGTGGTGACCCGTCGTCGGCGCTGCTCGAGGTGCTGGACCCGGAACAGAACCACACGTTCCAGGACCACTACATCGAGGTGGACTTCGACCTGTCGGACGTGATGTTCGTGGCGACGTCGAACTCGCTGAACATCCCGCCGCCGCTGCTGGACCGTATGGAAGTGATTCGCCTCTCGGGCTACACCGAAGACGAGAAGGTGAACATCGCCACGCGCTACCTGCTGCCCAAGCAGATCAAGAACAATGGTCTGAAGGTTGGCGAGATCGACATCACCGAAGCGGCCATCCGCGACATCATCCGCTACTACACCCGGGAAGCCGGTGTGCGGTCGCTGGAACGCGAGGTGTCGAAGATCGCGCGGAAGGTGGTCAAGCTACTGCTCCTGAAGAAGGAATCGGGCGCGGTGAAGGTCGATTCGGAGAACCTGGACAAGTTCCTGGGCGTGCGCAAGTACGACTTCGGCCTGGCCGGCAAGGAAAACCAGGTGGGCCAGGTGACCGGCCTCGCGTGGACCGAGGTGGGCGGCGATCTGCTGACCATCGAAGCCGCCATCATGCCGGGCAAGGGCAACATCACGCGTACCGGCTCGTTGGGCGATGTGATGAAGGAATCGGTCGAAGCTGCGCGTTCGGTGGTGCGTTCGCGGGCACGTCGCCTGGGGATCACGGATGAGATGTTCGAGAAGCGCGACATCCACATCCACGTACCCGAAGGCGCCACGCCCAAGGATGGTCCGTCGGCCGGCGGGGCGATGACGACTGCACTCGTGTCGGTGCTGACCGGCATTCCGGTGCGGGCGGACGTGGCCATGACTGGCGAGATCACGCTGCGCGGCGAAGTGCTGCCGATCGGCGGTCTCAAGGAGAAGCTGCTGGCGGCCCATCGTGGCGGCATCAAGCTGGTGCTGATCCCCGAGGAGAACGTCAAGGATCTCGCCGAGATTCCGGACAACGTGAAGAACGCCATCGAGATCGTGCCGGTCCGCTGGATCGACAAGGTGCTGGAGCTGGCACTCGAGCGCAAGCCCGAGCCGCTGGCCGAGGAAGAGGCCAAGCCCGCCGAGGTGGCGGACAAGGCCAAGGCCACGGTCGAGATGATTCATCACTGATTGACCGAGCGCTGTCAGGAAGATGCCGCGGGGTTCCCCCGCGGCATTTTTTTTGCGCGGCCGGGGTTGGCAACGCGGAAAGTCTCGTATTACAATCGCGGCCTCGCAACGCAAACAGCGGCAGCCAGGCAGTAACCGCCGAGTCGTGCGAAGCGAGATTACCCAGCGGGCGCGCAAGCCCGCGATGGTCTAGTGGGTGCTTAGCTCAGTTGGTAGAGCGGCGCCCTTACAAGGCGTAGGTCGGGGGTTCGAGCCCCTCAGCACCCACCACTTCACCATCCCAAGGGAACCCACGCAGGAGTGGTAGTTCAGTTGGTTAGAATACCGGCCTGTCACGCCGGGGGTCGCGGGTTCGAGTCCCGTCCACTCCGCCAAGCAAAATCGCCCGCGCATGCGGGTTTTTTTGTATCTGTTGTCTTCCCAGCCATTCCCCGCTCACGTGACGCTGCCGCATCAGCAAATGACGGTTTCGCGCCCGGCACCTGCTAGAATCGCGGAGTTTGTCTTCGTGCCAACCCCTTACCAGAATCAGCATGCTTGATTTCGTACGCAACAACCGGCGCCTGATGCTTTTGCTGCTGCTGGTGCTTGTCTTCCCGTCGTTCGTATTCTTCGGCGTGGAAAGCTATTCGCGCTTCATGGATACCTCGCACGACGTCGCCAAGGTCGATGGTCGCGCAATCACCGTGCAGGAAGTGGACAACGTGGTGCGCGACCAGAGCGAGCGCATGCGCCAGATGCTGGGCAATCAGTACGATCCGCGCATGTTCGAAGGTGCCGCCGCGCGCCAGTCCGTGGTGAACCAGCTGATCCTGCAACGCGTGGTGTCCGACGCCACCGCCAAGAAGAATCTGACGGTGTCCGATGCCCAGGTGGCGGCAGCCATCCAGAACATCCCGGCCATCGCCCAGCTGAAGACGGCGGACGGCAAGTTCGACGACAAGGCCTACATCCAACTGCTGGCCACGCAGGGCATGACGCCCGAGCAGTTCGATGCGCGCCTGCGCTTCGAACTGGCCACGCAGCAGCTTGGCGGCGCCGTGGGGACCACGGCGTTCGTGCCGAAGTCGCTGCTGGACCGCCTGATCGCCGTGCGCGACCAACAGCGTGACGTGCAGACGCTGACGATCAAGCCGGCTGATTTCACGTCCAAGGTCACGGCTGACGCCGCCGCGCTGAAGGCCTACTACGACGCGCATGTGTCGGCCTACACCACGCCGGAACAGGCGAAGGTGGAGTACGTGGTGCTGTCCGGCGACTCCCTGGCCGCGAGCCAGACCGTGACGCCGGAAGAGCTCAAGTCCTACTACGAGAGCAACATCGCGCGTTTCCGGACCGACGAGCAACGCCGTGCGAGCCACATCCTGATCTCAGCGCCCAAGGACGGCAAGGAAGCCGACCGCAAGGCCGCGAAGGACAAGGCCACCAAGCTGCTGGAAGACCTGCGCAAGCATCCTGAGACGTTCGCCGACGTGGCGAAGAAGCAGTCGCAGGATCCGGGTTCGGCGGAGAAGGGCGGCGACCTCGGCTTCATGGGCCGCGGCGCGCTGGTCAAGCCGTTCGAGGACGCCATGTACGCGCTCAAGGACGGCCAGATCAGCGATGTGGTGGAAACCGACTACGGCTACCACATCATCAAGCTGACCGGCATCAAGGCGGCCGAGACGCAGCCGCTCGAGGCCGTGCGCCCCGAACTGGAAGCCGAACTCAAGAAGCAACTGGCGAGCAAGAAGTACACGGAGCTGGCCGATGCCTTCGGCAACACCGTCTACGAGCAGTCCGAAAGCCTCAAGCCGGCCGCCGACAAGTTCAAGCTGACGATCCAGACCGCCGACAACGTCACCCGCACGCCGAACCTGGCGCTGGGCGCGCAGAACCCGCTCAACAATGAGAAGGTGCTGAAGGCCCTGTTCAGCGACGACGCGCTCAAGAACAAGCGCAACACCGAAGCGGTGCAGGTGGGCCCGACCACGCTGGTGGCGGCACGTATCGTCGACTATCGCCCGGCGACCGCGCGTAAATTCGAGGACGTGGAAGCCCAGGTGCGCCAGGCCTACGTCGCCCAGCAGGCTGCCGAACTGGCCCGCAAGGATGGCGAAGCCAAGCTCGAAGCGTTGAAGAAGGCCGACAGCGCTGCCGGCTTCGGCCAGGCTGTGACGGTGTCGCGTACCAAGGCAGACGGCCTGTCGCCGAAGGCGGTCGAGGCCGTCATGCGCGCCGACACGACCAAGCTGCCCGCTGTGGTCGGCGTGGACCTCGGTGCGGATGGTTATGCGATCTATCGCATCGGCAAGGTCAGCTCGCCGACCCAGGCGAACCCGGGCCAGCGCGACGCCGAGTCGCAACAGCTGGCCCAACTGGCCGGCCAGGCCGAACTCGCCGCCTACTATGAAACGCTGAAGGCGCGGGCGAAGGTCAAGATCCTGCGTCCGATCACGGCCACCGACGTACCGGCCAGCGAAGGCGCAGCGCAGTAACCGGCGCGGCTTGCCAGCAAAAAACCCCTGCGGTCAGCGACCAGCAGGGGTTTTTTGTTTGGGGAGGACGATCTCAGCGCTTTTTCGCCGGCGCTTTCAGCAGCGGCTGCAACTGCGGCCAGACATTGTCGAGCAGCGTGGCCTGGGCGGCGGAGGTGGGATGAATGCGGTCGTCCTGGAACCACTCGGGCCGGGCGATCACCTTGTCGAGGAAGAACGGCACCAGACTCACGCGGTACTCGCTGGCCAGCTTGCTGTAGAGCGCGAAGAAGCGCTCGGTATAGTCGGGGCCGTAGTTCGGCGGAATCCGCATGCCGACCAGCACCACGCCGGCGCCCGCCTGGCGCGCCGCCGTCAGCATGCCGCGCAGGTTGGTTTCTGTGGATTGCAGGGACAGACCGCGCAGGGCATCGTTGGCGCCAAGCTCCACGACCACCACGGCCGGCTTGTGCCGGGCGAGCAGGTCCGGCAGGCGCGTCTTGCCGCCCGACGTGGTCTCGCCGCTGATGCTGGCATTGACGACGCTATAATCGAGGCGCTCCTTGTGCAGGCGGTCCTGCAGCAGGCTGACCCAGCCGGTGCCGCGCGCGATGCCGTACTCGGCCGACAGGCTGTCGCCAAGCACCAGCACCGCGGGCGCAGCGGTGGCAGCCGGTTTCGCGGCCGTTGGCCTGGCCTGAGTTTGGGCCTGAGCCTGGGCGCCGGCCGGCAGCGCCGCCATCAACATCGCCGCGCCCAGCATCGCACCGCACGCCGCCAGCGCCCTGGGGCGCCAACCGTATCCAATCCTCTCGCTCATGTCCTCTTCCATTCTCGCTGTCGAGTCACTCGGAAAGACCGTTGCCGACACGACAGGTTCGCTGACGATTTTGCACGACGTCTCGTTTTCCGTCACGCCGGGCGAAACGCTGGCCATCGTCGGCGCGTCCGGCTCGGGAAAATCCACGCTGCTGGGGCTGCTGGCGGGCCTGGACCTGCCCAGCACGGGCTCGGTGCGGCTGCACGGCCAGGATCTGTTCACGCTCGATGAAGACCAGCGCGCCGCGCTGCGTGGCCGGCACGTGGGCTTCGTGTTCCAGTCGTTCCAGTTGGTGGGCCACCTGACAGCGCTCGAAAACGTGATGCTGCCGCTCGAGTTGCGCGGCGAGACCGACCGCGTGCGCGAGCGTGCCACGGAAATGCTCGTGCGCGTGGGCCTGGGCAAGCGCCTGACCCACTATCCGCGCACGCTTTCCGGTGGTGAGCAGCAGCGCGTGGCGCTGGCGCGGGCGTTCGTCGCCCGGCCGGACATCCTGTTCGCCGATGAGCCGACCGGCAGCCTCGACACGAGCACCGGCGAGGCCGTGATCGCGCTGATGTTCGAGCTGAACCGCAATGCCGGGTCCACGCTGGTACTGGTCACGCACGACCGCTCCGTGGCGGCGCGCTGCGCCCGCATCCTGACCATCGACGCCGGCCGCGTGGCCAGCGACGAGTGGATGGGCACCGAAGTCTGACGCTCCGGCGGGCGCGGCGTCAGCCGCGCGCCAGCACGGGGCGCGCGCGGGCGATCAGCGCCGCCGTGGACGCATCGTGCGTAGCCTGGGCGCTGCCATTGAGTTCGGCCTCGATCGGGCGCGCAAGGATCTTGCCCAGCTCCACGCCCCACTGGTCGAACGAATTGATATTCCACACCACGCCCTGCACGAACGTGCGGTGCTCGTAGAGCGCGATCAGCGCGCCGAGCACATGCGGCGTCAGGTCTTCCATCAGCAGCGTGTTGCTCGGGCGGTTGCCCTCGAACACCATGTGGGGCAGGCGGTCCTCGTCGGTCATGCCGGCCGCGCGTAGCTCCTCGGCGCTGCGCCCGCGCATCAGCGCCTCGGCCTGCGCGAAGCAGTTGGCCAGCAGCTTGGCATGATGGCCGGGCAGGCTGCGCGGCGGCACCAGCGGTGCCACGAAGTCGACCGGCACGATCTGCGAACCCTGGTGAATCATCTGGAAGTAGGCGTGCTGGCCATTGGTGCCGGCCGTGCCCCAGACCACGGGCGAGGTCTGCACGTGCGCCGGCTGGCCGTCCAGCTGGACCGACTTGCCGTTGCTCTCCATTTCCAGCTGCTGCAGGAACGCCGGGAACAGTTCGAGCGAGGTCGAGTACGGCGCCATGCAGCTGGTCGGCATGCCGAAGAAATTGCGATACCAGATGCCCAGCATCGCCATCACCACGGGCATGTTGCGCGCCAGCGGGGCGGTGCGGAAGTGATCGTCCATGGCGCGCGCGCCGAGCAGCAGGTCGTCGAAGGCATCAAAGCCCACGGCCAGCGCGATCGACAGGCCCACTGAAGACCACAGCGAGAAGCGGCCGCCAATCCAGTCCCAGAATTCGAACATGTTGGCGGGGTCGATGCCAAACTCGGTCACGGCCTCGCGATTGGTGGACACCGCCACGAAATGCCGCGCGAGCTGGTTCTCGGGAACGCCGTTGCGCAGGAACCAGTCGCGCATGCTGCGCGCGTTGGCCATGGTCTCGAGCGTGGTGAAAGTCTTGGAACAGACGATGACCAGCGTGCGCGCCGGGTTCAGTCGGACGAGCGTTTCGGCCAGTTCGGTGCCGTCTACGTTGGAGACGAAGTGGATGCGCGGCCCGGTCTGGTCGCCCAGGTGCGCCAGCGCGCGGCAGACCATGCGCGGGCCGAGGTCAGACCCGCCGATGCCGATGTTGACGACATCGGTGATGGTCTGGCCCGTGGAACCGGTCCAGGCGCCGCCGCGTACGCGTTCGGAAAAGTCCTGCATACGGCAGCGCACGTCATGGATGGCCGGCATCACGGAGACGCCATCGACCTTGAACGGCGCATCGGGCAGCGCGCGCAGCGCCACGTGCAGGGCGGCACGGTCTTCGGTGGTGTTGATGTGTTCGCCCGCGAACATGGCGTCCCGGCGCTGCGTCACGCCGGCTTCCTCGGCCAGCTTCATCAGCAGCGCGAAGGTTTCGAACGTGATGCGGTTCTTGGAGTAGTCCAGGTACAGGCCGGCGGCTTCCAGCGAGAAGTCCTCGACCCGCCGGGCGGCTTCGGCTTCGGCAAACCAGTCCTGCATCGGCGTATGGCGGATGGCGTCGTGGTGTTGGCGAAGGGCGGTCCAGGCGTGGAGTTCAGTCGGCATGCGGTGTTCGGTTTGTCTCAGGGGGGCAAACGCCCGGCGTGGCGGGCAGCGGTAGTATATCGCCGGAATTTGGCGGTACATGCGCGGTAACGGACGGATCTTTCCCGTCTTTTGTTCCGATTGCGTCACCAAGGGCGGATGGGCGGACGCACACGCTACCTTAGCAGCCATGGCGTCCGTGTTTTATCGGACATTGTCCGACGTGGTGCGTTCCCCTGCTGCCCCTCAAGTGCGGGGACGGGCGCGTGCCGCGAGCCGGCCCGCCACACGGCGCAGCAACGGCTCGCCGCCGGCCACGCAGACGCCGCCCACGCAGATCACGGCGATGCCGAGCGCGGTGGTCCAGTCCGGCAACTGCCCGAATGCGAAGTACCCGACCACCGTGGCCGAGAAGATCTGCAGGTACAGGAAGGGGCTCAGGAACGAGGCATCGGCGTACTGGAACGCGCGGATCACGAAGTAATGCCCAAGTGACCCGGTGATGCCGGCGGACAGCAGCAGCGCGGCCTGCGCCGGCGTGGGAACCGCCTCGAACCAGAAGAATGGCACGATGAGCGTGGTCAGCACCGCGCCGGTCACGCCGCTCTGGATCAGCGTGGTCATCGGCGCGTCATGGGCGGCGATGTGGCGCGTCAGCATTTGCAGCAGCGCGAACAACATCGCGGACAGCAACCCCAGCCCCACGCCGAGCGTGCTCAGTTCGCCGCCGGGCCGCACCACCACCAGCATGCCGGCGAAGCCGATGGCGACGCCGATCCAGCGCGTCCAGCGCGCGTGCGCCCCCGGGCGCTCACCGAGCAGCCACGGCGATAGCGCCACCACGAACAGCGGCGCGCAGAAGTTGAGGGCGGTGGCCTGCGCCAGCGGCATCAGGCGCAGCACGCTGAAGAACACCAGCGTCGATGCCAGCATCAGCACGCCGCGCAGCCACTGGAGGCGTGGCCGCGAGGGCCGATACTGCAGCCGCCAGCGCGTCGGCCCCAGCAACAGGAAGATGGCCACGACATGGCCGAGATAGCGCACCCAGGCCACCGCGACCACGGGCAGGCCCTGCTGGGTCAGCGTCTTGCCGGTGGCGTCGAGCAGGCTCAGGATCCATTGGCCGAGCACCAGCAGCGCGATGCCGGTCAGCAGGCGACGGCGCGGATCGTCGCCCGTGGTGAGACTGGCGGCCTGGGTCATGCCGTCCGGCCCTGGATCAGCGCATTGAGGATGTCGCGGGCGGGCAGATAGAGTTCGCTGGCAGTCATGCCCGCCGGGCCGGTGCCGCTGGCGACCAACCGGTCGGCGGCGCACCCATGGATCCAGACCGCCGCGCAGGCGGCGTCCTTCGGCGCCATGCCTTGCGCCAGCAGCGCGCCGATCATGCCGGCCAGCACATCGCCCGTGCCGGCCGTGGCCAGCGCGGCGTTGCCGGTCGGATTGATGGCGATGCTGTCCACGCCAGCCGCCGCGATGAGCGTGCCGGAGCCCTTCAGCACGATCGTGGCCTGCCATGCGGCGGCCAGCGCGCGCGCGGCGCCAAGGCGGTCACGCTGGATCTCGGCCACGGTGCAGCCGAGCAGCCGCGCTGCTTCCAGCGGATGCGGCGTCATCACGTGCGGCACGCCGCTGGCGCGCAACGCATCGGCCAGGGTCTTGTCGCCAGACAGCAGGTTCAGCGCATCGGCGTCGAGCACGAGCGGCGGGGGTGGGCTGGCCTTGGCGCAGGTGTCGATCCATTGCCCCAGCAGCTTGCCCGCCGCGCCGCCGGTACCCATGCCCGGCCCGATGACCAGCGCGGACATGGTCTCGACGGCCATGTCGGCCACATCGTGCAGCATCAGTTCGGGGTGGACCGGGTCCATCAACGGCGCCGGCTGGGCGAGGAAGCCCACATGCACGCGCCCCGCGCCCAGATGCAGCGCCGCCCGCGCGCCGAGCAGCGGCGCCCCGGCCATGCCGTGGCTGCCGCCGAGCACCGCCAGCGAGCCAAAGGTGCCCTTGTTCACCGCATGCGGGCGCCCCGGCAGCGCATCGCGGAATGCGCCCGGCAGGTTCACATGGGCGATGGCGGCCTGCGCCGGCGGATAGGGCAGGCCGAGCGGGGCGATGTCGATCTCGCCTGCGCAGTCGCGGCCGTCCAGCGTGAGCAAGCCCGGCTTGGCGGCGATGAAGGTCAGCGTGCGGCGCGCGCGGATGGCCGGTCGGCCCGCGCCGGTATCGGCGGACAGCCCGCTTGGAATGTCCAGCGCGTACACCGGCAGTCCGGCGGCGTTCACATGATCGATCCAGCGCGCCACGTTGCCGTCCGCCGGGCGGTTCAGGCCGATGCCGAGCAGGCCGTCGACCAGGGCAGTGCAGCCCGCCGGCCAGGGCGGCAGGGCAGCGGTGGTGTTGGACGGGTCGGCCGGCACGGCCAGCAGCGGCACGCCGGCCGTGCGGGCCTCGGTCCAGGCACGCGAGGCATCGGGCGGCAGCCGGTCGGTCTCGGCAGTCAGCCAGACTTCGACCTGCCGCCCCGACTGGTGCAGCCGCGTGGCCGCGACCAGCGCATCGCCGCCATTGTTGCCGGCGCCAGCCAGCAGGACGATGCGGCCCTCCGGCACCTGCCGCGCCAGCCAGTCGGCGGCGGCATGGCCGGCGCGCGTCATCAGCGTGAAGGCGGGCAGTGCCGCCAGCGCCGCATGCTCGATCTCGCGGATCGTGGCCACGTCATGAAGCGGCGTGGCGTCGGTGCCGGTGGGGTCGAGCGGCAGCCAGTCAGGCAGTGGGGAAGACGGGGAGGGCGAGGCGGTCATGGTCGGCATCAGGCCAGTATCAAGCGGAGGCCAGGCCGTAGCGCGCAGGGGTGAGGCCGTCCATGTCGATGGCCGGTCCGTCGCCTTGTCCCGCGCTGGCGGCAATCTGGTCCGCCGCGATTTTGCCCGATCCGCAGCCCATCGCCCAGCCCGTGGAGCCATGGCCGAGGTTCAGGAACAGGCCGGGCACGCGCGTGGCGCCGATCAGCGGCGGGCCGTCCGGCAGCATCGGCCGGGCGCCGGCCCACAGCGTGGCCTCGTTGTAGTGGCCCGCCACCGGAAACCAGTCGCGCGCCACCTTGATCAGCGTGTCGAGCGCAGCCGGGCGCGGGTCCAGCCGGCGCGAGCCGAGTTCGGCCGTGCCCGCCACGCGCAGCCGGTTGCCCATGCGCGTGATGGCCACCTTGTACGACTCGTCCATCAGGGCGGCGAGCGGCGCCTGTAGCTCGTCGCGCACCATGACCGTGGCCGAATAGCCCTTCACCGGATAGAGCGGCACGCGCAGCCCCAGCGGGCGCAGCAGCGCGGCACTGCCGACGCCGGCGGCCACCAGCACGCGGTCCGCCTGCAGGGTCTCGGGCGTGGCGCCGCGCGGAGCGGCCAGTTCGACTGTCAGGCCGCCACTGTCAGTGGGGCGCAGCCGGGCCACATCGGTATCGAGCCGGAATTGCACACCCGCCGCTTCGGCGTGCTGGTGCAGCCGTCGCACGAACATCGGGCAGTTGCCCGATTCATCTTCGGGAAGATGGAGGCCGCCCGCCAGTGCCGTGTCGGCAGCCAGGCCGGGTTCGATCCGCCGGCAGCCGGCGGCATCGACCAACTGATGGGGCACGCGGTTCTCGCGCAGCACGGCCAGCGCCGGCGCGGCGAGGTCGAGGTCCCGCTGGGTGCGGAACAGTTGCAGATAGCCGCGCGACTGCTCGTACTCGATCTCCAGCGCCTCGCGCAGCCCATGCAGGCAGTCGCGGCTGTAGAACGCCAGGCGCTGCATGCGCAGCTTGTTGGCGCGGTAGCGCTCCGGCTGGCACTCGCGCAGCCAGCGGCCGATCCAGCGCCACATGGCCGGATCGGCGCTGGGCCGGAAGACAACGGGGGATTCGCGCTGGAACAGCGTCCGCAGGACCTTGCCCGGCATGCCCGGCGCGGCCCACGGCGTGACGTAGCCCGGCGCGATGACGCCGGCATTGCCGAAGCTGGCCTCCTGCGCCGGCGCGCCGCGCCGCTCGAGCACCGTCACGGAGAAACCGGCCTGGCGCAGGTACCAGGCGGAGCACACGCCGATCACGCCGGCACCGATCACAATCACATGCATCTTGGCGGTTTGTCCCTGTGTCGATGAACCCTCGATGGCGCCGCCGCTACTTCAGCTCCTTCGCCATCACCACGTCCGGCAGCCACGTGACCACGGCCGGCCAGACCGTCACGATGGCGATGGCGAGCACCATCATCATGAAGAATGGCAGCGATACCCGGGCGATGTAGTTACTGTCCTTGCCGGTCATGCTCTGTAGCACGAACAGGTTGAACCCGACCGGCGGCGTGACCTCGGCAATCTCCACCAGCAGTACGATGAAGATGCCGAACCATACCAGATCGAAGCCGGCCTGCTGCACCATCGGCAGCACCGTGGCAGTGGTCAGGGCGATCATCGAGATGCCGTCCAGGGCGGTGCCGAGGACGATGTAGATGATCGTCAGCACGCCGATCAGTGCCCACGGGGACAGGTGCAGCGCCGCCACCCACTCCGCCAGCGCGCGCGGAATGCCCGTGAAGCTCATGGTCACCGAGAGGAACGAGGTGGCGCCCAGCACGAACATGATCATCGCCGTGAGCCGCGTGGCCGACATCAGGCTGTCCCAGAACGCGCGGCGCGTGAGCGACCCGCCCATCCAGGCCAGCGCCAGCGACGCCACCACACCATAGGCCGCAGCCTCGGTGGCGGTGGAGTAGCCGGCCATCATGATCCAGGTGATGAACGCGATCAGCACGATGCACGGCATCAACTGGCGGATGGAAGCCAGCCGCGAGCGCCAGCCGAAGGTCTCGGCGGGCGGCACGCGCTTCGGGTTCATCAGCGCCCAGACCACGATGTAGCCCGAAAACAGCACCATCAGCAGCAGCCCGGGCAGGAAGCCGGCCAGGAACACGCGGATGATCGACACATCGGCAGATACCGCGTACACCACCATGGTGATTGACGGCGGAATCAGGATGCCCAGCGTGCCGGCCGTGGCGAGCGAGCCGAGCGTCATGCGCTCGTCGTAGCCGCGCCGGGTCAACTCGGGCAGCGCCGACTTGGCGATGGTCGCGCAGGTGGCCGCTGACGAGCCCGACACCGACCCGAAGATGCCGCAGCCCAGGATGTTCACGTGCATCAGCCGGCCCGGCAGCCAGTTGAGCCAGGGCGAGAGCCCCGAGAACATCTGCTCGGACAGCTTGGTCCGGAACAGGATCTCGCCCATCCACACGAACAGCGGCAGCGAGGCCAGCGTGTAGGAGGCGCTCGACGACCACCACGCGTTGGCGAGGTTGACCAGCGCATCGTGGTCCGAGAACACCACCAGCCCCACCCACGAGGTGGCCGCGATGGCCACCGGAATCCACGTCCCCACCGCCAGGAAGACCACCAGCACGACCAGCAGGATCAATGCGACGACAACGGTACTCATCAGATCGTCTCCCCGAAGTCGCCCGACGCCAGCTTGGCCTCCTGCGCCAGCTGGTAGCGCGGCTTCAGGCGCCGCACCACGCGCAGCCATTCGTCGGCCACGGCGAGCAGGAAGCCCACCGCGCCGATCACGGCGAAGCTCTGCGGAATCCAGAGCGGAATCACGATCTGCCCCTGCGACACATCGCCAATATCCCAGCTCTGCCAGGCGAAGGTGCCCAGCGCCCAGGACGCGTAGCCGGCGAACAGCAGGCAGATGGAGAGCGAGAGCAGCTCCAGCATCCAGCGGCGGCGCGGCCCCACGGCCTCGAGCAGCATCTCCACGCGCACGATGCCGCCGTGCTGGAAGGTCTGTCCGAGGACGAGGAAGGCCGAGGCGGCGCACAGCCAGGCGACGATGTCGTCGCCGCCCTTGAGCGTGATGGTGGTCTCGCGCGAGATCGACATGGCGATCATGACGATGCACACCGCAAGGATGCAGAGCGCGCCCAGCACGGCGCAGAAGTCCAGCCAGCGATCCAGCCAGCGCTTGTCAGGCAACGGAGTGGTCATGGGGGTTACTTCTTGTAGGCGCCGAGGATGGCCTTGCCGTCGTCGCCGGCGCTCTTGGCCCATTCGTCGACCATGACCTGGCCAACCTTCTGCATATCGCTCTTCAGCTGGGGCGAGGGCGGTGCCACGGTCATGCCGTTCTTCGCCAGCGTGGCCAGGTAGTCGCGCGTCTTCTGCTCGGAAACCTGCCAGCCGCGCTTCTCGGCATCGGCCACGGCCTTGAGCAGGGCGTCCTGCGTGGGCTTGTCCAGCGCGGCGAAGGCCTTCTTGCTGACCACCAGCATGTTCTTGGGCAGCCAGGCGTCCACGGTGTAGAAGTACTTGACCGATTCCCAGACCTTGGTGTCCACGCCGGTGGCGCCGGAGGACATGAACGAGTTGACCGTGCCGGTGGCGAGTGCCTGGGCGAGGTCGGCCGCCTGGATCGTCACGGGCTGGGCGCTGACCAGTTCGGCGATCTTCGACGTGGCCGGGTTATAGGCGCGCCATTTCAGGCCCTTCATGTCGGCGGCGCTGTTGATCGGCTTGTTCGCGTAGATGCCCTGCGGCGGCCAGGCCACGGCGTAGAGCAGCTTCATGCCCTGGCGGTCCAGCACCTTCTCGGTCACCGGCTTGGAGGCTTGCCAGAGCTGGAAGGCATCGGCGTAGCTGGTGGCCAGGAATGGCACGGCATCCACGCCGAAGACCGGGTTCTCGTTGGCCAGCGTGGACATCAGGATCTCGCCCATCTGCACCTGGCCGGTCTGCACGCCGCGCTTGATTTCGTTGGCCTTGAGCAGCGAGCCATTGGGATGGAGCAGGATCTTGAGCTTGCCGCCGGTGGCCTTTTCCACGTCGTTGGCCATCTGCTGCAGGTTCTCGGTGTGCAGGTTGGTGGCCGGATAGCCGGTGGGCAGGTCCCACTTGGTGTCCGCCCATGCTGCCGTGCTGCCAAGCAGCAGGGCTGCCGCCGCAACTGCCATTGCCTTGACTCGCATCTCGATCTCTCCTGGTGTTGCGCGTGGGCGCCTGCCCGACTGCGCGGGTTGGAACTACCGGGCGCGCGTCAGATATCAGGCAATACAGGGTTCGATTGTCTGAGACATGACGTACGCCGCGATCACGCGCGCGGCTTCTGGCTCGGTCGCCGCGCGGTGAGCATTGCACGATGGCTTCGAATGCAAGGGCCGTGCCCAGTGGCTGCGCACCGGGCATGGCTTCGGGAATCCACAGGGTAGCAAGAAGCGCCCGGCGCCGACAGATAGGGTTCGTCTGGATGTGGCGGGCGCGCCGCGCGGGTCAGGACGCGGCCGGCTCGCGGGCGGGCGGGGGGAATTGCATCGCGAAACGGGTGGTGCCAGGCGCGGAGCGCACCGAGATGCTGCCGCCGTGCGCGGCGACGATGGCGCGGGTGATCGACAGCCCCAGGCCCACCGTCTCGGACTCCGGCCGGGCGCGCGACTTGTCGCCCCGGAAGAAGCGGTCGAACAAAGAGGGCAGCAGGTCCGGCGCGATGCCGGGGCCATCGTTCTCCACGGCGACTTCCACCTCGCCCGCCTGCCGGGTGACGGTGACCGTGACGCTGCCGCGCTCGGGGGTGTAGCGCAGCGCGTTCGACAGCAGGTTGCTGAGCGCGCGCCGCAGCATCAGGCGGTCGCCGTCGATGCGCGCATCGCCCACCAGCCGCAGGGCGATGCCCTTGTCCTCGGCCAGCGCCTCGTAGAACTCGAACAGGGCCAGCACCTCGGTGCCGATCGAGATCGACTCCTTGTGGGGGAGGTCGAGCCCATGCTCCATCTTGGCGAGGTAGAGCATGTCGGAGACCATGCGCGACAGGCGCTGCAGCTCTTCGACGTTCGAGACCAGCACGTCGCGGTAGCGGGCCGCGTCGCGCGGCTGCGAGAGCGCCACCTGGGTCTGCGTCATCAGGTTGGTCAGCGGCGTGCGCAGTTCGTGGGCGAGGTCCGACGAGAATTCGGACAGCCGGCGGAAGTCGTCCTGCAGGCGCGCCAGCATCGCGTTCAGGTCGGCGGCCAGGGCGGCCATCTCGACCGGCACGGCCTCCACGGGCATGCGCTGGTCGAGCTTGTCGCCGGTCACGGCCTTGGCGCGCGAGGCCATCGCACGCAGCGGCGACAGTCCGCGCCGCGCCGCCCACCAGCCGAACAGGCCGCTCGCCAGCACCGCCAGCGCCCAGTAGAGCACCAGCGAGCGGCGGAACGCGCGCAGGAAATGCTCGTGGATGTCGGTGTCCATCGCCAGGATCACGCCGATGGGCTGGGCGGCATCGCCCGCCGGCACCGCCGCGCGCAGGCCCCGGTAGCGCTTGCCGGCCTGCTGCCAGGCGAGGCGATCTTCGCCTTCTTCGTGGACCGGCCGGGCGGCCAGCGCTGCCGTGAAGTCAAAATCCGGGGTGGCGTAGCGGGTGCGGCCATCGGGCTCGCGGAGGTGGATCAGCACGCCGGCGTGGTGCGCGTAGGGGTCGCCGGCATGGCCCGCATGAAGTGCTTGGGGCGAAGCGCCCGCCGCCAGCGATTTTTCGATGACGCGGAGGTTATCCCGCAGCAGCGCGTAGTCCTCATCGGCGAAATGGCTGTCCATGGCCGAGAGGATCAGCCCGGCCAGCCCGAGCAGCACCACCGCCGACGACAGCGAGAACAGCACTGTCAGCCGCGTGGTGAGCGAGTATCGGCGCCTCACGCCTCGTCCTCCGGCACCTCGAGCACGTAGCCCATGCCGCGCACGGTCTGGATCAGCTTGGGTTCGAAGTCATCGTCGATCTTGGCGCGCAGCCGGCGGATGGCCACGTCGATCACGTTGCTGTCGCTGTCGAAATTCATGTCCCAGACCTGCGAGGCGATCAGCGAGCGCGGCAGCACCTCGCCGCGCCGGCGGGCCAGCAGTTCCAGCAGGGCGAATTCCTTGCCGGTCAGCACGATGCGGCGGCCGGCGCGCGTGGCCCGGCGGCGGGCGAGGTCGAGCACAAGGTCGCCGATCTCGATGCGGTCCAGCTGCACGATGGCGGTGCCGCGCCGGAGCAGGGTCCGGACCCGGGCCAGCAACTCGGAAAAGGCAAAGGGTTTGACGAGGTAGTCGTCGGCGCCCAGTTCCAGCCCCTTGACCCGGTCGGCCACGCTGTCGCGGGCGGTCAGGAACAACACGGGCACGGGGTTGCCGGCGCCGCGCAGGGTCTGGAGGACGCGCCAGCCGTCCATGCCGGGCAGCATCACGTCGAGGATCAGCAGGTCGTAGGCCTCGGTCATCGCCAGGTGCCCGCCGTCCTGACCGTTGACGGCCAGATCCACGACGAAGCCGGCCTCGGTCAGGCCCTGCCTCAGGTATTCCCCGGTTTTCGGCTCGTCTTCCACCACCAGCAGCTTCATGCCCACTCCCATCCGTGCGAGGCAACAGTGTATGTCGCTCCCTCAACATGACAAGAAGATTACCGGAATGTAATGTTCGGGTCATTTGTCGGTTACTGCGAAGTCACTAAGCTGGCTGCGCCTATATAAGAGACACCAAGGATTCATTGCATGCGACCCATATCTCCGGCGGGGCTGTTGCTGTCATCGCCGCGCGGCCTGACAAGGCGTCGATTCGTTCAGGGCCTGGCGGCAGGCGGCGTGCTGGGGGCGGTTGGCGCCGTGCCGGCATGGGCGCAGGCGTCCACCGGCCCGGCCCGCGCCGGCAGCGGCACCGCGCCGGTGCTGCGCGGCACCGAGTTCGATCTCGTCATCCAGGACGCGGTGGTGGACTTCACCGGCCGGAAAACCATCGCCCCGACCATCAACGGCATGCTGCCCGGCCCCACGCTGCGCTGGCGCAAGGGCGATACGGTGACGATCCGCGTGACCAATCGGCTGAACGAGCCCACGTCGCTCCATTGGCACGGCATCCTGCTGCCGTACCAGATGGACGGTGTGCCCGGGATCAGCTTCCCGGGCATCGCGCCCGGCGAGACGTTCACCTACCGCTTCAAGGTGGCGCAGAGCGGCAGCTACTGGTACCACTCGCATTCCGGCTTCCAGGAGATGACCGGCGTCTACGGCGCGATTGTGATCGATGGCGATGACGACACGATCCGCGCGGATCGCGACTATTCGGTGCTGCTGTCCGACTGGACGGAAGAAGACCCGATGCGCATCCTGTCCAAGCTCAAGACCCAGAGCGACTACTACAACTACAACCGGCCCACGGTGGGCGACTTCTTCCGCGATGTGTCGCAGGACGGCCTGGGCGCCGCGCTGGAGAAGCGCAAGATGTGGAACCAGATGCGGATGAATCCGACGGATCTGGCCGATCTCTCGGGCGCCACGCTGACCTACCTGATGAACGGCGTCACGCCGGCCGGCAACTGGACCGGCCTGTTCCGCGCTGGCGAGACGGTGCGGCTGCGCTTTATCAACGGCGCCGGCAATACGTTCTACGACGTGCGGATTCCGGGGCTGAAGCTCAAGGTGGTCCAGGTGGACGGGCAGGGCATCGACCCGGTTTCCGTGGACGAATTCCGATTCGGCCCCGGCGAGACCTGCGACGTGCTGGTGACGCCGACCGACGACGCCCACACGGTCTTCGCCCAGTCGATGGACCGGAGCGGCTACGCGCGCGGCACGCTGGCCGTGCGGGATGGGATCAAGGCGCCCGTGCCGCCGCTGGACCAGCCCGAGTGGCTCACCCCGGTCGACATGATGGGCAGCATGGACCATGGAGCGATGGACCATGGGGCGATGGATCACGGCGCGATGGATCACGCTGCGATGGGGCACATGGACCACGGCGCCATGGATCACAGCCAGCACGGCATGGCCGCGCCCGACCGGCTCCGGGTGCCCAGCACCAAGGCGCGCCACGCGCGCACCGAATACGGCCCGAGCACCGACATGCGCGTCGACATGGCCCGCACCAACCTCGACGACCCCGGCATTGGCCTGCGCAACAACGGGCGGCGCGTGCTGACCCTCTCGGACATGTATACGATCGGCGGCCCGATGGACCCGCGCGGCCCGGGGCGTGAAGTCGAACTGCACCTGACCGGCAATATGGAACGCTACACGTGGTCATTCGATGGGGTCGAGTTCGGCAAATCGACGCCGGTGCGCTTCCGCCACGGCGAGCGGCTGCGCGTGATCCTCCACAACGACACGATGATGACCCACCCGATGCACCTGCACGGCCTGTGGAGCGAGCTTGAGGCGCCGGACGGCTCCTTCCAGGCGCGGCGGCACACCATCCCGGTTCAGCCCGCGCAGCGCATCAGCTTCCTCGTCACCGCCGACGCGCTCGGCCGCTGGGCCTGGCATTGCCACCTGATGATGCATATGGACGCCGGCATGTTCCGCGAAGTGGTGGTGGCATGATGACGCTGCAATTTCGGAAAAGAATGATTGTCGCGGCGCTGTTTTCCGGGCTGGGCACGAGCGCTGCGCTGGCCCAGCACGATGCGATGCAGGGTGGCAGCGCGCCCGCCGATGCGCGCGACCCGCACGCGTATTCGGATGGTTACCAGCTGGGCGTCGGCCAGTACGCACTGGGCGGCCATCGGTCCTTGCACATGATGGATGAGCACCCCTTCGGCTCGGTGCTGATCGATCGGCTCGAATGGGCGCACGGCAACGGCAACAATGCCGCCGCCTACGAGGCCCAAGCGTGGTTCGGCGGTACCTACAATCGGCTCGTGATCAAGGCCGAAGGGGGGGCCGCGCAGGGCAGGGTGCACGATGCGCGCACGGAATTGCTCTGGGGCCACGCGGTGGGCTCGTACTGGGACACCCAACTCGGCTTCCGGAACGATGTCGGCCATGGCCGGCCGGCCCGGAACTGGCTGGCGATGGGCATCCAGGGGCTGGCGCCGTACTGGTTCGAGCTGGACGCGACGGCCTATGTCGGCACAGAAGGGCGCACCGCGGTGCGCCTGGCGGCGGAATATGAGCTGCTGCTGACGCAGCGGTGGATCCTCCAGCCGCGTATCGAGGCCAATCTGTACGGGAAGAACGATCCGGAGACGGGCGTCGGCAGCGGGCTGTCGAGCGGGACGGTCGGCATCCGGCTGCGCTACGAGATCAGCCGGCAGTTCGCACCCTATGTCGGCGTGGAGCGCTACCAGTCGTTTGGCAATACCGCCGACATGGTCCGCACGGCCGGTGGCCGCAGTGGCGAGACCCGCTTCGTGGCCGGCGTTCGCGCCTGGTTCTGAGCCGGTTTTTTGACTCAGGCCGACTTCACCTCGATAATTCGTCAACAATCTGTCGTGATTCGACGAATTTTATTCATCTTCGAAGGGAGACCTGCTTCATGGCACGCAAGCCAGTCCAGGCCAGCGCGTCCGACGACGCGCCATCGGCCGCCGTCCGGCCTCCCGCCACGCTGGGCCGCGCCGCCGGCGTCAACATCGTCTCATCGTCGCACCTCGTCTCGGTGCGGAGCCCGGAATTGTCCGAGTTCGAGTTCGGCCTGAACACGGCCTACAACGCCTACAGCCGCTGGGTGGTGCGCTGCATGGGCGCGGCTGGCGTGCGCGACCTGACCTTCCTGGACGTGCTGGTGCTCCACCACGTCAATCACCGGGGCCGGGCCAAGCGGCTGGCCGATATCTGCTTCGTGCTGAATGTGGAAGACACCCACCTTGTCACCTACGCGCTGAAGAAGCTGGCAGGCCTGGGGCTGGTCGCCGGCGAGCGGGTGGGCAAAGAGGCCACCTACGCCACCACGCAGGCCGGCGCCGAGGCCTGCGCCCGCTATCGCGAGATCCGCGAACAGTGCCTGACCAGCAATTTCACCGAAGGTAGCGAGGAAAACATCGAGATTGGCGAACTTGCGCGCCTTTTGCGGGTGTTGACCGGCTTGTACGAGCAGGCGGCACGCTCGGCGACGTCGCTCTAAGCATCGGCTATCAATCAAGTGATTCATGGCGCACTAAAACGGTGCGTCCGCTGCACTTGCCGGTGTCGCAGCCGATTTGGACGTCCATGTCCGCCTCCGTCCCATTGCGCAATGCAAAAAGCGGGCCCCGGCAAGGTACAATAGCGGTTTCCCGCCAGCCGGTTCCCCACTCAGCGGTGCCGGCGGCCGCCAGCCCCGACCTCCCTACGCCTCCCGACCGCTACGATCATGGCGCATTTCTCGTGCTTCCCCGGCGCTTTGGCGCTTTCCGCCTTCCGCCAGCAACGCCTGCTTGCCACGCTCAAACAGATCGATGCCGATATTGAATCGGTACATGGCCAGTTTCTGCATTTCGTCGATACCGACACCCCGCTTTCCGCCGAAGACCAGTCGCGCATTGCCGCGCTGTTGACCTACGGCACGCCGTTCACGGCCCAGACCGAGGGCGACCGCTTCGTGGTGATTCCGCGTTTCGGCACGATCTCGCCATGGGCCAGCAAGGCCACGGACATCGCGCATAACTGCGGGCTGTCCCACGTGCACCGCATCGAGCGTGGCGTGGAGATCACCGTGATCTGCAAGAAGGGCCTGCTGCGTGGCCGCAAGACGCTGGACGCCGACGTGCGTGCCGCCGTGGCCGCGCACCTGTTCGACCGCATGACCGAAACCGTGATCGCCTCGCGCGAGGACGCCGCTGGGCTGTTCCAGGAACTGCCGGCCAAGCCGCTGCGCTTCGTGGACATCGCCACCGGCCGCGCCGCGCTGGAGGAGGCCAACACGGCGATGGGTCTCGCGCTGTCCGAGGACGAGATCGACTATCTGCTCGACGCCTACGCCAAGCTCGGCCGCAACCCGACCGACGTGGAACTGATGATGTTCGCGCAGGCGAACAGCGAGCACTGCCGCCACAAGATCTTCAACGCCACGTGGACGATCGACGGCGTGAGCCAGGACAAGTCGCTGTTCGCGATGATCCGCAATACGCACCAGCTGAATCCGCAGGGCTCGATCGTCGCGTATTCGGACAACTCGGCCGTGATGGAAGGCGATATGGCCGAGCGCTGGTTCCCGCGCGGCGCGGACCAGCAGTACGGCCGCCACGAGGCGCTGACCCACACGCTGATGAAGGTGGAGACCCATAACCACCCGACCGCGATCTCGCCGTTCCCGGGTGCCTCCACCGGCGCCGGCGGTGAAATCCGCGACGAGGGCGCCACGGGCCGGGGCGCCAAGCCCAAGGCGGGCCTGACCGGCTTCACGGTGTCGAACCTGATGCTGCCGGACGCCATCGAGGCCTGGGAAAACGCCCGCGATGCCGCCCAGCCGGTGGCCCATCGCAATCCGGACGACAAGGCTGGCGTGACCGGCAAGCCGGACCGCATCGCCTCGCCGCTCCAGATCATGATCGAGGGCCCGCTCGGCGGCGCCGCGTTCAACAACGAATTCGGCCGCGCCAACCTGGGCGGCTACTTCCGCGTCTACGAGCAGAACGTGGCCGGCACGGTGCGCGGCTATCACAAGCCGATCATGATTGCCGGCGGCATCGGCAATATCGACGCGGGCCATACCCACAAGGACCCGCTGCCGGCCGGCACGCTGCTGATTCAGCTCGGCGGCCCGGGCATGCGCATCGGCATGGGCGGCGGCGCCGCCAGCTCGATGGCCACCGGTACCAACACGGCCGACCTCGATTTCGACTCGGTGCAGCGTGGCAACCCCGAGATGGAACGCCGCGCGCAGGAAGTCATCAACGCCTGCTGGCAGCTTGGCGACGACAACCCGATCCTGTCGATCCACGATGTGGGCGCGGGCGGTATCTCGAACGCCTTCCCGGAGCTCGTGGACGGCGCTGGCCGTGGCGCGCGCTTCGACCTGCGTCAGGTGCACCTGGAGGAGTCGGGCCTGTCGCCGGCGGAAATCTGGTGCAATGAATCGCAGGAGCGCTATGTCATGGCGATTGCGCCGGACAGCTTCCCGCGCTTCCAGGCCATGTGCGAGCGTGAGCGCGCCCCGTTTGCCGTCGTCGGCGTGGCCACCGAGGAGCAGCAGCTGCAACTGGTGGACGCCCACGTGGACGCCGCGCTCAAGGAGCACTTCACGGTAGACATGCCGATGGACGTGCTGCTGGGCAAGCCGCCGCGCATGCATCGCGACGTGACCCGCGTGACCAAGGAACTGCCGCCGGTGGACGTGACCGGCATCGCGCTGGAGCAGGCGGTGCGCGACGTGCTGCGCCACCCCACCGTGGCCAGCAAGTCGTTCCTGATCACCATCGGTGACCGTACCGTGGGCGGCATGAACGCGCGCGACCAGATGGTCGGCCCGTGGCAGGTGCCGGTGGCCGATGTGGCCGTGACCACGCTCGACTACAAGGGCCGCGCTGGCGAGGCGATGACCATGGGCGAGCGCACGCCGCTGGCCGTGATCGACGCACCGGCCTCCGGCCGCATGGCGATTGGCGAGGCGCTGACGAACCTGGCGGCCGCACCGGTCAAGGACCTCGGCAAGGTGAAGCTGTCGGCCAACTGGATGGCCGCCTGCGGCGTGGCGGGCGAGGATGCCAAGCTGTACGACACCGTGCATGCCGTTGGCATGGAACTGTGCCCGGCGCTGGGCATCAGCATTCCGGTCGGCAAGGATTCGCTGTCCATGCGCACCAAGTGGCAGGACGCCGACGGCGACAAGGAAGTCGTGGCACCCGTGTCGCTGATCATCTCGGCGTTTGCCGCCGTGGATGACGTCGACAATACCCTGACGCCGCAGCTTCGCACGGACCAGGGTGACAGCGTACTGATCGCCATCGACCTGGGCCGCGGCAAGAACCGCATGGGCGGCAGCATCCTGGCGCAGGTGACGCAGCAGGTGGGCGACCGCGCGCCGGACGTCGACAACGCCGACGACCTGAAGAACTTCTTCAACGTGATCCAGCGCCTGAACCGCGAAGGCAAGCTGCTGGCCTACCACGACCGCTCGGACGGTGGCTTCATGGCTGCCGTGGCGGAAATGGCGTTCGCGGGTCACTGCGGCGTGTCCCTGAACGTGGACATGCTCGCGCTCGACCCGACGCAGGAACAGGACTATGGCGATGCCAAGAACTGGGCCCAGCAGGTGGCGGAGCGCCGCAACGAGCAGACGCTGCGCGCGCTGTTCTCCGAGGAACTGGGCGCCGTGATCCAGGTGCGACTCGACGAGCGCGACGCGGTGTTCGGCGTGCTCCGCGAAGCCGGCCTGTCGGCCTGCAGCCACGTGATCGGCAAGCCGAATGCGACCGATCAGCTCGAGGTGTACCGCGACGCCAAGAAGGTGTTCGGCGCTGCCCGTGCCGAACTCCAGCGCAACTGGTCGGAAGTCAGCTGGCGCATCGCGCGCCTGCGCGACAACCCGGCCTGCGCGGACAGCGAGTACCAGCTGCTCCAGGACGATACGGACCCTGGCATCAGCCCGGTGCTGACGTTCGACCCGGCCGAGGACATCGCCGCGCCGTTCATCGCCACCGGCAGCCGTCCGCGCGTGGCCATCCTGCGTGAGCAGGGCGTCAACTCGCACCTCGAAATGGCATACAGCATGGACCGCGCCGGTTTCGATACGCACGACGTCCATATGAGTGACCTGATCGCCGGCCGGGCAAGCCTGGCCGACTTCAAGGGCTTCGTGGCGTGCGGCGGCTTCAGCTATGGCGACGTGCTGGGTGCCGGCGAAGGCTGGGCCAAGACCATCCTGTTCAACGCGCAGATGGCCGAGCAGTTCGCGGCCTTCTTCAACCGCCAGGACACCTTCGCGCTCGGCGTTTGCAACGGTTGCCAGATGCTGAGCAACCTCGCCCCGATCATCCCGGGCGCCAATGCCTGGCCGAAGTTCACGCGTAACCAGTCGGAACAGTACGAAGCGCGCTTCGTGACCGTGCAGGTCGAGCAGTCCTCGTCGATCTTCTTCGCCGGCATGGAAGGCAGCCGCATTCCGATCGTCGTGGCACACGGCGAAGGGTTTGCCGACTTCTCGCAGCAGGGTGATATCCAAGCCGCCAAGGTGGCGCTGCGCTTCGTCGACAACAAGGGCGCGGTGACGCAGGCCTATCCGCTGAACCCGAACGGCTCGCCGGACGGTATCACCTCGGTCACGACCGTGGACGGCCGCTTTACGGCCCTGATGCCCCACCCGGAGCGCGTGTTCCGTGCAGCCACCATGAGCTGGGCCCCGGACGCCTGGAAGCAGGCCACGGACGGCGGCAGCCCGTGGATGCGCATGTTCCGCAACGCACGGAAGTGGGTCGGTTGATCGCTGCAAGGCGCTAGCCGGCCGGAAATCCCAGAAAAGCCCGCGCAAGCGGGCTTTTCTTTTGCTCATTTGCCATGCGCAAGCCCCCAGTCTCCGCGCTTGCTGGTGGAGAGCCGCAGCGAGACAAGCGCCTCGGCCATCTTGACGGCGCAGGACACGCCGTCGATGACCGGCGCGCCAATCGCGTCGGAGATCTCGTCGCACAGGTCGGTCATGCCCGCGCAGCCCAGGACGATGCAGTCGCTCTGGTCCTCGGCCAGCGCCTCGCGGCAGGCTTCAGTGATGATGTGGCGCGCATCCGAGCCCGGCCGCTCCAGTTCCAGCCTGGCCGAGAAATCGTCGGGTCAGGGGTGATGCCAGAGATACTTGAGGCCGAGGTCGGGGGGAAGCGAGGTCAGGCCCTCGCGGGGTTCAAGGTGGGGTCGATGGGCGCCGTGTCTGCCTGGAGCCGGGCGCTCCAGGGCAGGTAGCGCGAGTACAGCAGGCGCATGCGGTCGGCGTCGGGCGGCACGGGCAGCTCGCCGTGCATCTCCATATAGGCGATCGTGGCCTGGAGCAGCTTGGTCTGTGCGTAGCGGTCGCGCTCGGGCAGGTGGGGGTGGAGATGGCGCCAGCGCATGCCCGTGCAATCGATATGGGGCATGCCCAGCGCGCAATAGACGATGCCGCGCGAGTAGAGGTGCCACAGGTGCCAGTAGCCGCTTGTCACGCCCATGCTTGCGATGCGCTCCCAGGATGCCGGATGCCGGTCCGGAACAGCCCGGCGGCCAGTGGGAAACATCTTACCGAGCGCACTGTGCCGGGGGAATGTCGAAATCTCCCCAAAGTGTGCGCCAGCGCGCCCGGAAAACAAAAACCGGCGCCTGGGCGCCGGTTTCGGTATCGGGAAACGCCGGGATCCTTACTGGATCTTGGCCTTTTCCTTGATCGACTTCATCATCGCCTGGAACTGCTCGCGCTGCCAGGCCTGGTCGCCCATCAGCATCTGTTGCAGCTGCGGCTTCACTTCCTCGAACGACGGGATCTTGGCGTCGCGCGTGTCCACCAGTTCGATGATGTGCCAGCCAAACTGGGTCTTGACCGGCGTTTCGGTCATCTGGCCCTTCTTCAGGCCGGTCATCGCGGCCGAGAACTCGGGCACGTAGCTGGTGCTGTTGGCCCAGTCCAGGTCGCCGCCGTTGACAGCCGAGCCGGTGTCCTTCGACGAAGCCTTGGCCACGTCCTCGAACTTGGCGCCGCCCTTGATCTTGGCGATGATCGCCTTGGCGTCGGCTTCCTTCTCCACCAGGATGTGGCGGGCGTGGTATTCCTTGCCGTTGCCGAACTGCGCCTTGATCTTGTCGTACTGCTTGCGCAGTTCGTCGTCGTTGGCGCCGTTGGTGCGCACGTAGTCCTCGAACACCGCGCCGGCCAGCACGTTGAGCTTGGCCTGCTCGAGTTGCTCCTGCACGTCGTCGCGCTGGGTGATGCCGCGCTTGTTGGCTTCCTGCAGCAGCAGTTCCCGGTCGATCAGCATGGTGCGGGCCCGGTCGCGCAGCTCGGGGCTGGCGGGCTGGCCGGTGCCGGCGATCAGCTTGTCCAGCTTGGCCGAGGGGATGGGCTTGCCATTCACAACGGCGGCGTTCTGGGCGATTGCGGGCAGGCTGCCAGCAGCAAGCACAGCCGCCAGGCTGA
This sequence comes from Cupriavidus sp. OV096, assembly GCF_900115455.1. Lineage (NCBI taxonomy): Bacteria > Pseudomonadati > Pseudomonadota > Betaproteobacteria > Burkholderiales > Burkholderiaceae > Cupriavidus > Cupriavidus sp. OV096. The sequence goes on from NZ_FOWM01000003.1 coordinate 570,563, forward strand.
ACGAGAGGACGGTGGTCTTCATGGAATCAGGTCTGAGAGTTGCGGGTAGCGTCGCGTGAAGCTTCGCGGGATTGATATTCTTGGTCGGTGTAGGCGCTGACGGCCAGCGCATGAATCTGCGCCGGGAACAGGGCGCGCAGCGCATCATACACCATGCGATGGCGGGCAACCCGCGAGTGGCCCGCAAACAACTCGCTGACGATCAGCACATCGTAATGGCCTCCGCCCGAGGCCGCGCCGGCATGGCCGGCATGGGCCGCGCTGTCGTCGCGCACGGTCAGGCGGGAGGGGTCGAGGGCCGCACGCAGCAGCGTCTCGATGGTGGCGGGGTCTGCAGCCATCCGGGTTCCTTGTAGCGTGGCGTCCGGTTTACTCGGACGGGGTTTCCTGGATATGGCGCGACATCCAGATGCTCTGCAGCACGATGAACACCAGCATCAGCCCCATGCTGCCGAACAGCTTGAAGTTGACCCAGGTATCCGTGGAGAACGTGTACGCCACGTAGAGGTTCAGCAGGCCCATGGCGGCGAAGAAGCCCGCCCAGGCGGCATTCAGGCGGCCCCACATCGCGTCCGGCAGGGTGACCTGCTTTTCCATCATGGCCCGCACCAGGTTCTTGCGCCAGCCGATGACAGAGCCCACCAGCGTCACCGCGAACAGCCAGTAGAGCACCGTCGGCTTCCACTTGATGAAGGTCTCGTTGTGCAACAGGATCGTTGCACCGCCAAACACGCCAATGATCAGCAGGCTGACCCATTGCATCGGCTCCACCTTTCCATGGCGGATGCGCACCCAGGCAATCTGGAGCACCGTGGCAATCATCGCGACGGCCGTGGCCGGATAGATGCCGAACAGCTTGAAGGCGATGAAGAACAGGATGACCGGAAACAGGTCGAAAAGAAATTTCATGCGGACGATTGTTGATTGGCGGGCTTGCCGAGCGCAGAGGCCCGCGGCCGCGCCATTGTACTTGGGGAATGGCGCGCGGCGGGCATCCGAAGCAACGATTACATCACTCGATGAATCACCCGCGATCGGAAGGATCCCGATCGTCGAATTTTAGCGCAGCCGAGTTGATGCAATAGCGCAGGCCGGTGGGGGCCGGGCCGTCCTCGAACACGTGGCCCAGGTGGCTGCCGCATTCCTTGCAGCGCACTTCCACGCGGGTCATGCCGTGGGTGTGGTCCGTGTGCTCGTCGATTACCTCGCCGTTGATTGGCTTGAAATAGCTGGGCCAGCCGCAGCCGGCGTCGAACTTCGTGGCCGATTCGAACAGCGGCGTGCCGCACCCCACGCAGTGGTAGATGCCCTGGTTCCAGTGGTCCCAGTAGCGGCCCGTGAACGGGCGCTCGGTGGCGGCTTCGCGCGCGACGCGGTACTCGATGTCGGAAAGTTGCTCACGCCATTCGGCGTCGGTTTTCTTGGTGGTCATCTTGCGTCCTTCTCATTAGGCGGTGGCGCGGGGCCCCAGTCTTGCTTGGTCGGACTCGCGCCGCAATCCTTACAGATTCAGAAATTCACGTTATGTCGATGTCACGACGAGCAACTGACTTCGAGCCCGGACGCCCAGTCCGGCGGCAGGGCGGCATAGGCTTCCGACTCGGGTTGCTCGTCGAATGGCCGGGACAGCACGGCCAGCAGCCGGTCTACCTCGGAGAAATCCTTGTCGCGCGCGGCGCGGATCGCGGTTTCTGCGAGGTGGTTGCGCAGGATGTACTTTGGGTTCACGGCGAGCATGCCGGCGGCGCGCGTAGCGTCGTCGGACTGCTCGGCCTGCAGCCGGGCGCGGTATTCGGCCGCCCAGGCGTCCCAGGCGGCGCGGTCCAGGAACAGGTCGCGCACCGGGGCGTCGGCGTTCGCATCCTTCCCCGAGATGCGGGCGAGGTTGCGCCAGAACAAGGTGTAGTCCACGCGGTTGGCGTGCAGTACCCGGAACAGGTTGGTCAGCAGCGCCTCGTCCTCGTTTTCCTGCCCGCCCAGCGGGCGCAGGCCCAGCTTGGCGCGATAGTGGCGGAAGAAGGCGGCAGCGTAGCGGTCGCGGAACGGGTCGAGCGCCTCGCGCGCGGCGGCCACTGCAGCTTCCTTCGCTGCTTCCTTGGCGGCCTCGGGATCGGCTGCATCGGCCGCATCGGTATCGCGCCAGAGCGGGAGCAGCGCCTGCGCCAGGCAATGCAGGTTCCAGAACGCCACCTGGGGCTGCTGGCTGTAGGCGTAGCGGCCCTGCTGGTCGGAATGGTTGCAAATATGGTTGGCGTCGAAGGCGTCCAGGAAGCCGAACGGACCGTAGTCGATGGTCAGGCCCAGGATCGACATGTTGTCCGTGTTCATCACCCCGTGGCAGAAGCCGACGGCCTGCCAGTGCGCCACCATGTCCGCAGTGCGCAGCGAGACCTCGCGCAGCAGCGCCTGGTAGGGGTTGCCGCCGGCGTCGCGGCAGGCGGGGTAGAAGCGGTCGATGACGAAATCGGCCAGCTCGCGCAGCGCGGCATGGTCCTCGCGCGCGGCGAAGTGTTCGAAATGGCCGAAGCGGATAAAGCTCGGCGCCAGGCGCGTGACCACGGCGGCGGTCTCGATGGTCTCGCGGCGCACCGGAGCGTCCGAGCCGACGATGGCCAGCGCCCGCGTCGTCGGCACGCCCAGCGCGTACATGGCCTCGGAGCACAGGTATTCGCGGATCGACGAGCGCAGCACCGCGCGGCCATCGGCCATGCGCGAGTAGGGCGTCAGGCCGCCCCCCTTGAGCTGGATTTCCCACGGGCCGTCGTCGCGCTCAGCCTCGGCGAGGCGGATGGCACGGCCATCGCCCAGTTGCCCGGCCCAGACGCCGAACTGGTGGCCCGAGTAGACCGTGGCCAGCGGGTCGGCCCAGTCAGGCACGCAGTTGCCGATAAAGGTGTCGAGGAAGTCCGGCTGGCTGGCTTCGGCGCCGATCGTCTGCGGGTTCCAGCCCAGCAGCGCGGCGGCAGCCGGGGCCACGCTGACCAGGTAGGGCGAGGGCAGCGGCGTGGGCTGCAGGCGCGTGAAGAAGCGCTCGCCCAGCGCGGCAAAGCCGGGCGCGGTGCGGAACGGTACGGGGGACTCAGGGGGCATCGACGTCCTGCTTTGCGATCTGCGGAGGTGAATAGGGGGTGCCGAAGTGCGCTTGCAGGCTAGGGGAAAACGACATATTGAGACGCATCAGGGCACGCAGTATTGTACTTGCACCGGTTTTCCCCTGTCGGCCGAGGGGGTGTCCACCGGGGCGCCATGCCTTATCGATAGCGGACATCAATCTCGTGCATGACGTGGACGCGCATGCGGCGAGGAGCACGGGAACATTCCGCCAAAAATAAGCACGGTTGTTCGTTTTTCTCTGCCGACCACGACAAGACTGGAGACATTCCATGGCATTGATGGGTCAAATGATGAGCGCGCCGCTGCTCATTTCCTCCATCATCAAGCACGCTGCGCGGTATTACGCCAGCACAGAAATCGTCTCGCGGCGGACCGAGGGCGACCTCCATCGCTACACCTACCGCGATTGCGAACTGCGGGCCCGCAAGGTGGCCCAGGCCCTTGGCGCGCTCGGCGTGCAGCAGGGCGAGCGGGTCGGCACGCTGGCGTGGAACGGCTATCGCCACCTGGAGATCTACTACGGCGTCTCCGGCATGGGCGCCGTCTGCCACACCATCAATCCCCGGCTGTTCCCGGAACAGATCGCCTATATCGTCAATCACGCCGAAGACCGCTACGTGTTCTTCGACGCCACCTTCCTGCCGTTGGTGGAAGGCGTGGCGCCGCACTGCCCGAACGTGAAGGGCTGGGTGATGATGACCGACCGCGCCCACATGCCGGCCGACGCCAAGGTGCCGCTGCTCTGCTACGAGGACCTGATCGACGCGCAGGATGGCGACTACACCTGGCCGGAATTCGACGAAAACCTGGCCTCCAGCCTCTGCTACACCTCGGGCACCACCGGCAATCCGAAGGGCGCGCTGTATTCGCACCGGTCCACGGTGCTGCACTCGTATGCGTCCGCGCTGCCCGATGCGCTCGGCTGCTCCGCGCGGGACGTGATCCTGCCCGTCGTGCCGATGTTCCACGTCAACGCCTGGGGCCTGCCGTACTCGGTGCCGCTGGTCGGCGCCAAGCTGGTGCTGCCGGGGGCCAAGCTGGACGGCCCCTCGCTCTACGAACTGTTCGAGCAGGAAAAGGTGACCTTTTCCGCTGGCGTGCCGACGGTCTGGCTCGGTTTGCTCCAGCATGTCAATGCGAACAATCTGAAATTCTCGACGTTCCGTCGCACCGTGATCGGCGGTTCGGCGGCGCCGCCGGCCATGATCCGCGCGCTCGAGGCGCTGGACGTGGAGGTGATCCACGCCTGGGGCATGACCGAGATGTCGCCGCTGGGCACCTCGTGCAAGCTGCTGGCCCGCCATGAGGACCTCCCCGAGGACGCGCGCCACAAGATCCTGGAGAAGCAGGGCCGGGTGATCTATGGCGTCGACATGAAGATCGTCGATGGCGAAGGCGCCGAGCTGCCGTGGGACGGCAAGGCCTTCGGCGACCTGTATGTGCGCGGCCCGTGGGTGATATCCACCTACTTCCGCAACGACAACACGCCGCTGGTCGATGGCTGGTTCCCCACCGGGGACGTGGCGACCATCGACGAAGAGGGCTACATGCAGATCACGGACCGCAGCAAGGACGTGATCAAGTCCGGCGGCGAGTGGATTTCGTCCATCGACGTCGAGAACGTGGCTGCCGCCCACCCGGCGGTGCATATGGCCGCGTGCATCTCCGCCTATCACCCCAAGTGGGACGAGCGCCCGCTGCTGGTGGTGGTCAGGCGGCCCGGCATGGACATCACGCGCGAAGCGCTGCTGGCCTTCTTCGAGGGCAAGGTCGCCAAGTGGTGGATCCCGGACGACGTGGCGTTCGTCACCGAGATGCCGCTGACGGCCACCGGCAAGATGCAGAAGCTCAAGCTGCGCGAGCAGTTCAAGGATTACAAGCTGCCAACCGCCTGAGTCAACCGGCGTAGACCGGGGCCGGGTGCAATTCCCATCCATAACAGGCAGCAACAGGCAGGCGGCAACCCCGCCCGCGGCGGTGCCAATCGCCATTCGATAACGAGAGTGAAGGAGACAGGTATGACGAAGATGCGTCCGCTGGTGGCTGGTGTGGCGGTATTTGCGGCACTGGGTTCCACGCTGGTGTCGGGCATGGCGGGGGCGGAGACGGTGAAGATTGCCTTCATCGATCCGCTGTCGGGGCTGATGGCCCCGGTGGGACAGAACCAGCTCAAGAGCTGGCAATACGTGGCCGAGGTGGCCAACCAGAAGAACTGGGCCGGCGCGCACAAGTTCGAGGTGGTGGGGTTTGACAACAAGCTGTCGCCGCAGGAAAGCCTGACCATCCTCAAGCAGGCCGTGGACCAGAACATCCGCTATATCGTGCAGGGCAACGGCTCCTCGGTGGGGCTGGCGCTCGAAGACGCGGTGGCCAAGCACAACGAGCGCAATCCGGGCAAGGAAATCGTCTACCTGAACTACGCGGCGGTTGACCCGGACATGACCAACAGCAAGTGCAACTACTGGCACTTCCGGCTGGACGCCAACTCGGACATGAAGATGGAGGCGCTGACCACCTTCCTGGCCAAGGACCAGAACGTCAAGAAGGTCTACCTGATCAACCAGAACTACTCGTTCGGCCACCAGGTGACGCGCGCCGCCAAGGACTACCTGAAGCGCAAACGTCCGGACATCCAGATCGTGGGCGAGGATCTGCACCCGCTGGCGCAGGTCAAGGACTTCGCGCCGTATGCGGCCAAGATCAAGGCGTCGGGCGCCGACACGGTCATCACCGGCAACTGGGGCAGCGACCTGGCCCTGCTGATCAAGGCCGGCAAGGACGCCGGGCTGACCACGAACTACTACACCTACTATGCCGGCACCACGGGCGTGGCAACGGCCATGGGCGCTGCCGGCGCCGAGCGGGTCAAGTACGTGGGCTACTACAACCCGAACAACAAGGGGTTCAAGGGCTCGGACATCATCGAGGGCTTCAAGAAGAAGTACAACGACGATTTCTACGTGATGGCGTCGTACACGGGCATCGCCATGCTGAGCCAGGCCATGAAGAAGGCCAACTCCACCGATCCGGTGAAGGTGGCCCACGCGCTGGAGGGGCTCAAGGTGGAGAGCATGAACGGCACCGTGGAAATGCGTAACACCGACCACCAGGCGCAGCAGCCGCTTGTGGTGGCCACGTGGACCAAGGTGGACGGCAAGGAAGTCAAGTACGACGCCGAGAACACCGGCTACGGCTGGAAGACGAACGCGGAGCTCGACCAGTTCGTGGCCGCCCAGCCCACGTCCTGCCAGATGAAGCGCCCGGGCTGATCCGGCGCGCGACCGGCATCTGAGCGATCCGGGGCCGGACGGGTTTCCGTCTGCCCCGGATCGGCGGACAATCACGCTTTTGCCCTGGGCGCCACACGTCCACCGAAGGACCCGCCGTGGAATTTTTCGTCATTTCGCTATTGAACGGCATCAGCTACGGGCTGCTGCTGTTCATGCTGTCATCGGGGCTCACGCTCATCTTCAGCATGATGGGCGTGCTCAATTTCGCGCATGCCAGCTTCTATATGCTGGGCGCCTACTTTGCCTACACCATCGCCAGCAAGATCGGCTTCTGGCCGGCGCTGATCCTGGCCCCGCTGCTGGTGGCCGGAGCCGGCGCGCTGGTCGAGCGCTTCGGGCTGCGCACCGTGCACAAGTTCGGCCACGTAGCCGAATTGCTATTCACGTTCGGCCTGGCCTACCTGATCGAGGAAGGCGTGAAGCTGGTCTGGGGACTGGCCGCGGTGCCGTACCGGATTCCGCCGGAACTGGACGGGCCGCTGTTCACGGTGTTCACCTCGTCCTTCCCCACCTACCGGGCGTTCATGATGCTGGTCTCGCTGGGCATGCTGGTGGCGATCTACCTCGTGCTGACCCGCACCCGCATCGGGCTGGTGATCCAGGCCGCGCTGACGCACCCGGAAATGGTCGAGGCCCTCGGCCACAACGTGCCGCGCGTGTTCATGATGGTCTTCGGCGGCGGCGCCGCGCTGGCGGGGCTGGCGGGGGTGATCGGCGGCAATGCCTTCGTGACCGAGCCGTCGATGGCGGCGGCGGTGGGCTCCATCGTCTTCGTGGTGGCTGTGGTGGGCGGCATGGGGTCGCTGGTGGGGGCGTTCATCGCCTCGATCCTGATTGGCGTGCTGCAAACCTTCGCGGTGACGATCGACGCCTCGCTGGCCGGCCTGTTCGGCAGCCTGGGGCTCAACGTCAGCGACGCCACGCCACTGAGTTCGGTCTGGAAGCTCACGGTGGCCCAGGTGGCGCCCGTGATGCCGTACCTGCTGCTCGTGGTGATGCTGATTTTCCGCCCGCGCGGGCTCATGGGCACCCGGGAGAGTTGAGCGATGGAGACCACGACCATGCAACAGACTCCCAACGCGGTGGTCACCGGCCGCACCATGCGCTACCGCCCGCTCAACCTCGCCCGCTGGATCATCTGGGGCGCCACGGCGCTGCTGATGCTGGTGATGCCGATGATCTTCACGGGCGGCTTCGCCGTGACGCTGATGTCCCAGATGGGCATCATGATTATCTTCGCGCTGTCGTACAACATGCTGCTCGGGCAGACCGGCATGCTGTCCTTCGGCCATGCGGTCTACGCGGGCCTCGGCGCGTTCATCGCCGTGCATGTGCTGAACATGATCGGTGCCGGCAAGGTCTGGCTGCCGGTGTCGATGCTGCCGCTGGTGGGCGGGCTGGCCGGCGCGTTCTTCGGCGTGCTGTTCGGCTACGTGACGACCAAGAAGTCCGGCACGACCTTTGCCATGATCACCATGGGCATCGGTGAGATGGTGTTCGCCAGCTCCCTGATGTTCCCGGACTTCTTCGGCGGCGAGGGCGGCATTTCCACGAACCGGGTGGTCGGCGATCCCTTCCTGGGCATCACCTTTGGCCCGGGCCGGCAGGTCTATTACCTGATTGCCCTCTGGTGCCTGGCGTCCATGGTGGCGATGTACGCCTGGACCCAGACGCCGCTCGGCCGCATCGCCAACGCCGTGCGCGACAACCCGGAGCGCGTCGAATTCATCGGCTACAACACCCAGCGCGTCCGCTTCCTCGTAGTGATTCTTTCGGCATTTTTCGCGGGTATCGCCGGGGCCTTGTCGGCGATCAACTTCGAGATCGTCTCCGCCGAGAACGTCAGCGCGGTGCGCTCGGGCGGCGTGCTGCTGGCGGCCTTCATCGGCGGTGCGGGGGTGTTCTTCGGTCCGGTGATCGGCGCCGTGGTCTTCGTACTGTTCGCGGTGGCGCTGTCGGACCTGACCAAGGCCTGGCTGCTCTATCTCGGCCTGTTCTTCGTGATGATGGTGATGTTCGTGCCGGGCGGCATCGCCAGCCTGCTGCTGATGCAGATGCCGCTGCTGGCGAAGAAGCGCTTCGGGCGGATGCTGCCCAGCTACGGCCAGGCGGCCGTGGCCGGCCTGGTGCTGCTGGCGGCGCTGATCCTGACCGTGGAGCTGGTCTACAAGGTGCAGGTGGATAGCGCCAACGGCACGGCGATGCGGCTGTTCGGCGTGGCGTTCGACGCCGGCACGGTGGCCCCGTGGATCTTCGCGGCGGCGCTCTGGGCCGTGGGCTACGTGGCGTGGCGCTGGGCGGGGGGCCGCGTGCGCGCCGAACTCGACAAGATCCAGGCGGAATTCGGAGGTCAGGCATGACGGCGGCCATGACAGGCGGGGGCACGCCCGCGCTGGAACTCATCGATGTGCGCAAGAAGTTCGGCCAGACCGAGATCATCCGTGGCGTGACGCTGGCCATCGGCAAGGGAGAGCGCCACGCGATGATCGGGCCGAACGGGGCGGGCAAGTCCACCACGTTCAACCTGATCTCGGGGCGGTTTGCGCCTAGCTCGGGCACGGTCAGGCTGAACGGCCAGCCCATCAGCGGGCTGCGGCCGTTCGAGATCAACCGGATGGGGCTCTCGCGCAGCTTCCAGATCACCAATATCTTCCACCGGCTGTCCGTGTTCGAGAACCTGCGCTGCGCGGTGCTGTGGTCGCTCGGCTACAAGTATTCGTTCTGGCACCGGCTCTCCGAACTGCGCGACGCCCGCGAGCGGGCAGACGAGGTGCTGGAGCTGATCGGCATGCAGCATCGGCGCAATTCGCAGGCCGGGCTGCTGACCTATGCCGAGCAGCGCGCGCTGGAGATCGGCATCACCATCGCGGGCGGCGCCGAGGTGATCCTGCTGGACGAGCCCACGGCCGGCATGAGCCGGTCGGAATCGGACCACGCGGTCGAACTGATCCGCAAGGTCACGGTCGGCAAGACGCTGGTGATGGTGGAGCACGACATGAGCGTGGTCTTCGGCCTGGCGGACCGGATCTCGGTGCTGGTCTACGGCGAGGTCATCGCCACGGACACCCCCGAGGCCATCCGCAACAACCGCAAGGTCAAGGAAGCCTACCTGGGCACGAGCCTCGACGAACCCGTGCCGGAAGGAGCGCACTGATGGGCAAGCGGATGCTGGACGTTACCGGGCTGCACGCCTATTACGGCAAGAGCCACATCCTGCACGGCGTGGACGCCCATATCGACGAGGGCGAGATCGTGGCGCTGCTGGGCCGCAACGGGGTGGGGCGCTCGACCATGGCCAAGGCGATCCTCGGCATGGTCAAGGCCGAGGGGTCCGTGCGCTTCCGCGACGAGGAAATCCTGGGCCGCCGCACGTTCGAGATCGCCCATGCGGGCATCGGCTATGTGCCGGAGAACCGCGACATCTTCCCAAGCCTGACCGTGCGCCAGAACCTGCTGCTGGGCGAGAAGCGCAACCCGCGCCAGTCATCGCCGCGCTGGTCGGTGGACGATATGTATCAAATGTTCCCAAGGCTGAAGGAGCGCGAGAACACGTCAGCCGGCGTGCTCTCGGGCGGCGAACAGCAGATGCTGACGCTGTGCCGCACCCTGATGGGCGACCCCGACCTGATCCTGATCGACGAACCCACCGAAGGCCTCGCGCCCATGATCGTGGCGCTGGTCGGCGATTTCCTGAAGACGCTGAAGGAGCGCGGCGTGTCGGTGCTGCTGATCGAACAGAAACTGGCGATCGCGCTCGATATCTCCCAACGGGTGTACGTCATGGGCCACGGCCACATCGTGTTCGAGGGCACGCCGACCGAACTGAAGGCGAATGGACAGGTGCGGAAGGAGTGGCTGGAGGTTTGAGGGTTACTTCCGCCGCCCCGCGCCCGGGCGGCTCTTTGGCTTGGCACGCTTCTTAGTAGGCGCAGCCGGGGTGAGGGCGGCCAGCCAGGCATCAGTCGTGGTTTTCATCATGCTGGACGTTGCCAACGCGGCCTGGCGTTTGGCTTCGGCGCTCGCGCGGCCTCGGGCGGCGCCCGCTACGGCGTTGGCGCCGCTCAGCCACATGCTCAGCATGGGGTTTTTCTTCAGCCAGGGGTTCTTCATCGTCGGTTCCTTGGAGTTCGTCGATCGTTCGTCGATCAATAAGGAACCGGGGCGCACGATGCGTGCCAGTGCGGGACGCCGCCGGGCGTGGCGAGGGATGGGGCGGCGTTGCAGAATCGCCCGACCGTTCCGCTCGCGCGTTGTAACGATGGCGGCAGTTGGCGGCTCAAGCGCCGTGCGTGGCGTGGTGCGACGATGGGAACGGAACTTGCGGGACGGGTTCGCTACAACGAACGTTGCGCAGGAGGCGCCATGAGCATCTTCAAGGACATTCTGAACAAGCTGCTGCACCGGTCCCAGCCGGCCCAGCCACAGGCGGGCACGGCAAGCGCGGCCCCCGGCACGGGCACCACTGCGCCGGCGGCCAGCCCCAGTCCGGCCACGCCCGGCGCGGCGCCGGCCGGTGCGGGTACCCCGGGTGGCGCTGCAAAGCCGCTGTCGGCCGTCGATGTGGAAGCGGTCATGGACAAGGCCGTCACCGAGTCGGGGCAACAACTGAACTGGCGGACGTCGATTGTCGACACCATGAAGGCGCTCGGCATCGACAGCAGCCTGGAACACCGCAAGGAACTGGCGAAGGAGCTGAACTACACCGGTGACATGAACGACTCCGCCGCCATGAACATCTGGCTGCACAAGAAGGTCATGACGGAGCTGGCCGCGAACGGCGGCAAGCTGCCGCCGAACCTGGCGTCGTAAGTCAACGAAAGGGCGGGGGCGCGCCGGTGTGGACGTCTCTCGATCACCAATCCAGTGATCAGTGATCGAGGGGCACTATACCGGCCAACCTCCGGTGAACAGTCCGATCAGCGTCGTTACGAGCCAGGGCAGCGACCATGCCCAGTTCAGCCATATTGACCGCTGGCGGATCCAGAGCCCAGCGAGGGCGAACAGCCAGTAGCAGGCAGTCAGTCCCTGACGGTAAAGATGGGCGAGCGGGTCCTGAAACCCCTCCGACTCCCAGATCGGCCCATACACGGGATAGGTGGCCTGCGGGCCTTCGAGGACATTGGCTGCCGCCAACAGGCATTGGAGCGCAAGGGCCAGGAGGTGGCACATCAACATCCCCGACCAGACCATCCGCAACCCGCGTTCGATATTGGACCAGGGCATGTCAGGGATAGATATAGGCGTGCAGGACGATGCCGAACAGCAGTGGCATCGACCATGCCCAGTTTAGCCAGCGGCGGCGTTGCCGGACCCACAGCCCAGCCAATGCGAACAGAAGCAGGAAGATCTGTTCCCCGCTCGATTCGAAGTATGCGCGAAGGTTGGGGAATCCCTGGATCCGCCAGAGGGGCGGGCCGTTGTCGTCAGCAGGGTGCGGAATGCCGGCGACCGTCGCGAGGTCCGCGCACACGCTTAGGAAAAGAACGACCAGCAGCACGGACCAGAGGATGCGACAACCACGTTCAATAGCGAACCACGACATCCATGTCCTTTCCATACTTTAGAAATGCATCAACGAATGAAGGCATGTCGGAGGTCAGGTCTATACAGCCTGCCGAGCCGGCGACCCAGCCACCATGGATCGAGAAATCGCTGCGTCCATGTGTCCGGGTGCCCGGGAGTGGGTCCAGCCATACCCGGCGCTTGCCCCAGGGCATGACGCAGCCCGGCCAGGTTCCACTTCCCTTCACGATGCCGAAGGCGCGGATGATGCACCGTCGTCGATCGGACCAGGAGTAGTTTTCCCACCGCTGCAGGCGGTCTTGCCTTGCACTGTAGTGGCCTTCGGGAATGGGCCCCAGATGCCGGGTTGCCTGATGTTCCTTGTCTGTATGTCCGGGCGCGCCCGAGACAGCATGCCACGACTGGTGCGCGCCATTCTCAACCCAAATGAGACGTGTGCCGTTGAAGTGCAACGTCGCTCGACGGGACTCCATGCGACGTATGGTCTCGGCAAGTCCGAGCATGCGAACGATCGATTCAGTATCGTTGCCAGCGGCGGCGGCAATCCCCAAGCGGCGGCCCGCCAGTTCGCGGAGCTCGGTTGCCAGATCCTGGCTCGCGTCGACTTCCCTGGCGATGTCTCTGGCGTCCATATGGGCCTCCACTCAAAGGTGAACGCCCAGCCTACCTATCCGACCGCTGCCCGCCTTGCGCGGGATCAATTGCCCGCATACTGTCTCAAACCTCAACACCCTTACCGCTTCGTTGCCTTCGGCAGGTCGAACGGCATGTCCTCATAGTCGATCAGCCGGGTCTTTTTGACGATCCGGTAGCCGATCCACAGGGCCAGGAACATCGGCACGCCGATATAGGTCGCCAGGATCTCTGGCCAGCGGTTGGCAATATCGGCGAATGCCTGGTAGTTCTGGCCGGCCACGATGACCACACACAGCACGCCGGCGAAGATCGGGCCGAACGGGTAGAGGGGGGACCGGTATGCGAGGTCGCTCACGCTGTAGCCCTGGTAGACCAGCCCGCGCCGGAAGCGGTAGTGGCTCAGGGCGATGCCGAGCCAGGCGAAGAAGCCGGTCATGGCCGAGGTATTGAGCAGCCACAGGTACACCGCCTTGTCGCCAAACAGTGAACTGAAGAAGCACAGCGCGCCGATGCCGGTGGTGATCAGCAGCGCGTTGAACGGCACGCCGCTCGGCGTCAGCCGGGCGAACATGCGCGGGGCGCGGCCGCTGACGGCCAGGCCGTACAGGATGCGGGTGGAGACATACATGCTCGAGGTGCCCGCCGACAGCAGCGCCGTCAGCACCACCGCGTTCATCAGCCCCGCCGCGAAGGCCAGCCCGGCGTGGCGGAAGACCAGCGCGAACGGGCTCACGCCCACGTCGGTCACGTCGTTGCGGAGCAGGCTCGGGTCGGTGTAGGGAATCAGCACGCCGATGATCAGGATCGCCAGCACATAGAACAGCAGGATGCGCCAGAACGTCTGCCGGATGGCGCGCGGCAGCGTGCGGGCCGGGTCGGTGGCTTCGCCGGCGGCCACGCCCACGGTCTCGGTGCCCTGGAACGAGAACCCGGCGATCATCGCCACCGCGAACATCCCCGGCAGCCCGCCGACGAACGGCGCCTCGCCCATGGTGAAGTTGTGCCAGCCCGACTGCGGCCCGCCGTGCATGATGCCGACAATCATCAGCACGCCCACACCGAGAAACACCACCACCGTGACCACCTTGATCAGCGCGAACCAGTATTCGGCCTCGCCGAAGCCGCGCACCGAGAACGCGTTGAGCGCGAACATCAGTGCCAGGAAGCTGGCGCTCCAGGCCACGCCCGGCACGTCCGGGAACCAGTACTGCATGACGAGCTGGGCGGCGGTCAGTTCCACCGCAATCGTCACGGCCAGGCTGAACCAGTAGTTCCAGCCCAGCGCGAAGCCGAAGCCTTCCTCGACATAGACCGCGCTATAGGTGACAAACGAGCCGGCCACGGGCATGTGCACGGCCAGTTCGCCGAGGCTGGTCATCAGGCAATAGACCATCAGGCCGATCAGGCAGTAGGCGAGCAGGGCGCCGCCGGGGCCGGACTGGGCGATCGAGGCGCCGGAGGCCACGAACAGCCCCGTGCCGATGGCCCCGCCGAGGGCGATCATGGTCAGGTGGCGTGCCTTGAGCTGGCGGCGCAGGTCGTCGTGCTCGACGACGGGATGTTGATGCGGATGGGGATGCGAGTGAGTGGAAGACATCAGGTAGACACAGGGTCGCTGCAACGTCAGGGAATACCGGCGGCCTCGTAAGCCGGCCGGGGCGCGCGGGGACGCCATACCCATAAAAACGAAAAGGCGCGAGTCTAACCTGTCCTTTTTAGTGGATTGGAGGGCGGCGTCAAATAAAGTCGAACCCGGGCCGCAGGGTGGTTGAAAAGTGCCTCCGCCGCCATGACGGGCATCAAGCGGGCCGATTCCCTACGGGTTCCCCCTGAGGGTTTCGGCCCGCTTCGAGGCTCACCATGAACGCCGGATGGAGCGGCCATGAAGCCCGCGCATGACAGGGAATCCATCGCAGAAAATTGAAATTGAACGACCGTGCTATTTTGTGTATGCTTGATCCGCTTTCGGGCCCGACAGCCCGTGGAGCAAGGGATTGCGGGGTGAGGAGACATTTCACGACACCGCCGCGCAAGGCCCCGGCCGTAACAAAAATTCGAGAATTCGAATCCCGAGACAACCAAAGACCAAAGGAACCAGCATGACAGCGCAGTATCAGGTTCAGGACGGCGTTGCCGTCATCACGCTCGACAATCCCCCCGTCAACGGCCTGGGTCACAGCACCCGGCTGGGCATCGTCGAAGGCTTGACCCGTGCGCTGGACGATGCGGCCGTCAAGGCCGTCGTCATCACCGGCGCCGGCAAGGCTTTCTCGGGCGGCGCCGACATCCGCGAATTCAACACGCCGAAGGCCACGCAGGAGCCGACGCTGCATTCGGTGATCCGCGCCGTGGAAGCCTCCGCCAAGCCGGTTGTGGCCGCGATCCACTCGGTCGCCATGGGCGGCGGGCTGGAACTGGCGCTGGGCTGTAACTACCGCGTGGCCGCCAAGGGCGCGCAGATCGCGCTGCCGGAAGTGAAGCTGGGCCTGCTGCCCGGCGCCGGTGGCACGCAGCGCCTGCCACGCGTGATCGGCCTGGAGCATGCGCTGAACATGATCGTCTCGGGCACGGCCATCCCGTCCGAGAAGTTTGCGGGTTCGAAGCTGTTCGATGAAATCGTCGACGGTGACGTGCTGCCCGCCGCCATCAAGTTCGCCCAGAACGTTGGCGCGGCCCCCGGCCCGTACCCGAAGGTGCGCGACCTGAAGGTGCGCCACGAGAACGCCGAGGGCTTCCTGGCCTTCGCCAAGACCACCGTGGCCGCCGTAGCCAAGAACTTCCCGGCGCCGCTGAAGTGCGTGGAGGCCGTGGCCGCCTCGCTCAAGCCGTTCGAGCAGGGCCTGAAGGCCGAGCGCGAAGGCTTCATGTACCTGGTCGGCACGCCGGAATCGCGCGCGCTGCGCCATGCCTTCTTCGGCGAGCGCGCCGCCAGCAAGATTCCCGATGTGTCCAGCGACACGCCGGTGCGCAAGGTCGAGCGCGTGGCCGTGATCGGCGCCGGCACCATGGGCGGCGGCATCACCATGAACTTCCTGAACGCAGGCATTCCGGTGACCATGCTGGAAACCAAGCAGGAAGCGCTGGACCGTGGCGTGACCACGATCCGCAAGAACTACGAGAACAGCGCCAAGAAGGGCAAGCTCACGCAGGAGAAGGTCGAGCAGCGCATGGGCCTGCTGAACACCACGCTGTCCTATGACGACATCAAGGACGCCGACATGGTCATCGAGGCCGTGTTCGAGGAAATGGGCGTCAAGGAAATCGTGTTCAAGAAGCTGGACGAAGTGATGAAGCCCGGCGCGATCCTGGCCTCCAACACCTCCACGCTCGATGTGAACAAGATCGCCTCGTTCACCAAGCGTCCGCAGGACGTAGTCGGCATGCACTTCTTCAGCCCGGCCAACGTCATGAAGCTGCTGGAAGTGGTGCGTGGCGCGGAAACCGGCAAGGACGTGCTGGCCACGGTGATGCAGATCGCCAAGAAGATCAAGAAGACTGCCGTGGTGTCCGGCGTCTGCGACGGCTTCATCGGCAACCGCATGATCGAGCAGTACAGCCGCCAGGCTGGCTATCTGCTGGACGAAGGCGCGCTGCCCGAGCAGGTGGACAAGGCCATCGAGAAGTTCGGTTTCGCCATGGGCCCGTTCCGCATGGGCGACCTGGCCGGCAACGACATCGGCTGGGCCATCCGCAAGCGCCGTGCCGTGGACAAGCCGGACATTCAGTACTCGAAGACCGCCGACAAGCTCTGCGAGCTGGGCCGCTTCGGCCAGAAGACCGGCGCCGGCTGGTACGACTACAAGCCGGGCGACCGCAAGCCGTACCCGAACCAGCAGGTCAACGACATGATCGTCGAGCACTCGAAGGCGCTCGGACTCACGCGCCGCAAGATTTCCGACGAGGAGATCGTGGAGCGCCTGGTGTTCGCGCTGGTCAACGAGGGCGCCAAGATCCTGGACGAGGGCATTGCCTCGAAGGCGTCCGACATCGACATGGTCTACCTGACTGGCTACGGCTTCCCGCTGTTCCGCGGCGGCCCGATGCTGTACGCGGACCAGGTTGGCCTGTTCAACGTGGTCCAGGCCATGCAGCGCTACGCCAAGGGTTATCACGGCGAAGCCTGGAAGCCGGCCGCACTGCTGACGAAGCTGGCCGACGAGGGCAAGGGCTTCAACGGCTGACCCGCCACCGATATAGATAGTAGATAGCGTGAGGAAGCGGATTCGACCATGACCTACGGCGCGCAGGACTGCCTGCTGGTGATCGACGTGCAGAACGACTTCATGCCCGATGGCGCGCTGGCCGTGCCCCGTGGCGATGAAGTGGTGCCCGTCATCAACCGGCTGGCGCGGGCGTTCGGCCATGTGGTGATGACGCAGGACTGGCATCCCGCCGGGCATGCGTCGTTCGCCACCAGCCACGCCGGCCGCGCGCCGTTCCAGACCACCACGCTGGCCTATGGCGAGCAGGTGCTCTGGCCGGACCATTGCGTGCAGGAGACCCGGGGCGCCGCGCTGCATGCGGACCTGTGTATCCCGCACGTAAGGCTGGTGCTGCGCAAGGGCCATCATGCGGACGTGGACAGCTATTCCGCATTCCTGGAGGCCGACCGCACCACCCGCACCGGGCTGGCCGGCTACCTGCGGGAGCATGGCGTCACCCGCGTCTTCTGCGCCGGGCTGGCCACGGACTACTGCGTGGCCTGGAGCGCGCTCGATGCGCGCGCCGCCGGCTTCGAGGTCGTGGTGATCGAGGACGCCTGCCGCGCCATCGACCTGAACGGCTCGCTGGAACAGGCCTGGGCGGACATGACCGCCGCCGGCGTGGTCCGGGCGACGTCGGCCCAGGTCCTGGAAGGCCATCCCGCCGCCCCACGCTGAACACACTGAATAACTCGCAAGAGACACCAAGATACCGAGGAGCAAGACATGAACGAGGCAGTCATCGTATCCACGGCCCGCACCGGGCTGGCCAAGAGCTGGAAGGGCGCATTCAACATGACCCACGGCGCGACCCTGGGCGGTCACGCGGTCCAGCACGCCATCGCGCGCGCCAAGATCGAGGCGGGTGAAGTGGAAGACGTGCTGATGGGCTGTGCCAACCCGGAAGGCGCCACCGGTGCCAACATCGCGCGCCAGATCGCCCTGCGCGCCGGCTGCCCGGTGACCGTGCCCGGCGCCACCGTGAACCGCTTCTGCTCGTCCGGCCTGCAAACCATCGCCATGGCCGCACAGCGCGTGATTGCCGATGAAGGCGACATCTTCGTGGCCGGCGGCGTGGAGTCCATCTCGTGCGTACAGCAGGAGATGAACCGCCACATGATCCAGGAAAGCTGGCTCAACAAGAACAAGCCGGAAATCTACTGGAGCATGCTCCAGACCGCCGAGAACGTGGCCAAGCGCTACAACATCTCGAAGGAGCGCCAGGACGAATACGGCGTGCGCAGCCAGCAACGTGCCGCCGCCGCGCTGGAAGCCGGCAAGTTCAAGGACGAGATCGTGCCGATGACGGTCCTCGCAGGCGTGGCCGACAAGGCTACCGGCCAGCTGATGACCAAGGAAGTGACGATCGACGCCGACGAGGGCATCCGCGCCGACACCACGCTGGAAGGCGTGTCGAAGATCCGCACCGCCATGCCCGGCGGCGTGGTCACGGCCGGCAATGCCTCGCAGTTCTCCGACGGCGCCTCGGCAGTGGTGGTGATGAACGCGAGCGTGGCGGCAGCCCGCGGCCTGCAGCCGCTGGGCGTGTTCCGCGGCTTTGCCGTGGCCGGCTGCGAGCCTGACGAAATGGGCATCGGCCCGGTGTTCGCGGTGCCCAAGCTGCTGAAGAAGGCCGGCTTGAAGGTGGACGACATCGGCCTGTGGGAGCTGAACGAGGCCTTCGCGGTGCAGGTGCTCTACTGCGCCGACACCCTCGGCATTCCGATGGACCGCCTGAACGTGAACGGCGGCGCCATCGCCGTGGGCCACCCGTACGGCGTCTCCGGCGCCCGCCTGGTCGGCCATGCGCTGATCGAAGGCAAGCGCCGTGGCGTGAAGTACGTGGTCGTGACGATGTGCATCGGCGGCGGCCAGGGCGCTGCCGGGCTGTTCGAAGTGCTGTAAGTCTTCTCCCGCTTGATGGTTGTCTCCCCTCTCCCTCTGGGAGAGGGGCGGGGGAGAGGGCAGGCGGTTCAACATGCGCTATCGCATCGAGACATTCCCGCCCTCTCCCCCAACCCCTCTCCCGCAAGCGGGAGAGGGGAGCAACATCCCTCATCCCCTCAGCCCGGAGCCTCGCATTCCATGTCGCTGATTCTTTCCCGCCGTGACCTCAATTTTGTGCTCTATGAGTGGCTCAAGGCGGAGGACCTCACCCAGATTCCCCGTTACGCAGACCACTCGCGCGAGACCTTCGACGCCGCGCTGGACACCTGCGAGAAGATCGCCACGGACCTGTTCGCGCCGCACAACAAGAAGAGCGATGCCAACGAGCCGCACTTCGATGGCGAGACGGTCACCATCATTCCCGAAGTCAGCACCGCGCTGCGCGCCTTCTGCGACGCCGGCCTGATGGCCGCCGGGCAGGACTACGAGTACGGCGGCATGCAGCTGCCGGTCACGCTCGAGAAGGCCGCGTTCGCGTACTTCAAGGCGGCCAACGTCGGCACGAGTTCGTATCCGTTCCTGACCATCGGCAACGCCAACCTGCTGCTCACCCACGGCACGGCGGCGCAGATCGACACTTTTGTTCGCCCCGAACTCGAAGGCCGCTTCTTCGGCACGATGTGCCTGTCGGAGCCGCAGGCGGGCTCGTCGCTGTCGGACATCACCACGCGGGCCGACTACGAAGGCGAATCGCCGCTCGGCCAGCAATACCGGCTGCGCGGGAACAAGATGTGGATCTCGGCCGGCGAGCACGAGCTGTCGGACAACATCGTCCACCTCGTGCTGGCCAAGATTCCCGGCCCGGACGGCAAGCTGATCCCGGGCGTCAAGGGCATCTCGCTGTTCATCGTGCCGAAGTTCCTCGTCAATGGCGACGGCTCGCTCGGCGAGCATAACGACGTGGTGCTGGCCGGCCTGAACCACAAGATGGGCTATCGCGGCACCACCAACTGCCTGCTGAACTTCGGCGAAGGCATGAAATATCGCCCGGACGGCAAGGCTGGCGCCATCGGCTACCTCGTGGGTGAGCCCCACAAGGGCCTGGCCTGCATGTTCCACATGATGAACGAGGCCCGCATCGGCGTGGGTCTGGGCGCGGTGACGCTGGGCTACACCGGCTACCTCCATGCGCTGGACTACGCGCGCAACCGTCCGCAGGGCCGGCCAGTCGGCCCGGGTGGCAAGGACCCGGCCAGCCCGCAGGTGAAGCTGGTCGAGCATGCCGACATCCGCCGCATGCTGCTGGCGCAGAAGAGCTATGTCGAAGGCGGCCTGGCGCTGAACCTGTACTGCGCGCGGCTGGTGGACGAGGAACACGCGGCCAAGGCTGCCGGCGAGGCCGAGCGGCACCGTGAACTGTCCCTGCTGCTCGACATCCTGACCCCCATCGCCAAGAGCTGGCCGTCGCAATGGTGTCTGGAGGCGAACAACCTCGCCATCCAGGTGCATGGCGGCTACGGCTACACGCGCGAGTACAACGTCGAACAGTTCTATCGCGATAACCGCCTGAACCCGATTCACGAAGGCACCCACGGCATTCAGGGGCTGGACCTGCTGGGCCGCAAGGTCGTGATGCAGGACGGCGCCGCGCTCCGGCTGGTGGGTGAGCGCCTGCGCGCCACGTGCGAGCGCGCCGTCGCCACCGGTGACAAGACGCTGGCCGCGCAGGCCGCCGCGCTCGGCAAGGCGTCGCAGCGGCTGGCGGAAGTCACCGCCACGCTGTGGTCCGCAGGGGACCCCAACGTCACGCTCGCCAACGCCTCGGTCTATCTGGAGGCGTTCGGCCACGTGGTGGTGGCGTGGATCTGGCTGGAGCAGGCGCTGGTGGCACAAGCCGCGCTGCCGCAGGCACAAGGCGAAGACGGCGATTTCTATCGCGGCAAGCTGGCGGCGGCGGCGTTCTTCTTCCGCTTCGAGCTGCCGAAGGTGTACCCGCAGCTCGACCTGCTGGCCACGCTGGACCGTACGACGCTGGACATGCAGGACGCCTGGTTCTGACCCCCTGCACGCCCGCATCCACAAGAAAACAAGGAGACAAGCATGCATACCATCCAGCAACTGTTCGACCTCAAGGGCCAGACCGCGCTGATCACCGGCGGCTCGCGCGGGCTCGGGCTGCAGATTGCCGAGGCGCTGGGCGAGCAGGGCGCGCGCATCGTGCTGTCCGCCCGCAAGGCCGACGAGCTGCAGGCCGCGCAGGCGCATTTGCAGTCGCGCGGCATCGAGGCCGACTGGATCGCCGCCGATGGCGCGCGTGATGACGAAATCGCCCGGCTGGCCGATGAGTCGCTGGCCCGGCTCGGCCACATCGACATCCTGGTCAACAACGCCGGCGCCACCTGGGGCGCCCCGGCCGAAGACCACCCCGTGGAAGCGTGGGACAAGGTGATGAACCTGAACATCCGCGGCCTGTTCCTGCTGACGCAGCGCGTGGGCAAGCTGTCGATGATCCCGCGCCGCCATGGCCGCGTGATCAACGTGGCGTCCATTGCCGGGCTGGCTGGCAACCCGCCGGGCAGCATGGAGACGATTGCCTACAACACTTCCAAGGGCGCCGTGGTCAACTTCACGCGCACGCTGGCGGCCGAGTGGGGCGAGCACAACATCACCGTCAACGCGCTGGCGCCGGGCTTCTTCCCGTCGAAGATGACCAAGGGCTCGCTGGAGCGGCTGGGCGTGGAGGCGATGTGCGCCGGCGTGCCGCTGCACCGCCTGGGCGACGACGAAGACCTCAAGGGCGCCGCGCTGCTGTTCGCCACGGCGGCGGGCAAGCACATCACCGGCCAGATCCTGGCCGTCGACGGTGGCGTGAGCGCGGTCTGAGCGCAACCTGAGCCCCATCTGAGCCATGACACAAGACAACGGCTTCAACCTCAAGATCCCGTTCCTGGCCGACCTCGGCGTGCGCTGCAACTTCATGGAGGGCGGGCGCAGCGAGATCGAACTCGACCTGCGCGAACGCCACCAGAACAGCTGGGACATGGCCCACGGCGGCGTGCTGATGACGCTGCTGGACGTGGCGATGGCCGTCGCCGGCCGTTCGATGGACACCGATGGCCGGGGCGTGGTCACCATCGAGATGAAAACCAGCTTTATGGCGCCGGGGCGCGGCAAGCTGCGCGCGCGTGGGCTGGCCGTGCATCGCACCTCGACCATGGTGTTCTGCGAGGGCGAGATCGTCGATGAGGCCGGCGCCATCGTCTCCAAGGCCTCAGGCACCTTCAAGTACATCAAGCGCAAGCCGCCCCAGCGCAAGCCCGGCTCGCCTGACTCCGGCGCGGACGGCTGAGTGCCGCGCCGCGTTTTCTCGTATTTTTCCGAACGTATCTCCTGACCGAGCGAAGGAACCCATCATGTCGAAGCAAACCTATCAGCGCATCGTCCTGGCATCGCGCCCCGAGGCCGCCGTCACGCCCGACAACTTCCGGCTGGAGCAGGCGCCCGTGCCGGAACTGGCCGATGGCCAGGTGCTCGTGCGCAACCACTATTTGTCGCTGGACCCGTACATGCGCGGCCGCATGAGCGAGGGCAAGTCGTACGCCAACCCGCAGCCGCTGGGCGAAGTGATGATCGGCGGCACCGTGGGCGAGGTGGCGGCGAGCAAGAATCCGAAGTGGAACGTGGGCGACAAGGTCGTCGGCATGTTCGGCTGGCAGGAATACGGCGTGACCGATGGCGGCGGCATTCAGAAGGTCGACACCACGCATATCCCGCTGTCGGCCTACCTCGGCTCGGTGGGCATGCCCGGCGTGACCGCCTGGTACGGCCTGAACAAGATCATCGCGCCGAAGGCGGGCGAGACCATCGTGGTCAGCGCCGCGTCCGGCGCGGTGGGCAGCGTGGTGGGCCAGTTGGCCAAGCTGGCCGGCTGCCGCGTGATCGGCGTGGCCGGTGGCAAGGACAAGTGCGACTACGTGGTCAAGGAACTCGGCTTCGACGCCTGCGTGGACTACAAGGCCGCCAAGGACGCCAAGGAACTCTATGCGATGGTCAAGGAAGTCACCCCGGACGGCATCGACGGTTACTTCGAGAACGTGGGCGGCGACATCCTCGACGTGGTGCTGGCCCGCCTGAACGCCTTCGCGCGCGTGGCGGTGTGCGGCCTGATCGCCGGCTACGACGGCCAGGACATGCCGATCCGCAATCCGCGGGCGATCCTTGTATCGCGTGCACGCATCGAGGGCTTTATCGTCTCCGAGCACATGGACGTCTGGCCGCAGGCGCTCAAGGAACTGGGCACCTACGTCGCCCAAGGCAAGATCAAGTTCCGCGAGAGCATTGCCGAAGGGCTGGCCAGCGCGCCGGAAGCCTTTATCGGCCTGCTGAAGGGCAAGAACTTCGGCAAGCAGCTCGTGAAGCTGGTCTGACGCTAAACGTATACATATAGAGGGAGACACCCCATGAACGCCCCGCAATCCGCACCCCGCCCCGACGACATGGCCGAGGGCCTGTCCGAGGAGGTCAAGGCCCGCTACCGCAACCTGCCGCGCCCGCCCAAGTTCGACACCCCGGCGCAGGAGCGGCTGCACCGCAAGCAGCGGCTGGCGGCGGCGTTCCGGCTGTTCTCGAAATTCGGATTCGATGAAGGCGTGGCTGGCCATATCACCGCGCGCGACCCCGAGTTCGAGGACACCTTCTGGGTCAACCCGTTCGGCGTCCATTTCAGCCAGGTGACGGTGTCGAACCTGATCCGCTGCGACCACCACGGCAACGTGGTGGAGGGCGACTACCCGGTCAACGCGGCGGCGTTCGCCATCCACTCGCGCGTGCACGGGACCCGGCCGGACGCCGTGGCGGCGGCGCACTCGCACAGCACCCATGGCCGCGCGTGGTCCACGCTGGGCCGCAAGCTCGATCCGCTCACCCAGGACGTCTGCGCCTTCTACGACGACCACGCGCTGTATGACGACTTCGGCGGCGTGGTGGTGGAACTCGACGAAGGCCAGCGCATTGCCAACGCGCTGGGCGACAACAAGGCCGCCATCCTCCAGAACCACGGCCTGCTGACCGTCGGCAAGACCGTGGACGAGGCCGCGTGGTGGTTCATCACGATGGAGCGTTCGTGCCAGGTGCAGCTCCTGGCGGAGGCTGCGTCGGCGCGCACCAACGCCCCGCTCAAGATGATTGGCGAGGCAGCGGCGCGGCAGGCATACTCCATCGTCGGTACCGCACAGGCGGGCTGGTTCCAGTTCCAGCCGCTGTACGCGCGCATCGTGCGCGAGCAGCCCGACCTCCTGGAATAAGCCCCCAATCGATCCAACCCGACCTGACCGGACCCGCATCGCATGCCTGACATCATCCTGCATCAGTACGCCACCTCGCCGTTTTCCGAGAAGATTCGTCTCGTGCTCGGCGCCAAGGGCTTGACCTGGAACGCGGTGGAGATCCCGCCCATCCTGCCCAAGCCCGATCTGCTGGCGCTGACCGGCGGCTACCGCCGCACCCCGGTGATGCAGATTGGCGCGGACATCTATTGCGATACGGCGCTGATCTGCGACGTGCTGGACCGGCTGGCCCCCCAGCCGCCGCTCTATCCGGCCATCCAGGCTGCCTCGGCGCGGTTGGCGGCGGCGTGGATCGACAGCGCGCTGTTCACGGCCTCGGTCACCTACACGATGCAGCCAGCCGGCGTGCAGGCGATGCTGGCGCACCTGACGCCGGGCCAGGTGCAGGCGTTCATCGCCGACCGCAAGGCCATGCGCGGCGATACCAACGCGCTGCGCATGCCGCTGCCCGAGGCCGCCGCGATGCTCCACGACACGCTGGGCCGCCTGCAGGAGCAGTTCGCAGCCGGCGTGCCGCATGTGGCCGGCCCGGAATTGTCGATTGCCGATTTCTCGCTGTTCCACAACCTCTGGTTCATCCGCCGCGCCACGCCGCTGGCGGCGATCCTCGACGGCTACCCGCTGGTCAAGACCTGGTTCGCGCGCATGCAGGCGTACGGCCACGGCAAGCTGCGCGTGGTGCCGCCCGAGACCGCCATCGCCGACGCGCTGAACCACGACCCGCTGCCGCACGACACCACCATCCTGCCCGGCAGCGGCCTGGCGGCGGGCGACCCGGTCACGGTCACGCCCACCGATTATGCGAAGGATCCCGTCGCCGGCGTGCTGCTGACGCTGACCGGCCACGTGGTCACCATCCGCCGGCAGGACCCGCGTGCCGGCGCCGTCAACGTCCATTTCCCGCGGCAGGGCTACCACGTGCAGTCCGCCGCCTGACATCCCTATATAAGAAGGCATCTGCCGGAGGAGACGATATGAAGCAGTTCGAGAGCAAGGTGGCGGTGATCACCGGCGGCGCGTCCGGTTTCGGCAAGGAATTCGCCCGGATCGGTGCCTCGCTGGGCATGAAGCTGGTGCTGGCCGATGTGCAGGAGGATGCACTCGACACAACCGTCGCCGAATTCAAGGCGCAGGGCGTGCAAGTCATCGGCCTGCGCACCGATGTGTCGCGCGCCGAAGACATGCAGGCGCTGGCTGACGCGGCGATGACCGCGTTCGGCGAAGTCCACCTGCTGTTCAACAACGCCGGCGTCGGCGCGGGCGGGCTGCTCTGGGAAAACACCCAGAAGGACTGGGACTGGGTGCTCGGCGTGAACCTCTACGGCGTGATCCACGGCGTGCGGATCTTCACCCCGCTGATGCTGGCCGCTGCGACGAAGGATCCGGGCTACCAGGGCCATATCGTCAATACGGCATCGATGGCGGGGCTGCTGAACCCGCCGGCGATGGGGGTCTACAACGTCTCCAAGCACGCGGTGGTGTCGCTATCGGAATCGCTCTACCAGGATCTGAGCCTGGTCACGGAGCAGGTGCATTGCTCGGTGTTGTGCCCGTACTTCGTGCCGACCGGCATCAGCCAGTCGCAGCGCAACCGGCCGGCCGGGCTGGCCAATGAGGCACCGCCCACGCGCTCGCAACTGGTGTCGCAGGCGTTGTCGGACAAGGCCGTGCATTCGGGAAAGGTGACGGCGGCGGACGTGGCGCAGCTCACTTTCGACGCCATCCGCGACGAAAGCTTCTATATTTACTCCCACCCGCAGGCGCTGGAGACGGTGCGGCAACGCATGGAGGACATCGTCGGCCAGCGCAATCCGGGCGATCCGTTCGGCGACAAGAAAGAAGTGCGCGCCGGCCTGATCGCCGCGCTGCGCGGCTGAACCGAGCCACCCTAACGTAAAGGAGTGGCGATGGAGACCGCGATGACCGCACCCGCTGTGATTCAGCACCTGCAGTTTGCCAACCTGCCCAACGGCACCCGCCTCCATTACGCGAGCGCCGGGGAGCAGGGCAGGCCGCTGATCCTGTTCGTGCATGGCTTTCCCGAGTTCTGGTACGCCTGGGAGCACCAGTTGGCGCAGTTCGGCCAGACCCATTTCGCCGTGGCGCCGGACCTGCGTGGGTTCAACCTGTCCAGCAAGCCGGCCGAGCCGGACGCCTACAAACCGAAGCATCTGGTCGAGGATCTCGTGCAGTTCGTGCGCGCGCTGGGCTACCAGCGCTGCGTGGTGGTGGCGCACGACTGGGGCGGGGCGATCTGCTGGAACCTCGCCATCCAGCATCCGGATCTGGTCGAGCAGTTGATCATCATCAACTCGCCCCATCCCTATGTGTTTGCGCGCGCGCTGTCGGCCGATGCGGCGCAGCAAAAGGCATCGGGCTATATGAACTGGCTGCGCAAGCCGGGGTCCGAGCAGGCGCTGGCCGCTGACGAATTCGCGCTGCTGGAGAAGATGCTGACGGGCGATGCCGACCGGCTGCCCGCCTGGTTCAACGGCGAGACGCGCACGCGGTACCACGCGGCGTGGTCGCAGCCGGGCGATGTCGGGAGCCATCCGCTTACGGGGGGTGTGAACTACTACCGCGCCTCGCCGATGCACCCGCCCGGGCCGGGCGAAGCCGCGCCGGACATCTCGCGGCTCGATCCGTCGGCCTTCGTCGTACGCGTGCCCACGCTGGTGATCTGGGGCGAGAACGACCGCGCGCTACCGAAGACGCTCGCGGACGGGCTGGAGGACTTCGTCCCCGACCTGCGCCTGGAGCGGATTCCGGAAGGCACGCACTGGATCATCCACGAGCAGCCCGAGCGGATCAATCTGCTGATCCGCAGCGCGCTGCCGTGATCGATCGTGGAGGGTGGTGAAGGGTGACTAGGTGAGCCGCTCGCGATACAGGCGGTAGTTCTCGTCATCGAAGCAGACGAAGGTCACCTGCTCCAGGCTCGGCGCCTTGGGCAGGGCGTCCCGCACGGCGCGGATGGCGATGTCCACGGCGCGCTCGCGCGGAAAGCCGTAGATGCCGGTGCTGATGTTCGGGAAGGCGAGGGTGCGCAGGCCCTGCTCGCCGGCCAGCCGCACGCTGTTGCGGTAGGCGTTGGCCAGCAGCGCGTCCTCGTTCTGGCTCCCGCCTTTCCAGACCGGCCCCACTGCATGGATGACATAGGGCGCCGGCAGCAGGCCGCCCGTGGTGATGACCGCTTCGCCGGTCGGGCAGCCGCCCTGTGCATCGCGGATCGCCCGGCACGCGTTCATGATGGCCGGCCCGCCCGCGCCGTGGATGGCGCCGTCCACACCCCCGCCGCCCAACAAGCCGTTGTTCGCGGCATTGACGATGGCATCGACCTCCAGCCGCGTAATATCCCCGTGTACAACCTGCAAGTGCTCGCCTGTCATGGTGTCTCCCGATGGAATACGCTCTCAGCATAGCCGCTGATGTGGTCGATGATCGCGCAAAAGCGTCGCCAAAACACATCGCCGGAATGATTTCGTCATGCTGCAACCGCAAAACGCTGGCATGATACGGAAAACGAACGATCGTTCACTATTCGAACCTCGACAATATTCAGAGACAGCTTCCTCGGGTCAGTCCATGTCCGCCAAGCCTTTGCCGACCGATTCCGCGTCCGGTGTTCCTCCTGGCAAGTCCTCCCAGCCGCTCGACCCGCAAGTTGCGCAGTTGCTGGACCTGATCGCGCGCGCCAAGCGCCCGCCGATCCACGCGCTGGACGTGGCGGACGCCAAGATTGCGTACGAGAAAAGCGCCCCGATCCTCGATATTTCGCCGCCGCCCGTCCATGACGTGGAGAACTTCGCCATCCCGGCGCGCGACGGCCATCAGATTCCGGTGCGGCTCTATGCACCGCGCGAGGCAAGCTGGGCCGATCCGCTGCCGTTGCTGGTGTATTTCCACGGCGGCGGGTTTACAGTGGGGAGTGTCAATTCGCACGATGCGCTGTGCCGCACGTTCTGCATGGGCGCGGAATGCCTGGTGTTGTCGGTGGACTACCGGCTCGGGCCGGACTGGAAATTCCCGACGGCCGCCAACGATGCGTTCGACGCGCTGCACTGGGTCGTCGCCGAAGCCGAGCGGCTGGGCGCCGACCCGGCCCGGATCGCGCTCGGCGGCGACAGCGCCGGCGGCACGCTGGCCGCAGCCAGCGCCGTGGCGGCCCGCAACGCCGGCCTGGCGCCGGTGCTGCAACTGCTGATCTATCCAGGCACGAGCGCGCGGCAGGACACACCCTCGCACCGCGCACTGGCCGAGGGCTACCTGCTCACTGGCGACATGATCCAGTGGTTCTTTTCGCACTATCTGGGCCAGGACGCCGACCGTGACGACTGGCGCTTCGCGCCGCTGGACGGGGGCGGTACCGGCGCCGATGTGCGCGGGGTATGCCCGGCCTGGATCGCCGTGGCCGGCTACGACCCCTTGCATGACGAGGGCGTGGCCTACGCCGCCAAGCTCCAGGCGGCGGGCGTGCCGGCCACGCTGGTCGACTATCCGTCGATGATTCACGATTTTTTCAAGCTCGGCCGCTTCGTGCCGGCTGTACTACAGGCGCACGCCGACGCCAACGGCGCGCTCCGTCAAGCATTCAAGACCTGAAGTCGCAATATTGCAGAACTGCAGCAGAAGAAGGAGACATTGACTTATGCAACGCCGCCATTTCATCGCCCGTGCGGGCATGCTCGCCGCCACGGCCGCGATCGGTTTCGCAGCCCTGCCGGCCCACGCGCAGGCGGACAAATTCCCAACCCGGCCGATCCGCCTGATCATCGGCTACACGGCGGGCGGTTCCACCGACATCCCGTTCCGTGTGCTGGCCGACAACGCCTCGAAGATCCTCGGCCAGCCCGTGATCGTCGAGAACAAGCCGGGTGCCGGCGGCGTGCTGCCGGCCCAGTTGATGCAATCCACGGCGCCTGACGGCTACACGCTGGCCCAGGTCGCCATGCCGGTCTACCGCCTGCCGTACACCACCAAGATCAACTGGGATCCGGTGAAGGACCTGTCGTACGTCATCAACCTGGCCGGGTATTCGTTCGGTCTGGTGGTGCCGGCCGATTCGCCGATCAAGACGATGCAGGAGTACGTGGCCTACGCCAAGGCCAATCCGGGCAAGCTGACCTACGGCTCGCCAGGCTCGATGACCACGCTGCACCTGACCATGGAAGAACTGGCCATGCGCCAGGGCGTGCAGTTCTCGCATATTCCTTACAAAGGCAACTCGGAATCGATGCAGGCCCTGCTGGGCGGCCACGTGATGTCGGTGGCGGACACGCCGGCGTGGGCGCAGTATGTGGAGCAGGGCAAGCTGCGCCTGCTGTCCACCTGGGGCGAGAAGCGCTCGGCGCGCTTCCCGAACGTGCCGACGCTAAAGGAACTCGGCATGGGCATCGTCCAGACGTCGCCGTTCGGGCTGGTGGTGCCGAAGGGCACGGACCCGAAGATCGTGCAGAAACTGCATGACGCGTTCAAGAAGGCGATGGAAATGCCGAACTACCGCGAGTCGCTCGCCAAGTTCGACATGGAGCCGTACTACATGAGCAGCGAGCAGTACGCGGCTTTCGCCGCCGAGACGGTCAAGAAGGAAAAGGCCATCATCGAGAAGCTGGGCCTGGCCAAGGCACAGTAATTCGCTGAATGACGATGACATGCGGGCGCCCCTCGAGGCGCCCGTATTGGCTTGGGGAATACGAAACATGGCGAAAGAGGATTTCCGCCACAGCGTGCCGCTGCGCGTGCGCTGGGCCGAGGTGGACCCGCAGTCCATCGTCTTCAACGCGCACTACCTGACGTATTGCGATATCTGCGTGACCGAGTACTGGCGCGCGGTGGGCATCCGCTATCCCGAAGACGTGCTCCACGCGCACGGCGTGGACATCTTCGTGGTGAAGTCGACCCTGGAATACCACGCCTCGGCGCGGTTCGACGACGTGCTGGAGATCCGCGGCCGCATGGCCCGCCTGGGCCGCTCGAGCATGCTGTTCCGCGTGGAAATGTATCGCGGCGACGAACACCTGATCACCGGGGAGGTGATCTACGTCTGCGCTGACCCGGCCACGCAGAAATCGGCCCCGATCCCCGGGCAGGTCAGGGAGACGATCGAGGCGTACGAGGTGGTGAAGCCGGAGCGGTAGGGCGGAGGCTTTCGGGGACGAAAACCTCCGCAATCGAACCGCAGTCGGACGGTTTAGCCCCCGATTCCCGCATCCTCCATATAGCCGCGGATCACGTCATCGAAGCTCGCGTCGCTCTGGAAGCCCAGTTCGACGGCGCGGGTGGCGTCCCATGCCGCCGGCCAGGTGCCGACGATGTTCTCGATGCGTTCTTCGCGCTGCCAGGTGACGCGGTCGGCCACGGTGTCGCCGGCCACGCGCCGGAGCGCCTCGACCATTTGCTTGGCGGTTACCGACAGGCCCGGCAGGTTCACCACGCGGCGGTTGCCGAAGCGCGCGCCGTCCAGTTCCAGGCCGTTGACCAGCGCCGTGATGGCGCCGCGCGGCGAGAGCAGCCACAGCGACGTCTCGGGGGCCACCGGGCAGTTGGCGGCCTCGCCGGCCAGCGGTTCGCGGATGATGCCGCTGGCGAACGACGACGCCGCCGCGTTGGGCTTGCCCGGGCGGACGCTGATGGTCGGCAGGCGCAGTACGCGGCCATCGACGAAGCCGCGTCGGCTGTAGTCGGACAGCAGCAGTTCGCCGATGGCCTTCTGCGCGCCGTACGACGACTGCGGGTTCAGCGCGGTGTCGTCCTGCACCACGGCCGGCAGCTTGCCGCCATAGACGGCCACCGAACTCGTGAACACCACGCGCGGGCGGTGGCCCAGCTGGCGGCAGGTTTCGAGCAGCGCGCGCGAGGCATCGAGGTTCACGCGCATGCCAAGGTCGAAATCGGCCTCGGCTTGCCCGCTGACCACGGCGGCCAGGTGGAACACGGCGCCGGTATCGGCATCCATCGCGCGGGCCAGCACGGCCGGGTCGGAGAGGTCGCCGGTGACCACGCGCACGCGCGCATCGTCGATCTGCGGCGCCACGACGTCCAGCAGCGTCAGGCGGTCGATCGTGACGGCCTTGCCGTCGAGGTTCAGGCTGCCGCGCTTGAGCAGCAGGCGGGCCAGTTGCAGGCCGAGGAAGCCGGCGCCGCCGGTAATCAGTACATTCATGGTTGCAGCTCAGTCGTGTAGACGTTCAGTTCAGCGATTGAGGTACGGCTTCAGCCAGCCGAGACCCGCCGAGGTGCCCGCGCGCGGGCGGTACTCGCAGCCGATCCAGCCGTCGTAGCCGAGTTCGTCGATCACGTTGAACAGGTAGGGATAGTTCAGTTCGCCCAGATCCGGCTCGTGGCGGTCCGGCACGCCGGCGATCTGGATATGGCCGATGCCCGCGAAGTCGCGCTTGAGCTTGACCGCGAGGTCGCCCTCGACGATCTGGCAGTGGTAGCAGTCGAACTGCACCTTCAGGTTGGCGGCGCCCACCTGCTGGCAGATGGCCTGGCCGTCGTCCTGGCGGTTCAGGAAGTAGCCCGGCATGTCGCGCGTGTTGATCGGCTCGATCAGCACCGTCACGCCCTGCGCGGCGGCCGAGGCGGCGGCATAGGCCAGGTTCTCGAGATACGTGGCACGCGCCTTCGCGCGGTCCGCATCGGCCGGCACCAGGCCGGCCATCACGTGGACGCGGTCGTTGCCGATCACGCCGGCGTACTCGAGCGCCCGCGCGAACGCGGTGCGGAACTCGGTTTCGCGGCCGGGCAGGGCGGCGATGCCGCGCTCGCCCGCGCCCCAGTCGCCCGGCGGCGCATTGAACAGTGCCTGGGTCAGCCCGTTGTCATCGAGCCGCTTGCGGATCTCGGCGGCCGGATGATCGTACGGGAACAGGTATTCCACCGCCTGGAAACCGTCCGCCGCCGCGGCGGCGAACCGGTCCAGAAAATCGTGCTCGGTGTACATCATCGAGAGGTTCGCGGCAAAGCGCGGCATGGCGGTCTCCTAGGAGGAATGGAATCAGCGGTTGACCATCTTAGCGGGCGTCAGCCACACCAGCAGCGCGCCCACCACCAGGATGCCGGACAGCACATACATCGGCAGCTGCGTGCTGTGGGTCAGATCCTTCAGCGTGCCCACCATGTACGGCGAGACAAAGCCGGCGAGGTTGCCCACCGAGTTGACCACGGCGATGCCCGATGCGGCGGCGATGCCCGACAGGAACGCCGTCGGCAGCGACCAGAACAGCGGTGCGCAGGTCAACACCCCGGCGGCCGCCAGGGACAGCGCGGCGATGGCTACCACGGTATTGTCGGTGAACGAGGCCGCGATGGCAAAGCCCACGGCACCCATCAGGGCCGGCACGATCAGGTGCCAGCGGCGTTCGCGACGGGCGTCGGCGCTGTGGCCGAGGATGTTCATGACGACGATGGCGCAGACGAACGGAATCGCCGAGAGCAGGCCGATCTTCAGGTTGCCGCTTACGCCGCTGGCCTTGACCAGGGTCGGCATCCAGAACGTCAGCGCGTACTGGCCGGTCACGAAGCAGAAGTAGATCAGGCACATCCACCACACGCGGCGGTCGCTGAACACGGCGCCCAGCGAATGCACGCCGCGCTGGCCGTTGGCCGTGGCGGCGGCGCTGGCGTTGCGCTCGTCTTCCTCGATATTGCGCTTGAGCACGCGCTTTTCATCGGCGTCGAGCCACGGGGCCTTGTCGATGCCGTCGCGCAGCACGAAGACCGTGACGACACCGATCAGGAATGCCGGCAGGGCCTCGATGAAGAACATCCACTGCCAGCCGGCCCAGCCGTGCGTGTCGTGGAAGGCGTCCATGATCCAGCCCGAGAGCGGGTTGCCGAACATGCCGGCCACCGGAATGCCCGACATGAACAGCGCGATCATCTTGGCGCGGCGGTCGGCCGGGAACCAGTAGGTGAGGTACAGGATCACGCCGGGATAGAAGCCCGCTTCAGCCAAACCGAGCAGGAAGCGCATGATGTAGAACGTGGTCGGCGTCTTCACGAACACGAAGAGCGCCGAGATGATGCCCCACGTGATCATGATCCGCGCGATCCAGATGCGCGCGCCGATGCGGTGCATCAGCAGGTTGCTGGGCACCTCGAACAGGAAGTAGCCGATGAAGAACAGCCCGGCGCCGAGGCCGAACACGGTTTCGGAGAATTGCAGGTCCTGGGCCATCTGCAGCTTGGCGAAGCCCACGTTCACGCGATCGAGGTAGGCGATCACGTAGCAGAGCATCAGGAACGGCATGATGCGCCAGAACACCTTCTTGTAGGCGCGTTTCTCGATGACGGCGTCGGCGTCGAGCCGGCCGCTGGCGGGAATGGCAGCCGCGCCGGCCGCCGTGTGGGAAGTATTCACGTTTGAGGTCTCCAATTTCATGGCCGTCGGATGACGGCCGGCAATCGTTGGCGCGCACGCATCCCGCGCGGGGCCGGGGGCACCACGCAGCTCGCGTCGCGAAAATCGTCGCGTTTTGTCCTAGGGGGGCGTTCTACTGATCGACGTCGGGCCTGCCCGGGCTACCAGCGCGCCTTGAAGGCGTCGCGCAGTTCGGTCAACGCAGCCTCATCGAGGCTGGCGCGGTCGGCAAAGCCGGCCTGGTCCTTGAGCATCATCCATAACTTGGCGGTCTCCTCCAGTTCTTCCAGCGCGTACGCCGCGCGCGAGACACTGTCTTCCCACACCACCGGCCCGAGGCGCGCCAGCAGCACGCCGCGCACGTCGTTGGCCAGCGTGGCCACGCGCGCGGCCACGGCTGGGTCGCCGGGACGGTGGTAGGGAATCAGCGGTATATGACCCACCTTCATCACGTGGTACGGCGTGAGAGGGGGCAGGACATCGTCGGGCTGCCAGACGCCAGCCAGCGTCAGCGCCACCAGGTGCGTGGAGTGGGTATGGACCACGCCATGCACGTTCGGATTGTTGTCGTAGACGGCGCGGTGCAGCGTCAGCGTCTTGGACGGCTTGTCGCCGGACACCCAACTGCCGTCCAGGCCGACCTTGGCCACGGCGGCCGGGTCGAGCGTGCCGAGGCAGGCGTCGGTCGGCGTGATCAGCCAGCCGTCATCGAGCCGGGCGCTGATATTGCCCGCCGTGCCGACCGTGTAGCCGCGCTGGTAGAGGCTGGCGCCGACGCGGCAGATCTCCTCGCGCAGCGCGGATTCCGTCTTGCTCATTGCGCCGCTCCCAGCGCGCGCAGCGCCTCGTCGAAGAAATTCTCGCCGCCGAAGTTGCCCGATTTCAGGGCCAGCGCGAGTGGCGTGACGTCCAGCGTGACCGTGGCGGGCACGCCCGGCGCGATCTGCGTGCCGATACGCAGCGCCTGCACGGCGAGCGACTGGACCACGGCGCCGGAGGTCTCGCCGCCGGCCACCACGAAGCGGCGCGTGCCCGAGGCCTTGAGCGCGGCGGCGATGCCAGCCAGCG
The DNA here is from genome assembly GCF_900115455.1 of Cupriavidus sp. OV096. Classification (NCBI taxonomy): domain Bacteria; kingdom Pseudomonadati; phylum Pseudomonadota; class Betaproteobacteria; order Burkholderiales; family Burkholderiaceae; genus Cupriavidus; species Cupriavidus sp. OV096. The sequence goes on from NZ_FOWM01000003.1 coordinate 604,992, forward strand.
CGGCCTCCACCAGATGGCCGGCGCGCTCCACGCCCAGTTCGGCCTGCACGGCCTTGACCTGATCCGGGGTGGCGGTGGCGTAGATCAGCACGGGTTCAGCGCGATCGGCGGCAAAGGCCAGCGCCTCGTCCACCACCGGCTCGCCACGGGCCAGCCGGAGGGGGTCGATGCGCAGGGCGGGGCGCTTCTGGGCGATCCAGTGCGCTACCTGCCCATTGGTGGCGCGCGACGCGCTGCCAGCCAGCACCACACCGTGGCCATCGACGGACGGCACCTCGGCGGCATCCACGCGTTGCGGCAGCAGGCCGGCACGGCGGAAGTTCTCGGGCAAGCCCAGGGCGATACCGGAGCCGCCGGTGATCAGCGGCAGGTCGGCGCAGGCCTGGCCGAGCGTGAACAGGTCGGCGTCGGAGATCGCATCGGCAATCGCCAGCCGCGCGCCTTCGGCACGCAGGGCGCCGATGCGCGTGCGGGTCTCGTCGGCACCGCGCGCCACGCTGTCGTAGCGCAGCAGGCCGACCTTGCTCTGGCTCTGGCGTTGCAGCACGCGCACCAGGTTGGCGTCGGTCATCGGCGTGAGCGGATGGTGTTCCATGCCGGACTCGCTCAGCAGCGTATCGGCCACGAACAGGTGACCGCGGAAGATGGTGCGGCCGTTCTCGGGGAAGGCCGGGCAGGCGATGGTGAAGTCGCTGCCCAGCGCCTCGAGCAGCGCCTCGGCCACGGGGCCGATGTTGCCGGCGTCCGTCGAATCGAAGGTTGAGCAGTACTTGAACACGAACTGGCGGCAGCCCTGGGCGCGCAGCCAGGCCAGCGCGGCCAGCGATTGCGCGACGGCGTCGGCGGCCGGGATGGTGCGGGACTTCAGCGCCACGACGATGGCGTCCGCCTGCACGGCGTCATTGGCCGTACCGGCTGCTGGCACGCCAATCGTCTGCACGGTGCGCATGCCATTGCGAACCAGCGTGTTGGCGAGGTCGGTGGCGCCGGTGAAGTCGTCAGCAATGCAGCCGAGCAGGGGCGTGTGGGTCGATGGGGTCGATGCAGTCATCATCGCGCCCCCTTACTTGGCCTTGGCCGCCGGCAGTTCGATGCCGGGGAAGATCTTGATCACGGCCGAGTCGTCCTCGCCGCCGTGGCCGGCGGTGGAGGCCATCATGAACATCTGGTGTGCGGCGGCGGACAGCGGCAGCGGGAATTTGCTGGTGCGCGCGGTGTCGAGCACCATCCCCAGATCCTTGACGAAGATGTCAACGGCGGACAGCGGGGTGTAGTCGCCGGAGAGGATGTGCGGCACGCGGTTCTCGAACATCCACGAGTTGCCGGCGCTGTGCGTGATGACGTCGTAGAGCGCGTCCGGGTCCACGCCCTCGCGCAGGCCCAGCGCCATGGCCTCGGCGGCGGCAGCGATATGCACGCCGGCCAGCAGCTGGTTGATGATCTTGACCTTGGAGCCGGCACCGTGCGCGTCGCCCAGGCGGTAGACCTTGCCCGCCATCGCGGCCAGCACGTCCTCGGCCAGCGCGTAGGCCTCGGCGGGGCCGGAGGTCATCATGGTCATTTCGCCGCTGGCGGCGCGGGCTGCGCCACCGGAGACCGGTGCGTCCAGCAGCAGCAGGCCGCGCTCGGCCAGCCGCTTGCCCAGCGTCTCGGCGAAGACGGGCGGCACGGTGGCGCTGGCGATGACCAGCTTGCCGGCGGACATGGCCGGCACGGCCCCGTTGTCACCGAACAGCACCGCTTCCGTTTGCGCGGCGTTCACCACCAGCGTGATGACCACGTCGCAACGTTCGCCGAGTTCGGCCGGATTGGCGCACGGCACACCGCCGGCATCGGCAAAGCGTTGCAGCACCTCGGGGCGCAGGTCGCAGGCGTGGACCTTGAAACCGGCACGCAGCAGCGACTGCGCGACACCATTGCCCATTGCGCCCAAACCGATGACGCCGACATTGCGGGACATATTGAATCTCCTACGGAAGTGTTTCAGTGCGAGCGGAGGCCGTCGCGTTCGGCCGGCGTGTCCTCGCCCAGTTGGGCGAGGCGGCGCGCGGCGTTGTACATGTGGGTCTGCGCGGCGTTGCGCGCGGCATCGGCATCGCCGGCGCGGATGGCCGCGACGATGGTCTGGTGTTCCTCGCGCACCTGGCGCGAGAAGTCCTCGCGGCGGGCTTCGTTGGTGCGGGTCACCCGCGTGGCGGTTTCGAGGTACTGGCTCAGGAAGGCCAGCGTCTTGAGGAAATAGGGGTTGCCGGTGGCTTCGGCAATGGCACGGTGGAAGGCCACGTCCGCCTGCACGCCATCGCCGCCTTCGGCCACGGTGGCATCGAGGTGCGCCAGCGCGGCGTCGATATTGGTCATGGCCGTATCGGTGCGGCGGCGCGCGGCCTGCGCGGCTACCTCGGCTTCGATCGAACGGCGCAGTTCCACGATCTGGAGCACCGATTCGAGCGTGCCGGTATCGGTGTAGTCGATGCGCAGCGGCCGGATGCCCGCCTGATCGGTGACGAATACGCCGCTTCCCTGGCGCGATTCCACCAGCCCCTCGTACTTCAGCCGGGCAATCGCCTCGCGGACCACGGTGCGGCTGACGCCGAATTCCTCGGACAGCACGGCCTCTGTCGGCAACTTGGCGCCGCGCGGGAAGGCGCCACCCTCGATCTTCTCGAGCAGTTGTTCGGCAACGCTGTCGGTCAGGGCGCGGGCGGGAATTTTCTGGAAGACGGGCACGGCGAGGGAGGGCAGTGATCAGGTAGTCAGGTCATCATACAAATTTTCAGCGCGCCTGCCGACCGGGGAAACCCTAGGACGATTGGTGCATTGCGTTACGATTTGGCCGTTGCGCAGCGTATCATTGCGCCTTTCTACAGACTTCCAAGCTGGATCGAATCATGTCCGAGACCGTCATCGTTTGCGCCTGGGCCGAAGCCCTCGAGCGCGCCCGCGCCATCCGCTACAGCGTTTTTGTCGAGGAGCAGGGTGTGCCGGTGGAACTGGAATGGGACGACATGGACGAGCCGAGCTGGCACGCGCTGGCATTCGCCGCCGATGGCACGCCCGTGGCCACGGGCCGGCTGCTGCCGGACGGCCACATCGGCCGCATGGCCGTGCTGAAGGTGGCGCGCGGCACCGGCATGGGTGCGAAGGTGCTGGACGCGCTGATGGCCAAGGCCGCTGAACTCGGTTATCCCGAACTGATCCTCAACGCGCAGACCCACGCGGCGCCGTTCTACGCGCGCGTGGGGTTCGAGCAGGTGGGTGAGGAATTCGAGGAAGCCGGCATCCCGCACGTGGAGATGCGGAAACGGATTTAACAGTGATTACCGGGGCGCCGGCACGGTGCCCGGGTCGCGCGCCACGTTGAGCCGGCCGCGATACATCACCTCGCCGGTCGGACCATTCGCATCGAAGCTGCGCTCGCTGAAGTCGAAACGGCCATCGTGCCGCACGCGGAGCAGCGTGCTGGCGCGCGTGCCGTAGCTCGGCGAGCGGATGAACGACGACGACAGCAGCTTTTCCCATTCCGGCGCCACGCCCGTGCGCGGCAATTCCCAGTCGGGCGCCTGACGGTCGTCAGCCAGCAGTTGCAGGTACGGTTCCGCGCTGGCGGTAGGCTGGCCGCTATCCGCTGCCAACACTTCGCACATCGCGCCCACGCGGCTGCGCACCTTGGGCCACGGCGTATCGAGCAGCGCGTTGGACAAGCCGTAGAGCCCCGGCTTGAGCCGTTGCGGCTGGCGCGACGGCGAACGGTTGCTGTACCACCAGAGGTCGTGCAGATCGCTCGCGAGCAGGTTGAAGCCGTTGTAGGCGCCGTGGTCGCCGGCCAGCGCATGCAGGTATTCGTCGGCGCTCTGGTTGCCGCGCAAAAACTGCGACACCAGTTCGCCGCGCGAGCGCGCATCGGTGCGCTTCTCGGACGGCGCGCGGTAATTGGTCAGCGCGGCAAAGCGCGCGCCCGGGTGGGCGTGGCCGGCATGCTGGGCGTCAGCGCCCGCAATGCCCATCCACGTACCGGGTTCGCCAATCACTTCCGCGAGGTCGCGACCGCCCAGCACGTGGGGGGCATCCTGCCACCAGTGCGCGGCCGCCGCCGGGCGGGCATAGAACTCGTCGCGGTTGCCGGCAACCACCAGGGCATAGTCCGGGTGCGATTGCCAGGCCACCAGAATCAGGCACATAGCACTTCCTTTACAACTTGATCAGTCGATGTCTTCATGCAGCACACTGCAAGACAACTACAAGACATCGAGATCCACGAACCGTTCCGCCATCCGCTCGCCGCTGACCCATTGCGACAACCCGCTCTGGTGCCACAGGCCCGTGAGCGTGGCGTCGAAGGCGGGCGGCACATCGGCATAGCATTCCATCCAGGTTTGCAGGCCGGCGCGGGTCTCGGGCCTGCGCATGAGCGTACCACCAATCCCGGTGGCTTCGGCCACCGTTTCCATCCAGCGGTGCCAGTGGGGCAGGGCCTCGACGGCCCGCTCGTCCGGTACATTGAAATAGACGTACAGATGATCGCTCATGTCGGCGCTCCGGGGAGATTCAGCCGGCCGCTTCGGCCGCATTCGGCAGCGGCACTTCGTACGGCAGCGCACGCGTGGCCACGGCCGGGCCGTCAGCAGCGCCGAGCCGCAGCGCGCCCGTGGCCGCCTCGATCTTCAGTTCCGCCAGCGCATCCCAGCCGCCCTCAGGCGACGGCGCCGCGTTGACGATCATCCCGCACGGCTGTTCCGGGTCTTCCGGGCGGAAGATCTCGGCGGCAGCGGCCGGTACCTCGCCATCGCCATGCAGGCGCCACATGCGCCGCTTGAGCGTGCCGCGATACTGGCTGCGCGCCACGACTTCCTGGCCCGGATAGCAGCCCTTGCGGAAGTTCACGCCGCCAATCAGCTCGAAATTGATCATCTGCGGCACGAACTGCTCCTGCGTCGGCGTGCTGATGCGCGGCACGCCGGAGAGCACGTCGAGCCAGTCCCAGAAGGCCGGCGCGGCGGCGTCGAGGTTGCCGGACAGCGTCTGCTGCAGGGCGGCGATGCGCTCCGCCGGGGCCACGATCTGCCAGCGCGGGGCGCCATCGGCATCAGCCAGACGAATCACGGTGACGCCTTCGGCACTCGCTGCCTGGAGCGGACCCTGCGGCGCGGGCAGGCCCGCCACGGCGAGCGCGCCGGCGGCAGCCGGGCCGGCCACGCCGAGCACGCCATGCGTGGCGGAAAGATCGGACAGCTTGGCCTTGGCACGCAGCACGAACATGCTCAGGCGCTTCTGGATGGCCGGCTGGATGTCGGCCGAGATCTGCAGGACGATGCCGTCGGCATCGCGCCACATGAGGAAGCTGGCTTGCAGGCGACCCTTGGGCGAGCAGTAGCCGGCCAGCCGCGCCGTGTCCGGGGACAAATCCTCGACGGCGTTGGTCAGTTGGGTGTGCAGGAACGCGGCGGCATCGTCGCCGGCCACGCGGATCAGCCCGACGCCAGCAGGCGTGGCGATTACGCCGGTGCGGCGCAGCGATTCAAGGCTCGAAGCCAGGGTGGGAGTTGCGTTGGACATGCAATCAGGCCGGTTGGCGAACAGGTGACGGGAGGCGGCGGCACGCCGAATGGGGTGCCGCCGCCTCCTCTATATAGGGACGCTTGCCGCCAGGGCAAATCGGCAACGTGACGATGCGGGCTCGTGGCGGCGCGGGGCTCCCGGTATTATATGGGGCTGTCGCCATTCCGGCCCGCCGCCCTGCCGATCCCGACCCGCCGTTGGGGGCATGGCGTTGGCATCACCCTGGCGTCGCCAAAATTCACCAATCCTCCATGAAACGTATTGTTCTGCGTCTGATCGGGGTCCTGCTGGTCTTTGCCCTGGCAGCCGCCGGCGGCTTCGCCTGGTGGGCGCACCAGCCGGTCGGCCTGTCCGCCTCGCCCGTCGAGGTCATCATCAAGCCCAGTTCGGGCGTTGCCAGCGTCGGCCGCCAGATCCAGCGCGGCGGCGTGTCGATGGACCCGCGCCTGTTCCAGTTGCTGGCCCGCATCACCGGCCACGGCGCCGACCTCAAGGCCGGCGGCTACCAGTTCGAGACCGGTATCACGCCGCTCGACATCATCGAGAAGATGGTGAAGGGCGAGGTCACGCACTATGTAGTTACCGTGATCGAAGGCTGGGAATTTCGCAAGATGCGGGCGGCGGTCGATGCCAACCCGGCACTCAAGCACGACACGGCGGGCATGTCCGATGCAGACCTGATGAAGGCCATCGGTGCGACGGAACCGTCACCCGAGGGGCTGTTTTTCCCCGATACCTACCTGTTCGCGCGCGGCAGCAGCGATGTCGAGCTGTATCGCCACGCTTACCGCGCCATGCAGAAGCGCCTGAACGAAGCCTGGAACGCCCGCGCGCCGGACCTCCCGTACAAGACGCCGTACGAGGCGCTAGTCATGGCCTCCATCGTGGAGAAGGAGACCGGGCAGGCCGTGGAGCGGCCGATGATTGCCGCCGTGTTCATCAACCGGCTGCGGAAGAACATGATGCTGCAGACCGATCCGACCGTGATCTATGGCGTGGGCGAGTCGTTCGACGGCAACCTGCGCAAGAAGGACCTGCAGACGGACACCCCGTACAATACGTACACCCGCACCGGCCTGCCGCCCACGCCGATCGCGCTGCCGGGCATCGCCTCGCTGGCCGCGGCCACGACGCCGGCGCCGTCCGATGCGCTGTACTTCGTGGCGCGCGGCGACGGCAGCAGCCATTTCTCCAATTCGCTTCCCGAACACAATCGCGCGGTAGATAAATACCAGCGCGGCAAATAAGCCTTTCATGCGCGGAAAATTCATTACCTTCGAAGGCATCGACGGCGCCGGCAAGAGCACCCATATCGACTGGGTGGCCGAACGCCTGCGCGCACGTGCCGATACGGGCAGCGTGGTGACCACGCGCGAGCCGGGCGGCACGCCGCTGGGCGAGGACCTGCGCCAGCTGCTGCTGCACCGGCCGATGCACCTGGAAACCGAGGCGCTGCTGATGTTCGCGGCGCGCCGCGAGCACATCGCCGAAGTCATCGAGCCAGCCCTGTCTCGAGGCGACTGGGTGATCTCGGACCGATTCACCGACGCCACGTTCGCCTATCAGGGCGGCGGGCGGGGCCTGCCCACCGGGCGGCTGGAAGTGCTCGAAACCTGGGTGCAGGGCGGCCTGCAACCCGACCTGACCCTGTTGTTCGACGTCCCGCTGGAGACCGCCAGTGCGCGGCTGGCCGGCGCGCGTTCCCCGGACAAGTTCGAGGCCGAATCGCGCGCCTTCTTCCAGCGCACGCGTGACGAGTACCTGCGCCGTGCGGCGGCAGCCCCGGCGCGCTTCCGGGTCATTGACGCCACGCGCTCGATCGACGAGATTCGCGTAACGCTCGAGGAAATCATCGCAAGCCTTTGATCTGGATGGCCTATATGGCGGCGATGATGTCCGCTGGCCACCCTCCGACAATACATGAGCGATCCCTGCTAACTGACTGAATCGGCATGCTTTATCCCTGGCAACGAGAAGACTGGCAACGACTGGCTGCGCTGCGCCCCCGGCTGCCGCACGCGATGCTGCTGCATGGCCAGCAAGGCATTGGCAAGCGGGACCTGGCGCTGCATTTCGCCCAGGGCCTGCTGTGCGAGTCGGCTCTTGCCGATGGCCAGCCGTGCAATACCTGCGGGGCCTGCCACTGGTTCAGCCAGGGCAACCATCCCGATTTCACGGTGGTCCGCCCCGAGGCGCTCGATGCGAGCGGCGAGGCGGATGGCGAGGCCGAGGGCGGCGCCAAGAAGAAGGCGCCAAGCAAGATCATCCGCATGGAGCAGGTGCGCGCGCTGATCGAGGCCGTGGGCGTGGGCACGCACCGCGCCGGGCTGCGCGTGGTGGTGGTCTATCCGCTCGATGCCCTGCAGACCGAAGGCGCGAACGCGCTGCTGAAGACGCTTGAAGAGCCGCCGCCGTCCACGGTTTTCCTGCTGGTGACCGACCGGCTGGACCGCGTGCTGCCGACCATCCTGTCCCGCTGCCGCCAGTTTTCCGTGGAGCGCCCCACGGCCGCCGCTGCGCTGGACTGGCTGCGCAGCCAGGGCGTGGCCGATGCCGAGGCGCAACTGGCGCTGGCTGGCGGATCGCCGCTGACGGCGCTCCATGCCGCCGAAGCCGAGGAGCAGCCGATGCAGCGCTGGCTGGTCTCGCAACTGGGCGCGGGCGCCGCGTTCGACGCGCTGGCCGCCGCCGAGCAGCTTCAGAAGCTGCCGGTGCCGGCCGTGCTCGGCACGCTCCAGCGCTGGACCTATGACCTGCTGGCGCTCTGCGTCGGCACCGGCGCGGTCCGCTATTTCCCGAAGGAGCAGGCGGCGCTGGCGCGTTGTGCCGGCGCCACCGATGCCCACCGCCTCCAGGCGTTCAGCGCCCGGCTGGTCGGCCATCGGCGCAACGAGAACCATCCGTTGGCGGCGCGCCTCGTCATGGAGTCCGTTTTCCTCGATTACCGGCATTTGTTCCAGGGAAGTGCCGCCGGGCGATAGGAATCGGGCGCCGCCCGTGGTAAAAGCTAACGCAGTCAAGCTGTCGATTTGTCAAACGCGCCAAATAGCGCCGCACCAAGCGGACAGGGCGCAACGCCAAACAGGGGTCAAACAATGAATGCACCAGTCACCGGCGCGCCCGTGCGTCCGGCCGCACCCGCAGCACCCGGAGCACCCGCCACCGTGCCGGGCCAACCTGCCACGGCAGGCGCCGCGCAGCGGCCGAACGTGCTGTCGCTGTCGATCAAGGACCAGGCGGGGCTGTACGCGGCCTACATGCCGTTCCTGACGCGCGGCGGTATCTTCGTGCCGTCCAACCGGCCGTTCCGGATTGGCGAACAGGTGTTCCTGGTGCTGTCCCTGCTGGACCGCCCGCAGAAATACCAGGTGCAGGGCACGGTGGCGTGGATCACGCCGGCCGGTACGCCGATGAAGACCCCCGGCGTGGGCGTGCATCTGCCCGAGGACGACAATGGCCGCAACCTGCGCCGTGCCGTCGAGGAAATCCTGGGCAAGGCCATCGATTCCGGACGGCCGACCCAGACCTTGTAGCAATCTGATCATCCACGCGAAGTTAGCTTCGCAAGTATTTGTTATTCATGCGTATTTCCGATTTCACCCTGCGCCTGGCCATGCCGGCCGACCTGCCCGGCATCGTCGAGATCTATAACAGTACGGTGCCATCGCGCATGGTCACGGCGGATACGGAGCCGGTGAGCGTGGCGTCCCGCCAGGCGTGGTTCGACGCCCATCAGCCGGAGCGCCGCCCGCTGTGGGTGTGCGAGGATGCCGAGGGCCGTATGGCCGGCTGGCTCAGCTACTCGGATTTCTATGGCCGTCCGGCCTATGGCGCGACCGCCGAGCTGTCGATCTACCTACACGCGGACCGCCGTGGGCAAGGGCTGGGGCGCTACCTGCTCGAGCAGGCCATCGCCCATGCCCCGCAGGTGGGCGTGACCACGCTGCTCGGTTTCATCTTCGGCCACAACACGCCGAGCCTGGCCCTGTTCGAGCGGCACGGTTTCGCCCGCTGGGGCGACCTGCCGCGCGTGGCGGTGCTCGATGGCATCGAGCGCGATCTCGTGATCGTCGGCCGCCGGCTCGACTGACCCGCATCCAGAGACTGACGATGTTCGTTGATTCCCACTGCCATATCGATTTCCCGGAACTGTCCGAGCGGCTGCCGCAGCTGCTCGAGAACATGAAGGCCAATCAGGTCACCCACGCGCTGTGCATCTCGGTGACGCTGGAGGACTTCCCGCGCGTGCTGGCGCTGGCCGAGCAGCATCCGCACCTGTATGCGTCGGTGGGTGTGCACCCGGACTACGAGGAGGGCGAGGACCCGACGCTCGAACGCCTGCTGGCGCTGTCCGCTCACCCGCGCGTGGTGGGCACCGGCGAGACCGGGCTCGATTACTACCGGCTCAATGGCCGCAGCGTCGACGACATGGAATGGCAGCGCGAGCGCTTCCGCACCCATATCCGCGCCGCCAAACAGACCGGCAAGCCGCTGATCATCCATACCCGGTCGTCGGCGGACGACACGCTGCGCGTGATGCGCGAGGAAAATGCGCGCGAGGCCGGCGGCGTGATGCACTGCTTTACCGAAACCTGGGATGTGGCGAAACAGGCGCTCGACGAGGGCTTCCATATCTCGTTCTCGGGCATCGTCACCTTCAAGAGCGCGGCGGACCTCCAGGAAACCGCCAAGAAGGTGCCGCTGGACCGCATGCTGATCGAGACCGATTCGCCCTATCTGGCGCCGGTGCCGTATCGCGGCAAGACCAATGAGCCGGCCTGGGTGCGCCATGTGGGCGAGTTCATTGCCCAGCTGCGCGGGGTGCCGGTGGAAACCATCGCCGAACAGACGACGGATAATTTCTTCCGTCTCTTCAAGCACATAGACAGGAATGCTCATGTTTGACATGAAGACGATGCGTGGCGCGGCGGCCGCCCTGATGCTGGGCGCCGCCACGGCAGGCTGGGCCGCGCCGGCGGACGACATGCGCAAGGCCGTGGAATTCGACGATGCCAACACGGTGCAGAAACTGCTGGCGCGCGGCGTGGACCCGAACCTGACCGACGCCCGGGGCAACCCGATGCTGGTGTTGGCGCTGCGCGAGAAATCGATCAAGGCCGCCACGGTGCTGATCAAGGCGAAGAACATCGACTTCGACAAGACCAACCCGGCCGGCGAGAACGCGCTGATGATGGCCAGCCTGCAGGGCGAGCTGGACATGGTGAAGCTGATGGTCGACGGCGAAGAGGCCGAGATCAACAAGAAGGGCTGGGCGCCGCTGCACTACGCGGCCTCCAACGGCCACAACGAGGTGGTGAAGTACCTCGTCGATCACGCCGCCTATATCGATGCGGAAAGCCCCAACGGCACCACGCCGCTGATGATGGCCGCGCGCGGCGGGCATATCGACACCGTGAAGGTGCTGCTGGACGAGGGCGCGGACCTGCGCCTGAAGAACCAGCAGCGCATGACCGCGATCGACTTTGCCGAGCAGTACAACCAGAAGGAGATTGCCGACGGGCTGAAGTCCCGCTGGCAGAAACTCTATGGCGCGGTACCGGCCCCCGCGCCGAAGCCGGTGCCCTATAACCCCTCGGGCACCCAGGGCGCGCCGAACAAGCAGCCGCAGCCCAAGCCGTACTGAACGGCGACTGAGCTGTTACTGGGCCGGCGCCAGCCGGTTCAGGGAAATTCCGATTCCGTGATGGTCACGCTCTTCGACTTGCCCATCACGCTGTAGAGCGTGAGCGTGTTGTTGGCGAAGCTCGTGCCGTTGGCCTCCTGGATCTCCTTGAGGTCGAAGCGCTCGGAACGGAAGATCTCCCCGGAGTCGAGGCTCCGGTAGCGCACGTCGTAACGGCCGGGCGCAATATTCTCCATCGTGAACATCGACCCGCTGCGTACGAAGCTTGTGCGCACCGGAATCGCCGCGTCACCCTCGATCGATACCAGTTTCAGGAACACATCGGACACATTGCGGGTGTTGTCCACGGTCACCGTGGACAACCCGTTGCTGTTCAGCACCGGATAGCCGGTCAGGTAGCCCGAGCGGCTCGGCCACGGCATGCCGCGCGGCGTGTTGGCCGGCCGGCTGTAGCGGAGCGGTTGCGGCGGGAAGGCTTCCTCGGCCCGGGCCGGCTTGACCAGCGCGACCGGGGTGTCGGCGGCCGAACTGGCGCTGGGCGTCCAGTCGCCAAGCAGGACCACGATGCTGGCCCCCACCGCGATATAGAGCAGGAAGGCCAGATGGGCCGGCAGCGGCTGGCCGCGCGGCGGCGGGCCATCGGGCCGGGGTTCGGGTTTGGGGCGGAAACGGGTCTTCTCGCCGCGCGAGGGGCGGGCTTCTTCGGCTTTCTGCGAGGACTTGTTGTTGGCGCCGCGCGCGGAGGCACCCTGGGCGGACGCACCGCCGGCCTTGGCCCCTCCCGCCGCCCCGGCAGCGCCGCTGGCAGCGCGTGGCTGCCGGGGCTGGGCCTGCGGACGCGCCGTCTGGGGCCGCGCCGTGCCCGGTGCAGGGCGCGGCGGCACCTCGCGGCGGCGGGCGCGGATCGCCTCCATCCGCTCCTGCTCCACGATCCACTGGTCATGCTCCGCGCGCCGCCCGGGGTCGCTCAGGACGTCATAGGCCACGTTCAGCAGCCGCATGATGCGATTGGATTCCTCGCCGTCCGCATGGCGATCGGGATGATATTTCTGGCTAAGCGACTTGTACGCGGCCCGGATTACTTCCTGGGGCGCGTCGCGGGATACCTTGAGGTTGTCGTAATGGGTATGCATCAAGCAGGAAAGACGCAATAGCGGAGGCCGACAACAATTAACGGCAGATTGCCGAATTTTTCAAGGTATAGCGGCCCGGCCCGGCCGCGTATGCTGGCTGGGCAACAGATGCACAGCCCCCGGCAACACCGCCCGGCCGTGGAGTGTGTCCAGCAGCCGCTGCATGGCCGCGTCGATCTCCTCGATGCTGAGGCCGCCGTAGCCCATCAGCACGCCGGGGCGCGGTGGCCGCCCCGCGAACATGCCGCTGACGCCGTAGAGCCCGATCGACGCCGCCCCGGCCCGGGCGATAAAGGCGGCTTCGTCAGCCTGTTTCAGGCCGACCGGACGGATTTCGGCCACGAGGTGGATGCCGGCCGACGCCGGCAGCGGGGCCAGCCAGGGCGACAGGTCGAGATCGAGCCAGCGCAGCAGCGCCGCGCGCCGCGCCGCGTACTCCTTGTGCATGCGCCGCAGGTGCTTGGCGAAATAGCCGTCGAGCATGAACTTGGCCAGCGCGGTCTGGGTGAGGGTGCAGCTATGCCAGTCGCTGGTCTGCTTGGCCCGGCACAGCGCCTGCGCCAGCGGGGCGGGCGGAATCACGTAGCCGATGCGCAGTTCCGGAAAAATAGTCTTCGAGAATGTGCCGACATAGGCGACCACGTCGTCATGGTCGAGGCTCTTGAGCGAGTCCATCGGCCGGCCCTCGAAGCGGAATTCCCCGTCGTAGTCGTCCTCCACCACCAGCGCGCCGCGCCGCTGCGCCCAGTCGAGCAGCGCCAGCCGGCGCTCCAGGCTCATCGGCATGCCGAGCGGGAACTGGTGCGAGGGGGTGACATAGATGATGCGGGCGTCCGCGGGCAGGGCGCTGACCACGATGCCATCTGCATCCACCGGTACCGGCACCACCCGGGCGCCCGCCGCCGTAAAGCTCATGCGGGCGGGCGGATAGCCGGGGTCTTCCATGGCCACCACGTCGCCGGGCCGCAGCACCACCCGCGCCAGCAGGGTCAGCGCCTGCTGGGCGCCCTGGGTCATGATCACGTCGTGCCAGTTGCTGACCACGGCGCGGCTGAAGGCCAGGTAGCGCGACACCGCCAGCCGCAGCTCCGGCTCGCCGGCCGGATCCCGGTAGCCTGCCGGCACGCGCGCCTGCACGCGTATCGCATGGCTCACGCAGCGGCGCCACTGGTCGAACGGAAACAGCCGCTTTTCGGTCACGCCGCCCATGAAGTCGTACTGCGGGGAGACGCCCTCCTGGCGGATCGGCAGCGCGTCCGGCATCGATTCCCAGAGCGCGTCGGCCGGCTGCAAGGCCGTGGCGTGCGTGGGCAGGTTGCCGCGCCGCGTCATGGCCGCCGCCACGAAGGTGCCCTCGCCGGTGCGCGAGCGCAGATAGCCCTCGGCGGTGAGCCGTTCGAAGACATCGAGTGTTGTCTTTCGGGAAACACCGAGTTGCGTGGCAAGTTCGCGCGTCGACGGGAGCCGCTCTCCAGCGGCCAGCCGGCCGTCGAGAATACCGGCGCGCAACTGGCGATAAATCTGACTGGCCAGGCCGTGGCGGCCTTCAATGCTCAAGTGGACGTTCATGATGGGGGCGGGGGCGAGTCATCGGTCGGAAAACCGCGCGCAGGCAGGCGCTGCCGCCATTCTAGTTAAGTTGCATCCTTGATGCAATTTAAGGTAATTCGACAAAAAACCACGCTGCGGGGGCGGGGTCCGGCGCGGCGCTCTCCAGGGGGCGGGCTCCCATCGGTGCCTCGATTCAGTACCCGCTGCGCGCCCCCTGCGCGTATCGCGCCTGCAACCTGAGGCGGCGGTGGTCACCCAAAAAACGCAGGAAGTGGCTATGGGCGCCTATCCGCCCCGTGCGTAATCTGCGCAGGACTCATCTCATGCCTGCCGGCAATGCCATGAATACCATCGCCATTCTGCTCTCCGCGTTCCTGCTTTCCGTGATCGCGCTGGCGGCCTTTATCTGGAGCATGCAGAAGGGCCTGTTCGATACTTCGCCAGCCGCCGCGCGGGTGATCTTTGCCGACGGCGAGACCGGGCACCCCGAGGATCCTGCCTCGGCGCACCTGACGCCCGGGCTGGACGATCCCTCCCGCGATGCCGCCGATGCATCTTCCGCGCCAGTCGTGTTCCTGTTCATCTGCTGCGCCATGGTGTGGCTGGTGGTGGCGTCGATGGCCGGGCTCACCGCCTCGATCAAGCTGCACGAACCGGACCTGCTCGCCAGCGTGCCCTGGCTGTCCTTCGGCCGCATCCGCACCATCCACCTGAACGCCGTGGCCTACGGCTGGGCGCCGATGGCCGGGCTGGCCATCGCCCTGTTCCTGCTGCCCCGGCTGCTCAAGACGGCGCTGGTCGGCGCCCGTTGGGCGGTGCTGGGGGCGGCGGTGTGGAATGCCGGGCTGATTGCCGGCATCGGCAGCATCGGCGCGGGGATTTCCGATGGGCTGGAGTGGCTCGAGATTCCCTGGCAGGTGGACATCCTGTTCGTGATCGGCGGCGCCTTCGTGGGGTTGCCGCTGGTGCTGACGCTGGTCAACCGGAAGGTGGATCACCTCTACGTGTCGGTCTGGTACATGGGCTGCGCGCTGTTCTGGTTCCCGGTGCTGTTCCTGGTGGCGAACGTGCCGGGCGTGCACTTCGGCGTAGAGCAGGCCACCATGAACTGGTGGTTCGGCCACAACGTGCTGGGGCTGTTCTACACGCCGCTGGCGCTGGCTTCCATCTACTATTTCCTGCCCAAGATCATCGGCCAGCCGGTCCGGTCGTACGGGCTCTCGCTGCTGGGTTTCTGGGCGCTGGCGTTCTTCTACGGGCAGGTGGGCGGCCACCACCTCGTGGGCGGGCCGGTGCCGGGGTGGCTGATTACGCTGTCCATCGTGCAGAGCATGATGATGCTGATTCCGGTGGTCGCGTTCTCCATCAACCAGCACCAGACGCTGCGCGGCAACTTCCGCCGGCTGATCGACTCGCCGACGCTGCGTTTCATCACCTTCGGCGGGATGATGTACACGCTGAGTTCCATCCAGGGCTCGTTCGAGGCGCTGCGCACGGTGAGCCGCGTGGCCCACTTCACGCACTACACCGTGGCCCACGCCCACCTGGGGCTGTACGCGTTCGTCAGCTTCGCCTTCTTCGGCGCGCTGTACTTCATCGTGCCGCGCGTGACCGGCCGCGAATGGCCGTACCGCTGGATGATCTACATGCACTTCTGGCTCGCGGCGGGCGGCATCGGCATCTATTTCGTCTTCCTGAGCATTGGCGGCTGGCTGCAGGGGCTGGCCATGCTGGACGCGGCGCGCCCGTTCATGGACTCGGTCGCCGTGACCCTGCCGTACCTGCGCGCCCGCTCGCTGGGCGGGGCAATGATGCTGACGGGCCACCTGTTCTTCGTGACGAACTTCGTCTGCGCGGTCTTTGGCTTCGGGCCGAATCGTGACCGCCCGGCGCTGTTCCACCAGGGCCGCCTGCGCAAAACGGGCCAGTCGGGCCAAAAACCTGCCGAGGGAGTCTGAACCGTGAACAATGAAAGCGCCCTGCTGGCGGGGGGCATGACCATGCTGGCGCTGGCCACCAGCGCGCTGGTCGTCCTGCCGTATCTGCAACTCCAGGACGTCAAGCCCACCGAAGGCACCAAGCCCTATACCGCCGCGCAGCTGCGTGGGCGGGAGGTCTATATCGCCAACGGCTGCATCTACTGCCATTCCCAGCAGCCGCGCGACAGTTCCTACGCGCCGGACGCCAAGCGCGGCTGGGGTCGCGTGGCCGTGGCCGGCGACTACTACTACGACAAGCCGCACCTGCTGGGCACCATGCGCACCGGGCCGGACCTGATGAACATTGGCGTGCGCCAGCCCGGCGCCGACTGGCACCTCGGGCACCTGTACCAGCCGCGCGCCTACGTGAGCGGCAGCATCATGCCCAGCTACCCGTACTTGTTCGATGTGAAGGACGCGCCGGAGCCGGGCGACAAGCCGGTGACGCTGCCCCCGGGCTACGCACCGCCGGGCAAGGTGGTGGTGCCGACCGCCGCCGCGTCTGACCTGGTGGCCTATCTCCAGTCGCTGAACCGCACCGGGGCGGTGTTGCCGCCCGAAGGTAGCGAGTCGAACCCGCGATAAGCACCCGCGATAAGCACCCGCGATAAGCACCCGCGATAAGCACCCGATAAGCGCATCCGCAGAGGAAACAGATGGCAGATCCATCGGAAGAACGTCAGGCCGCCGCGGCGCGTGCCCGCGAGAATGCCGATCCGCACGAGAACCGCGCGCCGATTCCCCGCTACGTGCTGGCCATGGTGGCCGCGCTGGTGGCGTGGGGGGCATTCTATATCGTGACGTCCGAAAGCGACCAGCCCTCGTCGCTGGGCGACAGCCGCACCCTGGCGGACCTGAAAGGCAAGCCGAAGGGCGCCGGCGGCGGCGCCGTGGATGGCGCGGCGGTGTTCCAGGCCCGTTGCGTGGCCTGCCATCAGGCCACCGGGCAGGGTTTGCCGGGCGTGTTCCCGCCGCTGGCGGGCTCGGAGTGGGTGGTGGGGCAGGAGGCGCGGCTGGCGTCTATCGTGCTGCGCGGCGTGACCGGCAAGCTGACCGTCAAGGGCACGGCCTACAACGGGGCGATGCCGGCCTTCGCGGACCAGTTGTCCGATGCCGAAATTGCCGCCGTGCTGACCCATGTGCGCAGCCAGTGGGGCAATACCGCTGGCCCGGTAACGGCGGAAGCCGTCGCCGCCGCACGCACCCAGACGGCCGCCATGGCGGCGCCGTTCGATGGTGACGCGGCGCTCGGCAGCCCGGGTGGCTAGCCTCGCACACGGTGTTCGGCCCGCGCGCCCGCGCGGGTCTCTGGCTGTGCGCGCGGTTTTCGGTCTGGTGCTGGTACTGGGCGGCATCGCTCTCTGGGCCATCACGCATGGCCTGACCGCCTGGACGCTCGACCAGCGCCGCGAGGCGCGCATCGCCGCGCACGAGATGCGCCTGCCGCCCATCGCGGTGCATGACCAGCTTGGCCAGCCGCAGAGGTTTTTCGGCGAACTACCAGCCGCAGGACCAGCCGCAGGCGCCCCCGCCGTCTATCTCGTCGATGTCATCTACACCCGCTGCCAGACCGTGTGCCGCGCGCTCGGGGCCGCCTTCGCCCAGCTATCGCGCCAGGTGGAGGCGGACGGCATGGCGGGCCGGATCGGCCTGATCTCGCTGTCTTTCGACCCGCGCGATACCGGCGCCGACCTCGCCAGCTACGCCCGCGAGCATGGTGCACGGCCGCCGCAATGGCGGGTGGCTGCGCCGGACGCGCCCGTCGCCATGCAAGCGCTGCTGCGCGAGGCCGACATCATCGCCATTCCGGACGGCTTCGGTGGCTTCGTCCACAACGGCGGCCTGCAGGTGGTGGATGCGCTCGGGGTGGTGCTGGGCAGTTTCGAGTTGGAAGACTTCCAGGCGGCCTATGCGCTGGCCCTGCGCCATGCGGCGGCGGGCGGAGTGGGGCGATGAGAGTCGTCCGATTCCTGGCGTTGATCGCCGTCCTGATCGTCCTGGCCGTCCCGCCGCTGCGGGAGCCCCTGGAAGCCTCGATGGCCCTGCAGATGCTGGGCCTGCTGCCGGCCGTGTTCGCCGCTGGCTGGCTGTCCGCGCGGGTGGCCCCGGTGCGCTGGCAGGCCCGGACGATGGCGGCGCTGCGGTCGCACGCCCTGAGTCTGCTGGTGGTGGCGGCGCTCGGCTACGGGCTGTGGATGCTGCCGATTGCACTGGACCTCGCGCGCCTGTCGCCGATGGTCAATGCCGCCAAATTCGCTACGGTGTTCGTGGCCGGCTTGTCAACCGGCATCGCGCTCCGCGTGGCGGCGTGGCCGCTGGTGTTGTTCTTCGGCGGCAACATGGTCTGGATGGGCCTGACCTTCGGTATGCTCTTCGTCGACGCACCCGCGCGCCTGTGCGCGAGCTATCTGATCGACGACCAGCGCATGGCCGGCGTCGGGCTGGTGGCGGGGTCGGCCGGGGTTGGGGTCTGGCTGCTGGCCTGGGTGGTGCGTCGCGCGGGATGGTCGAATTCGGAAGAATCCGAAGAAACCACTAAAGATCGGCCGGCGTTTGCCGTTAACGCGGGCCAAAAGGGTCTTACACAACTGGGTCGCAAACAACAACTGCGTGCCGCGGCAACGACCGCGACACCGGACAAGGGGCCTGACAGAGCCCCGGATTGACGGGTTCGCGGAGACATCCGCACCCATTTCAAGGGGCAAGTGCATGCTGAGAAGAATTCGCGCGGAACAGCTCCAGGTGGGCATGTTCGTGGCCAGGCTGGGCGGACCCTGGATCAACCACCCGTTCTGGCGCTCGCGTTTCCTCGTCACCAGCGACGACCAGGTCACGCAGATCCAGTCGGCCAACGTGCAGGATGTGTGGATCGACATCCTCAAGGGCCGCAACCTCCCCACGCCGGCCGCGCCGGAGATGATGGAGGCCGATCTCGCCGACGACGAGCCCGAGGCCAGTTTCGAGGAAGAACTGGAACGCGCGCGCGAGCTGATCAAGAGTGGTCGCTCTCTGGTCGGCAACATGTTCAGCGATGTGCGCATGGGCCGCGCGCTGGAGACCGCCGGGGCACTGCTGCTGGTGGATTCGGCGTCGCTGTCGCTGTCGCGCCATTCGCAGGCGCTGCTGGCCATGGCGCGGCTCAAGGCCAAGGACGACTACACCTACCTGCACTCGTTCTCCGTGTGTGCGCTGATGATTGCCGTGGGCCGCACGCTCAAGCTGCCCGATGGCGAGGTGCGCGAACTCGGGCTGGCCGGGCTGGTGCACGACATCGGCAAGCTGACGCTGCCCGATTCGCTGCTGCACAAGGCCACCGACCTGACGCCGGCCGAGGAAGAGCAGATGCGCCGCCATCCGTCGGCGGGCTACCGCATCCTCAACGAGGCGCGCCTGTATACCAATATCCCGCTCGACGTCTGCGTGCACCACCACGAGCGCGTGGACGGGCGCGGCTACCCGTTCGGGCTGGTCGAGCACGAGATCAGCGTGCACGCCAAGATCGCGGCGATCTGCGATACCTATGACTCGCTGACCTCGCCCCGGCCCAATCACCAGGCCTGGGCGCCGGCGCGCGCGGTGGAGTACATCGCCGTGCGCGTGGACACGCTGTTCGACCGCCGGGTCTTCAAGGCGTTTACGCGGACGGTGGGCATCTACCCGCTCGGCACGGTGTTGCGGCTGCGCTCCAGCCGGCTGGGCGTGGTGTGCGGCCAGAACGAGGACGAGCCGCTGCGGCCCCGCGTGATGACGTTCTACAACGTGGCGGCGTCCCAGGCGGTGCCGCCGCAGGTCATCGACCTGTCCCAGAGCGAGGACACCGTGGTGGCGTTCGAGGACGCGCGCCAGTGGGGCTACACCGACGAGCAGCTGATGGCGATGTACGCGCCGCACGGGTGAGCAGGTTTTCCCCTCTCCCGCAAGCGGGAGAGGGGAGACACACGCGGGGCTAGTACACTTGGCGCTTGTTTGATGACCGACCTGCCTGCCGCATGAATTTCGATGCCCTGCTGGACCTGTTCCAGCAACGCCTTCCCGCCCATCCCTCGGCCCAGATCGCGCTCTATGTGCTGGCGCTCGGCGTGATCGCCGCGCTGGCCCAGTGGCTGATCGCGCGCGTGGCGGGCCGCCTGGTCTACCGCGTGCTCAGCCTGTCCGGCCACCGCAACTGGGCCGCGGCGCTGCTGCGCCACCGCATCTACCGCCGGCTCGGCTACGCCATCTTCCTGGCGGTGATCGCGCTTGGCATCGGCGAGGTGCCCAACCTCGGCCGTTTCTCGCGACTGATCGAGCGGCTGGCCCATGCCGGCACGTGGGTCAGCGTGTTCCTGATGCTGTCCGGGGTGTTCTCGGCCTGGCAGACCGTGTTCGCGGGCAGCCAGCGCGCGCAGACGCGCTCGATCAAGGGCTATGTGCAGATCGCCCAGCTGGCGCTGTGGCTGATCTGCGGCGTGCTGGTGCTGTCGATCCTGATCGACCGCTCGCCGCTCTGGATGCTCTCCGGCCTGGGCGCGCTCTCGGCGGTGCTGCTGCTGGTCTTCAAGGACACGCTGCTGTCGCTGGTGGCCAGCACGCAGCTGACCACCAACGACATGCTGCGCATCGGCGACTGGATCGAGATGCCACAGTCCAATGCCGACGGCTTCGTCATGGACATCGCGCTGCACACGGTCAAGGTCAAGAACTGGGACAACACCGTGACCACGGTGCCCACCTACAAGCTGTTCTCGGAGAGCTACCGCAACTACCGGCACATGTTCGAGTCCGGCGCGCGGCGGATCAAGCGGACGCTGCGCATCGACGCCACCAGCGTGCGCTTTCTGGAGGACGAGGAACTGCACGCGCTGATGCGCTTCCGGCTGCTGCACGACTACCTGGAGATCAAGCAGGCGCAGGTGGCGCAGACCAACCTCACCCTGAGCGGCCCGGACGACGACCCGGTGAACCGGCGCCGCCTGACCAACGTGGGCACATTCCGCGCCTACGGCATGGCCTACCTGCGTGCCCATCCCGAAATCCACCACGACCTGCTGCTGAACCTGCGCATGATGGAGCCCGATTCGCAGGGCATTCCCATCGAGGTCTACTGCTTCACCACGCTGACCGGCTGGACGGACTACGAGCGCATTCAGGGCGATATCTTTGACCACCTGCTGGCGATCCTGCCGGAACTGGGGCTGCGGCTGTACCAGGCGCCGTCCGGTGCGGACCTGAGCGGGCTGCGGGCCAATCCGGTGCTCGGCGCGCAGCATGCGGCACTTGCCGTGGCGGCGGCGGACGCGCGGGCGTAACGGCGTTTCCTTGATCTGAAGCTTCAGACTTTGCAGCAAGCTTGCACGCGATCAACCCGCGCGCAGATGACCCGGCTCCGGATTGGCATGTCCTTGTCCCATCGCCTAGCCTGTTTATCTGCGACAACCGTCGGGAGTGCGTCATGGCAAGCATGCAAGCGTTGGTCTTCAAGGGACCCGGACAGATCGAACTCCGGGAAAAGCCGATTCCGGAAGTGGGGCCGACCGATGCGTTGATCCGCATCACGACGACCACGATCTGCGGCACCGATGTCCACATCCTCAAGGGTGAATATCCGGTCAAGCCGGGCCTGACCATCGGCCATGAGCCGGTCGGCGTGATCGAGAAGCTTGGCAGCGTGGTGACGGGCTACCGGGTGGGCCAGCGCGTGATTGCCGGGGCGATCTGTCCGAGCTTCCATTCCTATGCGTGCCAGGACGGGCGGCCTTCGCAGGACGGCCAGGCGCACGGCCATGGCTACAAGCCGATGGGCGGCTGGCGCTTCGGCAACACCATCGACGGCACGCAGGCCGAATTCGTGCTGGTGCCCGATGCCCAGGCGAACCTCTCGCCGATTCCGGATGGCCTGACCGATGAGCAGGTGCTGATGTGCCCGGACATCATGTCCACGGGCTTTGCCGGGGCGGAGCAGGCCAACATCAAGATCGGCGATGCGGTGGCGGTCTTCGCCCAGGGGCCGATCGGGCTCTGCGCCACGGCTGGCGCGCGGCTGTGCGGCGCGGGGATGATTATCGTGGTGGATGGGCTCGACGAGCGTCTGGCCATCGCGCAGAAGATGGGCGCGGATGCCGTGGTTAACTTCCGCAAGGTGGACGTCGTGGCGGAGATCCTGCGCCTGACCGGGGGGCGGGGCGTGGACGCCTCCATCGAGGCGCTCGGCACGCAGGCCACCTTCGAGGCGGCGCTGCGCGTGCTGAAGCCGGGTGGCACCTTGTCGAGCCTGGGCGTCTATTCGAGCGACCTGCGTATTCCGCTCGATGCCTTCGCCGCCGGGCTGGGCGACCATCGCATCGTGACGTCGCTGTGCCCGGGCGGCAAGGAGCGGATGCGGCGGCTGATGCAGGTGATCGAGACCAATCGCCTCGATCTCGGACCGATGGTGACCCATCGGTTCCCGCTGTCTCGCATCGTCGAGGCGTACGACCTGTTCTCGAATCAGCGTGACGGCGTGCTGAAGGTCGCCATCACGCCTTGACCGGCGTCAAACCGGCTCGGCCGGTCAGCCCTTGCGTGGCTTGACGCGGCTGGCCGCGTCCTTGGCACGCTCGCGGGCCACATCCACATTTTCGGCGTAGGCCAGCGCCACACCCATGCGGCGCTTTTCGAAGCTTTCCGGCTTGCCGAACAGGCGCAGCTCGGTCTGCGGCACGCGCAGGGCGTCGTCCACGCCGTCGAAGACGATGCCCTGGGCTTCCACGCCACCGTAGATCACGGCGCTGGCACCGGGGCTCTTGAGCGCCGTGCTGACCGGCAGGCCGAGGATGGCGCGGGCGTGGAGTTCGAACTCGTTCTGCCACTGGGTGATCATCGTCACCATGCCGGTGTCGTGCGGACGCGGGCTGACCTCGCTGAACCAGACCTGCTCGCCCTTGACGAACAGTTCCACGCCGAACAGCCCCTGGCCGCCGAGGTCGGCCGTCACCGCGCGGGCGATGTGCTGCGCCGTGGCGAGGGCCTTCGGGTGCATCGGGTGGGGCTGCCAGCTTTCCACGTAGTCGCCGCTGACCTGCACATGGCCGATCGGCTCGCAGAATTGCGTTTCCACCTGGCCATCGGCGCCCACGGCGCGCACGGTCAACAGGGTGATTTCGTAGTCGAAGTCGATGAAACCTTCCACGATCACGCGGCCGTGGCTCACGCGGCCGCCGGCCATGGCGTAGTCCCAGGCAGCCTTGACGCCCTCGGGGCCGTCGATCTTGCTCTGGCCCTTGCCGGAGCTGCTCATCACCGGCTTGACCACGCACGGGTAGCCGATGCCGCCGTCGATGGCGGCCTGGAGTTCCTCGAGCGAGTCGCAGAACTTGTACGGGCTGGTCGGCAGGGCCAGCGTTTCGGCGGCCAGGCGGCGGATGCCCTCGCGGTCCATGGTCAGCCGTGCGGCGCGGGCGGTCGGAATCACGCGGACCACGCCGGCGGCTTCCAGCGCCTCCAGCATCGGGGTGGCGATGGCCTCGATCTCGGGCACCACCAGGTCCGGGCGCTCGGCCTCGATCAGCGCCTTCAGTTGCTCGCCATCGCTCATGGTGATGGTGCGGGCGTGGTGCGCCACCTGCTGGCCCGGCGCGTTCTCGTAGCGGTCCACGGCGATGGTTTCCACGCCCAGCCGTTGCAGCGCGATCAGCACTTCCTTGCCGAGCTCGCCGGAGCCGAGCAGCATCACTTTGGTGGCGGAGGGGGAGAGGGGCGTTCCGAGGGTGGTCATGGCGGGGCGGAGGTCTGGGGTGAACGGATAAAGACCGCGATTGTATACGGGCAGGATCGGCGCTCCAACCTGCCGCAAAGCAAAACGCCCTGCCAGGGCAGGGCGTTTCACATGTGGCGTAATCGCCGCAGTACGCGACGGGTGCGCGCCTTAGTACGCGATCTTCGCCGTCAGGCTGATGGCGCGCGGGTCCGCCGGCTGGACGTAGCCAGCGTACTGGAAGCCCCAGTAGCGCTTGTTGGCGAGGTTGGTCAACGCTGCGCGCAGCGTCAGTTCCTTGCCCGCCACGCGGGTGTTGTACGAGGCGCCCAGGTTGAACACCGTGTAGCCGCCCGCCGTCAGGTCGCCCTCGGGGCGGACCTTGGTCGTCCCCGTGTACTTGCCGTCGAGGCCCACCTTCAGGCCCGGCACGAACGGAATGCGGTAGCTGATCCGGCCCGTGAGGATCCAGTTCGGCGCACCGGCCACGCGGTTGCCGATGTTCAGCTGGCCCTGGTCGTAGGAGCTGTCCAGGTACATCGCGCTGCCGCCCACTTCCCACTGCGAGCCGATCCGCGTGCTGCCGGCCAGCTCCACACCCTGGTAGATCGACTTGCCGTCCTGGACGAAGACCGGCAGGGAGCCGCCGTCGTTGCGGCCGAATTCCGTGCGCTGCTCGATGCGGAACAGTGCCGCCGTACCGGTCCAGAGACCCTGGTCCGTCTTGGCGCCCACTTCGTACTGGCGGCTCTTGGCCGGCGTCAGCGCGGCACCGGCGTTCGAGTAGAACGACGAGACGATGCCGCCGCCGTCGAACGACTCCACGTAGCTGGCGTACAGCGTGGTGCTCGGCATCGGCTTGAACATGATCGCCGCGGTGGGCGTGATCAGGCCGTTCTTGGTGAAGTTGGTGTTGCCGCCCGTGGTGCCGGGGAAGCCGTAGCCGTTCTGCTCGTAGTTGGTGACGCGCAGGCCGCCCAGCACCGACCATTGCTCGGTCAGGAACATGGTGTCGCTGACGAACGCCGACTTCTGCTCGGTGTCGCCGGCGCGGTACTTGTTGAAGCCGGTCTGGCTGTAGTACACGCCGGTGTACGGGGCGTAGATATTGCCGTCGGCCAGTTGCGTGTAGACCGAGTTGGTGCTGTAGCGGTCGATCTGCTTCTGCCAGCTCAGGCCGGCCACCAGTTCATGGCGGAACGGGCCGGTGCGGAACTTGCCTTCGACCATCGACGTCCAGTTGGTGAACTGCTGGCTTTCGGCGCCGTCGTAGCGGAAGTCGGTGTAGTCGCCCAGGCCGTTCTGCAGGTTGAGCGTGGTTTCGTTACGGCTGCGCGACTGCTTGCTGAAGCTGTAGGTCGTGCTGACGGTCCAGTCGTCATTGAGCCGGTAGCGCAGGCCGGTCTGGTACACCTGCAGGTTCGAGTAGAAGTGCGCGTCCGGGCCGGCGTACAGGCCGCCGCGACCGCTGACCACGCCCGGGAGCTGGCCGCCGGCGGGGATCTGGCCGGTGTAGAACGTCGGCGTGGCGCCCCAGGTGTTGCGGTCCTGGTAGATGCCGTCGAAGGTCCAGGTCAGGTCGCGCGTGATGCGTGCGTCCAGGCCCAGCGAGACCGAATTACGGTTGATGCCCACGGCATTGCTGGGCTTGCCTTCCTCGTGCGTCAGGTTCAGGCGGTAGCCGAACATGTTGTCCGGGCCGGCGCGGCCGCCCACGTCGACGTGCTCGGTCCACACGTGCGACGAGCGGTAGCCCAGTTCCACGCTGGCCGTGAACTGGTCGGTCGGGCGCTTCGTCACGTAGTTGATCGTGCCGCCCGGGTTGCCGAAGCCGTACATGAAGCCGGAGGCGCCCTTGAGCAGTTCCACCTGTTCGAGCTGTTCGTAGGGCAGCGTCAGGCCGTAGCTGATGAACGGCATGCCGTTGATCTTGTACGCGTTGCGCCAGTCGAGCTGCAGGCCGCGCACGGTGGTGTACGCCGCCCACGCGTTATTCGCGTTGCTGTTGTCGGAGACCGAGGCGTCGTTGAAGAACACGTCGCCGATCTTGGTCACCTGGCGGTCGGCCAGGTCTTCGCCGGTCACGATGGTCGTGGAGAACGGCGTGTCGAGCTGCGGGCGGCTGCCCAGGGCGCCGCCGGAGGCCTTCTTCTTCAACTGCGGCCCAATCTCGATTTCCTGCGCCGCGCTCACGGTCACGGCCGGCAGCGCCTGCTCGGACGGGGCGGCTGCCGCCGGCTCCGTGGTCTGGGCGAAGGCGACGCCACACAGCGGGAATCCGGTCAGGACAGCCATCCGGGCGAAAGCGGCCAGAGGGCGCACGCGCGACGGCGCGTGCTGCCGGCGCGCGGCATTGGGCAAGCAGGAAGTCATTGTTATGTTGGCTCGTAGGTGCGAATACTAACGGGAATGCGAACGATTCGCGTTAATGTGAAAAGACGAATGATCCTAGCCGAGCGTTGCGCCGTCAAGGAAAAGCCCGTGCGATGACGGTCTTTTGTGGTGTTTTTGCGATGATTTGCCGCGTCAGCGCAGCCCCAGCCGCGTCTCGAGCTGATGGGCCAGCGCCACGAGGCGCGGGCCAACCACCTTCTCGGCGGCATGGAAGGCCCCCGTTCGGGCCAAAACCCCGCAATTCAGCACGAACCAGCGTGAATCCACGCGCGCGCAGAGTGGCACCGCGAAGCCGAAGGCATCCCGCCGCCATTCGTCCCGGCTGGTGCAGTAGCCGTGCCGTGCCAGATCCTTGCGCGCCTGGGCCAGCGCCGGCGCGGCGCGGTGGAACGCCTCCGGGTCTTCCAGCCGCAGGCGGTTCAGCACGGGCGCGCTGGCCTCGGACGGCGCCCGGCACAGCCACGCCTTGCCGATGGCGGTGGCCAGCATCGGCATGGCGGCGCCCACATCGGGGGTGACCGCGAGGTCATGGGTGGCGAGCGCGGTCTCCACGTAGATCATCTGGGTCCGGTCCCGCACGCCCAGTGAGACCGCGCCGCCCACTTCGTCGGCCATCGCCTGCATCAGCGGGCGGGCGAGCTGGCGGATCGGCATGCCGCACAGCAACGGGTAGGCCGGCGCCAGCACCGCCGCGCCGAGGCGGTATTTGCCCAGCGCCACGTCGTGGCGCAGGTAGCCGAGCGCGGCGAGCGTGTGGGTCAGCCGGGCGACGGTGGACTTCGACAAGCCCGTGCGCAGCACGAAGTCCCGGTTGCCAAGCAAGGACTCGCCGGGGCGGTAGGCCAGCAGGATGTCGATGCCGCGCGCCAGCGTGGTGGCGAACTGGCGGTCGCGCTCGGGCGAGGCGGGGGCTTGGGGAAGAGGAAGCGCCATCAGCCGGCTCCCGCCAGCAGCATTTCCACCTCGTGCACCATCTCCATCAGGCCCGGGCCCATCCGTTCCTCCAGCATGCCGGGCGGCAGGCGGCTGGCCAGCACGCCGCAGTTGAAGATCAGGATCTCGCCGTCGATCAGCGTGCGCATCGGCACGGCCACGGCGTGCACGTCGCGCTGCCAGGCGCCCGGCGTGCGCGTGAAGCCGAGCCGCGCCAGATGTTCGATGGCTTCCGGCAGGGCCTCGGCATGCTCGCGCCAGTCGTCCGGTACGTGCTCGCGCAGGCCGGCGATGACCGGCGCGCGCACCGGTTCCGGGGCCTGGGCGAGCCAGGCGCGCCCCATCGCCGTGGTCAGCATGGGCAGCGAGGCACCGATCTCCGGGCGGAACGCGATGGCGTCGTGGCCCCGGATGGTTTCCACGTAGACCATATGCAGGCGGTCGCGCATGCCGAGCGAGACCGTGCCGCCCATGCGGTCGCTGAGGCGTTTCATCAGCGGGCGGGCCAGTTGGCGCACGCCCAGCGAGGCCAGCAGCGGATAGCCGAGCGAGAGCGCCGTGGAGCCCAGCCGGTAGCGGCGCAAGTGGCTGTCGTAGAGCAGCAGG
The DNA here is from genome assembly GCF_900115455.1 of Cupriavidus sp. OV096. Classification (NCBI taxonomy): domain Bacteria; kingdom Pseudomonadati; phylum Pseudomonadota; class Betaproteobacteria; order Burkholderiales; family Burkholderiaceae; genus Cupriavidus; species Cupriavidus sp. OV096. Next base: position 632,499 of record NZ_FOWM01000003.1, read on the forward strand.
CCCCGGGCGGCCAGCGTGTACGTCAGCCGGCTGATGGTGGCCTTCGACAAGCCGGTCCGGTCCGCCAGTTCCTTGTTGCTCAGCACCGTCTCGCCCGCGCGAAAGCACTGGAGCAACCCCAGGCCATGGGCCAGCGTGGTGGCGAACGCGGGATCGGGGTGATGGGGGCGAGAGGGCATGGGGTTAACCCTTGGTTTGCGGTCTTGGCCGCGCGGTTCCATAAGGGTAGACGATGTTCAAGATAGCGAAACATCGATAGTGCGAACGATGCGCCCCCCGTAGGCTCGATTCGATGCATCGCCTTTGCTGGTGCCGATTAGAGCGAGACACTGAATGATCAGAGACCCGGAAGTCTTCGATCCCTTCCTGCAAGCGTTGCAACGCTTCGTGCGTGAACGTCTGGTGCCGCGCGAGGCCGAGGTGGCGGAGCGCGACGAAGTGCCCGGCGACATCGTGGACGCGATGGCCGCGCAAGGCATGTTCGGCTATTCGATTCCCGAGGAATACGGAGGCGCGGGCATGACCACCGAGGAACTGGTGCTGGCGGCGATGGTGCTGTCGCAGTGCTCGGTGGCGTTCCGGGCCCGCGTGGGCACCAACACGGGCATCGGCTCGGAGGCGCTGGTGGCCGACGGCACGCCCGCCCAGAAGCGCCGCTACTTGCCGCTACTGGCCAGCGGCGAGGTGACTGGCGCCTTCGCGCTGACCGAGCCTGAAGCCGGCTCGGACGCCACCGCGCTGCAAACCTCGGCCCGGCGCGACGGCGACCACTACGTGCTGAATGGCACCAAGTGCTTCATCACCAATGCGCCCCTCGCCGGCCTGTTCACGGTGATGGCCCGCACGGACCCGGACACCGCCGGCGCGGCCGGCATCTCGGCCTTCATCATCCCGCGCGACACCCCGGGGCTCACCACCGGCGCGCCGTACCGCAAGATGGGGCAGGCCGGCTCGCCGGTCTCCGAGGTGTATTTCCACGATTGCCGCGTGCCGGCAGAGAGCGTGATCGGCGGCGAGCCGGGGCAGGGCTTCCGCACGGCGATGAAGGTGCTGAACAAGCAGCGCATCCACCTGGCGGCGCTGTGCACCGGGCCGGCCATCCGCATGTTGGACGACGCCGTGCGCTTCGTCACCCACCGCAAACAGTTCGGCCAGCCGCTGGCGGACTTCCAGCTCGTGCAGGGCCTGATTGCCGATTGCCAGACCGACATCCATGCGGCCCGCGCGCTGATCCTGGAGACCGCGCGCCAGCGTGACGCGGGCGCGGACGTGACCATGGAGGCGTCGATCTGCAAGTACTTCGCCTCCGAGATGTGCGGCCGCGTGGCGGACCGCTGCGTGCAGATGTTCGGCGGCTACGGCTATATCGCCGACTACGGCATCGAGCGTTTCTACCGGGACGTGCGCCTGTTCCGGCTGTACGAGGGTACCAGCCAGATCCATCAGTTGAATATCGCCCGGCGCACCATCGCGCAGGCGACGGCGCAGCGCTGAACGTGTAATGTCACATCCGGATAAAACCACCGGAGATGACAAAAATGTTCAAAGCATCTGTAGTCGTCGCAAGTCTTGCATGGGCGATGTTGGGCGTGGTGGGGGTGGCGCAGGCGCAGGGCGCGTACCCCAATAGGGTGATACGGCTCGTGGTGCCGTTCGCGCCGGGCGGCACGGCAGACATCGTCGCGCGCCTGCTGGCCGATCCGCTGCGCGAAGAGCTGGGCCAGACCGTGGTGGTCGAGAACAAGCCCGGGGCGGGCGGCAATATCGGCGGCGAGATCGTCGCCCGTGCCGCGCCGGACGGCTACACGCTGCTGCTGGCCAGCGCGGGGCCGACGGTGATCAACCCGAGCCTGTATCCGAAGATGACCTTCGACCCCGCGCGCGACCTCGCGCCGGTGACGATGATCTCGCGCGACTTCAACCTGATGGTGGTGAATGCCGGGCTGCCGGTGACCACGGTGAGCGAGTTCATCGCCTACGCCCGCACGCACAACGGGCAGGTCACCTTCGGCTCGCCCGGCAACGGCACGCCGGCCCAGCTGGCGGGCGAGCTGCTGAACCAGATGGCCGGCCTGCGCATGCAGCACGTGCCATACAAGGGCACCGGCCCGGCCGTGGCGGACCTCGTGGCGGGGCACATCACGGTGTTGATCGACAACATGCCCCCGCTGTGGCCGCACGTGCAGTCCGGCAAGCTGCGCGCGCTGGCGGTGGCCAGCGACAAGCGTGTGCCGATTGCCCCGGACGTGCCGACGGCGGAGGAGGCCGGGCTGAAGGGATTCACGGTCACGGCCTGGAAGGGCCTGATGGCGCCGGCCGGCACGCCGCGCGCGGTCATCGACCGGCTCAACCAGGCCACGCTGAAGATCCTGGCGCGGCCGGAGATGCGCAAGCGGTTGATCGACCAGGGCGCCGAGCCGGTCGGCAACACGCCTGAGCAGTTCGCCCAGCAGATCCGCGCGGACACCGCGTGGTGGGCGGCGCTGGTGAAGTCCACCGGCACGTCGCTGGATTGATTGGCAATGGTTTGATTGGCAATGGATAGATAGGAAAGGCTATGTCCCGATTTCTGGCTTACCGGCTTCACGCGCCCACGGCAGGGTCCAGCACCCCCACCGCCGGCTTTGTCGAACTGAACGTCGACGACCTGTCGCCCGGCGAGGTGCTGGTGCGCGTGGCGTGGTCGAGCCTGAACTACAAGGACGCGCTGGCCGCCGCCGGCATCAACGCCATCGTGCGGCAGTACCCGCGCATCGGCGGCATCGACCTGACCGGCACCGTGGCGGCCTCGTCCGACGCGCGCTTCCGTGAAGGCGACCTGGTGGTCGTGCATGGCTTCGGCATCGGCGTGGACCATGACGGCGGCCACGCGCAGTACGCGCGCGTGAAGGCGGACTGGGCGATGCCGCTGCCGGCCGGGCTCTCGCTGCGCGAGGCCGCCACGCTCGGCGCGGCCGGCTACACGGCCGGGCTGTGCCTGCACTGGATGGAGCACAACGGGCTGGCGCCGGCGCGCGGCAAGGTGGTGGTGAGCGGGGCGACGGGCGGCGTGGGCAGCATCGCCATCGACATGCTGGCGGGGCGCGGCTACGCCGTGACGGCGCTGACCGGCAAGGCTGCCGAACTCGACTACCTGCGCACGCTGGGCGCGGCGGAGATCCTGCCGGCCGAGGTGGCCAAGGGGACGGGCAAGCCGCTGGACCCGGCGCAGTGGGCCGGCGCCGTCGACGCCGTGGGCGGGGAGGTGCTGGCGTGGATGCTGCGCACGCTCCAGCCAGACGGCGTGGCCACGGCCTTCGGCAACGCGGCGGGCGCCCAGTTCGACGCCACCGTTCTGCCATTCATCCTGCGCGGCGTAAAGCTGATCGGCATCAACGCCAACAGCCCGATGGCGCTGCGCCGCGAAGTCTGGGCGAAGATCGCCGATACCTACCGCCCGCGCCACCTCGATCTGGTCGCCAACGAGATCGCCTTCCAGGACATCCCCGACGCCATGGCCCGCATGCTGGCGCGGCAGTCACGCGGGCGCTATCTGGTGCGGATGGGCGACTGACTTCGTAGCGGCGCTGCCCCTCTCCCCCGGCCCCTCTCCCGCAAGCGGGAGAGGGGAGCACCCAACTGGCATATCAACGCGACGGTGTTCTCCCCTCTCCCTCTGGGAGAGGGGCCGGGGGAGAGGGCACGCGCCTGCCGCAGCCGCAGCGGCCCCTACTGCATCAGCCCCAGCACAGTTTCAATCGCGCTCATCAGTTCCTGCAGCCGCAGCGGCTTGCCGCACACCGCGTCGAAGCCAGATTCGATGGCCGCGCGGCGGTCCTGCTGGCGGGTGAAGGCGGTCAGGGCGATGGCTGGCGTGCGCGCCCGCGAGGCCACCGCCTCGCGGATGCGCACTTCGCGGATCAGGTCGTTGCCATCGCGGCCGGGCAGGCCGATGTCGCTGATGATGAGGTCCGGCGTGGCGGCCTCGATTTCATCCAGCGCGGTCTCGCAGTCGCGCGCGGTGCGCACCCGCGCGCCGTCGTTCGACAGGATGGCCGACAGCGCCGCCGCCGCATCGTCATCGTCCTCCACCAGCAGCACGTCCAGCGCGTTCAGCGGCACGCCCGGCTGGATCGCCGCCACCTCGGCGCGCTCGGCGCCCGGTTCGGGCGAGCCCGGCTCCACCAGCGGAATCGAGACCTCGAACATCGCGCCTTTGCCCTCGCCATGGCTGGCGGCATGCACCGTGCCGCCGTGCATCTCGGCCAGATGCTTGACGATGGCCAGCCCGAGCCCCAGGCCGCCGTGCTGGCGCCGGTTGGCGTCGTCGCTCTGCGTGAAGCGGTCGAACAGCAGCGGCAGGAAGTCCGGGGAGATGCCACGTCCCTGATCGATCACGCGCACGCGCAGCGTCTCGGCGTCTGAGCTGGCCTCCACGCGCACCGCGCCGCCCTCGGGCGAGAACTTGATGGCGTTGGAGAGCAGGTTCCACAGGATCTGCTGGAAGCGCGCCGGGTCCAGCCAGGCGCGGGGGACCAGCGTGGCCGGCAGGATCACGTCCAGCGCCACGCGCCGCTCGGCGGCCTGCGCCTGCATGCTGTCCAGCGCGCCGCCGATCACATCGGCGGGGTTGGTCAACTCGCGCTCCAGCTTCATCTTGCCGACGTTGAGCATCGACACATCGACCAGATCCGCCACCAGCCGGCGCTGGATCGCGATATTGCGCTCCACCGCCGCCAGACCGCGCCGGCCTTCCTCGGACGCCACATGGCGGCTCAGTACATGGGTCCAGACCGAGATCACGTTCAGCGGGTTGCGCAGTTCGTGCGAGAGGATGGCGATGAAATCGTCCTTCATCCGGTTCAGCCGCTCCACGGCGGCGCGCGCGGCCTGCTCGCGCTCGATCAGCTGCTCGCGCTGGCGCTCCAGCAGCACGCGGTCGGTGATGTTGGACACCACGGCCACCTTCACGCCGTTCTCCAGCACGGCCGAGATGCTCCATTCCAGGTGCATGGTCTCGCCCTGCGCGTCGCGCAGCGGAAACGCGCCCTGCCAGCCGTCCTGCAGGTGCTGGCCGGTGGCCTCGGCCACGCGCGCCACCCAGTCAGGCGGCGCGAAGGCGGCCACGTGCTGGCCGATCAGCGCCTCCGCCGGGCGCTGCAACAGGCCCAGCATGGCCGGGTTCAGGTCGACGAAGCGCCCGTCCAGATCCAGCGTGCAGATACCGCCGATGGCCTGGTGGTAGATCGCCCGGAAGCGCGCCTCGCTCTCGCGCAGCGAGCGCTCGGCGGCGCTGGCGCGCAGCAGCGAGGAGATCGTGGCCACCAGCACGGCCGGCTCGGCCGGGTGGACCAGGTAGGCGCTGGCGCCAGCGTCCAGGCCGCGCACCTTGTCGTAGTCGGCCACGTAGGTGGCGGAGAGGTGTACCACCGGCACGGTGGCGGTCTCGGCGCGCTCGCGCAGGCGGCGGCAGACCTGAAAGCCGTCGATGTCCGGCAGGTTGACGTCGAGCACCACGGCGGAGACGCTGGTGTCGGCGCGTTGCAGCGCCTCCTGGCCGCTCTCGGCCTCGATGGTGCGGAAGCCGGCCGCGCTCAGCACGCGCACCGTGGCGTAGCGCGTGACCGGGTTGTCATCGACCACCAGCACCAGCGGCGGGGTGTCGCCCCTGCCGATGGCCGCTACGATGTGATCAGCCATGATGGTCTCCGGCAGGCGCGTCCGTTGGCACGGGCAGCGCCACCGGCACGGTCACGTAGAAGCGCGAGCCCACGCCGACTTCGCTCTCGAAGCCCACATGCCCGCCGAGCAGCTCCGCCAGTCGCTTGCTCAGCGCCAGCCCGAGGCCGGAGCCCCGGTAGCGCCGCTGCAGCGGGGAGTCGATCTGCACGAAGTCCTGGAACACCTCGCCGTGAGACTCCGCCGGGATGCCGATGCCGGTATCGCGCACGGAGAACGTGATGGTGTCGTCGCCGTCGCACACGGCCGAGACGCGGATCTCGCCGCTCGGCGTGAATTTCAGCGCGTTGGAGACGTAGTTGCGCAGGATCTGCGAGAGCTTGCGGTCGTCGCTGAACAGCTTGGGCACGTCGTGCGGGGCCTCGAAGATCAGCGACACCTCCGGGTTGGTCAGCACGGGCTTGAACATGCCGCGCAGGGCATCGAACAGCGCCACCATGTCGAACCAGGCCGGCGACACATCCACGCGGCCCGCCTCCAGCCGCGCCAGGTCGAGCAGGTCGTTGACCATCTCGGCGAACTCGGCGGCAGTGTCGCGCACGAACACCACCTGCTTTTCCTGCTCGGGGGTGAGCGGGCCGTCCACGCGGTCGATCAGCAGCCGGGTAATGCTCTGGATGGCGACGATCGGCGTGCGGAACTCGTGGCTCATATAGGCCAGGAAGCGGCTCTTCAGCTCGGTGGCCTGGCGCAACTGGTCGGCCTGGATGTCCAGTTCCGAGTACAGCGCCAGCACGCCGCGATTGGTTTCCTCAAGCTCGGCGCGCAGCGCCTCCACTTCCTGGGTGCGCGCCGCCAGCGCGGCCTGGAGTGCGGCGGGGTCGGTGTCGGGGGAGGCGGTCGGGTGGGTCGGGTGGGTGGGGTGGGTCATAGCGGCCAGTCTCACGGTGTCTTGCGGGGGCCCGGGGGCATCACCGCTGCGCGCGGCGAACCACCACGACGGTGGCATCGTCGCGGCCCCGGCAGAATTTCCAGAACACGAACGCGGCCACCAGCGACGGATCGCGCTGCAGCACGGCCGGGTCGTCCAGCCGCCAGCGCGACTGGATGCCATCCGAATGCACGATCAGCACGGCGTGCGGCGGCCACTCCACCTCCTGCTCCTGCACGGCCCGCATTTGCAGGCCGGCGGTGCCATTCTGGACCAGCAGCGTGCGGTCGTCGATGCCGGATATCACGCGCGCCATGACGTTGCCGGCGCCGGCATAGCGGATGCATTGGGCGCCGGCGTCCACGCGTGCGGCCGTCACGGCGGCGCCGCGCGTGGTGCGCAGCGCGCCGTGCGCCAGTTCCAGGTAGCGGCCGGGATGGCTGCCCCGGGCCCGGGCGAACACGGACAGCGCCACGGCGGCGGCTTCGGCGGCGTCGGGGCCGTGCCCCAGGCCGTCCGCCACCACCACGTCGGCGCGGTGGTCGTGCACGGCCACGCTCCAGCCGTCGCCGCTGACCGTCTCGCCCGGCGCGGCCACGCAGACCGCGCCCACGTCGAAGCCGTTGCTGGTGCGGCGCGCCGTGCCGCCAGCATCGCGCTCGCGGTAGAAGCGCGCCAGGATCAGCGTGCCCTGGCCGGGGCGGGTGTAGATGTCGAAGTCGTCGGCCAGCCGGCTGACCGCGCCGAGGCCCTGGCCTGCGCTGCCGCCGGTGGAATAGCCGTCCCGCAGGCAGGCCTGGAGGTCGGTCATGCCGGGGCCGTCATCGATCGAAATCAGCTCGATGGCGATGCCGTCGCCCAGTTGGCACGCTGCCACCAGCAGCCGGCCGCCCCGGGCGTGGTTGACGAGGTTGTTGCCCAGCTCGTTGACGGCCACGGCCAGCCGGCCGGACTGGATGGCATCGAAGCCGTGCCGCCCGGCCAGTTCGGCGGCGGCGCGTCGGGCCTCGCCCACGCGGCTGCGGTCGCCCATCGGCACGGCGATGTGCGGGCCCAGGTTGTTACTTCCACCGAGTGATGCTGACACAGGTTCCCTCGCCAACTTTGGTTCTGATGGCGAACTCGTTCACCAGCCGTTTGCTGCCCGACAGGCCCATGCCCAGCCCGCTGCCCGTGGTCCAGCCGTCGACCAGCGCCTGTTCCACGTCCGGAATGCCGGGGCCCTTGTCCTCGAAATGCAGCCGCAGGCCCTTGCGGATGCCCTCGGCCAGCATCTCCCAGCGCATTTCGCCGCCGCCGCCGTACACCACGGTGTTGCGGGCGAGTTCGCTGGCCGCCGTAATCATCTTAGTCTGCTCCACCAGCGAGAACTTCAGTTGGATTGTCAGCGTGCGCACCATCGCGCGCGCATGGACGATATCGCGCTCGTCCTTGAGCGGGGCGCTGCCCGTATCGGCCAGCTCGGTGGCCACGGCAGGGGTGGCCATCTCAGGCCACCCGCGCGGCGGCGTCGAGCATCTGCATGCCGCGCTCCACGCTCAGGGCCGTCTTCACGCCGCCCAGCGAGAGCCCCAGCTCCACCAGCGTGATGGCCACGGCCGGGCGGATGCCCACCACCACCGTGGTCGCGCCGAGGATGCGGCTGATGTCCGAGATGCTCACCAGCATGCGGCCGATGAACGAGTCCACCATCTCCAGCGCCGAGACGTCGATCAGCACGCCATGCGCGCCGGTCTGGTCGATGGTGGAGGCAATGTCTTCCTGCAACATCAATGCGGTCTGGTCCTGCATGTCGATCTGGATCGTGACCAGCAGGTTCTTGCCCATCCGCAGGATTGGAATCCGTTCCATGGCGCCTCCGGGTTCAGGCGGCGCGGGTGACGGTGTGGCCGGTCATGCGCATGGCCGTGGCCAGCGCGTCCGCCAGCGTGGACTTGGTGATGATGCCCTGCAGGTCGATGCCAAGATGGACGATGGTCTGCGCAATCTGCGGCCGGATGCCGCTGATGATGCTTTCCGCGCCCATCAGGCGGATGGCCGTGACGGTCTTCATCAGGTGCTGCGCCACGAGGGTGTCCACGGTGGGCACGCCGGTGATGTCGATGATGGCCAGCTCGGAGCCGGTGTTCACCAGGCGCTCCAGCAGCGTTTCCATGACGATCTGCGCGCGGCTGCTGTCCAGCGTGCCGATCACGGGCACCGCCAGCACGCCGTCCCACAGCTTGATCACGGGCGTGGACAGCTCCAGCAGTTCGTGCTGCTGGCGCATGATGATGTCCTCGCGCGTCTTCTGGTAGGTGGAGACGGTCCACTGCGCCATGCGGTCCACGATGGACGAGGCGGCCCAGACCACCTCGATCTGGCCCTCCACCTCGCCGCGATGGCGCTGCAGGCCATCGAACAGCGGGCGCTTGAGCGCCAGCACGAAGCCGCTGGTCACGTCGGCCGTCTCGCCCTGCGCCGCGCGGGCGGCGGACAGGTGCGACAGCGTGTCCCGCAGGGTGGTCCAGGCACGGCTGTCGAAGTTGCTCGCGTCGGCATCCGCCGACAGGCCGGTGTCAAGCGCCTTGAGAATGGCGCGCTGCTCGGTCTCGAGGTTCTGGCTCAGGCCGCGGCCGCCCGTGTAGGTGTGATATTCGGCGGTCCAGCCGCGCAGGATGGTGTCCGGGTCCTCGCGCAGGAGGTCCGCTAGTCGCTGGTTTTCTGGGCGCATGAAGGTGTGAAAGATGGGAGGGATCGGGCAAGGAGGCGTCCGCGGCTGACCACGCCGCACGGCAGGACGTTGAGTCGATTCTAGGAGAGATTCCTAGTCGACACTATCGGCGCCCGGCTGATTGACGCCGTATGGGAAATCGGCATTCCGCTCTCTAAGTGATGCATTGGTAACTTTGTGAGAATGCGCCGACAGCCGAACGGGACACCCCACGCTGGCCGGCGCCGCCCCGGGCCGACTACGCTGGATAAGGATCGTCAGGTCGGGAGGATTTCCGTGGATTGGCTCGATGCGCTGCAATGGCCCGCGATGGCGGTGACGGTGGCCGCCACCTGGCTGGTCGGCAGCCGCGCGGCGGGCCGTCGCAAGGTGGGCTTCTGGGTCTTCCTGGCCAGCAACGCGATGTGGGTGGGCTGGGGTTTCCATACCGGGGCCTGGGCGCTGGTGGTGCTCCAGTTCGCGCTGGCCGCGCTCAACGTGCGGGGCATGGCGGAGGCCCGCAAGGCGCGGCGCGCGGGGCCGTCCGCTACCTGACGCCCCGCCTATATATAGAGGGGGATGGATCCCGATGGCCGACCTGATCGTCGCGCGGCCGGAAGGGCTGTATTGCCCGCCCGGCGACTTCTATATCGACCCGTGGCGCCCCGTGGCGCGCGCCGTCATCACCCACGCCCATTCGGACCACGCGCGCTTCGGCCACGGCAGCTACCTCTGTGCCGCCCCCGGGCGCGGCGTGCTGCTGGCGCGGCTGCCGGGCATCGCGCTGGAGACGCTGCCCTACGGCGAAGCCATCACGCATCACGGGGTGCGGCTGAGCCTCCATCCGGCCGGACACGTGCTGGGCTCCGCCCAGGTGCGGCTGGAACATGGCGGGCAGGTCTGGGTGGCCTCCGGCGACTACAAGGTCGAGGCCGACGGCACCTGCGACCCGTTCGAGCCGGTGCGCTGCGACACCTTCATCACCGAAAGCACCTTCGGCCTGCCGATCTACCGCTGGCCGACGCAGGCCGCGCTGATGGCCGAGATCTTCGGCTGGTGGCAGGCCAACGCGGCGGCGGGGCGGGCGAGCGTGCTGTACTGCTACGCCTTCGGCAAGGCGCAGCGCATCCTGCACGGGCTGATGCGTCATGCGGGCGCGGACGTGGCGCTGCCGGGGCCCATCGTCGTGCATGGGGCGATGACCACGCTGAACCAGGCCTATGCGGATGCCGGCGTGGCCCTGCCACCCACCCTGACCACGGCGGACCTGCCGGCGCGCAGCCCGGCCCTGCGCCGCGCGCTGGTGGTGGCGCCGCCGTCCGCGCAGCGCTCCACATGGCTGCGCCGCTTTGGCGAGGCCGCCGATGCCTTCGCCAGCGGCTGGATGCAGTTGCGCGGCACGCGGCGCCGGCGCGGCGTCGATCGCGGCTTCGCGCTGTCCGACCATGCGGACTGGCCCGGGCTCCTTTCGGCGATCACCGCCACGGGCGCGCCGCGCGTCATCGTCACGCATGGCAACGTGCCGGTGATGGTGCGCTACCTGTGCGAGCAGGGCTGGCAGGCGCAGGCGTTCCAGACCGAGTATGGGGACGACGCCGGGGACGATGACGAGCCGTCGCAGGAGACCGTGGAAACCCCGGTCGAAACCCCGGAGGCAGCCCCATGAAAGCCTTCGCCGACCTCTACGCGGCGCTGGACGGCACCACGTCCAGCAACGCCAAGCTGGCGGCGCTGGTCGATTACCTGCGCGCCGCGCCGCCTGAGGACGCCGCCTGGGCGGTCTACTTCCTGTCCGGCGGCAAGCCGCGCCAGCTCGTGCCGGTGGCGATGCTGCGCGAACTGGCCCGGCAGGCCGCCGCGCTGCCCGCGTGGCTGTTCGAGGAAAGCTATCAGGCCGTGGGCGACCTGGCCGAGACCATCGCGCTGTTGCTGCCGGCCACGCCCCACATCGACACGGCCGGGCTGGCCGAATGGGTCGAGCAGCGCCTGCTGCCGCTGCGCGGCCAGCCGCCGGAGGTGCTGCGCGAGCGGCTCGATGCGCTCTGGCGCCCGCTCGACGCGCGCGGGCGGCTGGTCCTGTTCAAGCTGATCACGGGCGCGTTCCGCGTGGGCGTGTCGCGGCTGCTGGTCACCCGCGCGCTGGGCGAGGTGGCCGGGCTGGACGCCAAGCGCGTGGCCGAGCGCATGGTCGGCTACACCGACATCTCGCGCCGCCCCGATGCCGCGCACTACCTCGCGCTGATCGCCCCGGACGATGCCGGGACGGCGGCGGGCGAGGGCGCCCTCGCCACCTTGCAGCGCGGCGGCCAGCCCTATCCGTTCTTCCTCGCCCATCCCTTGCAGGCCCCGGTGGAGGACTTCGACACCGTGCTCGGCGCCCCGGCCCGCTGGCAGGTGGAATGGAAGTGGGATGGCATCCGCGCCCAGCTTGTGCGCCGGGCCGGCGCCACATGGCTGTGGTCGCGCGGCGAGGAACTGATCACCGAGCGCTTTCCCGAGCTGGCCGAAGCCGCCGCCACGCTGCCGGATGGCACCGTGCTCGACGGCGAGATCGTGATCTGGCAGGACCGCCGCGTGCAGCCGTTCGCCTTGCTCCAGCAGCGCATCGGTCGCAAGACGCTCGGCGCCAAGCTGCTGCGCGAGGCGCCGGCCATCCTGATGGCCTATGACCTGCTCGAATGGCAGGGCGAGGACTGGCGCGCCCGCCCGCAGGCCGAACGCCGCGCGCGGCTGGAGCAGGTGATTGCCGATCACGTCCACCCGGCGCTGGAGCTGAGCCCGCTGGTCGATGCCGACAACTGGGCGCGCTACGCCACGCTGCGGGAGACCTCGCGCGAACTGGGCGTGGAAGGCTTCATGCTCAAGGCCGCCGACGCCGCCTACGGCGCGGGGCGGACCAAGGACGTGGGCGTCTGGTGGAAGTGGAAGATCGATCCCTACACCGTGGATGCCGTGCTGATCTATGCCCAGCGCGGCCACGGCCGGCGCGCCAGCCTCTATACCGACTTCACCTTCGCGGTCTGGAACGCCCCGCCGGGCACGCCGGAGCGCGCGCTGGTGCCGTTCGCCAAGGCGTACTCAGGGCTGACCGATGCCGAGATGCGCGCGGTGGACGCCATCGTGCGCAAGACCACCGTGGAGTCCTTCGGCCCGGTGCGCAGCGTCACGCCGACACTGGTCTTCGAACTCGGCTTCGAGGGGATTTCCCGCAGCGGGCGGCACAAGAGCGGCATCGCCGTACGGTTTCCGCGCATGCTGCGCTGGCGCACGGACAAGCCGATCGAGGAGGCCGACACGCTGGCCACGCTGGAGGCGATGCTGCCGGGCGCCGCGCGCGCGGTGCCGGCCGAGGATGCCGCATGAGCGAGGCCGCACCGTTCGTCCGCGCCCCGCCAGTGGCTGAGACGCTGCCGGCGCTGTTCGCGGCCCGCCACTGGCAGCCGTTCGATTTCCAGCGCGACGTGTGGGACGCCATCGCCCACGGCCAAAGCGGGCTGCTCCACGCCACCACCGGCACCGGCAAGACCTACGCCGCGTGGCTCGGCGCGCTGCTGGCCTTCGCCGAACCGCCGGCCCGGGCCGGCGCCACGCCGCCGCCGCTCACCGTGCTGTGGCTGACGCCGATGCGCGCGCTGGCCGCCGACACCACGCGCGCCTTGCAAGCCCCGCTGGCCGAACTCGGCCTCGACTGGACCGTGGGCCTGCGCACCGGCGACACCGGCAGCAGCGAACGCGCCGCGCAGGCGCGCCGCCTGCCCACGGCGCTGGTAACCACGCCGGAGAGCCTCTCCCTGCTGCTGACCCGCGCCGACGCACGCGAGGCGCTGGGCCGCGTGCGTCTGGTCGTGGTCGATGAATGGCATGAGTTGATCGGCTCCAAGCGCGGCGTGCAGGTGCAACTGGCGCTGGCGCGGCTGCGGCAATGGCAGCCCGGGCTGATGGTCTGGGGACTGTCGGCCACGCTCGGCAACCTCGACCATGCCAGCGACGTGCTGCTGGCCGGCCTGCCGGACGATCGCCGGGTGCTGGTGCACGGCCACACGCCGAAGACGCTGGTCATCGACACGCTGCTGCCGGACGCCGCCGGGCGCTTTCCGTGGGCGGGGCATCTCGGCCTGTCGATGCTGCCGCACGTGGTGCGCGAACTGGAATCCACCAGCACCGCGCTGGTGTTCCTCAACACGCGCTCGCAGGCCGAACTCTGGTATCAGGCCCTGCTCGATGCGCGGCCCGAGTGGGCCGGCCAGATCGCGCTGCACCACGGCTCGCTGGACCGCGCCGTGCGGGACTGGGTGGAGGTGCATCTCAAGAACGGCGCGCTGCGCGCCGTGGTGTGCACGTCGAGCCTGGATCTGGGCGTGGACTTCCTGCCCGTGGAGCGCGTGCTCCAGATCGGCTCGCCCAAAGGCGTGGCGCGGCTGTTGCAGCGCGCCGGACGGTCTGGCCATGCGCCGGGGCGGGCGTCGCGCGTGACCGTGGTGCCCACGCACAGCCTGGAACTGGTGGAAGCCGTGGCGGCGCGCAACGCGGTGCGCGCTGGCCGTATCGAGGCGCGCGAGTCCCCGGACAAGCCGCTCGACGTGCTGGTCCAGCATCTGGTGACGGTGGCGCTCGGTGGCGGCTTCCGCGCCGATGACCTGCTGGCCGAGGTGCGCACCACCTGGGCCTATCGCGCGCTGAGCGACGAAGAATGGCAGTGGTGCCTCGACTTCGTGCGGCAGGGCGGGAGCACGCTGTCCGCCTATCCCGACTATCGCCGGGCGATGCCCGACGAGGCCGGCGTCTGGCGCGTGCCCGATGCCCGGCTGGCGCGCCGGCACCGCATGAGCGTGGGCACCATCGTCAGCGATGCCACGATGCAGGTGCGATTCTGGACGCGTGCGGGCAGCGGCGGGGCCTCGCTGGGCACGGTGGAGGAGGGCTTTATCGCGCGGCTGGCGCCCGGTGACTGCTTCCTGTTCGGCGGCCGGCTGCTGGAACTGGTGCGCGTGCAGGAGATGACCGCCTACGTGCGCCGCGCGGCCGGCAAGCGGCCCTCGGTGCCGCGCTGGAACGGCGGCAAGATGCCGCTTTCCACCGAACTGGCCGAGGCCGTGGTCGATACGCTCGAAGCCGCCCAGCTTGGCCACCTCGACCCGGCCAGCACGCCCGAACTGCCGCTGATCCAGCCGCTGGTAGACCTGCAGGCGCGCTGGTCGGCGCTGCCCACGCGCGGCACGCTGCTGGCCGAGACCCTCCATTCGCGCGAAGGCTGGCATCTGTTCCTCTATCCGTTCGCGGGCCGCTCGGTGCATCTGGGGCTGGGCAGCCTGCTGGCGTGGCGGCTTGGGCAGCAGGTGCCGGCGACCTTCTCGGTGGCCGTGAACGACTACGGGCTGGAACTGCTGGCCTCGGCGCCGCTCGACTGGGCGCACTGGCTGCCGCTGGTGCTGGCCGAGGAACGCCAGCGCGACCTGGCCGCCGACGTGCTCGGCAGCCTGAACGCGGGGGAGCTGTCGCTGCGGCGCTTCCGCGAGATCGCCCGCGTGGCCGGGCTGATCTTCCAGGGCTACCCTGGCGCCCACAAGAGCGCGCGCCAGTTGCAGGCGTCATCGAGCCTGTTCTACGAGGTCTTCCGCAAGCACGACCCGGCCAACCTGCTGCTCGGGCAGGCCGAGCGGGAGGTGCTGATGCAGGAGTTGGACGCCCACCGCCTGGCCGACACGCTGGCCCGGCTGTCCGCGCTGCGGCTCGATCTGCACGCGCTGAAGCGCCCCTCGCCGCTGGCCTTTCCGCTGGTGGTGGAATTCCTGCGCGAGAAGCTCAGTACCGAGAAGCTGGCCGACCGCATCGCCCGCATGCTGGCCGAACTGGAGGCGGCGGCGGGGCCGGTGGGGGATACCGTCGATGCTGATGCCGATGCCGCGCAGGTGGCCGAGGTGGCGCGCTTCGGCATGGCCGATCACGTCAAGTCAGGTGGCCGCAGTGGTGGAAGAAGCGGGGCCAGCGGCCGCGCACGTCGCTCGGGGCGCCCGCGCAAGCCATCGAAACCGCTCCCGCTGCTATGAGCCAGCCAGACGCCGCCACGTTGCATGCCTTCGGCGCCCAGGCCGTGGAAGTGGCCGGGGAGACGCTGTGGCTGCTGCCCGAGCACGCCATCTGGTGGCCCCGCGCGGCGATGCTGCTGGTGGCGGACGTCCACATCGGCAAGGCCGCCGCGTTCCGGGCGCTGGGGCAGCCGGTGCCGCCCGGCACCACGGCCGAGAACCTCGCCCGGCTGCACGCGCTGGCCGTGCGCTATCCGGCGCGGGAGCTGGTGTTTCTGGGCGATTTCCTGCACGCCCGCGCCGCGCGCACGGCGGCGGTCATCGTCGCGCTGCACGACTGGCGCCGGGCGCTGCCGGCCCGCGTGCGCTGCACGCTGGTGCGCGGCAACCACGACACCCACGCCGGCGACCCGCCGCCGGAACTCGGCATGACCGTGGTCACGGAACCGCTGCGGGCCGGCCCGTTCGCGCTGTGCCATATGCCGGGCGCTTCCCCGGACGGCTATGTGCTCGCGGGCCACCTCCATCCGGCCGTGGTGCTGCGCGGCAGCGGTGCCGACGCGCTGCGGCTGCCGTGCTTCGTACTGGGGGAGCATGGCGCGATCCTGCCGGCCTTCGGCGCCTTCACGGGCCATGCCACGATCCGGCGCGCGCCGGGGGACCGCATCTATGGGGTGGGCGACGGGCGGGTCTGGCCGGTGCCGCCGCGCGCCAGTTCGTAGTAGTGCGGGATGCGCAGCAGCGCGTAGTCGGCGGCAGCGAAGCGCACGGTGTTGCGGTCGCCGTCGAAGCGCCGCGTCTCCGTGAACACGGCCAGCGGGGCAGTGCGGCCCGGCATCCGCAGCACCCACGCGAAGCACTGCGTGCCAGCCGGGGTGTCGTCGGGCGCGTTGCCGTCGGCCACGCCCGTGTTGGCAATCGCCAGATTGGCATCGGCCAGACGCAGCACGCCGTGCGCCATGGCCAGCGAGACGGCCTCGCTGGTCAGCCCGTGGCGACGGATGACTTCCTCGGGCACACCCAGCACCGAGGTCTTGATGTCGGGCGCATAGGCCACCACGGCGCAGCGCAGCACGTCGCCGCAGCCGGGCACCTCGGCAATGCGCGACGCGATCAGCCCGGCCGTGCACGACTCCGCCGTGGCCAGCCTGAGACCATGCCGCGCAAGGAAATGCGCCGTGTCCCGGATTTCAGGACTTTCTTTCATGTCGATGCCTTGTCGAGTGATGGCGTGGAGGGGCAGGTTTTGTGCCAGCGCGGCTGGAACCGCCGGCCCTCTCCCCCGGCCCCTCTCCCGCAAGCGGGCGAGGGGAGCACACCG
>NZ_FOWM01000013.1:0-176172 GCF_900115455.1 Cupriavidus sp. OV096
ATCCATATAGAAGGTGCGCTCGTGGTTGCGGTTGAACGGCGAGTACAGCTCGCGCATGATGGCCTTGGCATGGCGGCCGGCCACGTCGGGCGAGCAGCCCAGCACGATGCGGTCCGGGCGCATGAAGTCTTCCACGGCGGCGCCTTCCTTCAGGAACTCGGGGTTCGAGACCACCGAGAACTGGAGGTCTTCCAGCCCGCGGGCGGCCAGTTCCTCGCGGATGACGGCGGCGACGCGGTCGCCGGTGCCCACAGGGACTGTGGACTTGTCCACCACCACCTTGAGGCCGGTCATGTGGCGGCCGATATTGCGCGCGGCGGCCAGCACGTATTGCAGGTCCGCCGAGCCATCCTCGTCCGGCGGCGTGCCCACGGCGATGAACTGGACGTCGGCGTGCTCCACGCTGGCGGCCACATCGGTCGAGAAGGTCAGGCGGCCGGCGGCGCGGTTGCGCTCGATCAATTCCTTGAGACCCGGCTCATAGATCGGCACGCCGCCCGCGTTGAGCATGGCGATCTTGCGTTCGTCCACATCGAGACAGAACACCGAATTGCCGAGTTCCGCCAGACAGGCGCCGGTGACCAGGCCGACATAGCCGCTACCGATAATTGTGACTTTCATAGGGGACGATTTCTGGGGAAGCGGCTTGCGGGACGACCGCGGTCCGCACGCGCGCCAGGCATGGAGGTAAGGCGGTAAACAGGGGAATGCGTCAGGCCACGCCGGGTGGCGGGCAGGGGTGCAGCTTAGGCGGGGAACCTTAAGCGCAGATTAAGCATGCGGCGCCGGGGGCGCGCGCATGCCGGCCGGGCGGCCGTTGATTGGCACTCAGAGCCGTTCGATGATGGTGGCGTTGGCCATGCCGCCGGCTTCGCAGATCGCCTGGAGGCCGTAGCGGCCCTTGTTGTCTTCCAGCGCATGCAGCATGGTGGTCATGATGCGCGCGCCGGAGGCGCCCAGCGGGTGCCCGAGGGAGATCGCGCCGCCGCGCGGGTTGAGCAGGGCGGGGTCGGCGCCGAGTTCACGCTGCCAGATCATCGGCACGGGCGCAAACGCCTCATTGACTTCGCAATGAGACATGTCTGCCATCGTCAGGCCGCTCTTCTTGAGGACGCGCTGGCTGGCGGGGATGGGGGCGGTCAGCATCAGCATCGGGCTATCGCCACAGACGTCGAAGCCGGCGAAGCGGGCGCGCGCGTTGCAGCCGAGCCGGGATGCCATGCGCTCGCTCATCAGCAGCAGCGCCGAGGCACCGTCCGTCATCTGCGAGGAATTGCCGGCCGTGATGTGCCAGCCGACTTCGGGGAAGCGCGCGGCCAGTTCGTCGGTGCGGAAGGCCGGCTTCAAGGTGCCGAGGCTGGCGGGCGAGGTGTCCGGCCGGATGGTCTCGTCGACTTCCACCACGCCGCGCGAGGTGACGATCGGAAAAATCTCGCGCCGGAACGCGCCCTGTTCCCGGGCGAGCTGGGCGCGGCGGTGGGATTCCGCCGAATACGTGTCGAGTGCCTCGCGCGAGAGCGCCCCCCGGCTGGCCATCAGCTCGGCCGCCACGCCTTGCGACACCAGCCCGGGCGCGTAGCGCTTGGCGAACGAGGGGCCATAGGGGTCTTGCCCCATGCGCGCCGTGCCCATCGGCACGCGGCTCATCGACTCCACGCCGCAGGCGATCACGATGTCGTAGGCGCCGGCCATGATCCCCTGCGCGGCGAAATGGATGGCCTGCTGGCTGGAGCCGCACTTGCGGTCGATGGTGGTCGACGGCACGTGCTCCGGGAAGCCGGCGGCCAGCCAGGCCACGCGGCCGGGCGTGGCGGACTGCTCGCCCACCTGGCTGACGCAGCCGGTGATGACGTCGTCCACCATGCCCGGGTCCAGCCGGTTGCGTTCGACCAGCCCTTTCAGGAGCTGCGCCAGCAGTTCGGCGGGATGGACGTCGGCAAAGGCGGCGCCCGGTTTGGCGCGGCCCATGGGCGTGCGGATGGCGTCGATGATGAAAGCTTGCTGCATGCGGGTCTCCAGAGGGTCTGTTGTCTGCGTCGATTAACTGACCTGACGGTCCTGCCCGCTCCAGTAGCGGGCCCGCAGGGTCTTCTTGTCGAGCTTGCCGAGCGAGGTGTGCGGAAGCTCGGTCTCGAACGAGACCGACTTCGGCGCGCACACCACGCCCTTGCGCTCGGTGACGTAGTCGATCAGGGCCTGCTCGGTGACGGACGCGTCCGGCTTGAGCACGACCAGCGCGGTCACGGCTTCGCCCCACTTGGCGTGCGGCACGCCAATCACCGCCGACATGGCGACGGCCGGGTGCGCGGCCAGGCAGTTCTCGACCTCGCTCGAATAGACGTTGAAGCCGCCCGAGATGATCATGTCCTTGGCCCGGTCGACCAGATACAGGTAGCCGGCCGCGTCGCGGCGCGCCATGTCGCCGGTATGGAGCCAGTCCCCCGCGAGCGTCTTGGCGGTTTCCTCGGGCCGGTTCAGGTAGCCCGACATCACCAGCGGCCCCCGTACGCACAGTTCGCCGATCTCGCCGGGCGGCACTTCCTGCAGTTGTGTGTCCAGCAGGCGCACGTCGTTGCCCGGGATGGGGCGCCCGCAGGAGCCCATCAGATGGGGGCGGGCGGGGTCGTGCTCGTCCGCGCGCAGGTACGTGACCGTCATCGGCGCCTCGGCCTGGCCGTAGATCTGGCCGAAAATCCGGCCGATCCGCCCGATCGCCTCGGCCAGCCGGGCCGGCGCGATGGGCGCGGCGCCGTACCAGATGCGGTGCAGGCTGGACAGGTCGTGGTCCGCCAGCCCCTGGAAATCGAGCAGGCCGTAGATCTGGCTCGGCACCAGGAAGGTACAGGTGATGCGGTGGCGGGCGACGGCTTCGAGGAAGGCCAGCGGATCGTATTTGTCCAGAAAAACCACCGTGCCGCCCCGCAGGAAGGTGGGCAGGATCAGGGCGCCCGCGGCGTGGGAAATGGGCGTCGTGGCCAGGAATCGCGCGTCGTCGGGCCACTCCCAGCAGGCTAGCTGCTGCAGGATCATCGTGACGGCGGTCCGGTGAGGCTGGACCACGCCCTTGGACTTGCCCGTGGTGCCGCCGGTGTAGGCAATCTTGAAGATATCGCCGGGCTGGACGTCGAGCGGGATGTCGCTGGCGTCCATGCCGGCGGAGGCCGCCGCCAGATCGACGCCAAACGCCGCCGGGCCCAGCGTCAGCACATGCTCGACGATGCCGAGGCTGGCCAGCGCGGCGCCGCGCTCGCCGTGCCGGGGCGTGTCGATCACCAGCGCCCGGATGCCGGCATCGCGGAGCACGAAAGCCTGATCGTCGGCGGAGCCGAGCGGGTGCAGCGCCGTGTAGCGCAAGCCGAGGAGCTGCGCGGCGATGATGGCGGCCATCGCATCGACCCGATTGCCGGCCAGCATGGCGATGCCATCCTGACGGCGCAGGCCGATCGACAGGAAATATCGCGCGATCTGGTGGCTGCGGGCCTCGAGTTCGCCGTAGGTCAGGCGGATGTCCTGCCCGACCAGCGCCTCGCGGTCCGCAAACGCCTTGAATGCCGAACGGTACAGCGCGGCGATGGTGGCGTGCCCGTAGAGTGGTCCTGTGTCCCGCATGTTCAACTCCTTACTGCTTTTCAATGTGGGTCGCGTCGGCAAGCTCGGCGAAGCGGTCGGAATCGGACTTCATCTCCTTGAAGAACGCCTCCGGGGTGCTGCCTTCCACGCCGAAGTCCAGCTTCTCCAGGCGCGTCTTGACGTCCGGGTCGGCCAGCGCGGTGTTCAGCGCGCCGTTGAGCTTGCGCACCACGCCGTCGGGCGTGCCCTTCGGCACCAGCATGCCGACGTAGGACTGGTCATCGAAGCCCTTGAGGCCGAGTTCCGCCAGCGTGGGTACATCGGGAAGCGAGGGCAGCCGCTTCGGGCCGAACACCGCGAGCGGCTTGGTGGCGCCGCTGGCGATAAACGGCTTCTGCGCGGCCACGGTGTCGATCAGCATGTCCACGCGGTCGCCCTGGATGTCGTTCATCGCGGCGGGCACGCCGTTGTAGGGCACCTTGACGATGCGGGTGTTGGCGAGCCGGTTGAGGCGCGCGTAGTACAGCTCGAAGACGCCGGCCGTGACGGCCATGGTGGAGCTGCCCGGCTGCTTCTTCTCCAGGTCCATGGCCTGCTTGAAGGTGTCGGCCGGATAGGACTTGCGGGCGACCAGCACCAGATTGAGGTTGACCGCCTTGCCGACCGGGGAAAAGCTCTTCTCGAAGTCCACGGGAGGATTCTTATATAGCGCGCGGGCGACCACGAGCGGCGCGCCGCCCATCAGCACGGTGTAGCCGTCTGGCGGGCTGCCCGCCACGAACTGCGCGCCGATGGCCCCCGAGGCGCCCGGCTTGTTCACCACCATCACCGACTGGCCGAGCGCGCGGGTCATGCGGTCCGCCAGGACGCGGGCCACGATGTCGTTCGCACCGCCCGCCTGGTATACCACCACCAGCTTGACCGGCTGCGTCGGATACGCGGCGTCCCGCTGGGCGTGCGCGGTGCCGGTGAGCAGCGTCGCCGCCAGCAGGGCGCCCGTGGCCGCCAGCAAAGCGCGGCGCGGGGAGGGGGTTTTCGTAGGCAGGTGCGTTTTCGTCATCGTCGTCTCCGTTGGCCTTATCATTGGCGTGCCATAATGGCTTAATGGTTGAACCATTCTATCGGCAAACGATGATTACAAAACATGATCCTCGGGTAAATCCTGACGATGAGGCGCAGACGTCATTTCGCCCGATTGCGGTCCGGCGCGCGGCGGATGAAATCGCGAACCAGATCCGCAAGGAAATCGCCGGGGGACGGCTGAAGCCGGGCACGCGCCTGCCGGCGGAGCGGCAGCTCGCGGCGGAACTCGGGGTGTCGCGCAATACCCTTCGGGAGGCCGTGCGTTCGCTCGAGCAGTCCGGGCTTGTCGAAACCAAGAAGGGTGCGCATGGCGGGATCTTCATTACCCGCGCCGATGGCTCGGTGGTGATCGAGGGCTTGATGGATCTCTACCGGCTCGGCGGCATTACGCCGCGCCAGCTGATCCAGGCCCATATCTCGATCGAGCCGGCCATCGTGCGCGAAGCCTGCCGGCTGGCGACCGAAGACGACGTGGCCCGGCTCTATCGCAATATCGACGCCGCCGAGGCAGCAATGGCCGCCGGCGAATTCGAGAAGCGGTTCACGCTGAACCACGAGTTCCACAAGATGCTGGCGCGCATCGCCGGCAACCCGATCCTGGTCGTCTTCATGGACGGCCTGATTTCGCTACTGGTGGAGTTCATCCTGCGGATCGGCACGTACGAGAGCGAGGAAATCTTCGCGTCGCGGCGCCGATTCATGGCGCATTTCGCGCGGGGCGATGCCGAGGCGGCCGAACAGGAGATGTTGCGATCGCTCGAACGGTTCCTGGAGGGGTATTTCCCGCACGACTAGCGGCCGGCCAGCTTCCGTACTTCGGCATCTTGGGGCGTCAGCGCGCTGCCATCGTGGGCGAGCGGCAGCATGCGCGGAATCGGCTTGCCCGATGTCCGCTCCACCAGATCCGAGTGCGGCTCCCCCTGCGCGAACAGATGGCTCTCGGCCCATTGCCGCAGCGCCACCACCACGGGGAAGAGTTCCTCGCCCCGGGGCGTGAGCACGTATTCCTGATAGGCGCTGCCGTCGGAGGCGGGTTGGAGGTCGAGGATGCCGGCCTCCACCAACCGGCGCAGCCGGTCGGCCAGCACATTGCGCGCCATGCCCAGGTTGCGCTGGAAATCGCTGAAGCGGCGCATGCCGTCGAAGGCATCGCGCACGATCAGCAGCGACCAGCGGTCGCCAATCACATTGACGCTTCTTGCCACCGGACAGGCTTCGGCTTCGGCCGGATTGTCATCGCGCATCTCATCGTCCTTCGATCGCCTTAAGTGGTTGCATTTTAAAACCACTTCCGCTAGCCTTCAACTGGTTTTAATTTGCAACCAGTTGGACCCAGTCATGGGAGGGGATTGCGTATGCGTCGGAGCCTGATGCTGCTGTTTGCCTGCGCCAGCGGCCTGAGCGTGGCCAATGTCTATTACGCCCAGCCGCTGCTGGACGCGCTGGCGCGCGACTTCGGCATTCCGGCGTTTGCCATTGGTGGCGTGGTCACCGCCACGCAGGTCGGCAGTGCCTTGGCCCTGTTGCTGCTGGTGCCATTGGGCGATGTCTTCGCGCGGCGCCGCCTGATGCTGGCGCAGGCGCTGGGTCTGGTGGTTGCGCTGGCGGCGGTGGGTTTGTCGTCCTCCACGGTTGGCCTGTTCGGCGCGATGTGCCTGACCGGCATGCTCGGCACTGCCATGACGCAGGGACTGATCGCCTACGCCGCAGCCGCCGCGCCGCCGGACGAACGTGGCCGCGTGGTCGGGGCGGCCCAGAGCGGCGTCTTCCTCGGCTTGCTGCTGGCCCGCGTGGTGGCCGGCGCAGTCAGCGACCTGGCCGGATGGCGCGCGGTGTACTTCGGCTCGGCCGGCGCCATGCTGTTGCTCGCGGTGGGGCTCTGGGCGCGGCTGCCCAGCCTGCCGGCCGCCGCCGAGCGCATCGGCTACCCGGCGCTGCTTGGATCGATGTTCGGGCTACTGCGCCATAACCGGGTCCTGCAGGTGCGCGGCATGCTGGCGTTGCTGATGTTCGCGGCGTTCAACATCTTCTGGAGCGCGCTGGTGCTGCCGCTGAGCGCGCCGCCCTATGCGTTCTCGCATACGGCTATCGGTGCGTTCGGGCTGGTGGGGGCGCTTGGCGCGCTGGCGGGCGCCGGGGCGGGACGGCAGGTGGATCGCGGGTTGGGTGAGCGCACCACGCTGCTGGCGCTCCTGTGCCTGATCGCGGCGTGGCTGCCGCTGGCCGGCATGACGCATTCGCTGTGGGCGCTGGTGCCCGGCATCCTGCTGCTCGACCTCGGCGGGCAGGCGCTACACGTGACCAACCAGAGCCTGATCCTCAATACCCAGCCGGACGCCCAGGGCCGGCTGGTGGGCGTCTACATGCTGTTCTACGCGGTGGGCAGCGCGCTGGGCGCCTTCGGTACCTCGGCGGCCTACGCGGTGGCGGGCTGGGGCGGGGTTTGCGCGCTGGGCGCGCTGGTCAGCCTCGCGGCGCTGGGGTTCTGGGCCTGCACGCGGCCGCGGCGGTGTCCTGCCGGCGGGCGGCGGCACCGGCGCGGCGGCTGTCCTCAGAACTTGTAGCTCACGGTCCCCAGCACCGTGCGGCGGCTGCCGAAATAGCAGCCCGTGGCCGAAATGCATGTGCTGATGTAGCGACGATCGAACAAGTTCGTCGCGTTGATCGCCACGCGCACGCCGCGCAGTTGCAGGAACGACTTGCCGAGGTCATAGCTCAACGCGGCGTCGAACAGCGTGGCGGCCGGCACGCGATACACATTGGCCGCATCGCCGTACGACCGGCCGATATAGCGCACGCCGGCGCCCAGCCCCAGACCCTGGAACAGGGTGTCGTGGAACGTGTAGTACATCCACAGGGACGCCTGGTGCTCCGGCACGAAGGGCAGCGCGTTGCCCAGCGTGGTCACGCCGCGTGCATTGGCGTTGGCCTTGGTGACCTCGGTGTCGGAGTAGGCATAGGACGCTACGACGTCCAGCCCGCGCGTCAGGCTGGCCTTGCCTTCGAGTTCGATGCCGCGCACGCGCGCTTCGCCATTCTGGGTATTGAAGTTGGTGTTCAGCGGATCGGGCGTGAGCACGTTGGTCTGGCGCAGGTCGAAGGCGGACAGCGTAACGAAGGCATTGGCCCCCTTGGGCTGGAATTTCACGCCCACCTCGGTCTGGCGCCCGCGCGTCGGCTCGAACGGCGTGCCGGTGCGCCCCGTGCCCGCCTGCGGCTGGAACGACGTGGCAAAGCTGGCGTAGGGCGCGAAGCCGCTGTCGAACTGGTAGACCACGCCGGTGCGGCCCGTGAAGGCATTGTCGCTCTGGCGCGTGTTCAGCGTGTTGCCGGTCTGGGCGGTCAGGGTGTCGGTGTTGCTGCCGGCCCAGTCGTAGCGGCCGCTCAGCAGAAAGGTCCAGCGGTCGATGGCGAGGCTGTCCTGCACATAGCCGCCCACCTGCTGGCGGGTCTGGTCCACGCGCGTGCCCAGCGGCGGCCGGGTGATGGGGGCGCCGTACACCGGGTTGAACACGTCGAGCGCGCGCACCGCTACGAGTTGCGATTCCTCGTAGCGCGCGTCCTCGTACTGGTAGTCCACCCCCAGCAGCAGGGTGTGCTGGACGGGCCCGGTGCGGAAGCTCGCCTCCGCCTGATTGTCGATCGAGAACACGCCGCTGCGCTCCGGGAACGCCCAGCCGTAGCGGTTTTCCGTGCGCAGGTCCGGATTCATGGACAGCCCCTGCACGCGCTGCGTATCGGTATCGATATAGCTGTAGCGCGCGCTCTGGCGGAACTGCCACGTCTCGTTGGCGCGATGCGCGAACTTGTAGCCGAACATCATCTGCTCGCTCTCGAACTTGTCGTAGGCGGGCTCGCCGATAAAGCGGTTGGTCGGGATGCTGCCGTTCGGGTTGGGCAGCAGCGTGCCGGCGGCGGGCAGGGCAGGCGGCGCGCCGCCGCCGTCCGAGCGAATCTTCTGGTACTGCGCCATCAGCGTCAGCGAGGTGTCCGTGCTGGGCCGCCACGTCAGGCTGGGCGCCACCAGCACGCGGCGCTCGTCGATATAGTCGATTTCGGTGTTGGTGTCGCGGGCCAGCCCCACCACGCGATACAGCAGCTTGCCGTCTTCATCGATCGGGCCGGTCAGGTCGAACGCGCCCTGCAGGCGGTCGTGGCTGCCGGCCTGCAAGACCACCTCGCGCGAGGTCTGCGCCTGCGGCAGCTTGCTGACCATGTTCAGCAGCCCGCCCGGGGAGCTCTGCCCGTAGAGGACCGACGCGGGCCCTTTGAGCACCTCGATGCTCTCCAGCGTGTAGGGGTCGATGCGGGGCTGCGAATAGCCGCGCGCGCCGTAGGGCAGGCGCAGGCCGTCCAGGTAGCGCAACGGCACGAAGCCGCGCACGGCCAGCCAGTCGTACCGCAGGTCGGTATCGCCATACTGGTTGACCACGCCGGGCGTGTATTGCAGCGCCTGCATCACGCTCTGCACGCCTTGTTCGTCCATCTGCTCGCGCGTGACCACGTTGATGGTCTGCGGAACGTCGATCAGCGGCGTGTTGGTCTTGGCGCCGCTCGCGCGGCGGGGCACCACGCCATCGGCATTGGCCGAGAGGTCCGCGACATCGGCCCGTACCGTGATCAGCGGCAACGTGGCGGCGCCGGCGCTGGCGTCGGCGGGCGCCTGGACCACGGTAAAGGTGCGCGGCCCGTTGCTGACCACATGGAGGCCGGAGCCGGCGAGCATGCGGGCGAGGGCGTCTTCCACGGTCAGCGTGCCGCGCACGGCCGGGGCGCGCAGGCCATCGGCCAGGGTCGTGGCAAACAGGATCTGGGTGTCGGACTGACGCGCCAGCGCGGCCAGCGACTGGGCCAGCGGCTGGGCGGGAATGTCGATGGGGCGGGCCACGCCCTGTGCAATCGCGCCGGCGGCGAGCATCGCCGCGAGCAGGGGAACCAGCGCCGCAAACGGCCGCACGGCAAGGCGGGAGGCGCGGGCGGCAGGCCGGCGTCGAACGGTGAAAATCACGAAAGCTCCTGATGGCGGGCCGATCCATTCGGCCTGTTCATGGAGTTGCCGTGCGCCGCCGCGTGTTTGTACACCTCCACGCGAAAAAAAATTTCAGATGAGGCTCAGTTAGTCATCAGGACCGTTGCCGCGCGCCCAGATGCACGGTGCCGTCGGCCGCCTGGCGCACCGTTACCGGCAGGATGCCCGGTAGCAACTGCAGGATGGCCGCCACCTGGTCGCGGTCGAATTCGCCGGACAGCCGCAGTTGGGCCACGCGTGGATCGTCGATGACGAGGGCGTGCCGCGAGTGCGGCTGCATCTCGGCGATGGCGTCGGCCAGCGTCGCCCCATCGAACGAGAACTTGCCGCGCTGCCAGGCCAGGGCGCGCTCGGCGTCCACGGTCACGGTGTCGCCGGGCTGGCCGTCCGGTGCTACGTCCACGCGCTGGCTGGCGCGCAGCTGCCGCACGTGGCCACCGGCCTCGACTTCCACCGCGCCTTCCAGCACCACCACGCGCGTGCGCTGCGGCAGCCGCTGGACGTCGAACACCGTGCCGATGTCGCGCACCCGGGTCTGGCCCGCCGTGACGAGGAACGCACGCGGGCCATGGGCCACGGTGAACACCGCTTCGCCTGCCTCCAGCGCCAGTGCGCGGGTGCGCAGGCGCCACTGCACGGTCAGGCGGGTGTGCTGGTCCAGCGTGACGCGGCTGCCATCGGCCAGTTGAACGGTGCGCGGCCCGGCCTCGGCGCTCAGGGACTCGGTGCGATAGGCGGGATCGGCCAGCCACGTGCCGGCGGCCAGCACCACCAGCGCGGCGGCGGCACCGGCGCGCACACGGTGTTGCCTGCGGCGGCGCGCAGTGGCGGCGGCCGTGATGGCTTCCACGGACGGAAATCGCTCGCGCAGCGCCTGCTGGTAGGGAGACAGCGGGTCGCCCGGCGGCGTGCGGGAATCGGGCATGGGCAGGGGAGGGGTCCTCACGATGACGGGGCCGGCGCGGCAGTTTCCGGGCGCGGCGGGGCGCCCAGGGCTTGCAGTTCGGGCGCCAATAGTGCCATGGCCCGGGCCATATGGCGCGCCACCATGCCCCGCGAGATGCCCAATCTTAGCGCCACGTCCTGCTGCGGCAGCTCATGGAGCCGATGCAGGATAAACACCTCCTGGCAGCGTGGCGGCAGGGCGGCAATGCACTGCTCGAGCCGGTCTACGGCCTGACGGTGGGCAATGGCCTCGGCGACGTCCGGGCTCGATACGGCGATGCCGGCGGCGTCGGCCTGCCAGGCATCGGCATGGGTCTGGCGGGTGGATTCGGCGCGGTAACGGTCAATCGCGCGATGGGTGGAGACGTGCCGGAGGAAGGCGAGCGGCTGGGCCACCTCGCCGGCGGGCGGCCGTTCGAGCAACTGGACGCAGACGTCCTGGAGCACGTCGCGGGCAAAGTGGCGGTCGCCAAAGCGGCGGCGGACGTGATCGACCAATTCGTCGTAATGGCGCAGCAATGCAGCAAACAACGGGGGATGGGCGGGGTCGCGCAGCACGGCCAGGATGACGGCAAAAGACGAATCAGGCGAAGCGGCGGAGTATAAATGATAGTGATTCGCATTTGCAAGGAGGGGCCGTTGGCGATCGGCCACACATCCGGGGGCTGCAATCGCCCAAAACTCGTTCACACTTCATATTCGAAAAGCGCCGTCTCACCGATAAGAGGAAGCCAGCCGATGCGCCACGCTCATGGAAGGGCCCGGACCACGTGGTATGTGCTGCTTGCCGTCATCCTTACCGCGCTCTTCGGCTTGGTGGCCTACAACCTGTTCGGCGCGGAGAAGCGCATCGAGCATCGGCTGGAACGGCTCTATGCGACCGAGGACCCGCAGTTTTCCCGGGAACTGAGCGTCCTGCTCGGTCCGCCAGTGGTCGGCGGCAACGCCTACCGCGTGCTGAGGAATGGCGACGAGATCTTCCCCGCGATGCTGGGCGCCATTCGCGCGGCGCAGCGGACGATTACCTTCGAGTCATATATCTACTGGTCCGGCGACATTGGCCGGGCCTTCGCGCAGGCGCTGGCCGAGCGGGCGCAGGCGGGCGTGAAGGTGCACGTCCTGCTGGATTGGGTGGGCAGCCAGAAGGTGGACGCCGCCGTGCTGGACGTCATGTCGAAAGCCGGTGTCGCGTTGCAGCGCTATCACCCGGTTCACTGGTACACGCTCGGCAAGCTCAACAACCGGACGCACAGGAAGCTCCTGATCGTCGATGGCAGGATCGGTTTCACCGGCGGCGTGGGCATTGCGCCGGAATGGACCGGCCACGCCCAGGATCCCCAGCACTGGCGCGACACGCACTTCCAGGTCGAAGGCCCGGTGGTGGCCCAGATGCAGTCGGTCTTTCTCGACAACTGGATCAAGGTAAGCGGCGAAGTGCCCCACGGCCCGGGGTATTTCCCGGCGCTGCCGGACGTGGGCAAGGGCATGGCGCAGATGTTCAGCAGCTCCCCCACCGGCGGGAGCGAGAACATGGCGCTGATGTACCTGCTCGCCATCACCGCCGCCACGCGCACCATCGACTTGTCGGCGGCGTACTTCGTGCCAGACGACCTGACGCGGAAGGCGCTGTTGGCCGCGCTCAAGCGGGGCGTCAAGGTTCGCATCATCGTGCCGGGCGAGCATATCGACTCGGAAACCTCTCGCTCGGCGTCGCGGGCCCAATGGGGCGAGCCGCTGGCGGCCGGCGCGCTGATCGCCGAGTACGCGCCCACGATGTACCACTGCAAGGTGATGATCGTGGACGGCTTCCTGGTGTCGGTCGGCTCGACCAACTTCGACAATCGCTCCTTCCGCCTGAACGACGAGGCCACGCTCAATATCCTCGATCGGGACTTCGCGGCGGCACAGACGCGGATATTCGAGGACGACCTGGCCCTGTCCCGGCCGGTATCGCTGGAAGCATGGTCCAACCGGCCGTGGCGCGAAAAGCTGGCCGATGGGTTGAGTTCGCTGCTGGCCTCGCAGCTGTAGGACCTAGGACTTCAGCTTTTTCCCTTCCAGATTCCAGAGCTTGCGGTCGCTGGTCGAGACCGCCACCGCGCCATGCGCGAGCGCGCTGCGGATATCGGCCTCGTTGCAGACAAAGCCGGACGTGACGATGGGCGGCAGCGCCTTGCGGTCCGCCTCGGGGAGGTGGCCCAGCATTGGCGCCGGCATCAGCTGCACCAGGTTGGGGTCGCTCTGCTCCAGTGCCTTCACGCTGCGTGGCCACGTCGAGCGGTCGGTCACGAAGACCTTCTGCATCGTCACCATGCCGGCGCGGTTGGCGCGCTGGATGGTGGCCACGCGCGTGGACACCAGACTGGTCACCCCGATGTCCGCCAGGTAATCCACGCCACCCTTGTCCTGCGACAGCCCTTCGCAGCTATCGATGTTGACGATGACGTACTTGCCGGCGCGGGTCAGCGTGGCAATCACGGGCTGCAGCTTGCGCAGCTCCACGTTGGCCACGATCGAGACTTCGGCCTCGCTGTCGACAAACGCATCGACCTGCTCCGCGCCGTAGAGCGTGGCGATGACCGGGTGGCGCGTCAGGCGGGCGCCGAGGGACCTGTCCATGGGGTTACTTCGCTTCGTGGGAAAGCACGTCGCTCAGGCCGAGCTTCCCGGGGTTGAGGATGTTCTGCGGATCCAGCGCCTGCTTGACCGCCACCAGCACCGGGAACGCGGTGTCCAGCGACGGTGCCATATACGGCGCGCGCAGCAGCCCGATGCCGTGATGGTGGCTGAGGGCCGCATTGTATTGGATCAGCACCGCGTTGGCGGCATCCCAGGCGGCGCGATACCACGTCTGGCGGTCTTCCACCGCAACCTCGCCCCGCAGCGAGAAGTACAGGCAGGCGCCGTCCACGTAGGCGTGCGACTGGTGCGCGGAGCCGGCCAGCGTGCCCGGCACCGCGTTGATGGCGGCCACCACGTCGTCGTAGATCGCGGGCAGGTCGGCCCACGGCCCGGACATCTCGAGCGTATCGGCCACGAAGCCGGGGCTGCGCTTGAAGCCTTCGGCGCTCTTGCCGGTCAGGTAGCGCGTATCGAGCCAGCGTTCGAAGATGGCCTTGTCATCGAGCTTGTCGCCCAATTCCACGCAGACCCGCTCGCTGATCGCCATCACGGCATCGACCATATCCTGGGCGCCTTCGTCGGCCACCAGCAGTACGTTGGTGTCGGGCAGGCCGAACTGCACGCCGCTCTCCAGGGCGTCATAGAGCCGCAGCGCCGCCGGGTTGGCGCCGCGCTGCATGATCTCGCGGCACGCCTCCAGGCCGATGGCGAAGCTCTTGAAGCCATAGGCGATGGCGCGGCCGTAGTCGGGCAGGCGGTGCAGCTTGAGCCGCACGCGGACGATTACACCCAGCGTGCCTTCCGAGCCGATGAACAGCTGCTGCAGGTCCGGCCCCAGCGCCGCGCGCGAGTAGCCGCCCACGGTGATGAGGCGGCCATCGGCCAGCACTACGTCCATGCCGAAGACCATGTCCTCGATCTTGCCGTAGCGGGTGGAGAGCTGCCCCGCGCCCCGGCAGGCCACCCAGCCGCCCACGGTGCTGATGGCGTACGACGACGGCCAGTGGCCCATCGTCATGCCGTATTCCTGCTGGATGGTCTGCTCGAAGATGTCGCCGAACATGCCGGCCTCGACTTCCACGATCTGGCTGTTCTTGTCGAAGCCGAGCAGCTTGTTCAGCTCGCAGACGTCGAGCACGATGCCGCCGCGTACCGGCAGTGCGGCGCCGGTCACGTTGCTGCGACCGGCGGACACCGTGACCGGCACGGCGCTGGCGTGGGCGATGCGCATCACGGCCTGCACCTGCTCGACGGTGGACACGCGCACGATCACGCCGCGCGGCGTGGCGGGCTTTCCGCCGGTCTCGGTCATCATCGAGCCCGCCCACCAGTCGCGCGTCCACGTCACCACATCGCCGGTGCTGGTCAGGACGGCATCGGCCACCAGGCGCAGCGCGGCCAGCGTGGCGTCGCTGAGCGGCAGGGCGTCGCGCTGCAGGCCGGGGGCGTCCGGGGTCTCGGTGATGGTGGCTGCGTAGCCCGGCGGCGTATGCGCGCCCACGACGTATTTGCCACGGTTGTAACCGCGCTTGATGGCTTCCTTGCTGATCATGCTGCTTCTCCCATGAGGACGGATTTTTCGAGAGCCACGGCGGCCAGGTAGTCGCTGACCTGCCGGGCGACGGCCGACTCGGACAACCCGAGTTCGGCCTGGAGGATCTGGCCCACGCGCGGCGCGGCGTGGGCGGAGGCATCGCGCGCCATCAGGCGGGCACGCATGCGGCGCGACAGCACGTCATCCACGGTGCCGGCCAGCTCGTGGCGCACCGCGTAGACGACTTCCGCTTCGGTGTGGGGCAGGCCATTGACAATGGGCCGCGCGAGCGTGGCATCGGCCTGGAGGATGTCGCTGACGAAGCGCGCCTCCGTGCCGTACCGTTCGCCCAGGTGTGCCGACATCCCGCCCGACGCCACGATGGCCTGCGCGTCGTAGCCGGCGGCGCCGAGCAGGTAGGCGCTCTTGGTGCGGCACTTGCCGCGCTTGCCGATGACGCGCTGCGCGGCGTCGATGGTCTGCTCGGCCATATGGCGCGAGGTGGTCAGCTTGCCGCCGACGATGGTCACCAGCCCATCATCGGCGATATGGATCTCGTGGTTGCGCTTGATTTCAAGCGTCTTGCCGCCCGGTGGCGCCACCAGCGGCCGGCATCCGGCGATGCTGCCCACCACGTCCTCGGGCTGAAGGTCTGTCTTCAGCGCCGAACGCGCCCCTTCGAGCAGGAAGTCGAGTTCCTGGCGGGTACACATCACGTTGTCGAGGTCGCCTTCGTAGTCCTCGTCGGTGGTCCCGAGGTAGGACACGTTGCCCCAGCGCGTGATGGTGGCGCGGCGGCTGCGTCCGGGCACGGGAATCGTCACCGTGCAGTCGTTGCGGATCTTGAGCCAGGGAATGGCCACGTGCACGCCCTTGGCGGGGCGGATGTGCAGCGTCTTCTGTTCGCCGCGCTTGCGGCCGGTCCAGTCGCGCAGCCAGACGCCGGTGGCCATGATGACCACGCCCGCACGCACGCGGATTTCCTGCTCGCCGGCGTGAACGATGGCGCCGTCGACCTTGCCGTGGCCGTCGCGCGTGATCTCCATGACCTGCGCGTGGTTGGCCACGGCCGCGCCATGGAAGGCGGCGGTGCGCGCGATGTTCAGCGTCAGTCGCGCATCATCGACGCGCGCATCGAAATACAGGAAGCCGCCGGTCAGGTGCTCGGGGTTGAAGGTGGGGCAGTGCGACAGGACCTCGGCCTTGCTCAGCTTCTGGTGCAGGATGCCCTCGCGCCAGCCGCCGGCCAGGTCGTACGTCCACAGCAGGCTTTCGAAGGCTTTGGCGAGCCGCTTGTCGAACACGCCGTCGCGCTCCATCACGGGGAACAGGAACGGCAGGCGCTGCACGAGGTGGCGCGCGTTGCGGCGCAGGCGCTGGCGCTCGAGCAGCGAATGGCGCACCAGGCTCAGGTTGCCCTGCTCGATGTAGCGCAGCCCGCCGTGCACCATCTTCGACGACTTGGACGAGGTGCCCGAGGCGAAATCGTTCTTCTCGACCAGCGCCACGCGGTAGCCGCGCAGGCTGGCGTCCAGCGCCGCATAGGCGCCGGTGACCCCGCCGCCGACGATGAGGATGTCGAATGCCTCGCTGCCCAGGCGGCCCAGTTGCGACCTGCGGTCGAGCCGCAGCGGCTCGGTACTGGTCATGGCGGCGCGTTCGCGGCTCGCGCTTCGGGATGGCAGACCCATCATGTTGATCGCTTCTCCTGATTAATGCGACGCAAACGCGTCCACGTGATTGAGTTCGGACGCCACGCGGGCGTGCCAGAGCGCGCGCCGCGCGGCGCGCTCGTCATCACCGATGGCCGGGGTGAACACGGCGTCCGGCGCGGTGGTGGTGCGGGCTTGCTGCAGGGAGTCCCACAGCAGGCCCGACGCGCCGGCCAGGAAGGCGATGCCGCGCAGGCTGGCGCGGTCCGTCTCCTGCATGCGATGGATCGGCAGGCCGGTGAGGTCGGCCTGCATCTGGAGCAGCGCGTCGCTGCCGGAGAGGCCGCCGCCCACCACGAGGCTGGAGACGGGCACGCCGGCGATGTCGCGGTTGGCCTCGATGCAGGACGCCACGGAATGGGCGATTCCGGCGAGGATGGCGTGGGCGATCTCGGCCTGCGTGGTGGCCATCGACACGCCGTTCAGTGCGGCGCGGGCCTCGGGCTGCATCTGCGGCACGCGCAGGCCGGTCAGGGCTGGGATGAACGTGACGCCGCCCGACGAGGGCACCGTGGCCGCCAGCGCGCTGATCTGCCGGGCGTCTTCGAACCAGTGCAGCTGGTTGCAGACCCAATTCAGCGCGGAGCCGGTGGTGGCCACGAAGGTCTCCACCGAGTAGTGGGAGACGCCCCGATGGCGGCGCGCGGTCATCGTCAGCGTGCTGTCCGATTCGCCGCTGCGCGCCGGCAGGGCGGGGCCGACCATCAGGTCCACGAAGCTGCCGGTGCCGTGCAGGCACATCGACTGCCCCGCATCGAGGCAGCCCAGCCCGATGGCGCCGGCAAGCTGGTCGCCGGCACAGGCGAGGATGGGCACGTCGATACCGATCAGGTCGGCGCGCGTGCGGCCGAAGTCATCGGCGTCCTGCCGCAGTTCGGGCAGCAGCTCGCGGGGGAAGCCGAGCGCATCGGTCCAGTCCGTGAGGTAGCGGTGCTCGCCGAGCATGTAGGCGCTGCACGAGGTGGCGTTCGTCGGCGTGGTCACGCAGGCGCGCTCGGTGGAGAGGTGCCAGAGCAGCCAGCTATCCACCGTGCCGAAGGCCAGCCGGCGCGCGGCCCATGCCTCGGCCACGGCAGGCGTCTCGCGCAGGTGCCGCGCCGCCCAGAGATAGGGCGAACGCACGCCGGCAGGCCGGCCGACGACAGGACCCAGGCGCGGGTCCCACGTGGCCGCCAGTTCGTGCAGGTCCGGGGCGTAGCGCGTGTCCTGCCAGACCATGGCCGGCACCAGCGCGCGGCCGGTCTGCGTGTCCCACAGCACGGCCGTGGCGCGCTGCGTGGCGATGGCGAGCGCCACCACGTTGAGGTGATCGCGCGCAGCCTGCGCCAGCGTGGCCCGGCACACCGCCAGCGTCTTCTCCAGCAGGACATTGGCGTCCTGCTCGACCACGCCGGGGCGCGGCGAATCCACTTGCAGCGTGGTGTATTCCAGGCATGAGACGTGGCCATCGGCGGCCACCACGGCGGCGCGGGTGCCGGACGTGCCCTCGTCGATGGCGAGGATGACGTTCCTGTTCTGGGTCATGACTGCGATTTCTCGATCACGGGTTGCAGGAAGCCGGCCCCCTCGCGCGCATCGCGTGCGAACTGCGGGGCATCGGCTTCGTTGTCGGGGTTGATGGTGGTACGCGTGGGGTCCCAGCGGATCGTGAAGCAGATGATGCTGGCGATGAGGGGCACCACGGAGAGGATCAGGAAGGTGGTTTCCAGCCCGTACTGGGCGCGGAACAGGGGGAACACCAGCAGGCCCAGCGCGGCGCCGATGGAGCCGAGTGCGCCGATGATGCCGTTGGCGCCCGCGCGCAGTTCGCTGCGGAAAGACAGCGAGGACAGGCTCTTGCCGTTCGCGCCGGGGCCGCCCGAGTGGAACAGGATGAACAGCGACGGCACGACCACGGCGACCCACATCGGCATCTTGCCGTTGAACAGGCCGAGCACCAGCAGCATCACGAAGACGGCGGCGAAGCCGAACGCCGAGGCACGGCGCAGGCCGAGCTTGCGGCCGATCAGCGGCGACAGGAAGCCGCCGAAGATGCCGCAGACATTGAACACGAGCGCGCCGATGGTGGCGTAGACGAAGTCCTTGCCGAACAGCGCGGCGCTGATCAGCGGCAGGTACCAGCCAATCGCAAAGTACTGGATCGACTGGCCGATCTGCACCGTGGAGGCGAGGATGGTGCGAGGCAGGTAGACGCCACGGAAGATCAGCAGCACGTTGGCCAGGCCGCGACGGGCCTGGTTGGTCACGGGAATGCGCTCGGACGGCGCGGCAGCCATGAAGGCGCGGCCATAGATGCGCGTCATGGCGCGCGCGGCGGCGTCCAGCCGTTCCTTGCGGGCCAGCCAGATCGGGCTTTCGACCAGGAACAGCAGTTGCAGCACCAGGATGAGGACGCCGAAGATGGCGGTGGCGGCCACCGAATAGCGCCAGATCGTATCGCCCACATTCCAGGAATGGAACAGCAGCGCCAGCAGCAGGTTGGAGCAGACCGCCGTGTACCACATGCCTTGCCAGGTATTGAGGCGGCTCTTGAGCTTGACCGGCGTGAATTCGGCCAGCACGGCCATGGCGATGGCGAAGTCGATGCCGTACGCCGCGCCGACGAAGAACCGGCCGACCAGGATTACATCGAAGCCGGGCGCGAACACCACCAGCAGCGCGCCCACCACGGCCAGCACCTTGGCCAGGATCAGCGGGCGCACGCGGCCCCAGCGGTCAGCCATCCAGCCGCCCAACGGGTTGAAGACGATGGCGACCCATGAGGCGAACGAGGTCAGCAGCGCCACCTGCGCCGGGGCGAGCTGCAAATTGCGCGTCATCGGCCCAAGGCCGGCGCTCAGTGCGGAATTGGAGAAAGCGTCAAGGAAGAGTCCGCCGAGGGCAAGCCACCACACCACGCCGGCGCGGCCACGTATGCCAGGACAGGAATCTATGAAGGCGATGACATCATCGATGCCACGAAGCTTGATGGCAGAGGTTTGCACGGCGGTCTCCTTTTTTTGGTTCTGTAAGAGGCCGCAGCAAACTGCACGCGCTAAGAGACCATCTTACAGATGGTCTCTTATCTGGATCTGCCCGGCCAATGTATGTCGCCGGGCAGGTCATGTCAACGGGGAAAACCCGATAGGGTGGGGCGGAGCCGGGCGCGACTAGCGCGCGTCGCGCGGCTTGAAGATCAGTCCCTGCTGCGCGACACCGATGACGCCGTGCTCGTCATGCAGCGTCGTGCGGGTCAGGCCGATGCCGCTCTCCTGCACCGTGGTCGTCGAGTCGGCCGCGACCCATTCCCCGCGTGGCAGCCGGTGCAGGTACATCGTCAGGTCGGCATTCGCGAACGCGAAGCGATCCAGCGGCACGGCCCAGCTGATGCCATTGCCGAAGTCCGCTGCAGCTACCGCGCGGGCTGCTGGCGTGACTGGCCAGTCGGCCACCAGCGGCACCGCCAGGCGGAACCATACGGCGGCAGGGCCGGGGGCCGTGACCGTGCCGGTCGCCACGCGGCTCTCCATGGCGGTGTAGTGGAACGAGGTCTGCGGCTGCATGCCCGGGATGAGGATGGGCGTGTGGCACGCATCGGGCGGGGGGAGGGACGGAGACTGGGGGGACGACTGGAGGTCGAGCGCACGCTCGCGGATATAGACCGCCGTGCCGTAGACGACCGGTACGCCCTCGTGCGACAGCGCCAGCCGCACGCGCCGCACCGACCCGCCCGGTTGCGGTTCGACCACCGCGCGCAAGGGTGCCACGGGAACCGGCCGCACGAATTCGAGCGTGAGGCGAACCATCGACCAACCCGGCTCCTGCGCCATGGCGCGGTCCGCCATCGAGGCCAGCAACCCGCCCGGTGCGCCGCCGTGCTGGGCGCCGGGATGCCAGGGGCCGCGCGACAGTTCGGTAGGGACGACGGCATCGCCCGAGACTTCAAAAATGCTGTGGGGAATCGGCGCAGAAGCAGTAGCCAAGACGGTCTCCGTGATGCGGGCTGCGCTCCCGGACGCCGGGGCGCTATGGCCGCCAACGATACACCACGAGATGGCTTGTCTGCCGGCGCCACCGTTCTGTGCGGATACCGGCCATGAACCTTTCAGCCGTGAAAGACCATTGGTGCATTGCAATATGCGAAGCCCCTGCGCACAGGGCGCAACGACCTGTGAATTGGCGTGCGGATCTGCTGCGGTGCAATATCGAATTGTTGTGTTGGGGGTGGGTAATCGGACAATTTATTGCGTTGACATTGCCAAAGACAAAGTCTTACCCTCCGATCCAAGCTAACTAGACGTTCGCATATAGAACGCAAGTTCGATATGTGGTCATTTCGGATTTCAGGAGACTTGCCTTGAACAAGGTTGCCGGGTTCTTTACAGAACTGATGCGCCGGTATTTGCCGGACCCCTTCGTGTTTGCGATTGGCCTGACGCTGCTCTCCATGGTGATGGCGATGCTGGTCGAGGGACAGGCCGCCAACACGATCATCCTGAACTGGGGCAAGGGGTTCTGGAACCTGCTCTCGTTCACCACGCAAATGGCCGTGATCCTGGCCATGGGCTATGTGCTGGCCACCGCGCCGCTGGTCGATCGTTTCCTGAACAGCATCGTCGCGCGCGTGCATACGCCGCGCGGGGCCATCATCGTGGCGACGCTGGTCGGCGGTATCGGTAGCTACCTGAACTGGGGCTTCGGCCTCGTGATCGGTGGCATCATCGCCCGCAAGCTGGCGCTCAAGGTGAAGGGGGTGCACTACCCGCTGATCATCGCGTCGGCCTATAGCGGCTTCACGATGTACGGCCTGGGCTTGTCTGCCAGTATTCCCGTGCTGATCTCCACGCCGGGCCATCCGATGGAAAAGCTCATGGGCGTGGTGGCGCTCAAGGACACGATCTTCTCGCTGCCGATGCTGCTCACCAGCCTCGCCGTGATCGTCACGCTGCCGCTGCTCAACGCCATGCTGCATCCGCGCGACGCCAAGGATGTGGTGGAGATCAAGGACGACGCGGAGGAGGGCCGTGCCGCCGCCGCCGGTGGCCACAGCATGGGCATTGAGAACACGCTGGCCGCGCGCATGAACAACAGCCGCCTGCTGAGCCTGGTCATCGGCCTGTGCGGCATGGCCTACGCGGTGCTGTACTTCACACAGGGCGGCACGCTGGACCTGAACCTGATCAACTTCCTGATCCTGTTCATCGGGGTGCTGCTGCTGGGCACGCCGGCCAACTACGTCGCCAAGCTGAACGAGGGCATCAAGACGATTTCAGGCATCATCCTGCAATATCCGTTCTATGCCGGCATCATGGCGATCATGGCGGGCTCGGGGCTGGTGGATACCATTTCGCGCGTGTTCGTGGATATCGCCACGCCGCAGACGCTGCCGTTCTGGGGCCTGGTGAGTTCGTTCGTGATCAACTTCTTCGCGCCGTCGGGTGGTGGCCACTGGGTGATTCAGGGGCCATTCATGATCGACGCGGCGAAGGCCATCGGCAGCTCGGTGGCGCAGACCTCGATGTCGGTGATGCTGGGCAACGCCTGGAACGACCTCGTGCAGCCGTTCTGGATCCTGCCGGCGCTGGCGCTGTCGAAGCTCAAGCTCAAGGACGTGATGGGCTATACCGTGATCATGATGTTCTGGGTCGGTGCCATCTATATCGTGGCGCTGCTGGCCTGGGGCATGCTGACGCACTGACCGATGTACTGACAACCAACGCGGAGAGAATCGCATGCCGTTCCTGATCGAGACGTTCGACAAGCCGAATCACCAGCATGTGCGGCAGGCCAACCGGCCCGTGCACCTGGAGTATCTGGAAGCCAACAAGGCGCTGCTGCTGGCCTGCGGCGCCAAGCTCAACGATGACGGCAGCGATGGCGGTGGTGGCCTGTATATCGTCGACGTGGAGACGCGCGAGGCTGCGCAGGCCTTTATCGAAGCCGATCCGTTCCACAAGGCCGCGCTGTTCGCCGAGGTAAAGATCGTGCGGTGGCGCAAGGCCTATCTGGACGGCGTCCGTCATATCTGAACGAAGGCGTAGGTATGAAGCGATGGAAGCAACGGCCCGAAGGCGCCAACTGGGGCGACTTCGGTGAGGACGACCAGCTCGGCCGCCTGAACCTGATCACGGCGGCGCGCGTGCGTGCCGCCGCGCAGGAGATTCAAAGCGGCCGGACGTTCTGCCTGTCCCTGCCGCTGGACCTCCCCGGCGGGAATGTGCTGAACCCGCGCCGGCATCCGCCCGTGCTGCGTCCCACTTTCCGTGACGACGTGGCCTACGTGAACTTCCCGCTGGCCAAGGTCGATCCGCGCGCGCTGGACGTGCTCAGCGACGACCAGGTGCTGCTATCCATGCAGTACTCCACGCAGTGGGATTCACTGGCCCACGTGGGCGCGCTGTTCGATGCCGATGGCGATGGGGTGGCCGAACGCGTCTACTACAACGGTTTCCGGCCGAATGCCGATATCGTCGGTCCGGTTGACTATGCTGAAGCCGACCACTTCGCGGCTCATCCCTGCGGGCACGACCACAGCCATGCCGACGCGCTCGGCATCGAGACCCTCGCGGCGCACGGCATTCAGGCGCGCGGCGTGCTGGTCGATCTGGCCGAACACTACGGCCGCGAATGCCGGACGGTCGGCTACGACGACCTGATGCGCGTGATCGACACCGATGGCATCGAGGTTGGCAGTGGCGACATCCTCGTGCTTCGCACCGGATTCGCCGAGATGCTGGTCGAGATGGCTGGCGAGCCCGATGCCGAACTGTTGCATCAGAGCTGCTGCGCGCTGGACGGGCGCGACGACAAGCTGCTGCAGTGGATCACCGATTCCGGCATTGCCGCGATCGCGGCCGACAATTACGCCGTCGAGCGCTATCCGGCGCGGCCCGTGCCGGCGGAGCAGGGCCCCGTGCCGATGCTGCCGCTGCATCATCACTGCCTGTTCAAGCTCGGCCTGCCGCTCGGCGAACTCTGGTACCTGCGCGACCTGGCCGCCTGGCTGCGCGCCGAGGGTCGCCATCGGTTCTTCCTGTCGGCGCCGCCGCTGCGGCTGCCCGGCGCGATGGGGTCGCCCGTGACGCCCGTTGCCACTACCTGATTCCTCTCTCTTCACTAGGAGCCCACCATGCTGTTCATGGTCGAAATGACTGTTCGTATTCCCCAAACGCTCGACCCGGTTGTCGCCGACAAGATCAAGGCGGAAGAGAAGGCGTACTCCCAGCAACTCCAACGTGACGGCAAGTGGCGCCACCTGTGGCGCGTGGCTGGCCTCTACGCGAACGTGAGCATCTTTGACGTCAAGGATGCCGACGAACTGCACACGCTGCTGACTGGCCTGCCACTGTATCCGTACATGGAAATGAAGGTGACCGCGCTGGCGCAGCACGCCTCTGCCATCGCCCAGAACTGAGCCCCGGAGACCGCCATGCCTTTTGCTGACCTTGCGGGCGTCAAGCTCCATTACCGGT
This sequence comes from Cupriavidus sp. OV096, assembly GCF_900115455.1. Classification (NCBI taxonomy): domain Bacteria; kingdom Pseudomonadati; phylum Pseudomonadota; class Betaproteobacteria; order Burkholderiales; family Burkholderiaceae; genus Cupriavidus; species Cupriavidus sp. OV096. Next base: position 23,947 of record NZ_FOWM01000013.1, read on the forward strand.
TCGATGGCGATGAGAGCCTGCCCGTGCTGGTGCTGTCGAACTCCCTGGGTACCAGCCTCGATATGTGGCAGCCGCAGATCGCTGCGCTGACGCAGCGTTTCCGGGTGCTGCGCTACGACACGCGCGGCCACGGGCAGTCGTCCGTTACCGAGGGACCGTACAGCATCGCGCAACTGGGCGGCGACGTCATCGCGCTGCTCGACCATCTGGGCCTGCAACGCGTGCATTTCTGCGGGCTGTCGATGGGCGGCATCACGGGCATGTGGCTGGGCGTCCACCACGCTGACCGCCTTGACAAGCTGATCCTGTGCAATACGGCGGCCTATATCGGGCCGCCCGAGAACTGGACCAACCGTGCCGCCGCCGTGGAGCGTGACGGTGTGGCGTCGATTGCCGCCGCCGTAGTCGACAAATGGCTCACGCCGGACTTCGCGGCGCAGCAGGCGGATCTCGTGCAGACGTTGCGGACGATGTTGGGTGCCACCGACGCCCGCGGCTACGCGGCGAACTGCCTGGCCGTGCGCGATTCGGATCTGCGCAACGACGTGCAGCGCATCACCACGCCCACGCTGGTCATTGCCGGCACCGGCGATATCCCGACCCCGCCCGCCGATGGTCGGTATCTGGCGGAGAACATTCCGGGCGCCAGGTACGTGGAACTGTACGCCGCGCATCTCTCGAACCTGCAACAGGTGGAGGGGTTCAATCAGGCTGTGCTGGCGTTCCTGGATCGCTGACGCCTGAGGTGGGCAGCTACCCCCGCCGGACGCCCGGCGGGTAACCCCGGCAGGGTTTCACCGGATCTTGCCGAATCCCCCGGCGGCCCACTGCGCGCCGCTTTCCCGCGTCAAGCGGAAATCTGGTCGCACTTTGACGGTAGCGAGCACGTCCCCGAACTGCCCGACTGCCGTGAGGGTGCCGAATGGCTCGTACTCGTCCGGCGTGATGACAAGCTGGATCGTTACCGCGTCCGAGCCGACTTCCACGGTCACCTGCTTGTTCAGTTGCGCGTGCAACTGCTGTTCGTGTCGACGGATGACTTCCGAAGCGGTCTTCACCAGGGTCTGATGCGCTGTCGCATCGAGCGGCTTCGGATCGACCTTGTTTCGGCCCATGGTCCAGGGGCCGACCAGCGCGGGCTCGGAACTGCCATCCCGGATCATCTCGACGGCCCAGCCGTCACCATCCTCGTTCTTGATGACCCGCGCGGTCCAGCCCTTGTCTCGCCAAAGCCTGGGTTCATGGATGGGGGAGGACTCGGCCTCCGAAGGGACGGTGTCGCTGTGATTCATGGATCTCGTATTCAATGCATGCGGCCTTCGCCGCTGGCGCGCGGCAGCCGCTGCCATGGTGGCGGCTAAACGCCGCATTGTAATGGGATCAGTGTCTCGACGAAATGGCGCCCGCTGCCTTTGCGGGCGGCAGGGTGGTCCATGGTCCAATACCGGCGTTTTCCACGGTTGAATATCTTGGTGGAGTAAGCGAACGTCCTATGGAGCCAACAACATGAAATACTCCCTGCTCGTTGTGTTGCTCGCAGCCGCCGGATGCGCCAGCCCACCGCCGCCCGCGCCCCTTCCCCCGCCGCCGCCGGCCAATGCCAGCAAGGTAGGCCAGAGCCAGATGGCGCCCAAGGCGGCCGCGCAGTGCATCGGATCGAAATGGACGCAACCGGGCGGACAGCCGGCCATGATCCAGTACGTGTACGCCAACGATACGGCATTCGATGTCTTTGTCCCCGGCCAGACCCCGCCCGCCGGAACGGCCGCTATGGTCAGGCCCGCTCCGACCGGCACAGGCTCAACGCTGTATTTCCGCGGCAACGACGCCGCGGCGTCCAGCGTCTTGAGCCAGTGTTCCTAGGCCTGCCGGGATAGCGAAGCGCGCGTCAGGGGTGGCCGATGGCTGGCTTTTCCCCTGGCACGCCTCGGAATGGACGTCATCGGTCTCCCGGCCATCGATTCATTCGTAAGTTAGGTTGACCTGCCCCGGCATGACCTGTATAAGAGTCCTTGCAGGATCATCAAGCAGACCTCAGAGTTCATTGGCGAATCGCCACCTTCCTTGTTTCTTCCTTGAGTATCGTGCCTCGCCGGTATTTTCGTCGTGCGAGAATTTTTTAGGAATTGACATGGCAACAGGTACGGTAAAGTGGTTTAACGACGCCAAGGGCTTTGGTTTCATCACGCCGGAAGCAGGTGGAAATGATCTTTTCGCGCATTTCTCCGAGATCCAGGGCGATGGCTTCAAGTCGCTGCAAGAAGGACAGAAGGTGAATTACGTCGAAGGCAATGGCCCCAAGGGTCCGACCGCGACGAAGATTCAGCCCTCCTGAACTGACTCGACTGGCAACAGTCGTAGAAAAGCTCCGCAGATGCGGAGCTTTTTTTATTTGTGGAGGGTTTTTCCCTACGGAGAAATACACCCGCCGCGAGTGGGAGGGAAGGAGTAGAGTCGATAGGTAGTCGCAAATTCCGATACCTTCTCAATCAAGGGGGCGATTCCAGTATGCAAGGTGCCACTCTGCCATTCAGCTTCCTCTGCACATTAAACGCCGATGTCGAGCGCCTGGCCTACCATGTGGCGGTCAGTTTCCGGGATGGCAACCACCCGGCGGGCGTGCAATTTACAAGCTTCGTTGGCACCGGAAGGCGCTCCTTTTCGGTGCGCAGCCCAGACAGCGACCTCCAGCCCGCGACGGGTGAGACCTGCGAACAGCTATGCCGCATCGCCATTGGCCAGGTCCTGCGCGACCAGCTCTACAACAAGGCGGCCGACGGCGACCATGTGCTCGATCTCGACGTGTTGCCATGGGAGGGCGAACTGAAGCCCGTCGGCGCCGGCAATATCGCAAGGCGTCCTGCACGGCGATATTCGCCGGTTTAAGTCCGTCGGGCGGCTTTCCCCGATATATCCCTGAAGCGCACAGTAAGAGCGTATGCTGGTACTGCCAATCGGCAATCAATGCACCGGGAGCATCTCATGGCCAAGAGCCAACTACGCGGCAATCGCGAAGCAAAAAAACCCAAACAGCCCAAGAAGCCGGCCGTGCCGGCAAGCCCGATCGGAACGGTGCATTCTCGGATCGGCAACGACGGCGTCGGCAAGCGGAAGTAAATCGGCGGAAGCCGACCGATGAGGGAGGCGCATCATGATCCATCAGGACTTTAGCTCGACATTCCAGGGGCTGCCACTGACCGCCGAGCAGGAATCGGAAGTTCGTCACTACCTGAACAGGAAGGCCCGGCTCGGCCGGCCATGGGACACCGTGGAGTTGCGGGGAATGCTGGAAGACATGCTGCTGCCGCCCACGGCGGAAGATAGCGACGCCGGCGATACGCAACTGGAGCGTGTCGCCGCGGCGGAACGCGCGGCAGCGTTCGTCGACGACGCCATGGAACCGATCGAGGCGTACGAGGAATGGAACGCCGCCATGGAATCCGAGGGCATGAAAGGCGGCCAGCGCTGAAGGCTGGTTACCAGGTCGAGATGGCGCGGGGCGTGGCGAGCGGCATGCCAATGCCGGCAGCCGGATCGGTCAGTGCCTCGATTTCGATATAGGGCCGCTCCGACTGCACCTTCCCGAATATCGCCGCAAAAGGAACATCGGCGGCATCCCGGCCGGTGCCAATACGCAGCAGGCCGGTCGGAATCGATACCCCTGAGGGATCGAGCAGATACCAGCCGCCCGACAGGTACACCTCAACTACCGCGTGGAAATCCGGCGGGCCCATTGCCGGGTCCGCACCATAGTCCAGGCTGCTGGAAATGCGGGCCGGCATACTCAGCGCGCGGCAAATGGCGATCATCAGGTGGGCGAAATCCCGGCACACGCCGGTTCGCTCCACGATCGTATCGGTCGCCGACGTCCGTTCATTGGTGGAGTGCGAGAGAAAACGGATATGGTTGCGCGCCCATTCCCGGATCGCGTACACGCGCGGGTAGCCGGGGCGCATGCCGCCAAACTCACGCATCGCGAACTCCATCAGGCGGTCTGATTCGCAATAGCGGCTCGGCGTCAGGAAGGGCAGCACCTCAAAGGGCAGTTCGGCGACCGGGACCTGCCGTATCGATTCGCCATCGTCGAGTCGATGATCGATGTCCACCACACACTCATAGCGGATGGCCAGATGGCCCTTGTTCGCCCGAATCCGCAGCATGCGGTTGCACAGGACTGGATCTGTGTAGCGCGTGGCGGGCACCTCCGGCGTGATGGCGAGGTGCTCGGAAACGATGGACTGGCGTCCCGTCCTTGCGGCTTCGATACGCAACAGAAAGTCCGCTGTGGGATCCAGGATCTCATAGGACAGGTTCACCAGGTACCGGATGCGATTCATCGTTGACCTTGCGCCGATGTGGGGGAGGGAGACGGCATTCAGAGTGTACTGCTACGACGCTGCGCCTGTATTGTAAGGACGCTCGCATTTGTCGTGCCTGGACCTCTAAACTAGAGCCATGACGCGCCTTAGCAGGGTTCCGCTCTCCGGCCGCCGATGGCCCAACAGATATGCGGAACAACAGTCGGAGGCGAGTCATGCGCACGCTCCTATATTTCATCCTCAATGATGTGGCCACCGCCAAGCTGGCACAGACCCGGCTGCACGCGCTCGTGGCTGGCCCTCAGGAGCCGGATGGTCCGTGGTTTGTACGTCGAGACCGGCAGCCCGTCGAGAGCCTGCCCGGCACCGACACGGGCCAGATTACCTACCGCGATGAAACCGCAATGGGCGGATTTGTCGCCGGCGCCATTGCCGGCGTCGCCATCACCGTTGCGTACGGCACATCGTTTGGTCCGGCCGAAAGCACGATCGCCGCACTGGGGGTTGCCATGCTCGGCGGCATGCTGGGCTGGCTGCTCGGGGCAAGACTCGGTGGCAAGTTCCTGCGCGTCGGCTTGACGGAACGCCGACTCCCCATGGCGCCGGGGCAGCTCGTGATGGTGGCAAGTTGCCACGGCGGTTCCTGCGCGCCGATGCGCAGCATCGTCAAGGAGTTGGGCGGCGTTTGCCTCGCCGGGACAGCTTACCGCGGCTGGCCCCGTTGACCATGCGATAACGACGGCCCCGTCGACCATTCAGATCTGGGATTGCCTTTCCGTGGCCTGACAGTCCTTCTCCAGCATGGTGAGTACGTCGTAGAACACTTCATGCCAATCGGGGTGCGCGGGGTCGCCCACGTGTTGGTCATGGCCATCGGCAACCCTCGCGTGCAAGCCGTGACGCGTGAGTGTCATCACGACGGGCACCTCGGCGCTGTGCACCACGGCATCCCCTGCGTCGAACGTGACGACGTAACGGAAGCCGTAGCTTTTCGGACCGGGCTCTCCGGTCGGCTTGACCGATATCAGCGCGGGCGGCGCCTGCAAATATGCAGCCAGCTTCTCACTCGTGGATCTGGCGACCGATTCCAGCAAGGCCCTGTGATCCTTTTCGCGCGTCGATGCCTCGAAGAATCGATCGCGTAACGCTTCATACGGGGACATCGCGCCTCCTCGCCCTGCTGTGGGACAAAAGACCATGCCTCTACTGTAGAACGCGCGCGCAACGTCCGTACGTATCGGTGATCCAGGTCGCAGGTTCGTGGGGTGCCATCCTCAACGAAGGAAATAGATGCTAGAGGCCATTCGCCACGCTTTTTCGTTTCTGCCTACGCCGTCGCCATGGCATGACAAGGCGCCGGTCCGGGGAGAACTGTTTGGCATCGAACGGCTGGAGCAGCATGCGCAGAGCCTGGCGGCCGCGCAGACCGTGACCGCCAGCCCGCCCAGGGTCCCCACGCTGCAGAGCCGCCTCAAGGACAATGCGGCGGTCTTGCTGCGCGCCTACCGGGCCGGTGCGTCCGAATTGGAGAAGGGGCGCAGCGTGGTGCCCGCCGCAGAGTGGTTGCTCGACAACTACCACCTCGTCGAAGCGCAGGTCCGGGAGATTCGCGATGCCTTGCCGCCCGGCTACTATCGCCAGCTGCCCAAGCTGAGCAACGGACCGTTCGCCGGCTACCCGCGCGTCTTTGGCATCGCCTGGGCGTTTGTCGCGCACACCGACAGCCATATCGATGCCATCGCGCTGCGGCGCTTTATCGCCGCCTATCAGCGCGTGACACCGCTGACCATCGGGGAACTGTGGGCCGTCGCCATTACGCTGCGCATTGTCCTGATCGAGAACCTGCGCCGGCTCGCTGACCAGATGACGGCGGGGCGCGCCGCCCGCGCCGACGCCGATGGCCTGGCGCGCCGTGTACTGGTCGAGGGATGCGGCCGATCGGCGCTGGAAGCCGATATTGCGGCGCGTTCCGTCCTGCCCTTGTCGGAGCTGTTTGCCGCGCAGCTGGCCAAGCGGCTGCGTGACCAGGACCCCGTGACCACGCCGATCCTTGGCTGGCTGGAGGCGCGGCTCGGGCGGCAGGGCGTTTCCGTCGATGACGTGGTACTGCATGCCCAACAGCGGCAAGGGGCATCCAATGTCACGGTCCGCAACGTCATTACCAGCTTGCGGTTGATCTCGGACCTCGACTGGACCGAGCTGTTCGAGGACGTCAGCCTCGTCAACCGGGTGTTGTGCGCGAACAGCACGTTCGCGCTCATGGACTTCCCGACGCGCAACCTTTACCGCAGCGCCATCGAGCGCCTGGCGCGGGGCGCGACGCTATCCGAGCTGGAGATCGCCGACCGCGCGGTAGGGGCCGCCCGTGCCGCGACTGGAATCGGGCACGATGCCGGCCGCGTCGAATGCGCGACGGACGCCGGCTACCACCTGATCGGTGACGGACTCGCTACCTTCGAGGCGTCGATCGGATACCGACCCACCGTCGCGCAGCAGCTCAGCCGCTTTCATCTCCGGCTCGGCATCGGCGGCTACCTCGGGGCGACGTTGCTGGTCACCGTCCTGCTGCTCGCTATCTCGTTGTGGCTTCTGGGAGTTCCGGCGCTGGCCGCAACGGGCGGATGGCCCATGCTGCTCGCGCTCGTTGTGCTGATCTGGCTGATCCCCGCCAGCGAAGTCGCCTTCGCGCTGATCAACCGGGCGATTGCGTGGCACTTCGGGGCCGTCATCCTGCCCGGTCTGGCGCTTTCTGCCGGCGTGCCGCGCTCCCTGCGGACCCTGATCGCCGTGCCGACGCTGTTGTCCGGCGAGCCCGAGCTGCGCGCCCAGATCGAGGGGCTGGAGGTGCACCATCTTTCCGGGGCCGGCGGCGACTTGAGTTTCGCCTTGCTGACCGATGGCGTAGACGCCGATCAGGAGGTCATGCCCGGCGACGCGCATCTGCTCGCAGTCGCCGCCGACGCCATCGCGCTACTCAACGAGCGCCATGGCCCAGGGCCAGCGGGAGACCGCTTTCTCCTGCTCCATCGGCGCCGCATCTTCAATGCGGGCGAGGGCGTCTGGATGGGGTGGGAGCGCAAGCGCGGCAAGCTGCACGAGCTGAACCGCCTGTTGCGGGGCGCCACCGACACCAGCTATGTGCCGGTGGGCGGCGCGCCGCCGCGCGTACCGGCTGACGTCCGCTATGTCATTACGCTGGATGCGGACACGCGCCTGCCGCGAGACGCCGCGTTGCGGCTGATCGGCAAGATCGCGCATCCGTTGAACCGGCCCCGCTTCGACCCTGCGCTGCAGCGGGTCATCGGCGGCTATGCGGTCCTCCAGCCTCGGGTGACCCCGTCGCTGCCGGTTGGGCGGGAGGGATCGTTGTTCCAGCGCATCTTCTCCGCGCCGGGCGGCATCGATTCCTATGCCACCGCAGCGTCCGATGTCTATCAGGACTTGTTCAACGAAGGGTCGTACGTCGGCAAAGGCATCTACGACGTCGACGCCTTCGAGGCGGCACTGTCCGGCCGGATCGCCGATAACACCGTGCTCAGCCACGACCTGCTCGAAGGCATGTTCGCGCGTACGGGCCTGGCGTCGGATATCGAGGTGGTCGAGGAATTTCCCGCGCGCCATGACGTGGCCGCCAAGCGGCAGCACCGCTGGACGCGCGGCGACTGGCAACTCCTCGGCTGGATCTTCGGACACCATGCCGGGCGCGATGCGGTGCCCGCCGTAGGCCGCATGAAGATGTTCGACAACCTGCGTCGCTCGGTCCTGCCGCTCTGCCAGCTGGCGGCGCTCGCGACGAGCTGGCTCGCGCCCGCGCCGCTCAACCTGCATGCCACGCTGCTGGTGCTGGCCGCCATCAGCATCCCGATCCTGCTGCCGGGCCTGCTTTCGCTGCGCCCCCATCACACGGCGGTGCGATGGCGCAGCCACGCGGCGATGCGGCTGGCCGATCTGCGCACCGCCGCCATGCAGATCCTGTTCACGGTAGCGTTCCTGCCGGACCAGGCGTGGAGCACCGGCGACGCCATCGTCCGGACGCTGACGCGGCTGCTCCGCACGCGGCGCCACTTGCTCGAATGGACGACTGCCGCGCAGTCGAAGCGCAATCCCCGGCTCGATCTCGCGGGGTTCTACCGTCGCATGCTGGGCGGGGTCCTGCTGACCGTGGTGGTGGCTGCCATCACGATCGGTGTCGCGCCATCCGGCTGGCCGCTAGTGACGCCGTTTGTCTTGCTGTGGCTCGCCGCGCCGGCGCTCGCGCTGTGGGCCAGCCGTGCGACGCGCGCTGCGCCCCGGCTTACGCTGTCCGAGGAGGAAGCGGGAGAACTGCGCCGGATCGCGCGTCGCACGTGGCGCTACTTCGAGGTCTTCGTCACGCCGGCGGACAACATGCTGCCCCCGGACAACGTGCAGGAGAGCCCCCGGCAGGTCGTGGCGAACCGGACTTCCCCGACCAATATCGGCCTGTACCTGCTGTCCGCCGTGGCCGCGCACGACTTTGGCTGGGCGGGGACGACCGAAACGGTGGCGCGGCTCGAGGCCACGTTTGACGCGCTGCGACGGCTGTCGCGCTATCGCGGACACTTCTTCAACTGGTATGGCACCCAGGACCTCCGTGCGCTCACGCCCGCCTATGTGTCGTCCGTCGACAGCGGCAATCTGGCCGGCCATCTCATCGTGCTGGCCAACGCCTGCGAAGGCTGGGCGCGCACGCCCGCCGCTGCGACGGAGGCGCCGGAGACACGCAAGGGCATGCAGGACAGCGTCACGCTGGCCCATGAGGCACTGGGGAGTTTGCTGCAGGCAGGCAGCGAGCAGGGCCGCGAGGTCGAGGCGTTGCTGAACGAGATCGACGATCATCTGCACGGCGCGCAGCGGATGGCCACGTTGATGCCCACGCTGCGGCGGCTGGCCGACCACGCCACGCGGCTCTGCGCGGACATGCGCCCGGCCGCCGGCAATGACGCGCTGGGTGACCTCTCGTTCTGGCTCGGCGCCCTGTCCAGACGGGCGGTAGAACATGAGCGCGATGGCGCGGCGCTTGCCGCCGCGTCGCCAGACGTGGCTGTCCGGCTTCTCGCGCTCGCCAGCGAAGCGCGCGAGATGGCGATGTCCATGGATTTTTCCTTCCTGTTCAACGGGGAACGCAAGCTGTTGTCGATCGGCTTTGCGATGGACGATAACCGGCTCGACACCAGCTGCTACGACCTGCTCGCCTCGGAGGCGCGACTGGCCAGCCTGTTCGCCATCGCAAAAGGGGATGTGCCCACGCGGCACTGGTTCCGCCTGGGCCGTGCCGCCACACCGCTCGGCAACGGTTCGGCGCTGATCTCGTGGTCCGGCTCCATGTTCGAATACCTGATGCCGTCACTGGTGATGCGTGCGCCGAAGGGCAGCCTGCTCGAACAGACCAGCTGGCTGGTGGTCGAGCGCCAGCGCACCTACGGTCGCTCGCTGAGCATTCCCTGGGGCATCTCGGAGTCCGCGTACAACGCGCGCGATCTCGAGTTCACGTACCAGTATTCGAACTTCGGCGTGCCAGGCCTCGGCCTGAAGCGGGGTCTTGCCGAGAACGTGGTGATTGCGCCGTACGCCGCCGCGCTCGCCGCCATGGTTGACCCGCCCGAAGCGCTGCGCAACTTCAGGGATCTCATGCGCATCGGCGCGCTGGCTCGGTACGGCTTCTACGAAGCCATCGACTTCACGCGTTCGCGCTTGCCGGAGAACCAGGATCACGCCATCGTGCGGGCCTTCATGGCCCACCACCAGGGCATGAGCATTGTCGCGCTCGCCAACACGCTGCTGCACGGCGTCATGCGCGAGCGCTTCCATCAGGAGCCGATGGTCCAGGCGACCGAACTGCTGCTGCAGGAGCGCATTCCGCGCAATGTGGCGATCGCGCCGCCGCGTGCCGAGGACGTCAAGGCTTCGGCGATTGCCCCCACGGTCCAGGATTCGACGGCCAGGCGGATGCCTGGTGCGGTCGTCGGGCCACCTGTCACCCATCTGCTCTCGAACGGGCGCTACACCGTCATGCTGACGGCAGCGGGGGCCGGCTACAGCCATTGGCGCGACCTGTCGGTCACCCGGTGGCGGGAGGACGCCACCTGCGATGAAGATGGGTCGTTCATCTTCCTGCGCGACAACGAGGACGGACGGGTCTGGTGCGCCGGCGCGTGGATCCCCGGCAGCGATGATGTTGGCGAGGACAACGAGGTGCTGTTCGTCGAGGACCGCGCGGCGTTCCATCGGCGCGATGGCGCGCTGACCACCACGCTCGACGTGCTGGTATCGGGCGAGGACGACGGCGAGGTGCGGCGTGCGTCGCTGTCCAACAGTGGTCGCCGAACCCGCGAGATCACGTTGACCTCCTACGCCGGGCTGGCGCTCTCGGCGCAGGCGGCGGACGTTGCGCATCCGGCGTTCTCCCGGCTGTTCATCCAGACCGAGTATCTGGCCGAGTTCGGCGCACTGATCGCGACCCGCCGGCCCCGCTCGCAAACCGATCCGCAGATCTGGGCCGCGCATTTCGCGGTGGTGGAGGGGGACGTCTGTGCCGACCCGGAGTATGAGTCCGACCGGGCGCGCTTCCTGGGGCGGGGTCGGACCATCATGACGGCGCGCGCAGTGCAGGACGGCGGGCCGCTCTCGAATACGACAGGCACGGTGCTGGATCCCATCTTTTCGCTGCGGCAGCAGGTGCGCATCGCCCCCGGTGGGGTGGCGCGCGTGGCGTTCTGGACCGTCGTGGCGGCGTCGCGCGCCGAGCTGCTCGATCTGATCGACAAGCACCACGATCGCAGCGCCTTCGACCGCGCCCGGACCCTCGCATGGACGCAGGCGCAGGTCCAGCTGCGTCATCTGGATATCAAGTCGAACGAGGCTGCGGACTTCCAGCGGCTGGCGGCAGCCATCCTGTACGCGGACCGCCGCCTCAGGGCGCCATCCGGGGCGATCGCGCGCGGCGCTGGCCTCCAGTCCGGGCTGTGGCCGCACGCCATCTCTGGCGACCTGCCGATCGTTCTGTTGCGTATCGACGAGATCGACGATATCGCGCAGGTTCGCCAGTTGCTGCGTGCGCATGAGTACTGGCGCATGAAGCGGCTCGGCGTCGATCTCGTCATCGTGAACGAGCATGCCTCGTCGTATGTGCAGGACCTGCAGGTCGCCATCGACACAGCGGTACGCAGCAGCCAGTCGCGGCCGCGTCTGGGCGAGGAGTTCGCCCAGGGGGCGGTCTACGCGCTGCGCGCCGACCTGATGACCGGCGAGGCGCGTGCGTTGCTGCAGTCCGTCGCACGCGTGGCGCTGATTGCACGCCGGGGCGCGATTGCCGACCAGCTTGCACGGATTCCCGATCCGGCGTGGGCACCGCCGCCAACGTTGCCGCTTACGCCGCCGCCGTCCCGGTGGCCGCCTGCCGTTGCAAGTACCTCGTACGATCGGGCCTCGCTCGAGTTCTTCAACGGTTTGGGTGGCTTCGCCCGGGATGGCCGGGAGTACGTCGTGATCCTGGAGGACGGCTCCACCACGCCGGCGCCATGGATCAATGTCATTGCCAATGACGGCTTTGGCTTCCAGGTGTCGACCGAGGGCAGCGGCTATACGTGGTCCGTCAACAGCCGGGAGAACCAGTTGACGCCATGGTCCAACGACGCCGTCTCGGACCCGGCAGGGGAGGCCATCTACGTGCGCGACCTGGCGTCGGGCGAGGTCTGGACAGCCACCGCGCAGCCGGTGCGTGATGGCGGCAAGTACATCGCCTGTCATGGCTTTGGATACAGTCGATTTTCACACGTGGCGCACGGCATCGGGCTGGAGCTGCTGCAGTATGTGCCGGTCGATGACCCGGTGAAGATCTCGCGGATGACGCTGCGCAATCTCTCCGGGGAGCATCGGCAGCTGTCCGTGACGGCCTATGTCGATTGGGTCCTCGGCCTGTCGCGCGGCGCCTCGGGCCCTTACATCGTGACCGAGTTCGATGCGGAAAGCGGCGCGATGCTGGCGCGTAACCCCTGGAATCTCGCGTTTCCCGGCCGGGTCGCGTTTGCCTGTCTGGTCGGGACCACGACGAGCTGGACAGCCGACCGAAGCGAGTTTATTGGCTATCGCGGCACGCTCGGCCGCCCGGCGGCGCTGGTCGCCCCCGCCGGCTCGGCATCGCTTTCCGGCGCGGCCGGCGCGGGGATGGATCCTTGTGCGGCCCTCCAGTGTCATGTCTCGCTCGCGCCGGGCGAATCCACCGAGGTGGCCGTGCTGCTCGGGCAATGCGCCGGCGCCGATGAGGCCCGCGCCTTGATCGCCCGCTATCGCGCCGAGAATCTCGACAGCACGCTCGCGGCCGTGACGGCGCAGTGGACGGATCTGCTCGGCGCGGTGCAGGTCAAGACGCCGGATCGCGCGATGGACATCATGCTCAATGGATGGCTGCTCTACCAGACGCTCGCCTGTCGCGTCCGGGCCCGTTCGGCGTTTTATCAGGCCAGCGGCGCCTACGGGTTTCGCGACCAGTTGCAGGACACCATGGCGCTCACCTTCGCCCGCCCCGCCGAGACGCGGCGCCATCTGCTGCGCGCCGCCGCGCGGCAGTTCGAGCCAGGCGACGTCCAGCACTGGTGGCTACCGCATTCCGGGCAGGGCGTGCGCACGCGGATTTCGGACGACTGCGTCTGGCTGGCCTTCGCCACGGCGACCTATGTGATGGGGGCGGATGATGCCGCGGTGCTGGACGAGCGCATCCCCTTCCTTGACGGGCCGGCACTGGCTGCCGGCGACCACGACCTGTTCTTCCAGCCCATGGTGGCTGAGGCCAGCGCGTCGCTGTTCGAGCACTGTGCGCGCGGCATTGACCGCTGCATCGGCCTGACAGGCGAGCACGGCCTGCCGCTGATTGGTGGAGGTGACTGGAACGACGGGATGAATCTGGTAGGCGCTGGCGGCAAGGGCGAGAGCGTCTGGCTGGGATGGTTGCTCGCCCGCACTATCGCGCTGTTCGCCCTGCTGGCTGACGCGCACGATGCCGACCGTGCCGCCAGATGGCGGGCCCATGGGCTGGCACTGCGCGAGGCGCTGGAACAGCATGGCTGGGATGGCGCGTGGTACCGCCGGGCCACCTACGATAACGGCACGCCGCTGGGCTCGAAGGACAGCGAGGCCTGCCGGATCGATGCCATCGCCCAGTCCTGGTCGGTGCTGTCTGGCGTGGGCGACCCTGCCCGAAGCGCGATGGCCATGGCGTCGCTCGACCAGCGGCTTGTCCGCCGCGACGAAGGGCTAGCGCTGCTGTTCTCGCCGCCATTTGACGGGGGCGTGGATGACCCCGGCTATCTCCGGGCTTACCCGCCCGGTGTCCGCGAGAACGGTGGTCAGTACAGTCACGCCGCGATGTGGAGCGTCCTGGCCTTTGCGGAGCTGGGGGACGCGGACACTGCCGTCGAACTGTTCTCGATGCTCAACCCGATTCACCATGCGCTGACGCCGCAGGCAACGGACCGCTACAAGGTGGAGCCTTATGTGGTGGCGGCCGACGTCTATTCGGTCGCCCCCCACGTCGGCCGTGGCGGCTGGACGTGGTACACCGGGGCGGCGGGATGGATGGTGCGGGCAGGCGTCGAGGGCATCCTCGGCATCCGGCGGGAGGGCGCCTGGCTGCTAATCGCGCCACGGATTCCCGCAAGCTGGCCGGGCTTCCAGGCCACCCTCGCACTGGGTGCCGGCCACTACGATATTCGCGTGGAGCGAAGGGGCGCCAACGATCCAGTGTCGGCCGCGATGCTGGATGACTTGCCCATCCCCTGTGTCAACGGCGCCGTGCGCGTGCAGTTGGAGGACGGGGAGCACCGTCTGGTCCTTCGCCTCGGCGACGTTCAGCTTCGGACGGCGCCGTCCTCGAACTTGGCAAATACGCGGGCCTGAACCGCTTCCATGATGGCGAGCGTGCTCTCGTCTGCTGGGGCGCTGGCCGTCACGCCGGTCGCGTCCTTCGGCTTGGCGCCGAGAGGGTAGAAGACAAACTCGGCGTCGATCTTGCCGGCCGTTTCCTTTTTGAGGCGTCGGTTGAGTGCTTTCAGGTACTGCTTCTTGTTGGTCTTTGACATGTTTTCCCGTTGACGTGCGGTTTGGCAAGTGGCGCCAGGGATTATGCGCCAGGCGAATCGGGCCGCCGATCGAGCGACGATTGCGGTGCGTATTTGCGCCTAAGGACTTCCAGCACTCTCTTCTCCGCGAAGAGTAGAACATAGTCCTTGAACTTCGCATCGGACAGCAATGCGTCCCATGCACTCCAGAACTCCTGTCGGACAACTTCTTTTGGTATGCCACTGCGAAGTGCGATGCGCTCGATGGCCTGGACCGCCAGCGGAGGACGCCCGGAATCCTCACCTGACGCCGGTTCAGGATTTCCAGTGCCAGCGTCAGAGTCCGTCATGGATGATGTTGATACATGCGTTTTTACCACACCAAGTGTAGACGCTGCCTGTTTGGGTAGCCGTGCCAGATGCCGGCATCGCGGTGCGGTGCGCATGCGGTGCAGGCGATTATGCCTCAGCACGGTGTCCTGTCAGGTGGCTGGCGGAGGCGGCAGAAGCCGCCGAAAAGACGTTGACCGTCATTGGCATGTGCCCCAAACCAAACATGCGACCAGGGTGTCCTCGGGGCGGATCTGCACGGCGCGTCTGCTGCTTGCCTTGGGGGTTTTCATTTTCCGTTGCTAAGATAATTCGAGTTCACCCCTGCTCAAGGCGGAGATCGATGCCCCGCGCCCGTTGTCATTGGTTGACGCTCCTCGCCGCCGGACTACTGGCGCTGGCATCCATTGCCGCATATGGGCAGGAGGTGCTGCTGCTCGGCGGCTTCTATACCAACCCGCCGATCCAGACTGAGGACGACCGTAGCTACGCCTATGCCTACGTCTATCAGCAAAACCTGACGGAGCACTGGTACGCCAGCTATACCTACCTGAACGAGGGCCATATCACCGGCCATCATCGCGACGGGCACAGCGCCCAACTCTGGTGGCGTTACCTGGCGCTGGACAGGCGGCTGGCGCTCTCGCTGGGCGCCGGCCCTTATCTCTATTTCGACACCACCAGCCACCAGCCCGATGGCAGCTACGAAAACAAGCACGGCGTCGGGGTGTTGGCCAGCGCGGCGGCCAGCTGGTACGTCGGTGGCCCCTGGATGTTGCAGGTACGCTTCAACCGGACGTGGCAGGCGTCGGGCTTCAATTCCAACACGGTTCTGCTGGGCGTGGGCTATCAACTCGACCGCGACAACCTGCCAGGGCCGGTCGTGGGTTCGGCTCACCGGGGCAAAGACGCCACGCCCAACGAACTGACCGTCATGCTGGGTGGCATCGTCGTCAATGATTTCGAGTCGGACATGGTCTTTGGCGGCGCGCTTGAATATCGGCACCAGCTTTGGCGCTACGTGGAAGGGACGGTCAGCTACCTCGACGAAGGAAGCGCCAGGTCAGTCCGGCGCCGCGGCGTGGCGACGCAGGCCTGGGTATCCGGGGCCTTCCTGGGAGACCGGCTGACGCTCGGTTTCGGTGCCGGTCCTTATTACGCTACCAGCCTCCGTGTCAGCGGCCCCGGCGCGGACCCCTCACCGTCCCATTGGTCTGGCCTGTTTACGCTGTCGACAAGCTACCGGCTCGGCGATCACTGGCTGGCACGGCTGTCATGGAACCGAACCCTGACGGGGTACAGCCGGGATACGGATATGTTCCTCGCGGGGCTCGGCTATCGCTTCTGACGGCGGCGCACCAGCCACCGCCGGAGGAGCCCTAGGGTTACCACGGATCGACCCTCTATCCTCTTGATTCGCCTCGTTTTTCGTCCAATAAGTGATTTTTGGCTAACTCCTGTTCGCCCATCCGCGGCTTGCCATTCGCCTGAAACCGCCCATAATGCAAACGTTTGCATAAAGGAGAAGACGGCATGGAAACCCCACAGTCCACCCCAGCCCAGAAGCCCGTCGGCGCGTTGCGCCTGATCGATAACGAATCGTCGGTCACGGAAGTGGTCAGGCAGGCCATGGCCCAGACGGAAGACCCCCGCCTGCGGACGGTGATGGCAGCGCTGGTGAAGCACCTGCACGACTTCCTGCGCGAAGTCCGGCCGACCGACGCGGAGTTCGAGTTCGGGCTCGAATTCATCGCCGCGCTTGGGCACGCCACACACGCCACGAACAACGAAGTTGTGCTCGCGGCCGATGTGCTTGGCCTGTCCACGCTGGTCACCACGATGAACAACGGCACGACGGAAGGGCGCACGCCCGGCGCGTTGCTGGGCCCGTTCTATCGCGCTCACGCGCCGCACTACGCATGCGGCGACTGCGTGGTCCAGGATGATGCACCGGGCTTGCCGCTGTTTGTCAGCGGCACGGTTCGCGCCACGGATGGCTCGCCGTTACCGGGCGCGATCGTGGAGGTCTGGCAAGCGTCGCCGGTTGGCCTCTACGACAACCAGGACCCGACGCAACCCGATCGCAACCTGCGCGGCCTGTTCCACACCGATGCCGACGGTGGCTACCACTTCCGCACGGTGCGGCCTGCGGGCTATCCGGTGCCGACCGATGGTCCTGTGGGCAAGCTGCTGGCCGCGCAGCACCGGCATCCCTACCGTCCCGCGCATATTCATTTCATCGTAGCCTCACCGGGCTATCGCACCCTGGTGACGCAGGTGTTTGCCGACGATTCCGACATCCTCGAAACCGATGTCACGTTCGGCGTGCATCGCCAGCTCGTGGGCGCGTTCCGGCTGGTCGAAGCCGGCCGCAGCCCTTGGGGCGACCTGCCGGCGCCGTTCTACACGATGGCGTTCGATTTCGCGCTCGAACCCGGCGAGCAAACGTTCCCGAAACCACCGATCGACTGACGACCCAATCCTCCCCCAACTCACAACCAAACCATGAAGACTTCATCTCTCTCCGGCAAGGTTGCCGTGATTATCGGCGGCACCGGCGGCATCGGATTCGCGGCGGGCAGGGCGCTGGCCGATATCGGTGCCAGTGTCGTGCTGACCGGGCGCGACATGGACCGCACGGCAAGCGCCGTGAAGGCGTTGCCTGCGGGCAACCATTTGGCGGCACGCGCGGAAGTCGGTGACAGCGCCACGCTGCGTCAGCTTGCCGAGGATGTGCATCACCACTACGGCCGCGCAGACATTCTCGTGAATACGTCAGGCTTCACGCGTGCGATTCCGCATGGGGATCTCGACGCCCTTGACGATGCCCTGATCGACGAGATGTTCGCCATCAACTGGCGCGGCCAGTTCGCGGCGATTCGGGCGTTCGCGCCGCTGCTGCGCGCTAATGGCGACGGCCTGATCGTCAACGTGGGATCGATCGCGGGGCGCACCGGACAAGGCAGCAACGTGGCGTACTGCGCCGTAAAGGCCGGACTGGATGTCATGGCGATGTCGCTCGGTCGCGCGTTGGCTCCGGCCATCCGCGTGCTCAACGTTTCCCCGGGCGTCGTCGACACGGGCTTCGTGCCGGGCCGCGACAGCAGCTTCAATGACCGCGCGGCAAGCACCACGCCGCTGCGCCGTATCGGCCAGGCGCAGGACGTGGCGGACGCGATCGTCGCTTGCGCTACCTCGCTGCGTTTCGCTACAGGCACCACGATCGTCGTCGACGGTGGGCGCCAGCTCGGCTGATCTCCTTTCTCCCATCTATTTCCCAACTGACCCATGCACGCACGCAAGACGATCATCACCTGCGCTGTGACCGGCAACATCGTCACGCCCGAACAGCATCCGGGGCTTCCCGTCACGCCCGCCCAGATAGCCGATGCCGCGCTCGAAGCGGCGGAAGCGGGCGCCGCCGCCGCCCATATCCATGTGCGGGATCCGGAAACCGGCCGACCGTCGATGTCGCTCGACTACTACGCCGATGTCATCGACAGGATTCGCGCGAAGCACCGGAGCCTGATCATCAACCTCACCACAGGGCCCGGTGGCCGTTTCGTGCCCGATGAGAACGAGCCACGCGTGGCGGCCCCCGGCACGACGCTGCTGCATCCGCTCAAGCGGGTGGAACACATCGCGGCGCTGCGCCCGGATGTCTGTTCCCTCGACCTGAACACGATGAACTCGGGCGGCGACGTTGTCATGAATACGCCGGCCAACGTGCGCAAGATGGCCGGCGTGATCCGCAGCGCCGGCGTGATGCCGGAGTTGGAGATCTTCGATTCCGGCGATCTGAACATGGCGCTCGATTTCATCCGCGAGGGCGTGCTGGACGGCCCCGGCCTCTGGACCTTCGTGCTGGGCGTGAAGTACGGTTTCGCCCCGACCCCGGAAACCATCTTCTACGCCCGCAATATGCTGCCGCAGGGCGCGCACTGGTCTGCGTTCGGCATTGGCCGTGCCGAGTTCCCGATCGTCGCGCAGGCCTGGCTCGCGGGCGGCCATGTACGGGTGGGGCTTGAGGACAACATCTATCTGGAGAAGGGCGTACTCGCCCCGAACAATGCCGCGCTGGTGGCCAAGGCGCGCGACATCGTCAAGTCACTTGGAGGAGAAATCGCTTCTTCATCAGAGGCCCGCACCGTGCTGGGCCTGCGCGACGCCTGACATCACCATTCACCGCACACAGCATTCGATATCACCATGAATACCATCCAGGTTCATCAGAAAGCCCCCAGCATCGACACGCTCGAACTCGCATTGACCGGCCTGCCGCGCCCCGAGGCTGGCCCGGGCCAGTGCATCATCGAAGTCGCCAGCGCCGGGGTGAATCCCAGCGACGTGAAGGCCACGCTCGGGATGATGCCGCATGCCGTATGGCCGCGCACGCCGGGCCGGGACTACGCGGGCGTTGTGATCGACGGCCCTTCGGAATGGATTGGCCGGCAGGTCTGGGGCAGTGGCGGCGAGCTTGGCATCCGTCGCGACGGCACGCATGGCAAGTACTTGCGCATCGGCGTGAACGCCGTGCGCGAGAAGCCGGCGACGCTGTCGTTGCTGGAAGCCGGTGCCGTCGGTGTACCGTTCATCACCGCGTATGAGGGCCTGCGCCGCGCAGGGATGCCTGGCGCCGGCAGCACGGTGCTCGTTTGCGGCGGCAACGGCAAGGTCGGCCAGGCCACGATCCAGATCGCGACCGCGCTGGGCGCACGCGTGTTCGCTGTCGAGCGCGGCGCCGAGCCGTACCGTGGCCACACGAGCGGAACGGTGCGCATGATCGATGCCAGCCGGGAAACCATCTCAGCCGTCGTGCGTGAGGAAACCGACGGGCATGGCGCGGACATCGTCTACAACACGGTGGGCAGCCCCTATTTCGAGCAGGCGAACCTGGCCATGGCGATTGGCGCCACGCAGGTCTTCATCTCGACGATTGAAAAGCCGGTGCCGTTCGACATCTTCGCGTTCTATCGTGGCCAGCACACCTTTGTGGGCGTGGATACGCTGGCCCTGGATTGCGAAGCCTGCGCGAAGATCCTCGATGCGCTGGCGCCGATGTTCGCCTCCGGCGCGCTGAAGCCGTTCCCGGTGCTGCCCGACTACACGTACGCGCTGTCCAACGCACGGGACGCCTATCGCGCCGTGCTGCAAGGCGCCACCGAACGCGTGGTGCTGACGCCATGAATACGACCCGCTTCGCCCAGGCGCCGGCCTACCATCCGGCCAATCATCAAGGTATGCACTGTCTGCGGCTGCAAGGCCACGAGGCGGGGCCTTCCGATGCGCTGTGGATGGGCGTGTCGATCATCCTGCCGGGCGGCCATACGTCGCTCGACGCCTCGCCGATGGAGAAGCACTACGTCGTGCTGGAAGGCGAGGTCTGCATCCGCACGCCGGAGGAGACTGTGACGCTGGGGCAGTTCGATTCGGTCCGGCTGGCGCCTGGGGAGGCCCGCGAGGTGAGCAATCCGTCTAACCGGCCCGCGATGCTGTTGCTGGCCATGCCGTATCCGGCCACGGCCACCGCCAGGCCCTGATTTTTTGTTGCGCTTCTGCAAACGTTTGCAATCATCCACTTCATAACAACACGAGGAGACCCAGATGCAGAGAGTTTTCAGGCGACGTCATGTGATTCCGCTGGCCCTGATGTCCACCGTCATCGCCCGGGAAGCGATGGCGGAAGACAGCGTGACGATATACGGGCGGCTCAACACGGCCATCGAGTACTCGCGGGCCAGCACGGCGACGGACGGGACAAAGCTGGGCAGTACGGTGCGGCAGACCAACAACCGGTCGGTATTCGGCTTTCGGGGCGTGGAGCACCTGGGCGGCTCGCTCCAGGCCGTGTGGCAGATCGAGAGCAACGTCTCGCTGGACACCGGGCAGGGCCAGATCGCAGGCCGCAATACGCGCGTGGGCCTGCAGGGCGACTACGGGCTGCTGTTCATGGGCCACTGGCAGACGCCCTATACAGAGTCGACCGCTGGCTACGATCCGTACTACCCGACCACGGCCGGCTATGTGGCGCTGATCGGCAATGGCTCGACCTCCAGCTCCGACAACGTCCAGGACACGAGTTCGTTCGACCGGCGCCAGAAGAACATCATCCAGTACCGCTCGCCGCAGCTGGGGGGTGCCAGCCTCTGGCTCGGCTGGGGATTGCCGGAAGAGAAGACGACGGTGCCGCGCAATCCGGCGCTGTACTCCGCCGCACTGGTCTACGAGCGCGGCCCGCTGGGGGCGACCGTCGCCTACGAAGTTCACTCGCACTACCAGGCGGCCGGGCGCAATGACGATGCGCTGAAGGTCGCGCTGGCCTACCAGCTGTTCCCGGGCACGCGCCTGGCCGCGCTCTATGAGCACCTGCACTACCGCACCGATACGGGCGACCTGCAGCGCAACGGGTACTACGCATCGCTGGTGCAGAAGCTTGGGACCGGCAGCGTGCGGGTGGGGGTGGCCTATGCCGCCAACGGCACGGGATCGTCCACGGACACGATCGGATTCTTCCGCAGCGGTTCGGAAACCAATGCCATGCAGTTCACGGTGGGCTACGACTATCCGCTATCGAAGCGCACCGCACTCTACGCGTACTACAGCCGCATCAATAACAAGAAAAACGCGATCTACGACTTCGCCATCAACGAGCTCGGTGTCAGCGCCGGTGCCGATCCGCAGACCTTTGCGCTCGGCATGCGGCACTTTTTCTGACATCCGCGCACGCCATTGCATCGTGAGGAGACAACCATGAGACGACAGTTTTTCCGCCCCATTGCGGCCCTTGGAGTGATCGCGGCGCTTGGGCTGCCGTACACCGTCATCGCGCAACCCCAGTATCCCGTCAAGCCGATCCGGCTGATCGTGCCGTTCTCGGCGGGCAGTGCCACCGATATCCTGGCGCGCATTATCGGCGCAAAGATTGGGGAGGGCGGCCAATGGCAGGTGATGGTGGACAATCGGCCCGGCGCCGGCGGCACGCTGGGCGCCACCACGGTTGCCAAGTCGCCGCCCGATGGCTACACGCTGATCCTGGTCTCCGTGGGCCATGCCATCAACGCCACGCTCTATCCGAAGTTGGGCTACGACACGCTCAAGGACTTCGCGCCGGTGTCACTGGTCGCCTCGGTGCCCAACGTGCTGGTGGTCAACGCCGCCAGTCCGTACAAGTCGATGCGCGATATCGTGGCTGCCGCGAAGGCCAAGCCGGGCACCCTGAACTTCGATTCCGCCGGTTCGGGCAGTTCTACGCACCTGAGTGGTGAGATGTTCAAAATGCGGGCGGGCATCGACATCGTGCACATTCCGTTCAAGGGTACCGGCGAAGCCCTGACCGACGTGATGGCGGGGCGCGGCGACATGATGTTCGCGCCGACTGTATCGGCCCTGCCGTTTGTCAAGCAAGGCAAGTTGCGTGCGCTGGCGGTGACCACGCCAGCACGCGCAGGCGCGTTGCCCGATGTGCCGACCGTGGCGGAGGCGGGGCTGCCCGGCTATGCGTTCGATTCGTGGTTCGGCGTCCTGGCGCCGGCCGGCACGCCGAAGGAGGTGATTCAGGCGGTGAATGCCGAGATCGGCAAGGCGCTGGCGTCTCCCGATGTGCGCGAGCGGCTGGCGGCCCAGGGGGCCGAGGCGCGCGCCAGCACGCCGCAGGAGTTTTCCAGCTATATCCAGGCCGAAATTGGCAAGCTGGCGCCTGTGGTGAAACAGTCCGGCGTGCGGGCAGGGGAATAAGCGGCGCCGGGGCGGCAGGCGCTAGAATGGCGCATTCCAACAGCCAACGTGGCGTCTGCCTGCCCATGTCCGAGCGCAAACGCGTGACCATCAAGGACCTCGCCGCCGAGGTCGATGTCCACTATTCGACGGTGTCTCGCGTGATGAATCCCGCCACGCGCCATCTGGTGGCCGAAGAAGTGGCCACACGGATCCTGAAGCTGGCCGAATTGCGCGGGTTCCGCCCGAACCGCATCGCGGCGGGGTTGCGCACGCAACGCTCGGGGCTGATCGGCGTGGTGCTGCCGGACATCGCGAATCCGGTGTTCCCGCCCATCCTGGCGGGGATCGAGGCCGTTCTTGGCCGGCACGGCTATGTGCCGATCGTCGTCAATGCCGGCGTGGAGCGCCTCAGGCAGCGTTTCGTGATCGATCAGTTGCTGGCCAGGCAGGTGGAAGGGCTGGTGCTGGCCACGGCGGAACGCGACGATCCCTTGCTCGACTACTGCTTCCAGCTCGGCATTCCGGTGGTCATGGTGAATCGCGGCGAGCATACCGGCCGGGCGTCCTGCGTGGTCAGCGACAGCCAGCTGGCGATGGCGCTGACGGTCGATCATCTGGTATCGCTCGGTCACCGCAGCATCGGTCACATTGCCGGTCCCGCGAGTACCTCCACGGGACAGTTGCGCCGGGAAGGCTTCATGCAGGCGGTCAAACGCCATCGGTTGCGGCGCGGCGCGTATGCCGTCGTCGAGGCGGAGAGCTATACCCGGGAGGCCGGCCGCAGGGCCTGTGACCAGTTGTTCGAATCGCTGCCCGACCTGACCGCCATTGCCGCCGGCAATGACCTCGTGGCCATGGGTTGCTACGACTTTCTGCGCGAGCGCGGCTTGCGCTGTCCGGAGAACGTCTCGGTGGTCGGCCACAACGACATGCCTTTTGTCGATGCACTGACGCCGCCGCTGACAACCATCCGCATCCCGGTCCATGACATGGGCGAACAGGCGGCCGAACTGCTGCTGCGCCGGATCGACAAGCCACAGACTGCCACCGTCGTCATCGAATTGCGGCCGGAACTGGTGGTACGCGGCTCGACAGCTGCGCCGCCAGCACAGGGTTAATCGTTCAGCTTCCCTGGGGAAGCGTCGGACGACTGCCCAGGAAGGCGTCGCGCAGGAGGGTACGGATGCCAGACGCTTCCAATGGTCGCGGATTCGGGTACTGATTCTGCAGGGCCAGTTCGCATGCCCGCTCCAGATCCTCTTCCTTCAACCCGATATCGCGCAGCGCGGTAGGGGCGCCGAGCGAGGCGGCGAGGTCGAAGACCGCCGCCGGCGCGTTGCCATCGGTGGCGCCCAGCGCACGAGCGATGGCCTCCATGGCGGCCGGCGCGGCAGGGGCGTTGTAGGCCAGCGCATGCGGCAGCACAATCGTATGGACTTCTGCATGCGGCAGGTTGAAGGTGCCGCCCAGCGTATGACACAGCTTGTGGTGCAACCCTGCCGTGACGCTGCCAAGCACGGCCCCGCACAGCCACGCCCCATAGAGCGCATCGCCACGTGCGGCGAGCCTTTCCGCACCGTCCTCACCACCTTCCCGCGCAATGACGGGCAGCGCACGACCCAGCGCCGCGATACCTTCGCGCGACATCCAGTCGCTGACCGGATTGCGATCGCCAGCATAGAGGCCTTCGGCTGCATGGGCGATGGCATTGATGCCGCTGGTCACGCTGACCATGCGCGGCAGGCGCAGTGACAACTCCGGATCGTAGATGACCGTGCGCGGCAGGACACGGGCATCGCGTCCGGTGCGCTTCAGGCCGGCGTCGGTCAGGCCGTAGATCGGCGTCGCTTCCGAGCCGGCGTAGGTGGTGGGCACAGCGATGACCGGCAGCGCGGACTCCAGCGCAATCGCCTTCCCGAGACCGATCGTCGATCCTCCGCCGATGGCCAGCGCGCAGTCGGCGCCACGCTCCGCCGCCACCGTGCGCGCCTTGCGGGCCTGTTCGACGGGCACGTGCATGACGGCGCCATCGAAGATGCCCGCGCTGCGGTCACCCAGCAACGCGCTGGCCCGCTCCGCGAGTGCCCGTTGCCCGGGCGTGCAGAGCACGAGCACGCGCTTGACGCCGAGCGCATCGGCTTCCTCAGGCAGTCGGGCCAGCGAGCCCGCGCCGAAGACCACGCGCTGCGGGCGGGACTGATAGACGAAAGGATTCATGACGGCGGCATCTATTCGAGTGTGATGTTGCGGGCCTTGATCAGGCGACCCCAGCGCGCGGACTCGTCCTGGATCAGCTTGTTGGTCTGGGCGGCATTGCCGGCCACGATCTCGAAGCCGCCGGCGCTCAACTGCTTGGCGATGGCCGGGTCGCGCAGCGTGGCGGTCACCGCCGCGGACAGTTTCTCCAGCACGGCGGGCGGAGTCTTGGCCGGCGCGATCATCGCCACCCACGAGTAGGCTTCGAAGCCCTTGTAGCGTTCCGCTACGGCGGGCACCTCGGGCAGACGGGCGTCGCGCTGCGGAGAGGTTACCGCCAGCGCGCGCAGCTTGCCGGCCTGCACGTAAGGCAGGATCAGCGGCAGGCTGGCGATCATCGAGTCCACGTGGGCGCCCAGCAGGTCGTTGATCGCGGGCCCGCCACCCTTGTAGGGGGTGTGAATGCCGCTGGTGCCGGCGGCTTCGAAGAACGCTTCCGCCACAAGTTGGTTCGAACTCCCGGCGCCCACCGACGCGTACGAGACCTTCTTCGGCGTACGCGTGGCGTTGACGTAATCCTGAAGGGTCTGGTAGGGCGAACTGGCCGGCACCACGAGCACCATCGGGGAGCGGACCATATACGACACGCCCGTCAGGTCACGCTTCGCGACATAGGGCAGTTTCGGATAGATGTGGGATTCGGTGGCGAAAGAATCGAACACCATGCCGAGCGTGTAGCCATCCGCAGGGCTCCGGGCAATCTGGCCGGTGCCGATGGTGCCGCCGGCGCCCGCGCGGTTATCCACCACGACCGTTTGCGCCAGGCGGGTGTGCAAGCCATCCTGCACCTGCCGTGCGACCTTGTCGACGGTGCCGCCCGCCGCATAGGGCACGATGATCGTGACCGTCTTGGCCGGCCAGTCGTCGGCCATGACGTGCCCGGTTGCGCACATGAGGAGCGCGGCGGCCAGCATGCGGCGGGGGCGCCCGCGCATCGAGCGCAGGGCGGCTGAGAGGTAAGTTGTCTCCATTGCGGTGCCTTCCAGTAGGGTTTCGACAATCCGGATGACGGAGGCTGCATGCTTTGCGCGTTTCGCAAAGACTTGCCTCTCTGGTCTGGGATGTTGATACTATTCCTGTCGGTTTGCGGTGGAAAGTCAAGCCGGACGCGTAATGCCTTTGCGGGGAGCGCACAAATGGAATTCATTCGCTTTGCTGAGAACCTGGCCGTCTTCGTCGATGTGGCGCGCGAAGGGAGCTTCTCGGCCGTCGCGCGGCGGCGCGGGCAGGTGGCGTCGTCGGTATCGCGCCAGATCGATGTGCTGGAGCGGGAAATGGGCGTGGCGCTGTTCACGCGCTCCACGCGGGCGCTGGTCCGCACGGAGGCGGGCGATCTCCTCTACCAGCGGGCCGCGCGCATCCTCCAGGAACTCAACGAAACGCGCGATGCGGTGACGGCGCTGGAGCAGGGCGTTAGCGGCCGGCTGCGCGTGGCGTGCCTTCCGGCGTTTGCGCGGCGGCACGTCGTGCCGCACCTCGGCTCCCTCTACGCACAGTATCCGGACCTGACCGTGGAGCTGGAGCTGACCGAGCGCGTGGTCGATCCGGTGCTCGAACGATTCGACGTTGTGGTGCGCGTCGGGCAACAGGCTGACAGCAACCTGATCGCCCAGCGCGTGGCCAGCCAACGATACGTGATCTGCGCCACGCCGGACTACCTGCGCGCGCATGGCAGGCCGGTGCACGCCGACGAGCTGCAGCACCACCGCCTGATCGACCGGGGCCACAGCACAAGCATGCGCGGCTGGCGCGAACTCCTGGAACCCACCCACGCCGCGCAGGCGCTGTTCGCAGTCGAGTGCGACGATTGCGATGCGCGGCGGCTGTCGGTATTGCAGGGGCTGGGCATCGCCCTGATGCCGGACTGGTCGGTCGGCGAGGACATCGGCGCGGGGCGGCTGGAAGAATTGCTGCTGGATGGCCTCCGCCCTCAGGCGCAAGGCGGCATCTACCTGCTACGCGCCCAGCCCCGCGCCTCGGCCAAGCTTCGGGCCTTCACCTCGCACCTGAACCAATGCATTGGGGCCCCCCCATCGTGGCAACTGGCGATGACGCGGACTGCTTCCTACGAGCCTGTTTTGGGTGGGGCGTAGCCGGGCGTTGCTTGCGCCAAAGGTTCTCCCTTGTGATTCCCTGTGGAATCTTTATCGCTTCACTCATGACTCGCAGGCAAGTTCGCGGAACGACTTGGGAACTGTGCGTTGGTCTCCCTACCGAAGAGGGGATCCCGCGGATTTTGCCTTAATTCAGACTTGCGGCTGCCGATACCGTAGAGGGTTGAATGGGATCAATCCACACTCGGTCACGGCGTGATAGATGTGTCGTTTTGTTCCTTGTCTGGAGAAATGAATTGAAGAGTCTCAAGAACTACTGCCTGCTCGGTGCCGCCGCTGCCGCCGCCATCGGTCTGGCGGGATGCGCAACTGAATCGTCGACCGCGCTGCCGGTGCAAAAGGTGGAAAGCGCGAGCCGCCCCTATAACGGCGTGCGCACCCCCATTGCCGTAGGCAAGTTCGATAACCGTTCCAACTACATGCGCGGCGTGTTCTCCGACGGCATCGACCGTCTGAGCGGCCAGGCCAAGACCAGCCTGGTGACGCACCTGCAGCAGACCAACCGTTTCAGTGTGCTTGAGCGTGAGAACCTCGACGAGATCAAGCGCGAAGCCGCTATCAAGAATCAGGCGCAGAAGCTCAAGGGCGCCGACTTCGTGGTGACCGGCGATATCACCGAATTTGGCCGCAAGGAAGTGGGCGACGTGCAGCTTTTCGGTATTCTCGGCCGCGGCCGCGAGCAGGTCGCTTATGCCAAGGTGAACCTGAACGTCGTCAACATCAGCACCTCTGAAGTGGTTTACGCCACGCAGGGCGCCGGCGAATTCAAGCTGTCCAATCGCGAGGTGATCGGGTTTGGCGGTACGGCCAGCTATGACTCCACGCTCAATGGCAAGGTGATGGACCTGGCCATGCGTGAAGCCGTGAACAACCTGGTCAGCGCGATCGAAAGCGGCGCATGGAAGCCGGCGCAGTAAACGCATAGGCCTATACCAACAAGAGCGAGAACAACAATGAAGTCATGGGTTACGCTGCGCAACGCGGCGTTTTTGTCGGCTGCCGGCCTGCTGGCCGGTTGTGCAGGTCCACAATCGATGTACCAATGGGAGGGGTATCAATCCCAGGTCTACGCGTACTTCAAGGGCGAATCGAAGGAAGCGCAGATCACCGCGCTGGAAAGTGGCCTGGAAAAGATCAAGGCGAAAGGCGGAAGCGTGCCACCTGGCTATCACGCCCAGCTTGGCATGCTGTATCTGAATGTCGGGAAGGGCGATCAGATGGTCAAGGAATTCCAGACAGAGAAGACGCTGTTCCCGGAGTCCACGCCTTACATGGATTTTCTGATGCGCAATGTGAAGACTGACGAGCGCAAGGATGTGACGGTGGGCGCCACGCCGCCCGCCAAGGCAGATGCCACGGAAGGGAGCGTCAAATGATGCGTCGAATGCTGACCTACGTCGCCACGCTCGGCATCGTGATGTTGTTCGCAGGCTGTGCCGTGCCCAGAAAACAGGTGGATTACGCTGCGTTCAAGGCCGCTCGCCCGCGTTCGATCGTGGTGCTGCCGCCGCTGAACGAGTCGCCTGACATCAAGGCCACGTACGCCATGCTGTCGCAAGCCACGTATCCGCTGGCTGAGTCGGGTTACTACGTGCTGCCGGTGGCGCTGGTCGACGAAACGTTCCGGCAGAATGGCCTGACCGTGCCTGGAGACATCCACACGGCACCCGTGCCCAAGCTGCGCGAAATCTTCGGTGCGGATGCCGCGCTGTACGTGACCGTGACGGACTACGGCTCGCGTTACCAGGTACTGAGCAGCGTGACCCGCGTGGCCGCGAATGCGAAGCTGGTAGACCTGAAGACCGGCGACGTGTTGTGGAGCGGCACGGCAGTGGCAGCTAACGACAGTGGCAACAGCGGCGGCGGCCTAATCGGCATGCTGATCACCGCCGCCATCAACCAGGCGGTCAATCATCTGACCGACGCCAGCTATCCGGTGGCCGGCACGGCCAGTGTGCGTCTTTTGTCCGCCGGCATGCCGGGTGGCATCCTGTACGGCCCGCGCTCGCCGAAGTACCAGGCAGACTGATCTTCCCGGGTTCGGCTGCGCAAGAAAGAATGCCGCAGCACTGTCTCCTCGTCGGAGCGGTGTTGCGGCATTTTCACTTTGCCTGGGGGAACGGCAGCTGCAAACGGCAATATCACATTGCATCGTTACCCGAAGCTACGGGAGGATTGGTGCCGGCAGGACAACGCTGTGAGCGCCTTCCCGGATCTACCGGCAGGCCGGCGGATTCCATAAGATTTGTTCTGCGCCGTGTTACTACGATCGCAACAGATCACCACCCGTGCCTCTCAACCCAGTCCTTCGACCATAGGAATCACCATGGCCAACGCTATCATCGAATCCCTTGTGAGCCGTCGTACCATCAGTCTGTACGACCCTGCCTTTACCGTGGGCGACGATCAGATCCGCGAGTTGGTAAGAGTCGCCACCACTGCGCCGACATCCTTCAACTTGCAGAACTGGCGCTTCATCGCAGTGCGCACGCCTGAAGCCAAGGCGCGCCTGCGGGTCGTTGCCTGGGACCAGCCCAAGATCACCGATGCCTCCGTTACCTTCATCATCTGCGGACAGTTGGCCGACCATCGGGTGTTGCCGAAGCGCCTGGCGCCAGCCGTGGAGGCGGGCATCATGCCGGCGAAGGTCGCCACGGGGTTCGAAGATGCTGCGCGCGGCCTGTACTTCGAGCATCCGCAGCTCCAGCGCGACGAGGCGGTACGCACCGGTGCCATCGGCGCGACGGCGTTGATCTATGCTGCGCATGCGCTGGGCCTGGGTTCGTCGCCGATGATCGGTTTCGACGCCGAGGCGGTAGCAAGTGAGTTCGGGCTGGCCGAAGACGAAGTGCCCGTCATGCTGCTGTCCGTCGGGTCAGCCCTGCCCGAGAACTGGGCGCAAAAGCCGCGCCGCGCAGTAGCAGAGGTGCTTGACTTCGCGTAGGTCCCACACAGAGCCCTTCATCATGGATGCCGAAGGCAACTGCGCTTCGGCATCCATGATCAGTGGGCTTCTCAGGCACGATGAACTGCACAACGGCTCCCCGTGGCAGATTGGCACTCGCCCACAACCGGCCGCCATGCGCTTCGATAATCGTGCTGCATGGCATTTCGCCGTGGGATTTTGTAAAGGTGGATTTACGCTCGCCTTCTGCGGCCGACGCGAAGCACGTCACTTGCGGCGCTGGATGGTCGCCATCGCTACACCCGCTCCGGCAAACGCGCAGGCGGCGGCCACAAGCGCCACCGCGCGCAGGGCGTCAGCGATGGCTTCGGCCTCCGCCCGCGCCAAGGGGCCCTGAGGCGGTGTACGGGTGTCGCCTGCTGCCGCTCCGTCCGGCTCCAGCAATTGCCCGGTCTGGCGTGCATCCTGAGGAATATGCAGTGCATCCAGCCGCGCCGACAGCGCCGCTTCGTGCGACCACACGAACACGATGCCGAGCACCGCAACGGCCAGCAGGCTCGCCACCCGGGCAACCGCGTTGTTGATGCCGGAGGCGATGCCTACCTGGTCGCCCGGCACGGAGCCCATTACCGTCGCCGTGAGTGGCGCGACGGTGATCGTCATACCGAGCCCGAGCACGGCGAGTGCCGGGAAGAATCCGGTCCAATAGCCGCCATGCACGAACGGCAGCGCCAGCATCGCGAATCCGATGCCGGCGACGGCCGGGCCAGCGCTCAACAGTGCCCGCGAACCGAAGCGGCTTGTCAGGCTGCCGGTGAAGCGCGATAGGAAGCCGATGATGACCGGCACCGGTAGCAGCGCGGCGCCTGCTTCGGTTGCGGTGTAGGCATGTGCGCGTATCAGCGTGAACGGCAGGAAGAACAGTGCGCCGCCCAGACCGAAGTAGAGCAGTAGGGTGACGAGGTTGGCGCCGGTGAAATCGCGGGAGCGAAACACGTCGAGTGGCATCATGGGATGACGGTTGTTCGCTTCGATCCTCACGAATGCGCCCAGCACGAGCACGCCGGCGCCGATCGTGCCCAGTACGAGCGGATGCGCGAAGCCGCGCGCCGACACCTGGGTCAGGCCATAGGTGAGGGTGGCGAGCCCGGCCGCCGCGCTCAGCGCGCCGGGCCAGTCCAGTTGCTGAGGCGCATCGAGCTTGTGGCTATTCGGCACTGACGACATCGCCAGCGCAATTGTCAGCGCTGCAAGCGGTACGTTGAGGAAAAATATCGCGCGCCACGACAACGCGTCGACAAGCGCGCCGCCTGCCACCGGCCCCACCGCCGACGTGATCGCGCCGACGGCCGCCCAGGTGCCAATCGCCCGTCCGCGTGCTTCGCCTTCGAACACGGCGCCGATGATCGCGAGACTACTGGGGACAAAGAGCGCCGCGCCAATGCCCTGGACAGCGCGCGCGACGATCAGCGAACTCGCGTTTGGCGCGAGCCCGCAAGCGGCCGACGCCACCGTGAAGACCCCGACGCCGGCGATGAACACCGTGCGGCGGCCGAGCTTGTCGCCCATCGATCCGCCCACCAGCACGAGGGACCCGAGAAAGAGCAGGTAGGCGTTAACGATCCACTGCATTGCCGCAACGCTCGCGCCGAGCTCGCTCTGCATGGCGGGCAGCGCAACATTGACGACGGAGCCGTCGATGAACGCCATGCTTGAGCCGAGGATCGTCGCGGCGAGCGCCATACGTTTGCGCCGGCACGGACGATCGACCGCGTTGGGCTGCGTACGGATGACGAGTTCGTCACAAGGGCTGGCTTGCGCAGCGACGACGCGCGCGGCCATTGGGTCGCGATCGAGAAGATCCGGATTGGCCAAGCTCGCTCCCGTGCCGGTCGATGGTGACTAGCATAGTAAATGGAGTCGCCCGGTTTGGATTGGTCCAGACCTGTTATTCCGGCAGCACCGCCACCGCCTCGATCTCGAACAGCATGCCGTCAATCGCCAGCCTTGGCACGGGAATCAGCGTGCAGGCGGGGGCCGGCCAGTCGCCCAGCAGGGCCTGCCAGGCGCGGCTGAAGATGGCCAGTCGTTCCATCGAATGATCGACGATCAGCACCGTGATCTTGGCCACATCTGGGATATCCGCACCGCCGGCCTGCAGCGCCACGCGCAGGTTGGACAGTGCACGGGTGACCTGCGCCGTGAAGTCGGTCAGCAGGCCGCCGCACATGTCCTCGCCACCCTGGCCCGCCGCGAAGATGATCTTCGCGGGCCGGTTCACCACCGCGACATGTGAATAGCCGTTCAGGCGCGGGTCGTAGAGGTCGGGCGGGTTCATGAACTGGAGGTACGGGGCGCGCGGCGATTCGAGCAGCATGGCAGGGTCCTGGAAGGAGAAGGGATGCCAGTGTCACACTTCAAGTGCACTTGAGGTCAAGCTTCGATGCGATACCATGCGCGCTGCAAGGGCTTTCCTTGTCCTCTATGGTCCTGTCATGAGCCGCCCCCCGAAGAACGTTCCGTTGGAGCCCCCGGTGCACCCGATGCGCGCCCGCGATCCGCTGACCATTGGCGAAGTGGTCGAGCGCAGCGGCGTGGCCGCGTCCGCGCTCCATTTCTACGAATCGAAGGGATTGATTTCGAGCACGCGCAGCGCTGGCAACCAGCGCCGCTATCCGCGCGGCATCCTCCGTCGGCTGGCTGTTTTACGCATTGCCCAGCGCATGGGCGTGCCGCTCGCGGTCATTGCCGACGCATTCGCGCGTTTGCCGGCAGGCAAGGCACCGACCGTGGCCGACTGGCGCCGGCTGTCAGCGTCCTGGCGGGAAGACCTCGACGCCCGCATTCGTGCGTTGACGTTGCTCCGCGATCAACTCGACGGCTGCATCGGCTGCGGCTGCCTGTCGCTGAAGGCGTGTCCGTTGCGCAATCCGCAGGACGTGATGGCGAGACAGGGGCCAGGCGCCCACGTGGGCGAGGGCGATTCGCGATTGTGACTGTCATGTGTCTGCCATAGCAATTTCCCATCGTGATCGGCGGTGTCGTGCCCGTGTTCAACCTGGATGGCGTCCGCCCGGGGCAGTTACGCATGACCGGTGCGCTGCTCACGGAGATCTACCAGGGAAGAATCGTCAACTGGAACGATCCGGCCATTGCGGCGAAAAATCCTGGCCTGCTGCTGGCCAGATATGAAGATCGTGGTCGTCCATCGGAGCGACAGCTCTGGCACCACGTTCAACTGGAGCCGCGTTATTCGTCTTGCATGGCCTCAGCGGCTATCGAAACGCGCAGCCAGGCGCTGTTCGCGGAACGCATCGACTACGAAATCGATGAACGCACGCGTCCTGAGCGGCAGCTGCTGCTTGTTTGGGTAATAGAGGCAGATCGGCCCGATATCCGCGTACCAGCCGGGCAGCAACCGGATGAGGTCGCCGCTGAGCAGCCAGCGGGAAGCGTGCGGCATCGGCAGCATGGCCACGCCGTGGCCAAGCATCGCTGCGTGCGCCATGGCTTCCGGGTCGTCGAAAATAAGGCGGGTGCGGCACTCGGCCAGGGCCTTCTCACCGAACGGATTGCGCAGGGTCCATGCGTACTGGCGGCCGGTGGCGACCGAGCGCCGGGCGATGCCATCGAACTGGGCCAACTCCGAGGGGTGCCTCGGCATGCGCCGGGTCGCCATATAGGCCGGCGATGCCGCGACGATCACGTGCGCGGGAGCCAATTCCCGGGCGATGACCCCCTGGCTCAGTTCGATGCCACCCCCAATCGCCGCATCGAAGCCGCCGCCGATCAGGTCGACGGGCCGGTTATCGAAATGCCAGTCCGGCACGACTTCCGGATAGCGGCCCAGGAATTCGCCAAGCATCGGCACCAGGTATTCCCGCCCGAACGCGACCCCCAAGCTCACTTTCAGCATCCCCGACGGCGCGCCGCTGCGCTCCGCCGCGTGGGAAAAGGCGTCCTGCAAGTCCGCGTAGGGCGCGGTCACCTCGTGCAGAAAGCGCTCGCCGTCGGCCGTGAGGGTCAGATTGCGCGTGCTGCGATGGAACAGCCGCAGTCCGAGCCGCGCTTCCAGGCGCGCGACGTTCTTGCTGAGCGCAGCGGGCGTGACGCCCAGACGCCGCGCGGCCCCCGAGAAGCTGCCCGTTTGGGCGCTCAGGATGAAGGATTCGAGAAGACTCAGGCCTTCCATCGTCAGATCCGATACTTTTGGTTGAAATTGATGATCCGGATTATGGGCTATTCGCGCGGTAATCGTGTGTGGATACTTCACTCACCCTAACCCGATGGAGTTTCGACATGACCACCCCCACCACCTTTGCCGGCAAGGTTGCTTTCGTTACTGGCGGCGCCCGCGGCATTGGCGCCGCGATCGTCCAGCGTCTGGCGCAGGACGGCGCAGCCGTGGCATTTACCTACAAGGGCTCGACCGCCAACGCCAACGCACTGGTGGCCAGCGTGGAAGCCGCTGGCAGCCGCGCACTGGCCATCCAGTCGGACGCAGGCGATGCGGCCTCGCTCACGCGCGCCATCGACGACGCCGCGCGGCACTTTGGCAAGATCGACATCCTCGTGAACAATGCCGGCGTGCTGCTGATGGGCGGGATCGATACCTTCTCGCTGGAAGACTTCGACAAGACCCTGGAAGTGAATGTGCGCGCCGTCTTCGTCGCGTCGAAGGCGGTCTTGCCGCACATGGGGCAGGGCGGTCGCATCATCAATATCGGCAGCTGCAATGCCGAGCGCATGCCGTTCCCGGGCGGCGCGGCTTACGCGATGAGCAAGTCGGCGCTGCAAGGGCTCGTGCAAGGCATGGCGCGCGACCTCGGGCCGAAGGGCATCACGGTCAACAATGTCCAACCCGGTCCGACCAATACCGATATGAATCCGGAGTCCGGCGATTTCGGCGGCGCCCTCCATGCCCTGATGGCCCTGGAGCGTCACGCGCATCCGGCCGAGATCGCAGGCATGGTTGCCTACGTGGCCAGCCCGGAGGCTGGTTTCGTTACTGGTGCAAGCCTGACGATCGACGGCGGTTTCAACGCCTGAGCGGACGGGTTCAAGGCGATGTGCGTGATATGATTCACATGCGAACTAATCACGACAACTCTTGCCTCAGGAAGATGCAGCATCGCCTTGTATATCTATTGAACGTTGGCCAGCGTCGACTGCAACGATGGCAGACGCGCGCAGCCGGTGGCGGGGTGACAGCGGCTCAGTCCGGGCTGCTGTTCTTCCTGGGCACGCACGACGGTGCACTGATGAGCGAGGCGGCTGCTGCGCTCGATCTGGGCGCGCCGGGCATCAGCGGTCTGGCTGACCGGACCGAAAAAGCTGGATTGATCGAGCGCCGGGCCGATGAGACCGACGGCCGGGCATCGCGCTTGTGGCTGACGGATGCAGGGCGTGCCGCGCGCCAGCGTTCCAAGACGCGCATGAAGGACCTTAATGCAAAGTTGACCGAGGGCTTCACGGAGGCGGAAGTCGACGTGGTGGCGCGGTGGCTCGCCAGCCTGCAGGAAAAGTTTCCCGTTGCCGACGACGGGGACGCGTAACCTGGGCTGCGGCTGGGGCCGCAGCGTGCACGCTTACTGCTGCGTCACCTTCGAGAAATCTGGCTTGCGTTTTTCGGCGAAGGCGGCAAACGCCTCCCTGGCCTCGGCGCTCGTCAGCCGTTCCTGGAACTTGGCGCTCTCGCTATCCATCTGGGCCACCAGCGCCTCGGCTTTACGCATCAGCGCCTTCATCGCGCTGAGGGAACCGGCCGGCTTGGCGGCGATGCGCTCGGCCATGCGGCGCGCTTCCGCACGAAGTTGATCGTTGTTGCAGACCCTGTTGGCGATGCCCCACGCCACGGCAGTCTGGGCGTCCAGCGGCTCACCCATCGCAAACATCTCGAATGCCCGGGCGTGGCCGATGCACAGCGGCATCAGGTAGCTCGAGGCCGCCTCAGGCACGAGCGCGAGATTCACGAAAGGTGTGATCAGTTGCGCATCCTGCGCCAGCAGCACGTAGTCGCAATGCAGCAGCATGGTGGTGCCAACGCCGACGGCCTTGCCGTGGACCGCTGCAACGATGGGCACCGTCGCCTTGGCCAAGGCATGCAGAAAGCGGTGCACATGACGCTCGGCAGGACCCTTTCCCACCGCGATCGCTGCGAACTCGCTCACATCATTCCCTGCAGTGAACATGTCCCCATCCCCTTGCACCAGCAATACGCGGATGTTGCGATCGTGCTCGGCGCGCTCGATGGTATCAGCCAGCGTGCCGTACATCTGATTCGTGAGGGCGTTCTTCTTGTCCGGTCTGGCTAGCGTGATGGTCAGCACGCCGGCAGTCAGGTCGGTGCGAATTTCCGGGGTGGTCATGTCGGTCTCCATGGGTTTAAGTTCGTATGCGAAGTATATTGATACTTTGCATGCGAAGTAAAGTCCCTGCGGGTCGACGGCAAGCGGTCTTGTGTCCGCTGGCGGGGGTAGCGCCTGAAGCACGCGAAGGTGGCTGCTAGACTTCTTCCTTCCAGTGATTCTTATCGCCTCGTGTTCACCATGGACCTTTCCCACCTGGAGCGGCAGCTCGCCTTCCTGAGAGAGATTGATCGACTGAAGAGCGTCGTAAGGATGTCGCCGCTGATCGATCGCTCGCGTCGAGAAAACAGTGCCGAGCATTCCTGGCATCTCGCCATGTATGCGCTCGTGCTGTCGGAGCACGCGGCGGCGCCTGTCGACGTGGTCCGCGTTGTGAAGATGCTCCTCCTCCACGATATTGTGGAGATCGATGCCGGCGATACACCGTTCCATGATCCGTCGATGCAGGCCGATCAGGTGGAACGGGAGCGCCAGGCGGCGGAGCGGATCTTTTCCTTGTTGCCGGATGCGCAAGCCGCCGAGTTTCGCGGTCTTTGGACCGAATTCGAGGCGACGGAGAGCGACGACGCGAAGTTCGCCAAGGCGTTGGACCGCTTCCAGCCGCTACTTCACAACGTGGCAACGGACGGCGGCACCTGGGTCGCGCCTCAGGTCAGTGAGGAGCAGGTCTTCGCGCGTTACGGGCCGACCATCGAAAGTGGCGCACCCGCCCTCTGGCAGGTGGCCGTCCAGCTCGTACGGGAACACTTCAGCGATCCGCTGGCCGGGAAAGCCGATCTTGACGGGCGTGTCTAATCGAGCAGATCGGGTTCTGCATCCACCAACCCCGCGAAGAGGCTCTCGAACGCGTGCAACGAGCCTTCATTGCCGCCCACCTGGCCATGTGTGTGCCGCGCCGTGGCAGTGTCGATCAGTTGTGGTGTGCCGGCGGCTTCGGCGAGCAGTTGCGTGTGCGCGGCGTTCTCCAGCGCGATGTACCACCAGCCCGTGGCTTCCACGGTGGGACCCGCCGTCAGGATGCCGTGGTTCTTCAGGATCGCACCTTTGTACGTCTGGCCATTGCCCTTGTCCAGGGCCTGCGCAATGCGATCCCCCTCGGAGTTGTCCACGACCATACCGGTGAAATCATCGAACAGCACGTGGTCTTCAAAGAACGAGCACGCATCCTGCGTCAGAGGATCGAGCTTGCGGCCCAGCGTGGACCAGGCCTTGCCGTAGGTGGAATGCGTATGCGCGGCTGCTACGACGTGCGGGTGTGCCTCATGAATGGCCGCGTGGATGGCAAAGGCCGCCTTGTTCAGCGGGCGGTTGCCGACCACTGTTTCACCGCGGGCGTTCACGAGCAACAGGTCGGAGACGCGGATGCGCGAGAAATGCACGCCGAGCGGGTTGACCCAGAAATGATCGGGAAACTCGGGGTCCCGCGCGGTGATGTGCCCGGCAAGGCCGAGCGCGAAGCCCTGGCGTGCAAAGAGGCGGAAAGCGCCGGCAAGACGCTCCTGACGGTGCCGGCGCTCGGCCGCCACGCTGGGGCGCTCAGGTAGCGGGTCGAACCAGAATTTCTGCCGCGGTTCTGGGTTGGGCGTGAAAGACGCCCGGTGTTCGAACGGAAAGACGGAGTTCATCGTTGGACCTTTGCGGCGATTCCCGCAGGCAATTCGTTGTCATTCACGCAGATGTCGCTGCGCGTCTTCGGGATCAGAATGCAGGGATGATCGACCCCTTGAACTGGGTGTTGATGAAGTTGCGCACTTCGTCGGACTGGTAGGCCTTGACCAGTCTGGCCACCCATGGCTTTTCCTTGTCTTGCGGGCGCGTGGCAATCAGATTCGCGTAGGGGCCGCGTGCATCCTCGATCGCAATGGTGTCCTTCTGCAAGGACAGTCCGGCCTGGTAGGCATAGTCGTTGTTGATCGATGCCGCCGCGAGGTCAGGCAGCGCACGCGGCAACTGCGCGGCGTCGAGTTCCACGAGCTTGAGCTTGCGCGGATTCTCCACCACATCGAGCGGCGTCGCGTTGACGCCGTTCTGGCCTACCCCCACCTTCAACTTGATCAGGCCGGCCTTTTGCAACAGCAGCAACGCGCGATTGCCGTTCGACGGATCGTTCTGGATGCCGATGCGCGCGCCTTCCGGCAGTTGATCAATGCTGTGGTACTTCTTGGAGTAGATGCCGAGCGGCGCCGTGATCGTCAGGCCAGCCGGCACGATCTTGTAGCCACGCGTCTTGATCTGGCTGTCGAGGAATGGCTTGTGCTGGAACGCGTTCGCATCGAGATCGCCAGACGCGAGCGCCTCGTTGGGCTGCAGGTAGTCGTTGAATACCACGACGTCGATCGTCAGGCCGTCCCGGGCGGCCACTTTCTTGACCACATCGAAGATCTGCTCCTGGTTGCCGGCCGAAATGCCAACCTTGATCTTCGATTTTTCCGGTGCGCCCTGCGCCGAGGCAGATCCCATGCCCCCGGTCACGCCGATGCCAACCCCAAGCGCCACGATGAGGGCGCGCGTCCATGTTTTCATTGTGAGAGTCCCTGATTGATGTGAGTTGCGAGGTGCTAAAACAGACCCGTGGTAGGTGGGGGCTGATCCTTGAGCAGCCAGGCGCCTACGACGGCGGCTTTCCACTGGCGCGGATTGTGATTCGCCACGGTGCGTGCGTTGCGCCAATGCCGATCGAGGTTGTAGGTGCGATCACACGCCGATGCGCCACCGACGTCGAACAAGTACTCGGCGCTCTTCAGCGCGGCGCCCACGGCGAAGTACTGTGCCTGGGCCACATCGATGGACGCCTGCGTCAGCGAGGCATCGCTGAGGTGGTCGGCCCACGCGGCGTCAATGGCGTCAGCGGCGCGCAGCGTGGCCGCTTCGGCCGCGTAGACTTCGGCGGCAATCTGGCCGATGGTCTCCTGCACGTAGGGGTCATCCACCGAACGCTCGGCCGAACTGTGCTTGATGGGCCGCGCCTTGTTGCGTGCGAACCAGATCGCATCGTTCAACGCGTTGCGTGCGATGCCGGCCTCGGTAGCGGCGAGGAAGAGCTGGAACACGGGCGTGACGGGATTCCGGCGGTCCCGCGGAACATGACTGCGGCGGACTTCGTCCGGCTCCACTCGCATGTCCGTAAAGCGCGTGGTACCGCTGGCGGTGAGGCGTTGTCCGATGGTGTCGAAGTCATCGACGAATTCCATGCCCGCGCGTTGGCGTGGCACCGTGAAATGAGTTTCCTGCCCGGTCTCGTCCAGGGCGATGGACGTGACCCAGTCCGCGTACAGTGCCCCGGTGCTGTAGTACTTCGTGCCGTTGACGACGTGATGGTCGTCGTTCCGCACGATGGTCGCCCTGACTTCGCCCTGCTTGCCACCGCGTTCGATGCCGCCATTCCCGATGATCTGGCCAGACAGTAAGCGGTTGAACCAGCGGTCGCGTTCGGCTTCGTTGTCCTGTCCTGCCAATATCCCTTCCACGAGGCCGAAGTTCGGCCGCAGAGATTGAGCGAGATTGGCGTCGACCGCCGCGAGGTCGATGACGAACTGGATCGTGTCCCGAATGCTGCCACCCGGGCCGCCATATGCCTTGGGTATCCTGAACGTCAGCAGGCCAGCGTTCGCGATCTTTCGGGCGAGCGCAAAGGGCAGCTCGCGCCGGGACTCACGCGCGCTGGCCTCGGCCGCGATCTCGGGCAGTAATGCCCTCGCGCGCTCGCGCAGCACGGCGACTTCCCCGGCCGGCGGTAGCGCTTCGCCGCGCGGGGCAGGGTGCGGGTTGACGGCCGCGTCGCGCGGCGCCAGCGTATCGATAGTTCCCATGTCGTCATCGTGGTTCGGGGCCACTCAGGGTAATCAATACGGCGGGAACGGCGAAGCACGATATCCGCATGTCGATATCGCTTGCGCGTGCGATTCATATGCGAAATCCGGCTGTGCGGTGGCGCGTGGGAATGCCGTCACGGTCGCCCACCGGCGTCGGGTGAATGAGCTCATGAGGAATACGCCGGGAAGTGCTCCGACACCGGGCACGCGCATATTCATATGGTCATTCAATCGTTCCGGTCCAGCGGCTCATGCCCGTAAGCTGAACGTCCATTTCCCGTTGCATCACAGCATTCATGGCCACCTACCTCGACAACAGACAGCGCGCCGAACTGGCCCACGCCGCCCGTCATTGGCTGTGGCGATCGGAATTGCCAACCTGGCTGCTGATCGTTGCCGTCTACGCGTCGTGGTTCGGCGTGGCGGTCAACGCCAACCGGATCGGGCTGCCGCTCGCCTGCGTGCTGCTGACGTTGGCGACCACGTGGTTCCTGTCACTGCAACATGAACTGCTGCACGGCCATCCCACCCGGCTGCCGTGGCTCAATGCCCTGCTAGGCGCCGCACCACTTGGCATCTGGCTGCCATACGGCATCTACCGGCGCTCACATCTGGAGCACCATGCTGCGGACCTCACCCATCCGGATGGCGATCCGGAAAGCTACTTCCTGTACGCCGGTGACTGGCACGCAGCCGGGCCGCTGGTGCGCAGGCTCTACGCGGCGCGCAATACGCTGACAGGGCGTGTGTTGCTCCAGCCGGCGTTTGCCATTGCCTCGATTGGCGCCGATGCCGTGGGCCGGGTTCGCCACGGCAACTGGGAGGATGTGCCGACGTGGATCGCCCATCTGCTGGCGCTAGGCGTGCTGCTGGTGTGGCTCGATACCTCCTGCGGGATGCCGGCGTGGCTGGTGCTGGCGGGCGTGGGATACCCGGCGCTGTCGCTTGCCGCGATCCGTTCCTTCCATGAGCATCGTGTGGATCCGCCGTTTGGCGCGCGCAGCGTGATCAACGATGCCGGATGGGCGTGGCGGCTCCTGTTCCTGAACAACAACTATCACCTCGTGCATCACGATCTGCCAGCAGTGCCCTGGTTTGCGCTTGCTTGGGTCTATCGTCGGCGTGCCGGGGACTACCTGGCGCGCACGGACGGATTCCTGGTGCGCGGCTATCGCGAATGGATCTTTCGATACGCGTTGCGTGCCGTGGCACCGGTGGCGCATCCGGTGTATCACGCCCCGGCGGAGCGCCCCAGGGACGCAGGAGGACACCATGAGCGCACCTGAACGCTGGGTGGCCGCACTGCCGATGTACAACGTGAGCCCCGCCTTGCGGGAAGACTGGCACGCGCTGCTGGCTCGAATCGCGGAACGGCTGGCACGAAGCGATACGCCCGT
The DNA here is from genome assembly GCF_900115455.1 of Cupriavidus sp. OV096. NCBI lineage: Bacteria > Pseudomonadati > Pseudomonadota > Betaproteobacteria > Burkholderiales > Burkholderiaceae > Cupriavidus > Cupriavidus sp. OV096. The sequence continues at coordinate 65,237 of NZ_FOWM01000013.1, forward strand.
AGCGTTGTCCGTCGTGGAGCCGGGAGAGGGCGCGGAGGCGCTGCACGCGTTCTGGCGCCGTGACGACGTACTGCTGTCGCAGACCTGTGGTTACCCGCTGATTCACGGCCTCGCCGGCCATATTCAGTTGATCGGGACGCCGAGTTTCGCGGCGCGCGGATGCGTGGAGCATCGCTATACCAGCGCGATCATGGTGCGTGCGAAGGATGGCCCTGCCACGTTGACAGACTGCCAGGGCATGCGGGTGGCATGCAACGATCGCACATCTCATAGTGGCATGAATGCGTTGCGCCACGCCGTTGCGCCACTGGCGCGCGACGGGCGATTCTTCGCGCACACGGTCTATACAGGTTCGCACCTGTGCTCGCTGGCGTCCGTTGCGGAAGGTGAGGCGGACGTGGCGGCCATTGATTGCGTCACGCTGGCCTTCGCGCGCGAGCACATGCCGGCGAAGCTGGAGGGCCTGCGCCAGATCGGCGAAACACGTGCTGTGGCGGGGTTGCCCTTCATCGCCTCGCGCCGGGTGGGGCAGGCGCTCCTCGACAATGTCAGGCTGGCGCTGTGCGCGTGCCTGCGCGAGGACGCCGCACTCTGCGCACGGCTACGGCTGCGCGACCTCGTGCCCGCCACGGTGGCGGACTACCTGCCGCATGCGCAGATGGAAGACGAGGCGCATCGCCGTGGATACGCCGAGTTGCGATGACGCCCTGCCACTACGCAACATGGCAAGCTACCCAGTGACCCGCGTCACGCTCCCGCAAAACTGGTGCGGACTCGCGGCATTGTGCGCTGGCATACGCGCAACGGGTGTGAAAGCGGCAACCTGCCGGCGGCGCCAGTGGGCTGGGCAGTTCCCCCTCGATGACCGCGCCGGGACGCTCGCGCGCTTCGCGGCGCGCCGAAGGTGCCGAAGCGATCAACGCACGCGTGTACGGATGCAGCGCTGAATCCCAGACCGCATCGCGGGGGCCCTGTTCGACCACCTGCCCCAGATACATCACGGCGATGCGGTCGGACATATGGCGCACCACGGCGAGGTCGTGCGAGATGAACAGGTAGGCAATGCCGAGCGTGTCGCGCAGGTCCAGCAACAGGTTCAACACCTGGGCGCGGATGGAGACGTCGAGCGCGGACACCGCTTCGTCACAGACGATCAGGTCCGGTTCGAGCATCAACGCCCGCGCAATCGCCACGCGCTGACGCTGACCGCCAGACAGCTCATGCGGCAGCCGTGCGGCCATATCGGCATGCAGGCCGACCTTGTCGAGCATCTCCGCCACGCGCGCGCGCCGCGCTGCCGAAGCGCCCCGACGATGCACGATCAGCGGCTCCTCCAGCGCCCGTCCCACGGTGGTGCGTGGGTTCAACGAGGCGGCGGGGTCCTGGAACACCATCTGCAGGCGCGTACGGATCGTATCGAGCGCGCTGCCGCGCCGCGCGCCAATGTCCTCGCCATCGAGCAGCACGCGGCCGGTATCGACGTCCGTCAGGCGCATGGCCACGCGTGCCACCGTGGATTTGCCGCAGCCACTTTCGCCGACGAGGCCGAGCGTCTCGCCACGTGACACGTGGAGCGAAACGTCGTCAAGGGCCCGCACGACACCTGCCTGGGTATGGAAATGCCGCGTGACATTGCGCAGCGCAAGCAACGGCTCGGTCATGCCGCCACCTCTTCGAGAACGGGGATGCTGCGCACCGGCAAGCTCAGCGGGGCATGGCACGCGGTTTGGCGACCGCCTTCGCGTCGCAGTGTTGGGATCTCCGTCCGGCATCGGGGCAGTGCGTGTGCGCAGCGCGGCGCGAAGGCGCAGCCTGGTGGCATGGCGGACAACGGCGGTACCGTGCCGGGGATCTCCGGCAGCCGCGCGCCGGGCGGGAGTGCCTCGATGGCAAGGGAGGCGAGCAGGCCCGCCGTGTACGGATGAGTGGGGTGTGACAGCAGGTCGGCCACATCACCGTGTTCCACGATACGGCCCGCGTACATGACGGCCGCGCGGTCGGCGGTCTCCGCCACCACGCCGAGGTCGTGCGTAATGAGCAGCATCGCCATGCCGGTCTCCGCCTGGAGACGCTTGAGCAGCGCAAGGATCTGGGCCTGGGTCGTGACGTCCAGCGCGGTGGTTGGCTCGTCGGCAATCAGCAGGTCGGGCTCGCAGGCCAGCGCGATGGCGATCATTGCCCGCTGCCGCATGCCGCCGGACAACTGGTGTGGATAGTCGCCGGCGCGCGCGGCTGGTGATGGCATGCGAACCTGCTCGAGCAGCCCCACCGCGCGTTCGGCAGCCTGCGCGCGCGTTACCTGCCGATGCAGGCGAATCGCCTCGGCAATCTGGTCGCCGATCCGCATCACGGGGTTGAGCGCAGACATCGGCTCCTGGAAGATCATGGCGATCCGGTTGCCACGGATGTCCTGTATCGCACGTGCGTCCAGCGCCAACAGGTCCGTGCCATCAAATAAGGCCTGTCCACCCGCAATCCTTGCCGTGCGGCGTGGCAGCAGGCCCATGATCGAGTAGGCCGTCACGGACTTGCCCGAGCCGCTTTCGCCAACGAGCGCCAGCGTCTCGCCGCGATCGATGTGCAGCGAGACGTCGTGCAGCGCGGTGACGGGGCCGTTGGCGGTGGTGAAGGTGGTGCGCAGCGCGCGCACATCGAGCAGCGTCATGGCGTCAGCTCCGTCGTTGGCGCAGGTGGGGGTTCAAGGCATCGTTGAGACCGTCACCGAGCAGGTTGAAGGCCAGCACGGTCAGCACGATGGCAAAGCCGGGCAGGCCACAGATGTACCAGGCGTCCACGACTTGTTCGCGCCCGCTGCCGATGATCGTGCCCCAGCTCATGACGTTGGCGTCGCCGAGACCGAGGAAGGCCAGCGAGGCTTCGGTCTGGATCGCGGTGGCAACCGTGAGGGTCGCCATGGCGATCACGGGCGGCAGCGCATTGGGCAGCAGTTGCGTGACGATGAGGCGCGTGTGGCCCATGCCGATGGTCTCGCCGGCGAGTACGAACTCGCGCTCGCGTAGCGACAGGAACTCGGCGCGTACCAGCCGCGCGGTGGCGGGCCATGACACCACGCCAATAGCCAGCACCACGGTCGTGATGGATGGCTTGAAGATCGCCACCAGCACCACGGCGAGGACAAACTTCGGCACCGTCTGGAAGACTTCGGTCAGCCGCATCAGTGCCGCATCGACGCGTCCACGGAAATACCCGCCGATAGCGCCGACGGCAATGCCGAGGGTGGCCGCCAGCGCGGTACTGACCAGTCCGATCAGCAGCGAGACGCGCGCGCCGGCCGCCAGCCCCGTGGCGAGGTCGCGCCCCATGAAATCGGTGCCAAGCGGGTGGGCCGGGTCCTCGCCGGGCCACAGCATCGGCGGACCTGCCATTTCCCACGGGTCGCCCGGGAACACAACGGGCCCCACTACGGCAGCAAGGACGACGATCAGCATCAGCAGCGCGCCGAGCGAGACGGCCGGATGTCGCGTGATGGTGCGCCAGAGCGCCCGCGGACGGGATCGGGCGATAACGGAAGCGGTCGCTGCAGTCATGGCCGTGCGCCAGTGCGGACCACGGCCACACGCGGGTCAATGGCCGCGTAAAGCAGATCGACGAAGATGTTCACAACGATGACCAGAAGCGAACTGAGCAGCAGAATGCCGAGCAGCAGGTTGAAATCCCGCGCGAGGACCGATTCGAACGCAAGCCGCCCCAGGCCCGGCCAGCTGAAGACCGACTCGACGAGCACCGCCCCACTGAGCAGCGAGGCCACCTGATAGCCTGCCATCGTCACCAGCGGAAGCAAGGCGTTGCGCAGCGCGTGGACGAGCGTGACGCGGATCTCGCCAGCGCCCTTGGCGCGCGCGGTGCGCACGAAGTCTGCGCCGTCCAGTTCCAGCATCGCGGTGCGTACCAGGCGCGTGTAGACCGCCAGATAGAACGTTGCCAGCGTGCAGGCCGGCAGGATGGCGTGGCGCGCCACATCGCCGAAGTAGGCCAGCCCCGTATGGGCGGCGCTGACATCGGTCATGCCACCGGACGGCAGCCAGCCCAGTCGCGCGGAGAACAGCACGATGGCCATCAGGCCGAGCCAGAACGTTGGCATGGCGTAGGCCACCAGCGTTCCCAGCGAGATGAGGCGGTCGGGCCAGCGATGCACGCGCACGGCGGCCACGACGCCGAGGGCAATGCCAAGGACCAGCGCGATGCCCATGGCGAGCGTCATCAGCAACAACGTGGCCGGCAGGCGGTTCACGATCAGGGTGAAGACCGGCATGTTCTGGCGGTACGAAAAGCCGAGATCCAGCGTGGCGATCTGTCGCAGGTAATGCGCGAGCTGTAGCCACATCGGCTGGTCTAGCCCGAAGTTCGCGCGCAGTTGGGCCATGGTCTCGGGCGTCGCCGCGCCGGCCTCGCCGGCCAGCACGTCGACCACATCGCCGGGCGCGAGCTGGAGGATCACGAAGTTCAGCAAGGCAATGCCAAGCACCACGGGTATCACCTGCAACAGGCGCTGGCGCAGGAACACAAGGGCGGGGCGGCGCATGCGCTTATGCCTTGGGTGTGAGCCAGGCATCGGCATACGAGGCGAACAATCCGTCGCCCTGCGCAGTGGCCTTCCGGAAGCGCGCCGTCGATACCGTGACCCAGGTCTGCTCGACGAGATCCAGCACGGGCACATCTTCCTGCACGATCTGTTGCCAGTTGCGGATCAGCGCCTTGCGCTTGCCGTCATCGGCTTCGCGTCCGGCCGCCTCCATGATCCGGTCGAGTTCGGGATTCGAGTACCCCGAGCCGTTGGTCCACGGCGCGCCCTTGATGATGTTCTTGGTCCAGAACAGGCGCTGCACGCCGAGCGTGGGATCGGGCAGGCGATGCAGGCTCGAGATCATCAGGTCGTAATCCTGGTCAGTGAACACGCGCCGCAGGTAGGTGGCGGTGTCACCGGCGCGCAACTCCACCTCCACGCCGACGCGCGCAAGCGACTGCTTGATGAACTCGGCAGGCCGGCTGGCGGTGACGCCGCCGCCGCCATCGTAGTCGAGCGTGATGCGCAGCCGCTTGCCGTCCTTGCCGGGCTTGAAGCCAGCCTCGTCGAGCAGCGCCGCCGCTTTCTTCACATCGAACGGGTACTGGCGGGTGTCGCCGGCGTAGTAGTTGACCACCGACGAAGGCACCGGACCCGTGGCCGGCTTGCCGTAGCCGAGAAACACCACCTTGAGCAGCGCGTTGCGATCGATCGCATGGGCGAACGCCTGGCGCACGCGTTTGTCGGCGAAGTAGGGCTTGCGCACGTTGAACTGCGTCAGGAAGATCGTTGCCAGGTAGCGGCCGTCGTCGGTGTTGATGCGGTAGCGCTGCTTGTCCTGGAAGCGGTTCAGGTTCGACAGCGGAATGCTGGAGCCGAGCGCCACGTCCAGCTCGCCGGCTTCCAGCGCCACGGTGCGCGCGGCGGCGTCTGGGATGAATTTGAAGACGATACCGTCGAGATAGGGCTGATCGGCCTGCCAGTAGTGCGGATTGCGCTCCAGCCGGACATGGCTGCCCTTGACCCACTCCTTGAACACGAACGGGCCCGTGCCAACCGGCGCGCTGTTGAGCGGGTTGCTGAGCACGTCCTTGCCTTCATACAGGTGGCGCGGCAGGATCTGCGCGCCGTAGGTGTTGATGTAGTTGATCAGGTACGGGGCCGGCGAGGACAGCCGGATGATGACCGTGTGCGGGTCCGGCGTGTCGACTGCCGTGACGTTGGCGAACGCTGCGCGCCCAAATGGATGCAGCTTCTTCCAGACTTCGAGCAGGGTGTACTGGACATCGGCGGCGGTGAAGTCCTTGCCGTCGTGCCACTTGACGTTCTTGCGGAGCTGGAAGGTGGTCTTGAGCCCGTCCGGCGAGGTGTTCCACGCCGTCGCCAGCGCGGGCACGGGTTTCAGGTTCAGATCGTAGGCGACCAGCCCTTCCAGCACCTTGCTGGAGACTTGCCCGATGTTCATGGTGGTGATGAACGCCGAAGTCAGCAGCGTGGGCTCCGGGGAGACGGCCACATTCAGCACGCCGCCGCGCACGGGGGCGGTGGCCTGGGCGAAGGATTCAGCGGAGAAGGGCAGGCCAATCGAGAGCAGGGTGGATGCAGCCAGGAAATCGCGGCGGTTCATGGATGGGTATGGTGTGATCGGTGGAAGAAGGCGGTCAGGCGGCAGCGCGCGACGTGGCGGGCTCCGGCGCGGATACCCGGCCAGATGGCCGGGGCAGGTCGAGGTGGTCGCGCAGGGTACGACCCGTGTACTCGGTGCGGAAGATGCCGCGACGCTGGAGGATGGGCACCACGCCCTCCACGAAGGCGCTCAGGCCATCGGGCAGCACGTCCGGCATCAGGTTGAAGCCGTCCGCGGCGCCCTGGCGGAACCAGTGCTCGATGTCGTCGGCAATCTGTTCGGGCGTGCCGACGATGACGCGATGCCCCCCACCGCCGGCCAGTTCGCGGATCAGCGCTCGCACGGTCAGCCCGCGCCGGCGGGCCAGCGCCACAGTGGTGTTGAAGAACGTGTGGTTGCCGTTGCCGTTGGCCGGCAGTGTCAATGGCTCGGGCAGCGGCGCATCGAGTCGAAGGCGGTCGGCCGGGATGCCCAGCGTGCCGGCCAGCCGGTTAAGGCTGTAGTCCCACGGGATCAGGTCGACGAGTTCGTCGCGCCGGCGCAGCGCCTCCGCCTCGGTCGCACCGATGATGGTCGTGAGTCCCGGCAGGATCTTCACGGCGTGCGGGCCGCGCCCGATGGCTTCGGCCTGCGCGTTGATCCGCCGGCCATACTCGATGGATTCCTCGATCGACTGCGCCGCCGAGAACACCGCTTCGGCATGCCGCGCGGCCAGTTCCTGCCCGTCGGCCGAGCCGCCGGCCTGGAACAGCACCGGATGCCCCTGTACCGAACGGGGCAGGTTCAGCGGCCCTTGCACGCTGAACGACGCGCCGCGGTGCGCAATGGGCTGAAGTTTGCGGGTATCGACGAAGCGGCCGTCCCGCTTGTCGCCGATGAAGGCATCGTCCTCCCAGCTATCCCATAGCGCGCGCACCACGGTCGTGAATTCGTCCGCTCGCGCATAGCGCTGCGCATGATCGGGCACGGCGTCGTGGCCGAAGTTGCGTGCCGAGGCAGCGTCGGCGGTGGTCACGACGTTCCAGCCCGCGCGACCGCCGCTGACATGATCGAGCGTGGCAAAGCGGCGGGCGATGTTGTACGGCTCGTTGTAGCTCGTCGAGGCGGTAGCGACCAGCCCGATGTGCGTCGTGGCGGCGGCCACGCAGGCCAGTAGCACAGTGGGTTCCAGCGCAGTAATCGGCCGGAAGTTGATCTGGTCCGCAATGGCCGCGTTGTCGGCCAGGAAGATCGCATCGAACTTGCCGGCCTCGGCGATGTGGGCCAGCCTGACGTAGTGCTGCACGTCGGTGAATGCGAGCGGGTCGCTGTCCGGGAGCCGCCATGCCGACGGCACGAAGCCGCTGTGCAGCGCGTTAAGGTTCAGGTGCAGCTGGCGTGGGGCGCGTTGAGGATCGAGTTCCAGCGGAGCGGTCATGCGAGGGTCCTTTCCCGTACAAGCTACGCAGGATAGGGAAGGGCCTCTCGCAACGGAACGAAGGAAACACGATAACGATATGTGGCGTACGTGGCCGACCATCACCGCGCCGCCCGGCCATCAATGCGCCCGTGGCCGCTTCAGGTCTTCAGGATTTGGCCGTGCCCTGTCGGGTTCTCCAGTCCGCATACAGGTCCGCGACGCCGTCCAGCCTGACGGGCACATAGTCGATGTTCATTGACTGTTCCGCGAACGGCCGCGCCAAGTCCGCGTAGATCGCCGCTGTCGAAAGGCCGAACGGTTCCCCATCGTCATTCGAATAGGCGTACGCCACCTGCGTCACGCCGGCCAAGCGCATGGCCGCCATGCACATCGGGCACGGATGTCCGCTGGCATATACCGCGCAGCCAGCAAGGCTTGGGCGGCCCAACGCCTGGCTGGCAGCCCGGATGGCGTTCAGCTCGGCATGCGAGGTGGGATCGTTGGTGGTCAGGATTTCGTTGACGCCGGTGGCGATTACCTTGCCGTCGCGCACGATCACTGCGCCAAAGGGCCGTCCGCCGGCCTCCATATTGGCTTGGGCGAGCCGGATGGCTTCGCGCAGGAATGTTTCGGTATCGGTCATGGTGTATCTCGAAGTCGTAAGGAAGGCGATAGTACTGGACGCGGGGTGCCTTCTTCGTCGCTTCATGGCTGCCGGTGCCTGGTGGAATGTCCAAGGGGAAGACGGCTTGCGTTGCTTCCCTGCATACGTACTATCACCTAATGCTGCATTGCGACAATCCTTCTGCTACAATTCGGGAAAACCCCATAAGGGTAATCCCTCAAGGAAGGAAGCCATGAACACCCAATCCGACATCAAGATGACCGATCAACTCGAACGCGACCTGATCGAGCGCGAACTGGGCACGCAAAGCCTGGGTTTTGCCAACGACGTGAAGCGCGTTGTGGCTGCTGTGCAGAATGTTTTCTCCCGCCTGCAAGCGGAAGCGCGCAAGGCCAAGGTCGTCTACGCGAACGGTTAATCCGGTCAGAACACCCCCCTGTAGTGCCTGCGGCGTCTCCCGGCGCCGCCATTGAAAAGCCGACCCGCCGTACAGCCCTTCGAGGTGTGCGGCGGGTCGGCTTTTGGCTTTTTTGGTGATTAACGCGTCACTTCGATGCGATCGACGCGATCCGGGTAGAAGGCCAGATGATTAGCGATCTGGGCAACCGCCTGATGGGGCGATTCGTAGGTCCACACGGCGTTGTCCGTGCGGGTGCCGCCTGCGGGAATGCTGTAGTAGGCCGCATCGCCTTTGTAGGGACAGTGGCTGGTGTGCTGGGTGCGCGTCAGTTGAGACATGTCCACGTCTTCGCGCGGAATGTACTGGACTGGCGGGTATGAGGCCTCGGCGAGCGTCAAGGCGCGGCGGGTATCGGCAACCACACGGCCCGCTACGGTCACCACCACGCGCCCGCCCTGGGGCGTGATCGTGATCGGATGATCCGGGCCGGGAATCCTGACGGATTTGTCGGCGGATTTGTCGGTCATGGCAGACCTCCCTAAGAAAGGAGGCGCGGCGATCAGGCCGCGCCTCAAAGAAAAAACCGCCACGGAGGTGACGTGAGGCCGAAAAGGGAGAGAAGAGCCTCGGCCTCGGTATGGACGATAGCAAGCGCGGCCGGCCCGGCATAGCACGCGCGAGGGAACACACTCTTCTCGTGGATTAAACAATCCACCCCAACATTCCAAAACAAAGCCCCGCACTGGGCGGGGCTGCTGGGGCTGTTGGGGCTAGGCGGGATCGAAAACTATCGATCAATCAAAACGATAGCGATTGACCGCCTGCTGACTGTTCCTCGATCCACAGCGACAGCCGCACCTTGTACGCCTGCTGGATATGGCGCCGGGCGATCTGCTCGGCCTGCGCCGGGTTGCGGGCCTCGAGCGCTTCCACCAGCGCCAGATGTTCCTCGTATGAGCCCCGGGCGCGGCCCGGCACGGCCAGCGTGGAGCGGCCGAGCAGCGCCATCGACTCGTGCAGCGAGCGCAAGGTCTTCAGCAGATAGCGATTGTGCGCGCAGCGGTGCAGCGTCTCGTGGAATAGGCGATTGTTGACCGCCAGCTTGTCGGGATCTTCGGCGAAGGCCAGGTCGCGCTCGACAATATCGCGCAACAACGAGATTTCCACATCGGTGGCGTGGCGGGCAGCCAGCGCGGCGGCAGTGGATTCGAGCACCTCGCGCATGACATACAGCTCGCTCACCATGCTGGCGTCGAGCCGCGTCACCATCATGCCGCGATTCGGCTCGTTGACGACGAGCCCTTCGGACTCGAGCCGCGACAGCGCCTCGCGCACCGGCGTGCGCGACAACCCTAGCGATTCGGCCAGTTCCACCTCGCGCAGGCGCGTGCCGGGCGGCAGGTGGCCGGCCTGGATCGCGCCCCGGAGTTGTTGGTAGGCCCGTTCGGAACGCGGCAGCGACGCGCTCTGGTCGCCGTCGGCGCCGGCAAGATCCGCAGGAAGCATGGATGCGTGTGAGTGGGGATGACAGCAAAGACAGCCATCATACCCGCTCGGGCAGGCGGCTCGCCAGCCACCGCGCCCGAATACCCGATATCAGGCCGGCGGCGACGCCGCGCGCCGGCTGCGCCGCCGCCGCGCCAGCATATTCAACGCCTCCACGCCGCACGAGAACGCCATCGCTGTATAGATGTAGCCCTTCGGCACGTGGTGACCCAGCCCGTCGGCAATCAGCGTCATGCCGATCATGATCAGGAAGGCCAGCGCCAGCATGATGATGGTGGGATTGGCGTTGATGAAGTTCGCCAGCGGCGTGGCCGCGAACAGCATCACGGTCACGGCGGCGATGACGGCCACGAACATGATCGGCACGTGGTCGGTCATGCCTACGGCGGTGATGATGCTGTCGACCGAGAACACGAGGTCGAGCACCAGGATCTGGCCGATGGCCATCGCGAAGCCAGGCGCGGCGCGGGCGACCATGCCTTCCTCGCCGTGCCCGGGCTCGGGCGCGACGTGCTGATGGATCTCACGCGTGGCCTTCCAGACCAGGAACGCGCCCCCGGCGATCAGGATGATGTCGCGCCACGAAATGCCCTTGCCGAGGAGCGTGAAGACCGGCTCGGTCAGCGCCACGATCCACGCAATCGTCGCCAGCAAGCCCAGGCGCATCACCAGCGCCAGGCTGATCCCCAGCCGTCGGGCCTTCTCGCGCATGGCCTCGGGCAGCTTGTTGGTCAGGATGGAGATGAAGATGAGGTTGTCGATGCCGAGCACGACCTCCATGGCCACGAGCGTGGCCAGTGCGGCCCAGGCGGCCGGGTCGCGCGCCAGCGCGAGTAGCGATTCCATGCGAACTCCTTGGTTGGGGTGGGCTGGGGCAGGGCTACCCGAAAGCGGACTACCAGGATCATGGTAGCGCACGCCGGCGGTGCAGGGGACATCAGATAGGGCGAGATTGAGGTTGTGAAACGCCAAGACTGGAATATAGTATGTGATATATCAAAATAATACCGGTCATCACAACCATCGAGGAGACAACCCATGAAGATCTGTATCTATGGGGCAGGGGCAATTGGCGGCTACATGGGCGCGCAGTTGGCGCTCGCGGGCGCCGACGTGAGTTTTATCGCACGCGGGCCGCATCTGGCGGCCATGCAGGCCAACGGCGTGCGCCTTCATATCGAAGGCGAGGAGCGCGTGGCGCGCGTGCGCTGCACCAGCGATCCGCGCGAGCTGGGTCCGCAGGACTATGTGTTCATCACGCTCAAGGCGCACCAGGTGCCCGGCGTGGTGGATCTGATGCAGCCGCTGCTCGGGCCGGAAACGGCAGTCGTGACCGGCGTCAACGGCATTCCCTACTGGTACTTCCACAAGCATGGCGGCGAGTTCGCCGGGCGCACGCTGGAGAGCGTGGACCCAGGCGGCAAGCAGTGGCGCGGCCTCGGGCCGGAGCGGGCGATCGGCTGCGTGCTGTATCCGGCCGCCGAGATCGAGGCGCCGGGCGTGATCCGCCATGTCTACGGTAAGAAGTTTCCTATCGGCGAGCCAGATGGAAGCCGTTCCTCGCGCGTGACGCAACTCGCCGACCTGATGGTCAAGGCGGACCTCGACGCGCCCGTGCGCGACAACATCCGCGATGAGATCTGGCTCAAGCTGTGGGGCAACCTCTGCTTCAATCCGATCAGCGCGCTGACGCATGCCACGCTGGACATCATCACGTCCGACCCAGCGACGCGCGCGCTGTCGCGCCAGATGATGCTGGAGGCCAAGGCGATTGCCGAGCGCTTTGGCGTGCACTTTCGGGTCGATGTGGAGCGGCGTATCGACGGCGCCGGCGCGGTGGGGGCGCACAAGACCTCGATGCTGCAGGACCTGGAGGCCGGCCGGGCGATGGAAATCGACCCCTTGCTGACCGTGGTGCAGGAGATGGGCCGGATGATCGGCCAGCCTACGCCGATGGTCGATGCCGTGCTGGGGCTGATCAAGCAGCGCGACAGGATGGCGCAGGGCGGTCAGACTGCGCCACCCGTGCCGGTGGCGCGCGCGGCATGACGCGGGAGAAATCCCCGGCGATGTGGTGATCTTGATATACCATATACGAAAGGCCGGACCCGCCCCTTTCTCACCCATTCGGGTTCTTGACGCGCGATCATCGACGAGATTGATGAGCAAACCGCATGGCGCCATGCCAAACTGGACACCATGCGTCCGCGCGTCAGGTCCCGGCAGTGGAGTGGGGCGGGACGCCGCCGGAGGCCGCCTCGGCCCCCGGGGCGCCGGTCATAGACGAGTGCATTCATGTCCGCCCAAACACCCGAAGTCCAGCCCGCCGGCCTGACCCTGTCGCTGCAGCCGATCAACGCGGGCGCCAGCCTGCGCGACCAGGCCTATGCGATGCTGCGCCAGGCCATTGCCGATGCCGATATCTATCAGTCGCGAGAGGAAGTGCGGCTGGACGAGCGCGTGCTGTCCGAAGCGCTGGGCGTGAGCCGCACGCCGATCCGCGAGGCGATGACGCTGCTCGAGCAGGAAGGCTTCCTGCGCACGGTGCCGCGCCGCGGCATCTACATCATGCGCAAGACCAAGCGCGAGATCGTGGAGATGATCCAGGTCTGGGCCGCGCTGGAGAGTATGGCGGCCCGCCTGGCCACGCTCCATGCCACCGACGAGGAAATCGGCAAACTGCGACACATGTTCGACAGCTTCCGAGACTCCACGCCAGCCGAACACATCGAAGAGTATTCCGACGCCAACATCGTCTTTCACCAGGCGATCGTGCAGCTATCGAAGTCGCAGATCATCATGGACGCGATCAAGAACATCTTCGTCCATGTGCGTGCGATTCGGAAAATGACGATCTCGCAGAGCGACCGCGCCGCGCGGTCGATCGTCGATCATCTGCGGATTATCGAGGCGCTGGAGAAGCGCGATACGGAACTGGCCGAGAAGCTGGTGCGCCAGCACTCGCTGGACCTGGCCGACTACGTGGAAAAGAACTGCGACTTTCTGGACTGACTGCCGGCCACGTCATGCACGCCCCGTCGCCCAGCCCATGACGGAGCGCGGGCATTGTTCCGCGATGTGGCCGAATCTTCTTGCGCCCCAACAGCTTTACGGCACGTTGGGGCTTTTTCTTTGGCACGTTTCTTTGGCTATTTGCCCATCTCGCAGGCGAGGGGCTGTCCTTGGAACGGCCTATGCGCATTGCTGCGATGCAGCGTCGAAACTTCCATGATTCGGGTTTAAACCCTCTTGCATCTTGCTGATATACCACATACTGTATGTCAAAAGAGCGAAGCACAAATCAGGAGACGAGCATGGCCGAGGCTACCAACCAAAGTCAGAGCAGCACCATGGCGCAACGCAAAGCCCTGGACGGCATTCGCGTCCTGGACATGACGCACGTTCAGGCCGGCCCCTCGGCTACGCAGTTGATGGCCTGGATGGGCGCCGACGTGATCAAGGTCGAATTGCCCGGACGCGGTGACATCACGCGCAGCCAGCTGCGTGACGTGCCCAACGCTGACAGCCTGTACTTCACCATGCTGAACAGCAACAAGCGTAGCCTGACGCTCAATATGAAAACGCCGGAAGGCAAGGCACTGCTGGAAGACCTGATTCAGCAGAGCGATGTGCTGATCGAGAACTTCGGTCCGGGCGTGCTGGCCCGCGCCGGATTCGACTGGGAACATATCCAGGACCTGAATCCGCGCATGGTCTATGCGTCGATCAAGGGCTTCGGTCCCGGCCCCTACCAGGACTGCAAGGCGTATGAAAACGTGGCCCAGTGCATGGGCGGTGCGGCATCGACGACAGGCGAAGCCAGCGGCATGCCATTGGTGACGGGCGCGCAGATCGGCGATTCGGGTACGGGCGTGCACTGCGTGGTCGGGATCCTGGGCGCACTGCTGCAGCGCGAGCATTCGGGGCGCGGCCAGCGCGTGGAAGTCGCCATGCAGGACGCCGTACTGAACCTGTGCCGCGTGAAACTGCGCGACCAACAGCGCCTGGATGCCGGCCCGCTGCGCGAGTACCCCAACGATCAGTTCGACGACCACGTGCCGCGCGCGGGCAATGCGTCGGGCGGCGGCCAGCCGGGCGCTGCGCTGCGCTGCGCGCCGGGCGGTGCGAACGACTACGTCTACGTCATCATCCAGCCGCAGGGCTGGGAGCCGCTGATGCGCCTGTGCGGCCGCGAAGATCTGATCACCGATCCGGAATTCGCCACGCCTGAAGTGCGTCTGAAAAAGCTCGCCGCGTGCTTCGGCATCATCGAGCAATGGACCCTGGGCCACACCAAGTTCGAGGTGATGAACGCACTCAACGAGGTGGATGTGCCGTGTGGCCCGATATTGTCGATGAAGGACCTGATCGGGGACCAGTCGATGTACGAGCGCGGCTTCCTGATCGAGCTGGAGCACCCGGTGCGCGGCAAATACGTGCAGCTCGGCTCGCCGATCACACTGTCCGACTCGCCGGTGAACGTCGAGCGCTCGCCGCTGCTGGGGGAGCACACCAACGAGATCCTCGAATCGCTGGGGCGGTCGCCGGCCCAGATTGCTGCGCTGCGCCTGGCGGGAGCGATCTGACCCGAGGCGTCCGGCCCCGGCCGGTGCCTCGTCTCCACAGCCCCTGACGGGGGTCTCTCCATTCTCTGCTGAAAGAGCAGGCGCGGCACGCTCGCGCCTGTCAGAGGAGTTCTGCCGTGCAAACCTGGATTCGCTTCCGCCGTCCTGATGGCGACGCCGCTTATGGCCGGCTTGACGAGGGTGATGCCGACCGCGTCATCGAATGCGATGGCCCTGGCTATACCGATCCTCGCCCCACGGGCAATAGCTACAGCTACGCCTCGCTGGACCTGCTGGCCCCGTGCCAGCCGGGCAAGATCGTGGCGCTGTGGAACAACTTTCACGCCCTCGCGGCCCGGCTGGAGAAAGCGGTGCCCGTGCATCCGCTGTTCCTGCTGAAGCCGGCAAGTTCGCTGGCCGGCCCCGGCGACGGCATCCTGCGTCCGAGCGGGTATACCGGCAAGATCGCCTACGAAGGCGAACTCGGCATCGTCATTGGCCGCGAATGCCGGAATGTGCCGCTCGCCGAAGCTGCCTCGCACATCTTCGGCTACACCATCGTCAATGACGTCACGGCGAGCGAGCTGCTCAATGCCGATCCCAACTTCCCGCAGTGGACGCGCGCCAAGGGTTCCGACACCTTCGGTTGCGTCGGTCCGGCCATCGTCTCCGGCTTTGACTGGCGAAGCGCCAGCGTGGTAACGCGTCTGGACGGCGTCGAGCGCCAGCACTACCCGTTGTCCGATATTGTTTTTTCGCCCGAGGAGCAGGTCAGCCTGCTGTCGCGGGACATGACGTTGATGCCGGGCGACGTGATCGCCGTCGGCACCTCGATCGGGGTCGGGTCGATGAAGGAGGGTTCTGTGGTGGAGGTGTCGATCCGCGGGATCGGCTCGCTGGTCAACCATGTGCGCGGCTGAACGAGCCAGTTTGCGAAGGCGGGAGCTCGGTAGTTTCCCTTATCTGGTTGCGTAATTTCGGGGAAATGCTGCGGCGCATCGACGAAAGTTCGCATCAATGCTTGCTGAATACTGATATATCACATACCGTATTTGCCAAAGGTCGCTGCCTGTAGCGAATCGTCAAGGAGGAGACATCGTGAAGTCCGAAGTAGCCAGGCGGGCGCGAGAACGACCGCTGAAGACACCTTGAAGCAGAAGTTTTCCAATCCCCGTCAATTTGTATAGAAGGATGCAACCATGGCAGAAGTCGGAAACGAGCTGCAGCGTCAGGCTGGCGAAGAACATCAGGCACAAACCGATGGTTTTCATCTGGTCATCGAAGCGCTGAAGCTGAACGGCATCGAGAACATCTACGGCCTGCCCGGTATTCCGGTCACGGATCTGGCCCGTCTGGCGCAGGCCAACGGCATGCGCGTTATCAGCTTTCGTCATGAGCAGAATGCCGGCAACGCCGCAGCGATTGCCGGCTTTCTCACGCAGAAGCCGGGCGTTTGCCTGACCGTGTCTGCGCCCGGCTTCCTGAACGGGCTGACGGCGCTGGCGAATGCGACCACCAACTGCTTCCCGATGATTCTGATCAGCGGCTCGAGCGAGCGCGAGATCGTCGATCTGCAGCAGGGTGACTACGAAGAGATGGACCAGCTGGCTATCGCCCGTCCGCACGCCAAGGCTGCCTTCCGCGTGCTGCACGCTGAAGACATTGGTGTCGGTATCGCGCGTGCCATCCGCGCCGCCGTGTCGGGCCGTCCGGGTGGTGTGTACCTGGACCTGCCGGCCAATCTGCTGGGCCAGTCGATGGAAGCCGAGCGTGGCCGCAAGTCGTTGATCAAGGTGGTGGACCCGGCCCCGCGCCAACTCCCTGCACCGGACTCGATCGACCGTGCTGTCGCGCTGCTGAAGAGCGCCAAGCGCCCGCTGATCCTGTTGGGCAAGGGTGCCGCATACGCTCGCGCCGATGCGGATATCCGCGCGCTGGTCGAGAAGACCGGCATTCCGTACCTGCCGATGTCGATGGCCAAGGGCCTGCTGCCCGATACACACCCGCAATCGGCCTCGGCCGCACGGTCGTACGTGCTGGCGGAAGCTGACGTGGTGATGCTGGTCGGCGCCCGCCTGAACTGGCTGCTGTCGCACGGCAAAGGCAAGACCTGGGGCAAGCCGAAGCAGTTCATCCAGATCGACATCTCGCCGACCGAGATGGACAGTAACGTGGCCATCGCCGCGCCCGTAGTGGGTGACATTGGTTCGTGCGTATCGGCAATGCTCGACAAGATCGGCAACGGCTTTGCCAAGCCGGGCGCCGATTGGCTGAACGCGGTGGACGAACGCAAGGACAAGAACCTGGCGAAGATGGCCGAGACCTTGTCCAAGGATGTGTCGCCGATGAACTTCCATAGCGCGCTGCGCGCGCTGAAGGACGTCGTCAAAGCCAATCCGGGCATCTCGTTTGTCAACGAAGGCGCCAACACGCTGGACTACGCCCGTGCCGTGATCGACATGTACGAGCCGCGCAAGCGCCTCGACGTGGGCACCTGGGGCGTGATGGGTGTGGGCATGGGCTACGCGGTCGCTGCGGCGGTCGAAACCAGCAAGCCTGTCCTCGCGCTGTGCGGTGACAGTGCGTTCGGCTTCTCGGGCATGGAGGTGGAAACTATCTGCCGCTACAACCTGCCGATCTGCATCGTCATTTTCAACAATAACGGCGTCTACAAGGGTATCGACGTGAATCCGACCGGCGGCAACGATCCGGCGGTCACGATGTTCGTCAAGGGGGCGCGCTACGACAAGATGATGGAAGCGTTCGGTGGGGTTGGTCACAACGTCACCACACCGGCGGAACTCGAAGCCGCGGTGAACGAAGCCTTGCGGTCGGGCAAGCCCACGCTGGTCAACGCCGTCATCGACCCGGCTGCCGGTACCGAAAGCGGTCGTCTGACCAATCTGAATCCGCAGAGCGCGGCCAAGAAGTAATCCACCCCAGTTTCACCCTCTATTCCATCAGGAGAGCGATTGTGAACCTCCCACTCAACGGCATCAAGATCATCGACTTTACGCACGTGCAAGCCGGCCCCGCCTGCACGCAGCTTCTCGCATGGTTCGGCGCAGACGTCATCAAGGTGGAGCGCCCCGGCTCCGGCGACGTCACCCGCACGCAATTGCGCGACATTCCCGACGCGGACGCGCTGTACTTCACCATGCTGAACAGCAACAAGCGCTCGCTGACGCTGGACACCAAGAAGCCGGAAGGCAAGAAGATCCTGGAGCAGTTGATCCGCGAATCGGATGTGCTGGTCGAGAACTTCGGCCCCGGGGCGCTTGACCGCATGGGGTTCTCCTGGGAGCGCATCAAGGAACTGAACCCGAAGATGATCGTGGCATCGGTCAAGGGCTTCAGCGACGGCCACCACTATGAAGACCTGAAGGTCTACGAGAACGTGGCACAGTGCGCTGGCGGTGCCGCGTCGACCACCGGTTTCTGGGACGGCCCGCCGACCGTGTCGGCCGCCGCCCTGGGTGACTCGAACACCGGCATGCACCTGGCCATCGGCATCCTGACCGCGATCATCGGCCGCCAGCAGACCGGCCAGGGTCAGAAGGTTGCCGTATCGATGCAGGACGCCGTGCTGAATCTGTGCCGCGTGAAGCTGCGCGACCAGCAGCGACTGGACCGCCAGGGCTATCTGGAAGAGTATCCCCAGTATCCGCACGGCACGTTCAGCGACGTGGTGCCCCGTGGTGGCAACGCCGGCGGTGGCGGCCAGCCGGGCTGGGTGCTGAAGTGCAAGGGTTGGGAGACCGATCCCAACGCCTATATCTACTTCACCATCCAGGGCCACGCCTGGGAGCCGATCTGCAAGGCACTGGGCAAGGAAGAGTGGATCAGCGATCCGAACTACAACACGCCCAAGGGCCGTCAGCCGCATATCTTCGAAATCTTCAAGACCATCGAAGAATGGCTTGCCGACAAGACCAAGTACGAGGCGGTGGACATCCTGCGCAAGTTCGATATTCCCTGCTCGCCGGTGCTGTCAATGAAGGAACTCGCGGCGGATGAATCGCTGCGCAAGAGCGGTTCGATCGTGGAAGTCCCGCACAAGGAACGTGGCACCTACCTGACCGTGGGCAGCCCGATCAAGTTCTCGGCCATGAAGCCGGAAATCACCGGTTCGCCGCTGCTGGGCGAGCACAGCGAGGAAGTGCTGGCCAGCCTGGGCTATGCCGCCGAGGAGATCTCCCGTCTGCGTGAGTCGCAGGTGATCTGAGCCAGGCGCCAGCACTGCCAGTGCCCAATGTGACAGCGGGTCACACCTGGAGCGCCGGGGAATGCGTAGACGGGACGTAACGCACCCTGGCGCTTCATGGTTTGGACGCCAAGCTGAGGGACCGGCATGGCCGACAGTGCCACAATGACAGCCCGGACCCCTGGTGGCGAACCTCGCCACCCTCCCATTCGCCTGGAAAGCTCAGGAAAGACCAAGACCATGCAGACCGCGATCGACTATGAACAGCTGGTGTCGGCCATCGGCGACGCCGTGATCATCTCCGGCGCCGACGGTGCCATCACGTTATGGAACCCGGCCGCCGAGTACATGTTCGGCTACACCCGGGAGGAGGCCCTGGGCAAGTCGCTGGATCTGATTATTCCCGAGCGCCTGCGTGCGCGCCACTGGGAGGGCTACGACAAGACCATGGCAACGGGCCAGACCCGCTACGGCCATGACTTGCTCAAGGTCCCGGCGATCAACAAGAACGGCGAAGCGATGTCGATCGCTTTTACCGTGGCGCTGCTGCACGGGCAGGGCGGGGAAATCACCGGCATCGTGGCGGTGATCCGTGACGAGACCGTGCGCTTCCAGGAAGAGCGGGCGCTGCGCAAGCGCATCACGGAACTGGAAGCCAGGGCGGGCGCCGAGGCCGGAGCCGGCTGACTCACCGGACGCAGTTGCAGCATGGCGCAGGAACGATAAGGCCGGGCGATTCTCCCGGCCTTTTCCGTTTCTACGTTCACGCGCTGGCCAACGCCAGGTTTCGTCTGAGCGGGGCGCGTTCCGATGCCTGCTTCATTGCCGCCGCCATGGTCGCACCCAGCTCCGCTGGCGACCCGGCGACATGGATGCCGGCTTCGCGCATGGCGTTGACCTTCGCTTCCGCCGTGCCCGTCCCGCCCGAGATGATCGCGCCGGCGTGCCCCATGCGGCGTCCCGGCGGCGCCGTGGTGCCGGCGATAAAGCCCGCCACCGGTTTGCGCCTGTGCGCATCGCGCAGGAACTGGGCTGCCTCTTCCTCCGCCGATCCGCCAATCTCGCCAATCATGAGGATGCCTTCGGTCTTGTCGTCGGCCAGGAACATCTCCAGGCAGTCGATGAAGTCGGTGCCGTTCACCGGATCGCCGCCGATGCCGATGCAGGTCGATTGCCCCAGTCCGGCCGCCGTGGTCTGCGCCACGGCCTCATAAGTCAGCGTGCCCGAGCGCGACACCACGCCGATCTTGCCCGGTGTATGGATGTGGCCGGGCATGATGCCGATCTTGCACTGCCCCGGCGTGATTACCCCCGGACAATTCGGGCCAACCAGGCGGCTGCCGGACCCCGACAGCGCACGCTTGACTCGCACCATGTCCATCACGGGAATGCCTTCGGTGATGCAGACGATCAGCGCGATGCCGGCATCGACCGCTTCCAGGATGGCATCGGCGGCGAACGGTGGCGGCACATAGATGACCGAGGCGTCGGCGCCTGTGGCATTGGCGGCAGCGGCCACGGTATCGAAGACCGGGAGGCCCAGGTGCGATTCACCGCCCTTGCCGGGCGTGACGCCGCCCACCATCTTCGTGCCATAGGCCAGTGCCTGTGCCGAATGGAATGTGCCTTGTGCGCCGGTAAAGCCCTGGCAGATCACGCGGGTGTCTTTGTCGATCAGCACGGCCATTTCACTTTCCTCCCTTCTTCGATGGGTGCGTGCGCACGGCGGACACGACTTTCTCGGCCGCATCGGCAAGATCCTTGGCCGAGACGACCGGCAGGCCCGAATCTCGCAGGATCTTCTTGCCGAGGTCGACGTTGGTGCCTTCCAGCCGCACCACCAGCGGCACGGTCAGGTCCACTTCGCGCGCCGCGGCCACCACGCCTTCGGCAATCACGTCGCAGCGCATGATGCCGCCGATGATATTGACGAGAATCCCTTCGACCCTGGGATCGGCCAGGATCAGCCGGAACGCCGCGGTGACGCGCTCCGTCGTGGCGCCGCCGCCTACGTCGAGGAAGTTGGCCGGCTCGCCGCCATGGAGCTTGATGATGTCCATCGTGGCCATCGCCAGGCCTGCGCCATTCACCATGCAGCCGATGTTGCCGTCCAGCCGCACGTAGTTCAGCGCGTGCCGGGCGGCTTCGGTCTCGGCCGGGTCTTCCTCGCTCTCGTCGCGCATGGCATCGATGTCGGGATGGCGGAAGAGGGCGTTATCGTCGAAACTGAACTTGGCGTCGAGCGCCATCACGTCGCCGCTGCCGGTGACCACAAGCGGATTGATCTCGACGATCGACGCGTCGAGTTCGGTGAACGCGCGGTAGGTCGAGAGGATAAAACGGGTAGCCGCGCCCACCTGCTTGCCCGACAGCCCCAGGCCGAATGCCAGCCGGCGTGCATGAAACGGCTGGATGCCGCTGGCCGGATCGATTGCCACCTTCAGGATTTTCTCGGGCGTGCGTGCGGCAACCTCCTCGATCTCCATGCCGCCTTCGGTGGACGCCATGATCGTGATGCGCGAGGTGGTGCGGTCGATCAGGATGCCCAGGTAGAGCTCGCGCGCGATGTCGCAGCCTTCCTCGACGTAAAGGCGCCGCACTACCCGGCCGGCCGGGCCGGTCTGCCTGGTGACCAGGGTCTTGCCCAGCATCTGCGCGGCGCTCGAGCGGACGTCATCGATCGACTTCACCACGCGCACGCCGCCCTTGCCCGAGCTGTCATCCGCGAAGCGGCCGGCACCGCGGCCGCCAGCGTGGATCTGCGACTTCACCACCCAGACCGGGCCGCCCAGCTTGCGGGCGGCATGGGCGGCCTCGTCTGGTGTAAAGGCCATGCGGCCATGCGGTACAAGCACGTCATAGCGCTGAGCAACTCCTTGGCCTGATATTCGTGAATGTTCACGTGTCTCCTCGGTTGAAAAGCGCCGCGGGCCGCCAGGTCGGGACCCGCCTGTTCAGTTCTTCGCGGCGTAAAATACTATATGTAATATATCAATAATAAAATCATGCCGAAACTGGGTGCGAGCTGAATCGCGCAAAAGGGATGTCCGCGCTGACAAGGCCATCGCATCAATAGCGCAAGATTGATCGCAAAGCCTTCTATGTTGCGGGTTAACGCTCGTGTATGCCGCAGGATCTATTGCGATGCGGAATGAAAAGTCTGAACCGCGCTGCATTTTCTTCTTGTTGTGTCGTGATATATCACATACGTTATCCAGCAAGCGCGCACGGGAATACTCAAGGAGACAACGCATGAATAACAAAGCACTCGACGGTGTCCGCATCCTGGACATGACGCACGTGCAGGCCGGCCCCTCGGCCACCCAGCTGATGGCCTGGCTGGGCGCCGACGTGATCAAGGTGGAACTGCCCGGGCGGGGCGACATCACGCGCAGCCAGCTGCGCGACGTGCCGAACGCCGACAGCCTCTACTTCACGATGCTGAACTCCAACAAGCGCAGCCTCACGCTGAACATGAAGACGCCCGAGGGCAAGGCGCTGCTGGAAGACCTGGTGCAGCGCTGCGACGTACTGGTGGAGAACTTCGGCCCCGGCGTGCTCGACCGCGCCGGTTTCGACTGGGACCGCCTGCAGGAGTTGAACCCGCGCCTGATCTACGCGTCGATCAAGGGCTTCGGCCCGGGGCCGTACGCGGACTGCAAGGCGTACGAAAACGTGGCCCAGTGCATGGGCGGCTCGGCCAGCACGACCGGTACCGAGGATGGTGCCCCGACGGTGACCGGCGCGCAGATCGGCGACTCGGGCACCGGCGTGCACTGCGTGGTCGGCATCCTGGCCGCGCTGCTGCACCGCGAGCATTCGGGCCGTGGCCAGCGCGTGGAAGTGGCGATGCAGGATTCGGTGCTGAATCTCTGCCGCGTGAAACTGCGCGACCAGCAGCGCCTCTCGGCCGGTCCGCTTAAGGAATTTCCGAACGAAACCTTTGGCGACTATGTGCCGCGTGCCGGCAATGCGTCGGGCGGCGGCCAGCCGGGCGCCGCGCTGCGCTGCTCGCCGGGCGGGGCCAACGACTACGTCTACGTGATCATCCAGCCGCAAGGCTGGGAGCCGCTGATGCGCCTGTGCGGCAGGGAGGACCTGATCACCCATCCGCAGTTCGCCACGCCGGAAGCGCGCCTGAAATGCCTGGGCGAGTGCTTCTCCATCATCGAGAAGTGGACCAAGACCAAGACGAAATTCGAGGTCATGGACGCCCTGAACGAGGTGGACGTGCCCTGCGGCCCGATTCTCTCGATGAAGGACTTGATCGAGGACGAGTCGATGTTCGACCGCGGCTACCTGGTCGAGCTGGACCACCCGGAGCGCGGCAAGTACGTGCAGCTGGGTTGCCCGATCACGCTCTCGGCCTCGCCCGTGGAAGTGGAACGTTCGCCGCTGCTGGGCGAGCACACCGAAGAAATCCTCGACTGGCTCGGCCGCTCGCCGGCCCAGATCGCGGCGCTGAAGGCGGCCGGCGCGGTCTGAGCCGCGCCACCTCTCGAATGATTGTCTGCAATGCCTGAACAGATGGAGACCTGACATGGCACATGACAAGGATGCGGTACGCAAGATTCTGGCGACCGTGAAGGAAGAGGGGCGCGCTGCGCTGACGGCGCCCGAGGGCAAGCTCGTCTGCGACGCCTATGGCATCTCGGTGCCGGGCGAGGGCGTGGCCAAATCGCCGTCGAACGCGGTGGAATTGGCGACGAAGATGGGTTTTCCGGTGGTGATGAAGATCGTCTCGCCGGACATCCTGCACAAGACCGAAGCCGGCGGCGTGCTGGTGGGCCTGAAATCGGCGGCGGATGTGGAGCAGGGCTACCGCACCATCATCGAGAACGCCAAGAAGTACAACGCCAACGCCGAAATCATCGGCGTGCAAGTGCAACAAATGATCACAGGCGGCCAGGAAGTGATCATCGGCGCCGTGACCGATCCGTCGTTCGGCAAGCTGGTGGCGTTCGGCCTGGGCGGCGTGCTGGTGGAAGTGCTCAAGGACATCACCTTCCGCATGGCACCGGCCACCAACGAAGATGCGCTGTCGATGCTGGACGGCATTGCCGCTGCCGAGGTGCTCAAGGGCGTGCGCGGCGCCGACCCGGCCAACCGCGAGGCGCTGGCCGGCATGATCGAGCGCGTGTCGCAGCTCGTCAGCGATTTCCCGGAGATTTCCGAGCTGGACCTGAACCCGGTGTTCGCCAGCAAGGACGGCGCCATCGCCGCCGACGTGCGGATCGTGGTGGACTTCTCGCCGCAGCCGGAGAAGTACCGTCCGACGCAGGAACAGATCGTCAAGCAGATGAACCGCATCATGCGCCCGGACACGGTGGCGGTGATCGGCGCGTCCGCCGAGGACGGGAAGATCGGCAATTCGGTGATGAAGAACCTGATCAACGGCGGCTACCAGGGCAAGATCTACCCGATCCACCCCAAGGCCGAAGAGATCATGGGCATGACGGCCTACAAGAGCGTGCTCGACGTGCCGGGCAATATCGATGTGGCGGTGTTTGCGATCCCGGCCAAGTTCGTGGCCCAGGCGCTCGAGGAAGTCGGCAAGAAGGGCATTCCCGGCGCCGTGCTGATTCCGTCCGGGTTTGCCGAAACCGGCAACGTGCAAGGGCAGGACGAGATCGTGGCGATTGCCCGCAAGCACGACATCCGCCTGATGGGACCGAATATCTACGGTTTCTACTACACGCCGAAGAACCTTTGCGCCACGTTCTGCACGCCGTATGACGTGAAGGGCAAGGCGGCGCTGTCGTCGCAGTCGGGCGGTATCGGCATGGCCATCATCGGCTTCTCGCGCTCGGCCAAGATGGGCGTGTCGGCCATCGTCGGCCTGGGTAACAAGTCGGATATCGACGAAGACGATCTGCTCACCTTCTTCGAGCAGGACGACAACACCGAGATCATCGCCCAGCACTGCGAGGACTTGAAGGATGGCCGTGCCTTTGCCGAGGTGGCGCGCCGGGTGTCGAAGAAAAAGCCGGTGGTGGTGCTCAAGGCTGGCCGCACCAGCATGGGCGCGCGGGCAGCCAGCTCGCACACCGGCGCGCTGGCCGGCAACGACCGCATCTACGAGGACGTGTTCAAGCAGGCCGGCGTGATCCGGGCGCGCTCGCTGCGCGACCTGCTCGAGTTCGCGCGCGGCATTCCCAAGCTGCCGACGCCGAAGGGCGAGAACGTGGTCATCATCACGGGCGCGGGCGGGTCGGGCGTGCTGTTGTCCGATGCCTGCGTGGACAACAACCTGTCCCTGATGACGATGCCGGACGACCTCGACGCAGCGTTCCGCAAGTTCATCCCGCCGTTCGGCGCCGCCGGCAACCCGGTGGACATCACCGGCGGCGAACCGCCCACGACGTACAAGAACACGCTGCGCCTTGGCATGGAAGATCCGCGCATCCACGCGATCATCCTCGGCTACTGGCACACGATCATCACGCCGCCGATGGTGTTCGCCCAGCTGGTCATCGAGGTGAAGGAAGAGATGGCGGCGAAGGGCATCGAAAAGCCGATCGTGGCGTCGCTGGCCGGCGACGTGCAGGTGGAGGAAGCTGCCGAGTACCTGTACGAGCACGGCGTGCCGTCCTACGCGTACTCGACCGAAATCCCGGTGGCGGTGCTCGGCGCGAAGTACAAGTGGGCGAGGGGAGCGGGCAAGATCTGATGCGGTCCGCCCCGCCGGCATAGCCAGACCTGCCGGCATCTCCAGCACAACCAGCCCCCAACGAGACAGCAACCGTTGGGGGCATTTGATAAACGAAGGGGCAAATGCGACAGGCCGTTCCCGAGGGAACGGCCTGTCTGGTATTGCGCGACGAATCGTAAAGGGAAATCGTAAAACGCCTAGTTCATGCCGGTGCCGGACATCGCACGCAGGTATTCATTCTTCTTGTCGAAGATCAGCTGGCTCAGGAACGGCGCGTCGTAGGCGTTGAGCAGATGCGCGTGGTGTTCCCCGATATAGCGGGCCACGCGGGTCTTCTCGCATTCGATGCCGCAGAGCCACTCGAACATCGGCATGTCCCAGCGGAAGCGCAGGCCCAGTTCGGCGAAGGCGGCGTTGAAGGCGGCGAGTTGCAACGTACGATCAGGGCCCGTGGCGCCGGCGACGGGCGACGAAACGGACGCGGAAGACGCGGCGGGATGCAGTGGGTTCATGATCGTCTCCTGTGTTTGCAAGGTCACGAGCTTGGTACAAGTGCAGAGTAGGCGCGACGAACGATTTACGATAATTAAAGTTTCATCGAGAAACCATAAGCTATCGCTTATACATTGGGAATCTGGACCTGGCGGGCGATACGCGGCCGGATCAGCCCCTCCACGCCGGTGATCTGCTGGATCAGGGTGGCGCCTTCTTCCATCAGGAAATGCTTGAATGCCAGCGCCACGGGCGGCAACCGCTTGTTCTTGCGGTGCACCACATACCAGTTCAGCATGACTGGGAATCCCTCGATGTCGAGCACGGCCAGCTTGCCGGCCTGTAGCTCCAGCCCCACCGTGTGCGCGGACAGGAAGGCGATACCCATATTGGCGATGACCGCCTGCTTGATCGTCTCGGTGCTCTTGATCTCCATGGCGATGCGCAGGTTCGAGAGCCGCCCGGCAAAGCCTTCCTGCATCGAATTCCAGGTATCGGAGCCTTTCTCGCGCGAGACGAACGCCTCTTCGGCCAGCCCGGCCAGGGGGATGTCGCGGCGCCCGACCAGCGGATGGTTCGGCGCGGCCACGATGACATAGGGGTGGGGGGCGAACGACTCGGCGATGGTGTCCATGCCTTCGGGCGGGCGCACCATGACGGCGAGGTCGGTCAGGTTGCCGGCCAGCTGGTGCAACAGTTCCTCACGATTGTGCACCGCGAGATTCAGCGTCACGCCATCATGCCGATTCATGAATTCGGCCAGCAGGCGGGGAAAGAAATAATCGCCGGCGCTGATCACCGCCACGTTGAGCCGGCCTCCGGAAATACCCTTGAGTTGCGCCATCGCGTCCTCGGCCTCGCGGAATTGCTGGATGATGCTGCGGCTGTAGTGCAGCATCTCCGTGCCGGCCGGCGTGAGGTAGATCCGCTTGCCCAGCTGCTCGAACAGCGGCAGGCCCACGTGGTGTTCGAGCTGCCGAACCTGTGTGGAAACAGCGGGTTGCGTGAGATGCAGTTCCTCCGCCGCGCGCGAAAAGCTCAGATGGCGGGCCACCGTTTCGAACACTTTCAACTGGCGCAGCGTGGCGTTCTTCATTGGTCGATATCCTGCAATCTATAAAGGATCGTCAATGATCATAATAAAAAACTTTATGCTTTGCGTATCTAAGTTTGAAGTAGCATCAATCAGCAATGCAACGTGCCGCAATGTCAGGCGCGCTCATTCAGTAGTGAAGTAGGGCGTCCCCACGCAGGTCTGCCCACCAGTCGCGCCGTCAGAGCGCGAGACACACTAATGTAAGGAGACACGACATGGCGCACCCGCACGCGGCAGGCCCCGCCTTTGGCAACGGCAATCTGGACGGGCAGGGCGGCTTGCTCCGCAATCGCTGGTTCCAGCTCTTCATCGGCGTCCTTTGCATGGGCCTCGTGGCGAACCTCCAGTACGGCTGGACGCTGTTCGTGACGCCCATGAATGCGCGTCATCACTGGGGCGAGTCCCCCATCCAGGTCGCCTTCTCCATTTTCATCGTCACCGAAACCTGGCTCGTGCCGGTAGAGGGCTGGCTCGTGGACAAGTTCGGCCCGCGCCCCGTGGTGGCCGTGGGCGCGCTGTGCGCCGGAGCAGCCTGGGTCATGAACTCGTTCGCCACCTCGCTGCCGATGCTCTACGCGGCGGCCGTCGTGGCCGGTATCGGCGCGGGCGGCGTCTATGGGACGTGCGTGGGCAACGCGCTGAAGTGGTTCCCGGACAAGCGCGGCCTGGCCGCCGGGCTGACCGCCGCCGGCTTCGGCGCGGGCTCGGCGCTGACCGTGATCCCCATCGCCAACATGATCCAGAAATCGGGCTACGAGCACGCGTTCTTCACGTTCGGCATCTTGCAGGGCGTGCTGATCTTCATCCTGGCGATGTTGCTGGTCAAGCCGAAGCCGCCCAAGGGGCTCGTCGCCGGCAAGGCCAACCTGACCAACCCCGTGGCGCTGACGCCGGGCCAGATGGTGCGCACGCCGGTGTTCTGGGTGATCTACGCATCGTTCGTGGCCGTGGCGGCAGGCGGCATCATGGCCACTGCGCAGCTCGGCCCCATCGCCAAGGACTTTGGCTTCGCCTCGATGCCGGTCACGCTGCTGGGCATGACGCTGCCGCTGCTGACCATGACGCTGTCCATCGACAACCTCTGCAACGGGCTGACGCGCCCGCTGTGCGGCCTGATCTCCGACCGCATCGGCCGCGAGAACACCATGTTCTTCATCTTCATCGGCGAAGGGCTGTCGCTGATCGGGCTGATGGAGTTCGGACACAACCCGTACTGGTTCATGTTCTTCGCGGCGCTCACCTTCCTGTTCTGGGGCGAGATCTTCTCGATCTTCCCGGCGCTCTGTGCCGATACGTTCGGCAGCGAGTACGCCGCAGCCAATGCGGGCACGCTCTATACGGCCAAGGGGACGGCGGCGATGCTGGTGCCGCTGGCCTCGGTGTTGTCGCATCGCGGTGGATGGAGCCTGGTCTTTACGGTGGCGGCCGTGCTGACCGTGGCAGCGGGGCTGTCCGCCAAGTTCCTGTTGCAGCCGATGCGCCGGCGCTTCATCACCGGACACGCGGCAACCCATCCCACCATGCAAGGACAAGGAGCGGCACCATGAATGTTTCGCTTCCCCAACTGAAGGCCTTTGCTGCGGTTGCGCGCCAGAAGAGCTTCACGCGCGCGGCGGCGGAGCTCGGCCTGACCCAGTCGGCCATCAGTCGTAGCGTGCGTGAGCTGGAGGAGGAAATCGACCAACGGCTGTTCGACCGCACCACGCGCCAGGTGGAGCTGACCGACGCCGGCGAGCATCTGTCCCAACGGATCTGCCATCTGATCGAGGAAGTCGAGCAGACGCTGCGCGAGAGCCACGGCACCGGCAAGCCCAGCCAGGGCACCGTGCATATCGCCACCGATCCGGTCTTGTCGTCGATGTCCATGCCGATGTGGGTGGCCGGCTGCCGTACGGCATGGCCCGGCATCGGCATCACGCTGCGCGACCGCTCGCACGAATGCGTGCTGCAAAGTGTGCGCAGCGGCGAGGTGGACTTCGGCATCGCCAGCAACCCGGTGGCCTGCGACGACCTCTATTGCGAACCGCTCTATATGGACCCGCTGCACGCGGTGCTGCCCTCCGGGCATCCGCTGGCCGCGCGCGAGTCCCTCGGCTGGGGCGAACTTGCCGATGCCTCGGTGCTCTCGCTCGACCACAACTCGGGCGTGCAGCCCGCCGTGGAGCGCGCGCTGGCCACCTATCACGTACGGCCCGGCGCCTTGCAGCTGCTCGGGCATTTCTCGGCGATTTTCGGCATGGTGGCGATGGGGCTCGGCATCGGCGTGGTGCCGTCGCGCACGCAGGCCGCCGGTCTGGCGCCCGCGGCCGTGCTGCGGCCCTTGCGGCCCCAGGTCAACAATAACGTGATGCTGGTTCGAAGGAAGGCGCGCTCGCTCAAGCCCAACGCGGCGGCGGTGTGGGACAACCTGCGTGGCCAGGAGTACGAACAGGGCCAGATGAAGAAAGCGGGGTAGGGCCGTGAATCGGATTCATCTGATGCAGCGCCGCAACGTTTTTTGCGCTGAATAAGGCGCTATTGCCCTCGAATTCGACAGTCGTTCTCGCAAGAAGCGATCCACAACGCACCCCACGGGGTGCGTTGTTGTTTTTAGTGCCAATCTTCTATTGATATATCACATACAGGATATTTACAGACCTCGCGGTGCAGCATATACTGAAGACTCATTGACCTACCTCATTCAGGAGTTTTCATGCACGCCGCACAGCTTTCCCTCATCGCCCTCGGTCTGATTGCCTCGGGTGTTTCCGTAACCTGGCTGATTGCCACGCGCCTGCCGATGGGTCTGCTGACCACCGCCGGTGACCATGGCCGCTTTGCCGGCCTCGGCTCGGATCAGGCAGTGGACGGGATCGGCCGTGCGACGCCTGCCGCTGGCGCGCGCCCGCAGTTCGCCCACGCGTAAGCCAGTTGGGTTCGAAGGCAGGGAGCTTGTAGCGGCCGGCAACTCCCTCCCAGCAGTCGTCGTACTCATCGGCCGTATCTTTCGTTCCCCCTCGCTTCATCCCCCGCCTGATCCAGCGTTTTCCAGCCTTTCCCAAGGCCTAGGACTTTCCCTAGGACATCTTTTTTCCCTTCGCATTGCAGCATCCCAGGTGCTTGCCGCCAGGTCGCGCCATTGATCTGGCGCCGTCCGCTAAGTCATTGATCGGCAACGAACCGAGCGCCGTTTCGCGGCATGGTTTGATGCGCCCGGCGCACCACTGCCAGCCTCGCTCCGGGCGGCGGTGGTCTGAGTCGTATCGGGCAGAAAAACTGGTCACTGAAAACGGCTTGACTTGGGTGATATACCACATACTGTATAGCACTAGAGCGGCGAGCCACTCTACGAAAACATCTAGAAAACGATAGCGGTACACAGAGGCATCGAATCAGATGCCCATCCACAACGGCGGCGATGACCGCCAGAAGGAGACACCATGGAACTACAGCAAAGCGCGTCCACGTCACGATTTGCGTCCCCATGGACGCAGCTCGTATTCGGCGTTATCTGCATGGCGATGATCGCCAACATGCAATACGGCTGGACCCTGTTCGTCAATCCGATCGATGACAAATACCACTGGGGCCGCACGGCCATCCAGGTGGCGTTTACGATTTTCGTGGTCACGGAAACGTGGCTGGTGCCGATCGAGGGCTATCTGGTCGACAAGTACGGCCCGCGCCCGGTGGTGGTGGGCGGCGGCCTGCTCTGTGCGATTGCATGGGCGCTGAACTCGGTGGCGTCGTCGCTGCCGCTGCTGTACTTCGCTGCGGCCATTGGCGGCGTCGGGGCCGGCGCGGTGTATGGCACCTGCGTGGGCAATGCGCTCAAGTGGTTCCCCAACCGGCGCGGGCTCGCGGCGGGGATTACGGCGGCCGGTTTCGGCGCGGGCTCCGCGCTGACCGTGGTGCCCATCGCCAACATGATCAAGACCAGCGGCTACGAGAGCACCTTCCTGACCTTCGGGCTGGGGCAAGGCATCGTGGTGGTGATCCTGGGCCTGGCGCTCTATCCGCCGTCGGCCAAGATCCTCTCCGACGTGAAGAGCACCCTGAAGGCGGCTGCTACTTATAATGCGTCGCCGCGCCAGGTGCTGTCCTCGCCGATCTTCTGGGTGATGTACGCGATGTTCGTGATGATGGCCGCCGGCGGGCTGATGGCCACGGCGCAGCTGGGCCCCATCGCCAAGGACTTCGGGCTCCATGACTCCCCGGTGTCCATCCTCGGCCTGACGCTGCCGGCGCTGACCTTCGCGCTGACCATCGACCGCGTGCTGAACGGGCTGACCCGGCCGTTCTTCGGCTGGATCTCCGATAACATCGGCCGCGAGAACACCATGTTCCTGGCCTTCGCGGTGGAGGCGGTCGGCATCCTGCTGCTGTCCAAGTACGGGCACAACCCGGTGGCGTTCGTGATTCTGACCGGCGTGGTGTTCTTCGCCTGGGGCGAGATCTACAGCCTGTTCCCGGCCACCTGTGGCGACACCTTCGGCCCCAAGTTTGCAGCGACCAACGCCGGCCTGCTGTACACGGCCAAGGGCACGGCCGCGCTGCTGGTACCGTTCTCGAGTGTGATTACCGCCGCCACCGGTGACTGGCACGCGGTGTTCATGCTGGCCTCCGGCATGGCGGCGCTCTCGGCGGTGCTGGCGATCTTCGTGCTCAAGCCGATGCGCGAGGCCCATGCCCGGAAGTACGTCAATGATAGTTCGGCGCCGCCGATGGGCTATCGGGCCGTGCCGGACGACCTGACCTGACCTGAGCCGAGCGCCGGGTTAGACAGAAGGGGCCCGCCATCGCGGGCCCCGTGCGTCTGGCGATGCCGGGCGTATCATCAGACCAGCCGGCAGCATAGCCGGCGCGCAACACAGCAACCGACAGGATTCCCCATGAACCAGGTTGTGATTCCGATTGTGGTGGAGGGCGGGGGACGCGAGCGGAAGCGCCGCCAGCCCAAAGGCCGGCAGGTGGATCCGGCGGCACTGTCCGAGGTGCGCCAGCTGCTGGGCGATGCCCCACGCCGCCGCGATCTGCTGATCGAGCATCTGCACGCCATCCAGGACCACTACGGCCAACTGGCCACCCCCCATCTGGCCGCGCTGGCGCAGGAAATGCGCATGGCCCAGACCGAAGTCTTCGAGGTGGCCAGCTTCTATCACCATTTCGATATTGTCCGAGAGGACGCCGATGGCCATATCACCGCCCCGGCGGCGCTGACCGTGCGCGTCTGCGAGGGCATCGCCTGCGAGATGGCCGGCGCGTCCGCGCTGCTGGAACGCCTGCCGGCGTTGCTCGGCACCGATGTCCGCGTGCTGGCCGCGCCCTGCATCGGCCGCTG
Organism: Cupriavidus sp. OV096; assembly: GCF_900115455.1. NCBI lineage: Bacteria > Pseudomonadati > Pseudomonadota > Betaproteobacteria > Burkholderiales > Burkholderiaceae > Cupriavidus > Cupriavidus sp. OV096. The sequence continues at coordinate 97,648 of NZ_FOWM01000013.1, forward strand.
CGAACGGGCGCCGGCCGTGCTGGTAGGCCAGCATCCCGTGGATGCCGCCACGCCTGCTGCCGTCCAGGCCTGCGTGACGGCCGGCACGGTGCGCGATGACCCCCAACCCTACCTCGGCTATGACAACTATCGCGCCCAGGGCGGCTATCGCCTGTTGCAGGCGCTGGAGCAGGGCGATACCAATGCGGATGCGCTGATCGCCGTGATGGAGAACTCGGGCCTGCGCGGGCTGGGCGGGGCGGGCTTTCCCACCGGCCGCAAATGGCGCATCGTCCGGGCTGAGCCGGCGCCGCGCCTGATGGCCGTCAATATCGACGAAGGCGAGCCGGGCACGTTCAAGGACCGCGTCTACCTGGAGCGCGATCCCCACCGCTTCCTGGAGGGGATGCTGGTGGCCGCACGCGTGACCGGCGTGGCCGCCATCTATATCTACCTGCGCGATGAGTACGCGGGCTGCCGTGCCGTGCTGACCGAGGCGCTGGCGCAACTGCGCGCCGCGCCGCCCGTGCCCGGCCTGCCCGAGATCCACCTGCGGCGGGGCGCCGGCGCGTATATCTGCGGCGAAGAGTCGGCCATGATCGAATCGATCGAGGGCAAGCGTGGCATGCCCCGGCTGCGTCCGCCCTATGTGGCGCAGGTCGGGCTGTTCGACCGGCCCACGCTCGAGCACAACTTCGAGACCCTGTACTGGGTGCGCGAGATCGTGGAGCGCGGCCCGGAGTGGTTCGCGGGGCAGGGCCGGCATGGTCGCAAGGGGCTGCGCTCGTTCTCCGTGTCCGGCCGGGTGCGGCATCCCGGCGTGCATCTGGCGCCGGCTGGCATCACCGTGCGCGAGCTGATCGACGAATACTGCGGCGGCATGCTGGACGGCCACGCCTTCTACGGCTACCTGCCGGGCGGGGCGTCCGGCGGCATCCTGCCGGCGGCGATGGGCGATATTCCGCTCGATTTCGACACCTTGCAGCCACATGGCTGCTTTATCGGCTCGGCGGCTATCGTGGTGCTGTCCGACCACGACCGGGCCGTCGATGCCGCGCGCAATCTGATGCACTTCTTCCGCGACGAGTCCTGCGGGCAGTGCACGCCGTGCCGTGTGGGCACGGCCAAGGCGCTCGACCTGATCCGGCAGCCGGCAGCGGCGTGGGACCTGGCCGCGCTGGCCGACCTGTCCGCCGTGATGCGTGACGCGTCGATCTGCGGGCTGGGGCAGGCCGCGCCGAATCCCGTCGATTGTGTGATCCGCTACTTCCCGCATGAACTCACATCCGTCGCTCCGGAGGGCCAGCCATGAATGCACTGACCCGCGCTGAAGTCGCGCTCGTTCAGGCGTCGTCCGATACCGAGGTCACCTTCCGGCTCGATGGCCGGGACGTGACCGCCCGCCCCGGGGAGTCGCTGCTGCAGGTGGCGCGTCGGGAAGGCATCGAGATTCCGCATCTTTGCTACAAGGATGGGCTCGATACGGCCGGCAACTGTCGCGCCTGTATGGTGGAGATCGATGGGGAACGCGTGCTGGCGCCGTCGTGCTGCCGCGCGCCGGCCAATGGCATGACGGTGCACACGGACTCCGAGCGTGCCCGCCGCGCGCAGCGCATGGTGCTGGAACTGCTCCAGTCCGACATGCCGGAGACCGCGTACACGCGCCATAGTGAACTCGATCAGTGGTCGGCCCGGCTCGAAGTCGGCAAGCCACGCTTCGCCCCGCGCGAGGCGGTGCCGGCCGACCTGTCGCACCCAGCCATCGCCGTCAACCTCGACGCCTGCATCCAGTGCACGCGCTGCGTGCGTGCCTGCCGCGACGAACAGGCCAATGACGTGATCGGGCTGGCATTTCGCGGCGATCATGCGCGCATCGTCTTCGATATGGCCGATCCGATGGGCGTCAGCACCTGCGTGGCCTGTGGCGAGTGCGTGCAGGCCTGCCCGACCGGCGCGCTGATGCCGGCACGCAACGTGGCGCTGGCGGTGCCCGACCGCGAGGTGGATTCGGTCTGCCCGTATTGCGGCGTGGGCTGCCAGCTCACGTACCACGTCAAGGACAACCGCATTTTGTTCGTGGAAGGGCGTGATGGCCCGGCGAACCACAATCGGCTCTGCGTGAAGGGGCGCTACGGCTTCGACTACGCCCAGCATCCGCACCGGCTGACGGTGCCGCTGGTGCGGCGCGAAGGCGTGGCGAAATCCGGCGACATCGTGCTGGATCCCGATCGCGTCATGGAGGTATTCCGGGAAGCCACCTGGGAAGAGGCGCTGGCGCTGGCCGCCGGCGGGCTTGCGCGCATCCGGGACACGCTGGGTGGCCGCGCACTGGCGGGGTTTGGCTCGGCCAAGGGCAGCAACGAGGAAGCCTATCTGTTCCAGAAGCTCGTGCGGACCGGGTTTGGCAGCAATAACGTCGATCACTGCACGCGGTTGTGCCATGCCTCATCGGTGGCGGCGCTGCTCGAAGGGATCGGCTCGGGCGCGGTGTCCAATCCGGTGATGGATGTCGGCAAGGCCGAGGTGGTGCTGCTGATCGGCGCCAATCCCACGGTCAACCATCCGGTGGCGGCCACCTGGATCAAGAATGCGGTGCGCAACGGTACGAAGCTGATCGTCGCCGATCCTCGCCGATCGGATCTGGCGCGCTTTGCGCACCGTTTCCTCCAGTTCCAGGCCGATACGGACGTGGCGCTGCTGAACGCGATGATGCATGTGATTGTGGAGGAAGGACTTGTCGATCCCGAATTCATTGCCTCGCGCACGGCCGGCTACGAGGCGCTGGCGGCCAATGTGGCCCCGTACAGCCCCGAAGTCATGGCCCCGGTCTGTGGCATCGACGCGGAAACCATCCGCGAGGTGGCCCGGCTCTATGCCACCTCGAAGGGATCGATGATCCTGTGGGGCATGGGTGTGTCCCAACACGTGCATGGCACCGATAACGCGCGCTGCCTGATCGCGCTGGCGCTGATGACGGGCCAGATCGGCCGGCCGGGCACGGGTTTGCATCCGCTGCGCGGGCAGAACAACGTGCAGGGCGCGTCCGACGCGGGGCTGATCCCGATGATGTTCCCGGACTACCGGCGCGTGGATGACCCCGCCGCCAATGCCGCCTTCGAGGCGCTGTGGGGCATGCCGCTGGACAAGCAGCCGGGCCTGACCGTGGTGGAGGTCATGCAGGCTATCGAAGCGGGTACCGTGCGCGGCATGCACATCATGGGCGAGAACCCGGCGATGTCCGACCCGGACGCCCAGCACGCGCGCGAGGCGCTGGCCGCGCTCGACCATCTGGTGGTGCAGGACATCTTCCTGACCGAGACCGCCTGCCTGGCCGATGTGGTGCTGCCCGCCTCGGCCTTCCCCGAGAAGACCGGCACGTTTACCAATACGGATCGCACCGTGCAGCTTGGCCGGCAGGCCATCGACCCGCCCGGGCAGGCGCGTCAGGACCTGTGGATTCTGTGCGAACTGGCTGCGCGGCTCGGGCTGCCTTGGGACTACGGGCATGCCACCCGCGATGCGGCGCCCGTGGCCTTGGTTTTCGACGAAATGCGACACGCGATGCCGAGCATCGGCGGCATGACGTGGGCGCGACTCCAGCGCGAGCATGCGGTGACCTATCCCTGCAAGACGGAGGGAGATCCAGGCGAGCCGGTGATCTTTACCGACACGTTCCCGACCGTAAGCGGACGCGGGCGATTCGTGCCGGCAGACATCATCCCGGCGGCGGAGCGTCCGGATCAGGAATATCCGACGGTCCTGATCACGGGCCGACAGCTCGAACACTGGCATACGGGCAGCATGACGCGCCGCGCCGGCGTGCTCGACGCCATCGAGCCGGATCCGGTGGCGCTGGTCCATCCGCTCGATCTGGCGGCGCTCGGCGGCAAGCCCGGCGACGTGGTCACGCTGGCGTCCCGGCGCGGCCAGGTGATGCTCTACGCGCGCGCCGACGATGGCACCCCGCGCGGCGCCGTGTTCGTGCCGTTCTGCTATTACGAGGCGGCCATCAACAAGCTGACCAACCCGGTGCTCGACCCGTTCGGCAAGATTCCGGAGTTCAAGTACTGCGCGATCCGGATGACGCTGGGCGGCGCCGTGCCCGAGCAGCTGAGCTTCGGCGGTGGGCAAATCCTGGATTCGCTGGCCGGTGCATTGGCCTTGCCCGGATGATTTTCCGAAAATTCGTGAAAGTGATTGCGGATTCATCTGGCTAATCAGGGCAATCCGAAACGGTTAGGATGCAGGCATCCCCTCGATACGTTGGAAAGGATGCCTGCAATGAAAGCCATTGGACTGACCCGTTACCTGCCGATCAGCGACCCCCAAGCGCTGGTGGATGTGGCAATCGACAAGCCCGCCGCTTCGGGCCACGACCTGCTGGTCAAGGTGGAGGCGATCGCCGTGAACCCGGTGGACACCAAGGTCCGCGCGCCCAAGGACAAGGTCGAAGATGCCCCGCGCGTGCTCGGCTGGGATGCCGCCGGCACCGTGGCCGCCGTGGGCCCTGACGTGACGCTGTTCAAGGTCGGCGACCCGGTCTTCTATGCGGGCAGCATCACGCGGCCCGGCGCCAACAGCGAATTTCACCTCGTCGATGAGCGCATCGTCGGCCATAAGCCGGCATCGCTGGACTTCCCCAACGCCGCCGCGCTGCCCCTGACGGCCATCACCGCCTGGGAGGCGCTGTTCGATCGCCTGGGCGTGTCGCCAAAGGGCGACGATGCCGGCCGTTCGGTGTTGATTATCGGCGGGGCAGGGGGCGTGGGCTCCATCGGCATCCAGCTGGCCAAGGTGCTGGGCGGGCTGACGGTCATCGCCACGGCCTCGCGGCCGGAATCGGAAGCCTGGTGCCGCCGCCTGGGCGCCGACCATATCATCGACCATCGTGCCGACATCCCCGCGCAACTGCGCAAGCTTGGGTTTGACGCGGTGGATTACATCCTCTGCTTCAACGACACCGATCGCCATTTCCCGGCGATGGCCGAAGCCATCGCGCCGCAGGGCAAGATCTGCTCGATCGTCGAGAACGCGAGCGAACTGCCGGTGGGCGCGCTGAAGAGCAAGAGCGCGACCTTCGTCTGGGAGTTCATGTTCACCCGTGCGATGTTCGGCACGCCGGACATGATCGCGCAGCACCGCCTGCTCAACGAGGTGGCACGGCTGATCGATGCGGGACGCCTGCAAACCACGGTGGGCGAGAACCTGGGCACGATCAACGCGGCCAACCTGCGCCGCGCCCACGCGCAGCTCGAAGGTGGCCAGACTATCGGCAAGCTGGTGCTGTCCGGGTTCTAATCTGCAATTAACCGCCAAGTCGCGGGCGCGCCATAAACGAGGGCCGGGGCTGCTGACGCAGCACCCGGCCCTTATTGTCTATATAGAAGGGGGTTAGCTGAGAGGACGAGCGGCGACCGCGCGCGCGAGGCTTCGCACTGGGTTCTCCCCAACCAGTCCCGCCACGAAACTGACCACTTCGGTCGCCACGGCCTTGTCCTGCAGGATGCGCCGATGGCCGAGTCCGGTCGTGGTCACCAGCTGCGCCGCCGGCCACGCGCCTGCGATGGCGGCGCCGTCTTCCCAGCGCACTTCCTTGTCGTCGCGGTCATGGATTACCAGCGCCGGCGGCACCGGCCGCGTGCGCCCCACATCGGGCACGTTGAACGTCGCCCAGGACGTGCCGAGCCACTGCTCGCTCTGCTGCCGCATGCGCGCAAGGATGCCCGGCGCAATGCCGAGCTGCCAGGCGAGGGCGGCGCAGGATTCGCCCATATCAGCGGGCGAGCCGATCATCACCGCGCCGCGCACCGGCAAGCCTTCGCGTATCGCCTGCGCGGCGGCGGCACCGCCCAGCGAATGGCCGACCACTGCATGGACCGGCCCGACCTGCCAGGCCGCGGCCAGCAGCGAGCGTGCCATCTCCAGCAAGGAGGTCTGGTTCGGCCCGCGTGCGCCGGCGTCGGAGGCCCCGTGAGATAGCGCATCAAACGCCACCACGCGCATCCCGGCGCCCAGCAGCGCATGGACCAGTGCGTGCCACTGGCCGGCATGACCGCCCCAGCCATGGGCCAGCAGGACCACCGGCCCTTCGGTGCCCCAGCGGTAGACGCGCACACGCCGGCTGATGCCCTGGCCGGTGACCAGTGCCCATTCGCTGCGCGCGGCATCGATCAGGCGCAGTGCATCCGGGCTCGACTTGGCGCGGGGTGGCGTGAACCATAGGCGCTCCAGCGCGCGGGCGGTGCCCCCCGGATGGAGGAGGCTCGCAGCCTGCCACCGCAGTCTGAGCCACACGGGCGGCCCCCTGCGGACGGTGGAAACGGGTTCCGCATGCGTCACATGATGTGACCCAGCGGCGCGTGGCGTGGATGAGGAAAACAGCACTTGCGGCACGGCTAACACCTCCAACCGATGGCTTGCCGGCGAAATCGGCCAGCTTCGCTGGCTTCCCGCCTGTTTTTTTATGATTCACGACCGACCAGTCGTGCTATTTTTCGGGCAATAAATGACGATGAAAATGCCGTCTGACACACTGCGTTCGTGCCCGGGAACGCCGTGGTGTGAAGCCGCCGGCGAGCCGTTTCAGGCGTCGGCCGGGGCGGTTTCCCGCGTGGTTCGGGCGTCGTCGAGCAGCCGGGCGAACGCGCGCCGGGCCATCGCCTCGGCATCGCTGCGCGCCATCAACTTGAACGATGTCTGGAACGACATACCAATTCCGGCCATCTCGAACGCAAACTGGCGCGGGTCCACATCGGTCCGGAGATCGCCTTCGTCCATCGCGTCGGTAATCACGCGGCAGATGGTGCTGTGCCAGTCCTTGAAGGCCTGCACGACCCTGTCACGAATAACGCCAGGCTTGTCGCGGTACTCCTGGGAGAGCGCCATGAACAGGCAGCGCCCCTCCGTCACCGTGGCACCTAGCCAGTCCATATAGCCGTCGAACAGCGCCTGCAGGCGGCGTGCGCCGCGCGGCTGGCGCATCGCCGGACGTACGACGACATCGTTGAAACGCTCCGCCGCGCGCTCGAGCACGGCCTCCTGCAGCGCCTCTTTCGAGCGGAAGTGCGCGTAGAGCCCGCTCTTCGACATATTCGTGTCCGCGGCCAGCGTGGCGAGCGAAAGCTGCTCGAACCCCACGCGCGCGGCGGAAGCGAGTGCCTGTTCGATGATCGCGGTACGGGTGAGCTGGCCTTTTTGCATGAGGTTGAGAATAGCACGACCGGTCGGTTTGTCAACTTGCCTTATTCCACACATCGTTGATACTGAAGTGACGTCAACGCAAAGCGCGCGTTGTCGTTATGAGGAGGCGGGGAGAGGAAGTTGTGCTGTATCCGCCTTTTGGAGGAGGTTCCGGTGGGCGAGATCAAGCCATCATAAGAAATCTGTAAAAGTGTTCCAAACATGACCTTACGGAACGCTTTACGTGCTCTATACTCGAATGCACGTCCGCGCACTTTTTTTTCACTGGTGACTGGAGACCGACATGAACAGTACAGCCGTGCCAAGAGGCGCTAGCGAACCGTTCCGGCAACTGCGGGCGTTGCGTCGTGCGCGCAAGCTCAAGCAGGAGGACGTCGCCCGTAAGGCGGGAATTTCCCGGGAAGCCTATCTTCGGGCCGAATCGGGGCAAGCCGATCCACGCATGTCCACGTTCCTGGCGGCCTGTGAGGCGCTGGGGCTGGAAGTGGTGCTGGCCCCGCAGCATCTGGCAGCCGACGTCAACGCATTCATCGCCAGCCGCAATGGCGGCGTTACAGCAGCCTCGATGGCCGGCCAGCCGGCCGGCTCGGCTCCCGCGGCAGCGCCGCAGGGGCAGGGCGGGTTCGGTTCCGGACCCAGCACCGGGGAGGGCCACAAGCCCATGTAACACCGCCAGTCCACGGGCCTGGGGGCACCCGCCCACATGGTCTGCGGATAGCAAGACCACCGGGCATTTCCGGCGCGGCTAATCCGCCGCGCTGGCAATGCCCGGTCCTTCATGCCGATCGCGCCCGCGATCCCCAGCCGCTGCCATTGCGCCGCGTGCTTTTTCGTGCACATCTCGCTGCGCGTCTTCTGATTTCCGCTTCGCCTTTTCCATCGGCAGTGCTGTAACCGGCCGCCGGGTCGCCTATTGTCGTCCTAGGACCGACTTAGGGTCGTTCCCGGTTTGACACGTCCATCCGTCGTCATTACGATATGAGAAATTGATTTCACAATTCGTAATTTGTCGGACGACGAATACGATCCGGGGCACGAGAGGAGACTTCATGACCCAGACTCAACTGAACGAAGCCATGGCGGACGTCTCGGTGGCCGGCTATCTGTCCGGCTTCGCCAACGAATTCGCCACCGAGGCACTGCCCGGCGCGCTGCCAGTGGGCCAGAACTCGCCCCAGCGCGTGCCATATGGCCTGTACGCCGAGCAGATCTCGGGCACCGCCTTCACCGCGCCGCGCGCTCACAACCGGCGCGCGTGGCTGTACCGCATCCGCCCGGCCGCCATGCATCAGCCGTTCAGCCGCCTGGAGCCGGGCCGCTGGCTGAGCCGTTTCGACGAGGTGCCGCCGTCGCCGAACCAGCTGCGCTGGAGCCCGCCGGCGATGCCGACCGCGCCGACCGACTTTATCGACGGCATCGTGACGATGGCCGGCAATGGCAGCCCCGAAGCGATGACCGGCTGCGGCATCCACCTGTACCTGGCCAACCAGTCGATGCAGGACCGCTTCTTCTACAACGCCGATGGCGAGATGCTGATCGTCCCGCAACAGGGCCGCCTGCTGTTGTCGACGGAAATGGGCCGGCTGGCGGTGGAGCCGCAGGAGATCGTCGTGATTCCGCGCGGCGTGCGCTTCCGCGTGGACCTGCCGGACGGCACCGCGCGCGGCTATATCTGCGAGAACTACGGCGCGCTGTTCAAGCTGCCGGACCTCGGCGTGATCGGCTCGAACGGGCTGGCCAATCCGCGTGACTTCCTGACGCCGGTGGCGAGCTACGAAGACCGCGAGGGCAAGTTCGAACTCGTCGCCAAGTTCCAGGGCAATCTCTGGCAGGCCGAGATCGACCATTCGCCGCTCGATGTGGTCGCGTGGCATGGCAATTACGCGCCGTACAAGTACGATCTGCGCCGTTTCAACACGATCGGATCGATCAGCTACGACCATCCGGATCCGTCGATTTTCCTCGTGCTGCAGTCCCCGTCGGACACGCCGGGCGTGGACACCATCGACTTCGTGATCTTCGGCCCGCGCTGGCTGCCCGCGCAGAACACGTTCCGTCCGCCCTGGTTCCACCGCAACGTGGCGAGCGAGTTCATGGGCCTGATTTCGGGCGTTTACGATGCCAAGGCCGAGGGCTTTGCACCGGGTGGCGCCAGCCTGCACAACTGCATGAGCGGCCATGGCCCCGATGCGGAAACCTTTGAGCGCGCCTCGGGGGCTGACACGAGCCAGCCGCACCACATCACCGACACCATGGCGTTCATGTTCGAGACGCCGGGCGTGATCCGCCCGACGCCGTACGCGGCCCAGTCGGCGCTGCTCCAGCATGACTACTACACCTGCTGGCAAGGCCTGAAGAAGCATTTCAACCCGAACGTGCGCTGATTTCCGGAAGATTCCCAAGATGACTGCCCCCCAAACCGGCACCCAAACGCGTGCCACCAGCTGGGTCGAATCGGCCAACGACGGCCAGACCCATTTCCCGATCCAGAACCTGCCATACGGCCTGTTTTCGGCAAACGGCCAGGCCCCGCGCGTGGGCGTGGCGATTGGCGACCAGGTGCTGGACCTCGTCGCGCTCGACGATGCCGGCCTGCTGCCGGCGGCGGCCAAGGGCGCGTTTGCCTCGGCCAGCCTCAACCGCTTTATCGCGCTGGGCCAGCCCCTGTGGCAGGCCACCCGCGCCCGGCTGACGGCGCTGCTCTCCGGCGAAGACGCCGCGCTGCGCGATCACGCGGCGCTGCGCGCCAAGGCTTTGTTGCCGATGGCCGGCGTGACGCTGCACCTGCCGGTCGAGATCCCTGGCTACACCGATTTCTATTCGTCGCGCGAGCACGCGACCAACGTCGGCCGCATGTTCCGCGACCCGGAAAACGCGCTGCTGCCGAACTGGCTCGAAATCCCAATCGGCTACAACGGCCGCGCCAGCTCGGTGGTGGTTAGTGGCACCGCGCTGCGTCGCCCGAACGGCCAGACCAAGCTGCCGAACGAGGCGCGCCCGACCTTCGGCCCGTGCCGCAAGCTCGACTATGAGCTGGAGATGGGGTTCATCGTCGGCAAGCCGTCGGCGCTGGGCGAGCCGGTCAGCACGGGGGATGCCCCCGCGCACATGTTCGGCATGGTCATCCTCAACGACTGGAGCGCGCGCGATATCCAGCAGTGGGAATACGTGCCGCTCGGGCCGTTCAACAGCAAGTCGTTCGGGACGTCGATCTCGCCGTGGGTGGTGACGATGGAGGCGCTCGAGCCCTTCCGCCGTGACAATCCGGCACAGTCGCCCGAACCGCTGTCGTATCTGCAGCAGCAGGGCCGCAACGCCTACGACATCGCGCTCGAAATCGCGCTGCAACCGGCTGGCGCGGCGCCCAGCACGGTCTGCCGCACCAATTTCAAGGCGATGTACTGGACCATGGCGCAGCAACTGGCGCACCACACGGTGTCTGGCTGCAATGTGCGCGTCGGCGACCTGATGGGCTCGGGCACGATCAGCGGCACCACGCCCGATTCGTGCGGCAGCCTGCTGGAGACCACGCGCAATGGCGCCGAACCGGTGGCGCTGAGCGGCGGCGTGCAGCGTGGTTTCCTCGAGGATGGCGACACGGTGACCATGACCGGTTGGTGCCAGGGCGATGGCTACCGGGTCGGCTTTGGCGAGGTCACGGGGAAGATCCTGCCGGCGGCCTGATCGACACGTCCTCCGGGGCGTCCCAGCACAGGGCGGGGCGGCTGAAAAGCCGCGCCCGCCCTCGTTACATTTGCGAAGGACCGTTACTGTTGCGCCATTCCTACGGGTGCCGCTTTATGCGAGAATTCGCCCCTGACAAAAAAAGTGTGGCGAAGTTCGCCGGGTTGAAACATTTCGGTAGTTTGCCGCGATGACCGCCCGGAGCACGCTCCACGGACACCCCTCGACTGGGCGGCTCAGTGTTTGGCCGAAACCCGCCGTTAGCGCGGTATATGCGAAATCGGGGTGTCGATAACTAATTTCGGCGAAATCCTCGGATTTTGCTTCTAATTTCAGGGAAAAACGGAATCTGTTCCCCGGTGCGATGGTCGCGCGCGGGCCTGCGCACACGCGCGTGGCCAACGTTGCCCCAGGCACGGCGGGGGACGCGGGGCTCACATTCCACCCAACGCGCACGGCATGGCAATTGAATTCGGAATTCGCGCATGGGCGGCCTGTGCGCCGGCACTGCAATCCCCGGAAGCCTGGCAGGCGTGGAGTCTTGCGCCATGGCTGCCCGAGGGATCGGACCTGCCGGCGCTCTCGGCCATGGCCCCGATGTTGCGCCGACGCGTCAATGCCATCGGCCGCGCGGCGCTGCATCCCGCCTACGACACCCTCCCGCCCGACGGGGCCCCCGCCGCGCCGGCCCCGCCGGCCGTGTTTGCCTCGCGCCACGGCGACACCCGCCGCGCCTTCGACATGCTCAGCGAACTGGCAGCCGGCGAGGCACTGTCGCCCACCGCGTTCGGCCTCTCTGTCCACAACGCCATTGGTGCGATGTTTACGATCGACCGGGGAGACGCCTCCAACCTCCAGGCCGTGGCGGCTGGCCGCGATACCGTGGAGACGGCCGCCTTCGAAGCCTGCGCGCTGCTGGCCGATGGGGCGGACGAGGTGCTGCTGGTCTGCTATGACGCGCCGCTGCCCGAGGCCTATGCCGAGTTCGCCGATGAGCCCGGCTGCCTGTTCGGCTGGGCCTGGCGCATCGGCAAGCCGCGCCCGGGCGAGCCGGTGTTCCGGCTCGACATCGACCATGTGCGCGAGGCGTCGGACCCCGACACCGCCCATCCGGTGCTGCCGCACGCGCTGGATGTGCTGCGATTCATGCTGACCGGCGACGCCGAGCTGTGCCACCGTGGCGAACGCGCGGTCTGGAGGTGGCAGCGCCATGGTTGAACGCCTCGACCGCGCCTGGCGCGTGTGCGCCACCGGCTTCTGCTTCTCGAGCTTCGGCGTGGGCGGCCTGCTGCTGCGCGTGCTGGTGTTCCCGGCGCTGGCGCTGCTGCCGTGGTCCACCCAGACGCGCCAGCGCGTGTGCCGCGATGTCATCCACCATGCCTTCCGGCTGTTCCTCTGGCTGATGCGCAGCGTCGGCGTCATCGGCTACGAAATCCGCCATCCAGAACGGCTGCAACGCGAGGGGATGCTGGTGGTGGCGAACCATCCGTCGCTGATCGACGTGGTGTTCCTGATGGCGCTGACGCGCCGCGCCGACTGCGTGGTGAAGTCCGGCCTGGCACGCAACCCGTTCACGCGCGGCCCGGTGCTGGCCACCGGCTGGGTGCAGAACGACAGTGGCGCGGCGATGGTCGACGACTGCATCGCCTCGCTGCGGGCCGGCAACAACCTGATCATCTTTCCGGAAGGCACGCGCACGCGCCCGGGCCAGCCGCTGCAACTCCAGCGCGGCGCGGCCAACGTGGCCGTACGCGGCGGCTTTGCGCTGACCCCGGTGGTCATCCGCTGCGAACCGCCCACGCTGACCAAGGGCGAGAAGTGGTACCACGTGCCGGTGCGGCGCCCGCGCTTCGTCATCGACGTGCACCCAGACGTGCCACCCGCGCAGTGGGTGGCGCCGGGCACCGACGACGCCATGGCCGTGCGCCACCTGACCCAATCACTATTCGAGTTTTTCTCCAGGGAGATCCGCCGTGCAGGCGCTTGAGCAAGAAATCAAGGAACTGATCATCTCGTCGCTGTCCCTCGAGGACGTGGCGGCTGACGATATCGACGCCACCGCGCCGCTGTTCATCGAAGGCCTGGGCCTCGATTCCATCGACGCACTGGAACTGGGCCTGGCGCTGCAGAAGCGCTACGGCATCACCATGAACGGCGACAAGGAGGAAATCCGCGCGCGCTTTGCCAGTGTTTCGGCGCTGGCGGCGTTCGTGGCGTCGCAGCGCGGCCAGGCCCCGGCCTGATCCGCGAGGTCATCGCAATACTGCTATACGGAGCCAGATCATGACTCACGACGAAATCTTCGCGCGGGTGGCGGCGGTTCTCGAGGAAACCTTCGAGATCGCCCCGGAGCGCATTACGCCCGAGGCGCGGCTGTATGACGACCTCGACATCGACAGCATCGACGCCGTTGACCTGCTGGTGAAGCTGAAGCCGATGCTGAACAAGCCGCTCAAGCCCGAGCAGTTCAAGTCCGTGCGCACCGTGCAGGACGTGGTGCAGGCGCTTGCGCTGCTGATCGACTCGCCGGCCACCGCCTGACGCCCGATGACCTGGCGCAAGTGGGGGCTGGGGCTGCTGACGCTGTCGTACCCGGTGGTGATCTACCTGGGTCTGCAGCACTTCTCGCCGCGCGTGATGGCGCTGGCGCTGGTCGCGCTCGCCCTGCTGCGCGCCGGCACCAGCCGCCAGGCCGGCTGGCGGGCGATGGCGGTGCTGGCGGCGGGGCTGGCCCTGATCGTGCTGGCCTCCGACCACGCGCTGCCGCTGAAGCTCTACCCGGTGCTCGTGAACGTGGCGATGCTGGGCGTGTTCGGCTGGAGCCTGCGCCATCCGCCCTCGCTGGTGGAACGCATGGCCCGGCTGCGCGAGCCGAACCTGCCGCCCAGCGGCGTGGCCTATACGCGCCGGGTGACGCAGGCCTGGTGCGTGTTCTTTATCTGCAATGGCGCCGTTGCCGCCGTGACCGCGCTGGCCGCCAGCGACCGGGTCTGGGCGCTGTACAACGGCGCGATTGCCTATGGCCTGATCGGCGCGATGTTCGCCGGCGAATGGCTGGTGCGGCAGCGCGCGCGTGCGCGGCATGCGGAGAATCGTCATGACTGAGCCCGCGCTCAGTGGTTTCACCGGCTTCACGGGCGTTGGCGCCGTGATGGCTGCCCAGGCGGCACGGGCCGCGCAAGGCGATGCCCAGGCGGCAGCGGTCGTCGCCAGTGTGGCGGCGTGGCGCCGGGCCTTCGCGGCGGCGCCAGGCGCGCGCTGGGCGCTGTACTTCGAGGGCACGGCCGATTTCGCCGCCGCGCTGTTCGGCGCGTGGCATGCCGGCAAGCACGTGGTGCTGCCCGGCGATACCCGCACGGAGACGCTCGCGGCGCTGCGCGGCCATGCCGATGGCTGGGCCGGCGAGTTGCCGGGCGGCCTGGTGCCAGCGCCCGGAACAACTCCGGGGGCAGGGGAGGCCGACTGGCTCCCGCTAAGCACGCACGACACCTGGGTCACGCTGTTCACCTCGGGGTCCACCGGCGAGCCCGGCGCCATCGACAAGCGCCTCGCCCAACTCGATGCCGAGGTCCACACACTCCAGCAGGCCTTTGGCGCGCGGCTGCCCGCCGATGTGCGCGTGCTGAGCACGGTCTCGCACCAGCACATCTACGGCCTGCTCTTCACGGTGCTCTGGCCGCTGGCGGCGGGCCGGCCGATGCCCGGCGCGCGGCTCGCCTTCCATGAGGAACTGGTACGCGCCTGCGCGGACGACGCCCGCCCGGCGGTGCTGGTCAGCAGCCCGGCGCACCTGAAGCGTATGCCCGATGCGCTCGACTGGCCCGTCACGCGCCCGGTGCTGCAGGCGGTGTTCTCGTCCGGCGGGCCGCTCCCGCCCGAGGCTGCGGCGGACGCGCTGCGCCACACCGGCCGCTCCCCCATCGAAGTATTCGGCAGCTCCGAGACCGGCGGCATCGCCTGGCGCCAGCGCGCCGTGCAGGCGGACCGCTGGACGGCGCTGCCCGGCATCGCCTGGCGCCTGCAGGACGGCTTCCTGGCCGTGCGCTCGCCGCATCTGGCCGATGACGACTGGTACGTCTGCGCGGACCGCGCGCTGCCCGCCGGCGACGACAGCTTCGTGCTGGCCGGCCGCGCTGACCGCATCGTCAAGATCGAGGAAAAACGCGTCTCGCTGACGCAGATCGAGCAGCGGCTGGCCGCCTCGCCGCTGGTGCGGGAGGCGCGGGTCGTCATGGTCGAACTCGATGTCGGCACCCGCGTGGCCGCCGCCGTGGTGCCTGGCGACGCCGGACAGGCACTCCTCGACACCCATGGGCGTGCCGCGTTGACCGCCGCGCTGCGCGCGCAACTGGCCGACGCCGTGGACCCGGTGGCGCTGCCGCGTCGCTGGGCCTTCGTGCCGGCGCTGCCGTGCAACGCGCAGGGCAAGACCACCGAAGCCATGCTGCGCGACCTGTTCCGCCGCACGGTGCCGGCTGCGCACTGGCTGGACGCTGAGGCCAATTCGGCCACCTCGGCCACCGCCGCGCTGGAGGTGACCGATGACCTGGCGATCTTCGACGGCCACTTCCCCGATACCCCGATTGTGCCGGGCGTGGCCCAGGTGGACTGGGTGATGGCGCTGGCGCCCCAGCGGCTGCCGATTCCGCCGCGCGAGCGCTTCGCGCGGCTGGACACGCTCAAGTTCCAGGCCGTGATCCAGCCTGGCACCACGGTGCGCATGGCGCTGACGTGGCAGCCAGACGCCCTCGCGCTCGGCTTCCGGCTGACATCCGACACCGGCCCGCACGCCAGCGGCAAGATCGTTTTTCATCCCGATACGCCATGACGCCGTTCCGTCCGGTTGTGCTCGTGCCGGTCTATGACCACGAAGGCGCCATCGGCGCCATGGTCGATGCCATCCTCGCGCATCCGCTGCCGTGCCTGCTGGTGGACGACGGCAGCAGCCCGGCCTGCGAGCAGGTGCTCCGCGAGATTGCCGCCGCGCACCCCGAGCGCGTCCGCCTGATCCGCCTGTCCGTGAATCAGGGCAAGGGCGGCGCGATTATGGCCGGCTTCACGGAAGCCGCGCGGCTCGGCTACACGCACGCGCTGCAGATCGATGCCGATGGCCAGCACGACGCCGGCTGCATTCCCCAGTTCACCGCGCTGGCGCAGGCCCAGCCTGCCGCGATGATCTGCGGCCACCCGGTCTACGACGACTCGGTGCCGCGCCTGCGGCTCTACGCGCGCTACCTGACGCACATCTGGGTCTGGATCAACACGCTCTCGTTCCAGATCAAGGATTCGATGTGCGGCCTGCGGGTCTACCCGCTGGCGGCGGTAACCGCCCTGATGCGCGACGTGGACCTCGGCCGGCGCATGGAGTTCGACACCGAGGTGCTGGTGCATCTGGTCTGGCGCGGCGTGCGCATCGTCAACGTGCCGACGCGCGTGACGTATCCGTCCGATGGCGTCTCGCACTTCCAGGCGTGGCGCGACAACGTGCTGATCTCGCGCATGCATACGCGGCTGTTCTTCGGCATGGTGTGGCGGCTGCCGCGCCTGCTCTGGCGCAGGGTGAGGCCGGCATGAGCACGGCGAAGCCTACGGCTGACGCCGCCACGCGCCGCACGCCGTCGCGCCACTGGAGCACCATCGGCGAGGCCACGTGCGTCTGGGGCGTCTGGTGCCTGTACGGGCTCTATCGCGTCTTCGGCCGCACGCTGTTCCGGGCGGTGCTGTACCCGGTGGTCACCTATTACTGGATCTCGCATCCGCTGGCGCGCCGGGCGTCGATGGACTACCTCACGCGCATGGAGGCCACCGCCGGCGCGATCGGCGCGCAGCCCACCTGGCGCCATACGCTGCGCCACCTGTTCTCGTTCGCAGACACGCTGCTGGACAAGCTGCTGTCCATCGGCGGCCAGTACCGCTTCGGCAACGTCACGCGGGAAGGCCACCAGGTGCTGCTGGACCAGATCGCCAGCGGGCAGGGCGGCATCATCATGACCGCGCATATGGGCTGCCTGGAGCTGTGCCGGGTGCTGGCCAACCAGCGGCAGGGGCTGCGGCTGACCGTGCTGGTGCACACCGCCCATGCCGAGCGATTCAACCGGATCCTGTCGCGGCTCGATCCCAAATCGGGCCTCCAGCTCTATCAGGTGGACGATATCTCGCCCGCCACGGCGCTGGAACTGGCGGCCAAGGTGCAGGCGGGCGAGTTCGTGGCGATTGCTGGCGACCGCGCGCCCGCGCACGGCGGCCGGGCGGTGCGCGTGCCGTTCCTGGGCGCGCCGGCGCGTTTCCCGGTGGGCCCGTACGTGCTGGCGGGGCTGATGCGCTGCCCGCTGTACGCCATGGGCTGCGTGCGCCATGGCGACGGCCATCTGCTGCGTTTCACGGAACTCACGCGCGCGGTGACGCTCCCACGTGCGAGCCGTGACGCCGCGCTGACCGCGCTGGCCACGACTTACGCCGCATGGCTGGAGGCGCTGCTGGTGCGCTCGCCATTCGACTGGTTCAACTTCTACGACTTCTGGGCGGACGATCCGGTCCGTACCGGTCGCCAGGACGCGCAGGACGCGCGCCAGGACGCGCACTAAGCCGCGCCGCCCACCGGAGACCTATGTCCAAAGCTTTCAGCCACGAGATCACGCTGACGCCGGCGTTCCACGACCTCGACCCGATGAACGTGGTCTGGCACGGCAACTACGTGCGCTACTTCGAAGTGGCGCGCTGCGCGCTGCTCAAGCAGATCGACTACGACTACCCCCAGATGCGCGATTCCGGCTACGCGTGGCCGGTGGTGGACCTGCGCGTCAAGTACGTGCGCCCGCTGGTCTACGGCCAGTCGATGATCGTGCGCGCCACCATCGTCGAATGGGAAAACCGGCTCAAGATCGACTACGAGATCCGCGATGCGGCGTCTGGCCAGCGGCTGACCAAGGGCTATTCGATCCAGGTAGCCGTGGACATGACGACGCAGGAGATGCTCTACGTCTGCCCGCCGGTGTTGCTGCGGAAGCTCGGGGTGCCGTCGTGAGGCGCCGCCAGGTTCTGGCCGCTGCTGGCGCACTGGCGCTGGTGGTGATGTTGCCGGCGCTGCCGGCCCATGCCGACGACCTGCTGGCCTCGGTGGCCAAGCGGCTGGCCGATGCGCCCGTGATCCGGGGCCGGTTCGAGCAGACGCGCCGGCTGTCCGGCTTCAGCAATCCGCTGGTCTCGCGGGGCGAGTTCGTGCTCGCGCGCGGCCGTGGCGTGGTCTGGCAGACGCGCGAGCCGTTCCCGTCGAGCCTGCTGGTCACCCCTGAGAAGCTGGTGATGCGCGGCGCCGATGGCAGCGTGCAGCAGCGGATGCAAGCCGAATCCCAGCCTGCGATGCGCGTGGTCGGCGAGTCGATGATCGCCGTGCTGCGCGGCGACCTGCGCGGGCTGTCCGCGCGTTTCGACGTGACCGGCAAGCTGGCCGGCAGCGCCGGATGGGCGCTGACGCTGACCCCAAAGGATGCCGGCATGCGGCGCGTGTTCACCCGGATCGAGCTGGCCGGCGACAAGTTCGTGCGCGACGTGCGGCTCGAGGAAGCCGGCGGCGACAGCACCGTGGTCCGCATGATCGACCCAGCCGCCGCCGCCAGGCTGACCCCGGCCGAGGAGCAGCGCTTTGAGTAACGTGGCGGGCGGCGTGGCGATGCGGGGCGGCATCACGCGGCTGGCGCGTGGGCTGGCCATCGTCTGGCTGCTGATCGTGCTGGCGATGATCGCCCATCAGGTGCAGTTCTGGCGCGGCTCGCGGCTCGATACGGATGTGATGGCGCTGCTGCCGACCAGCGAGCGCACCGCTGCGGCGGACCGCGTGCTGCGCCGGCTGGCCGACAGCGTGGCGCAGGAGGTGGTGGTGCTCGTCGGCAGCCCGGACTGGGCGCGCACGCGCGCCGCCGCGCAGCGCTTCAGCCAGGCCACGGCGCAGGGCGGCACGCTGCTGCAACCGGTGGACAAGATCGCCGCGTTCGACTTCGACAAGGCGCTCGACTTCTATCGCCCGTGGCGGGACCGCCTGCTCACCGACGCCCAGCGTCAGCAGTTGCAGCAAGGTCATCCGGACCAACTCGCCCAGCAGGCGCTGACGCGCCTCTACCAGCTCTCCACCGGGCCGCGCCTGACCGACTGGGCCGCCGATCCGCTTGGGCTGTGGCAGGACTGGTGGCTCTCCCGCGCCGCCGTGACGCGCGTGCAGGAGCGCGACGGGCTGGCCGCCTTGTCCGGCGATGGCAAGGAGTGGGTGCTGCTGACGTACCACATCACCAAACCGGCATTCTCGGTCAGCGGCAGTACCGACTACAGCGACCTGCTGCGCGCCGCCGAGGCCGCTGCGCGGCAGGGCGATGCGGACGTGCGCGTAGTGGCCGCCGGCATTCCGCTGCACGCGGAGGCCGCCGCCGCGCAGGCGAATTTCGAAATGAACGTGATCGGCTGGGGCTCGCTGGCGGCGGTGCTGCTGCTGGTCTGGCTGGCGTTCCGCTCGCTGCGGCCGATCGTGCTGGTGGGGCTGTCGCTGGCCATCGGCACGGCGGCGGCGATCTCGGCCACGGCCATCGTCTTCGACCGCGTGCACCTGATCACGCTGGTGTTCGGCGCCAGCCTGGTGGGCGTGGCGGAGGACTTCGGTATCCATTACTTCGTCTCGCGGCAGGCGCTGCCGCGCGCCACGCCGCCATCGGTCATGCGCCATCTGCTGCCGGGCATGGCGCTGGCGCTGGCGACCAGCGTGGTGGCATACCTGGCGCTCGGCATCGCGCCGTTCCCGGGGCTGCGCCAGATGGCGCTGTTCTCGGCGGTGGGGCTGGTCGCCGCGTTCCTGACCGTGGTGTTCTGGTTTCCACTGCTGGACCGGGGCGCGCTGCGGCCCACGCGGGTGTCAAGCTGGCTGGCCCAGAGCCTCGCCCGCTGGCCGCGCGTGCGGGCGGACCGGCGCACGGCGCTGGCGCTCGGGGCGCTGGCCCTGTTTATCGTGCCGGGGATCTGGCAGGTGCGGGTTGTCGATGACGTGCGCCAGCTGCAAAGCTCGCCGCCGGCGTTGATCGAGGCGCAGCGCCTCACGGGCCGCCTGCTCGGCACGCCGAGCCCCGCGCAGTTCGTGCTCGTACGCGGTGCCACGCCGGACGAGGTGCTGGCGCGCGAGGAGGCCGTCAAGGCCGCGCTGGCGCCGGCCATCCGGCGCGGCGAGCTGGCCGGCTTCCTGGCGATTTCCGACTGGGTGCCGTCCGCCGCCCGCCAACGCGCGGACGCCGCGCTGGCCGGCCGTCAAGAAGCTGCCGTGCGCGAGCGGGTGGCCCGCACGCTGGGTGGGTCGATTGCCGCGCCGGCGGCGTCCCCGGCCGACGCCGTGCTGACGCTGCCCGCCTGGCTGGCCAATCCGGTCTCGGGCACGCTGCGTCATCTGTGGCTGGACCGCGAGGGCAGCGGCTACGCCAGCGTGATGTTGCTGCGCGGGCTGGAAAATCCGGCAGTCATGTCTGGCATCGCCGCCGCCGTTAACACGGTGCAGGGTGCCGAGTGGGCCGACCGCATCGCCGATCTGTCCTTCCTGCTGCACCATTACCGCGTGCTGATGAGCTGGCTGCTGCTGGCCGGTGCGGCCGGCGTGGCCCTGCTGCTGGCGTGGCGCTATGGCCGCGAGGGTTGGCGCGCGCTGGCGCCCACGCTGCTGGCCGCCGCCTTCAGCGTGGCCGTGCTGGGCTGGCTCGGCGTGCCGTTGCAACTGTTTTCGGTGCTGGCGCTGGCGTTGCTGCTGGGCGTAGGTGTCGATTACGGCATATTTTTGCTCGAGCATCCCGGCGATGGCGTGTCCTGGACCGCCATCGTGCTCGGGGCGGCCAGCACGCTGCTGGCGTTCGGGCTGCTCGCACTGTCTTCCACGCCGGCGCTGCATGCGTTCGGCATGACCATGCTTTCGGGCGTGGGCGCGGTCTGGGTGCTGTCGCCATGGTTCCGGCCATTCGCCCGGCATGCCTCACAACAACAAGCTGAACAGGGTTGATCCATATGAAAACGGAACAGGTGGAGGTTTTGATCGTCGGCGCCGGGCCCGCTGGCTCGGTGGCGGCTGGCCTGCTGCGCAAGCGCGGCGTCCAGGTGCTGGTCATCGAGAAGGAGACGTTCCCGCGCTTCTCCATCGGCGAGAGCCTGTTGCCGCAGAGCATGGAATACATCGAGGAAGCCGGCATGCTGCAGGCCGTGGTGGAGGCCGGGTTCCAGTACAAGAACGGCGCCGCCTTCGCCCGGGGCGACCGCTACACGGAATTCGACTTCCGCGACAAATTCTCCAAGGGCTGGGGCACCACCTACCAGGTGCAGCGCGCGCATTTCGACGACGTGCTGATCCGCGAGGCCGAGAAGCAGGGCGCCGAGGTGCGCTTCCGCCACGTGGTGGAAGCGGTGGATGTCACCGGCGCGCAGCCGGTGGTCACCGTGCGCGACCCGGACGGGCAGGCGTACAACGTGCAGGCGAAGTGCCTGCTCGATGCCTCCGGCTTCGGTCGCATCCTGCCGCGCCTGCTGAAGCTCGAGTCCCCGTCGAACTTCCCGGTACGCGCAGCCATCTTCACGCACGTGGAAGACCGCGTGGCGCCCGGCACCTTCGACCGCAACAAGATCCGCATCGGCGTGCATCCCGAGCATGTCGATGTCTGGTACTGGACCATTCCGTTCTCGAACGGCCGCTGCTCGCAGGGCGTGGTGGCGGAGAAGTCCTTCCTGGACCAGTATCCGGGCGACGAGATGGCCAAGCTGAAGCAGCTGGTCAGCGAGGAACCGGGGCTGGCGCACCTGCTGCGCGACGCCAACTGGGACACGCCGGCGCGGCAGATCGTCGGCTATTCGGCCAACGTCAGCTCGCTCTGGGGCAATGGCTACGCGCTGCTCGGCAATGCCGGCGAGTTCCTGGACCCGGTGTTCTCGTCGGGCGTGACCATCGCCTTCAAATCGGCCAGCCTGGCCACCGCCTGCCTCGCCCGCCAGCTGGCCGGCGAGACCGTGGACTGGGAGGCCGACTACGCCAAGCCGCTGAAGGCCGGCGTGGATTGCTTCCGCACCTTCGTCGAAGCCTGGTACGAAGGCCGCTTCCAGACCCTGATCTTCCATCCGAACGCCACGCCCGAGATTCGCCGGATGATCTCGTCGATTCTGGCCGGCTACGCCTGGGACCGCAGCAACCCCTTCGTGGCCGAGTCCCGGCGGCGCCTCAACGTGCTGGAGCAGCTTTGCGCGGTCTGAGGCTGACGTGTTCGATATTGGCCGGCGCGGCGTTTGCCGTGCTGGCCGGTTGCGCCGCGACGCCGCCGGCCGGCCCCACGCCGCCCGTGGCGGAAGCGGGCCGCCCGGCGGTGCCGCTGCTGCGCCTGCCGCCCGCGTCGCTCGGTCGCACCCTGCATCTGCAGCAGCAGATCACGGTGCGCTATCCGTCGCCGCAGGGCGAGCAGACGCGGGACATCCTCGCGCTGCTGGAGGCCGACGCCGGCCACACCCGGCTGGCCGCGCTGGCCGGCGGACAGGTGCTGGCCCGGCTGGACTGGGACGGCAGTGACCTGCACGTGACACGCGCGCCATGGGCGCCCGCGGAACTCGTGCCGGAGCGTATCCTCAGTGATCTGCAGCTGTCGCTCTGGCCCGTGGCGGCCATTCGCGCGGCGCTGCCGCCGGGCTGGCGCCTGGACGCCACGCCGGCCATGCGCCGCCTGCTGGCCGGTGACGAACTCGTGGCCGAGATCCGCTATCCCGACGCCGCCACCACGGAATTCGTGCAGCGCCGCGACGGCTACCGGCTGACCATCCGCACGCTGCAGGGCGAAGGAGCACGGCCATGACGATCTTCCTGAACGCGATGAATGTCATCTGCGCGCTGGGCAGCGGCAACGACGCCGTGCGCGCCGCGCTGTGGCGCACGGACGGCCCGACGGGCGGCGAAGTCACTGACCGCTACACGCCCGGCACGCCGCTGCACCTGGGCACCGTGCGCGAGCCGGTGGCCGCCACCGACCTGCCGGCTGGCATCGCCCCCGCGCTGTTCAGCCGCAACAATGCGCTGCTGGACCGCACGCTGGACGCGCTGCGCCCCGCCGTGGAAGCTGCCATCGCCCGCGTGGGTCCGACCCGCGTGGCCATCGTGCTCGGCACCAGCACCTCGGGTATCAGCGACGGCGAGCTGGCCGTGCGCGCGCGGCACGCCGCCGGCACCTGGCCGGAAGCGTTCCACTATGGCCAGCAGGAGCTGGGCTCGCCCGCGCAGTACCTCGCGCTGGCGCTGGGCACGGCCGGGCCGGCCTATACGATTTCCACGGCGTGCTCGTCGAGCGCGAAGGCGCTGGCCGCCGCCGCGCGGCTGCTGGAACAGGGCATGGCCGATGTCGCCATCGCCGGTGGCGTGGATACGCTGTGCGCGTTCACGATCGCCGGCTTCCGCTCGCTCGACTCAGTCAGCGCGGAGCGGTGCAATCCGCTGTCGGCCCATCGCCACGGCATCAACCTGGGCGAGGGCGCGGCATTGTTCCTGATGTCGCGCGAGGCCGGGCCGGTGCGGCTGGCCGGCTGGGGCGAGACGTCCGATGCACACCATATGTCCGCGCCCGACCCGGCCGGCGCGGGCGCCCGCGCCGCCATGCAGGAGGCCCTGACGCGCGCTGGCGTGCAGCCGGCGGACATCGACTACCTGAACCTGCACGGCACGGCCACCGAGCAGAACGACGCGATGGAATCCCGCGCCGTGGCGGACCTGCTCGGGCACGACGTGCCGGTCAGCTCGACCAAGCCGCAGACCGGGCACACGCTGGGCGCTGCCGGCGCCGTGGAAGCGGCGCTGATGGTGCTGACCATGACCGACAACCCGCGTGGCCGGCTGCCGGCCCACTGGTGGGACGGCGCGGCCGATCCGACGCTGCCGCCGCTGCACGTGGTGGGCGCGGACGAGTCGCTGGGCCGGGCCCCGCGCTACGTGATGAGCAATTCGTTCGCCTTCGGCGGCAGCAACAGCGTGCTGGTGATGGGGGAGGGCTGACGTGACGGCATCTGACACGCAGCCTGACTTCACGCCACTCCTGCCGCCGGTGTCCGAAGTGGTGCCCCACGCGGGCGCCATGCGGCTGATCGACGAACTGGTTGAGGCCGATGGCGAGCACTGCGTGGCCCGCGCCACGGTGCGCGCCACGCAGTTGTTCGTGGACGATGCCGGCATGCCCGGCTGGGTCGGTATCGAATATATGGCCCAGACGATTGCCGCCTGGGCCGGTGTGCGCGAGCGCGCGGCGGGCCGCCCGCCGGGGCTGGGCTTCCTGCTCGGCTCGCGCCGCTATGCCTGCGACGTGCCCGCATTTCCGGTGGGCAGCGTGCTGACCATCCGCACCCAGGTGGAACTGATCGGGGACAACGGCCTCGGCATGTTCGCCTGCACGCTCGAGATGGATGGCCGCGACGTGGCGCGCGCCAATGTTTCCGTTTTCCAGCCTGCGGACGCGCAGGCGTTTCTCCAGGGGCAGCAAGCATGACGAACAAGACCGTGCTGGTCACGGGCTCCTCGCGCGGCATTGGCCGCGCCATTGCGCTGCGGCTCGCGCGCGACGGCTACGACGTGGTGGTGCACTGCCGCGCCCGCCGGGACGACGCCGACTCCGTGGCCGACGCCGTGCGCGCCTTCGGCCGCAACGCGCGCGTGCTGGCCTTCGACATCAGCGACCGCCAGGCCACCGCCAGCGTGCTGCATGCCGACATCGAGGAACACGACACCTACTACGGCGTGGTCTGCAACGCTGGCATCGCGCGGGACGCGGCGTTCCCGGCCATGAGCGGGGAGGAATGGGACGAGGTGGTGCATACCAATCTCGACGCCTTCTACAACGTGCTCAATCCGCTGGTGATGCCGATGGTGCAGCGCCGCCAGCCGGGCCGCATCGTCACGCTGTCGTCGGTGTCCGGGCTGGTGGGCAACCGCGGCCAGACCAACTACAGCGCCGCCAAGGCCGGCATCATCGGCGCCACCAAGGCGCTCGCCATCGAACTGGCCAAGCGCCATATCACGGTGAACTGCGTGGCGCCGGGGCTGATCGACACGGAAATGGTGGACGAGCATGTGCGCGAGGAAGCGCTGAAGATGATTCCCGCGCGGCGCATGGGCACGCCGGACGAGGTGGCGGCCACGGTGGCCTTCCTGCTCTCGCCGGATGCCGGTTACATTACACGGCAGGTGATTTCGGTGAACGGGGGGATGTTCGGATGAAGCGGGTTGTCGTAACCGGCGCGGGCGCAATCAGCGCATTGGGCAACGACTGGACCACGGTGCGCGCGCGCCTGGCCAGCGGCCGCAATGCCGTGGTGCAGATGCCGGAGTGGGCCGACATCAAGGGCCTGAACACGCAGCTGGCGGCACCGGTGCCGCCGTTCGCGCTGCCGGCCCACTACACGCGCAAGGCCACGCGGTCCATGGGGCGGGTCGCCCTGATGGCGGTGCTGGCCAGCGAGGCCGCGCTGGCGGATGCCGGGCTGACCGGCCATCCGATCATCGCGGGCGGGCAGATGGGCATCGCCTACGGCTCGTCCACGGGCACGCCGTCCGCGATCCAGGACTTTGGCCGGATGATGAGCGAGCGCACCACCGAGGACATCAGCGCCACCACCTATATCCGCATGATGCCGCACACCACGGCGGTCAATATCGGGGTGTTCTTCGGCATCACCGGACGGATTCTGACCACGTCGAGCGCGTGTACGTCCGGCAGCCAGGGGATCGGCTACGCCTACGAGACGATCCGCGCGGGCCGGCAGGTGGCGATGCTGGCTGGCGGCGGCGAGGAACTGGATGCGACCGAGGCGGCCGTCTTCGACACGCTGTTCGCCACCAGCACGCGCAACGACGCCCCCGAGGCCACGCCGCGCCCGTTCGACGCAGACCGCGACGGGCTGGTGCTGGGCGAGGGCGCCGGCACGCTGGTGCTCGAGGAACTGGAGCACGCCCAGGCGCGCGGCGCGCGCATCCTGGCGGAGATCGTCGGCTACGGCACCAACAGCGACGGCGCGCACGTGACCCAGCCGCAGGCCGCGACGATGGCCGTGGCCATGCGGCAGGCGCTGGAGGACGCCGGGCTGGCGCCGGATCGCATCGGCTATGTCAATGCGCACGGCACGGCCACCGACCATGGCGACATCGCCGAATCCCACGCCACGCACGCGGTGCTGGGTGGCGCCGTGCCGGTCAGCTCGCTGAAGAGCTACCTCGGCCATACGCTGGGCGCGTGCGGGGCGCTGGAGGCGTGGATGACCATCGAGATGATGCGCGACGGCTGGTTCGCGCCCACGGTGAACCTCGTCAACCCGGATCCGCGCTGCGCGCCGCTGGACTACATCATGGGCGAAGGCCGCCGACTCGACACCGGGTACGTGATGAGCAACAATTTCGCGTTCGGTGGCATCAACACCTCGCTGGTGTTCCGCCGCTGGGACGCCTGAGCAGGAAGCCGTACCCGAGCCGTACCGCCGTTTTCATCCCTCAACAATCAAGAACAAAGGAAGGTCAATGAAATTCGCTCTCCCGCTGGTTGCCCTCGCCTGTGCAGGCACGCTGCTGTCCACCCCTGCCGCCGCGCGCGACACCAAGTACATGCTGCCGTTCCAGGACGTCCTGAACATGCCGGAAGCCAAGGAAAAGCTCGACGGCTCGGTTGCGTTCTACCTGGCCGGCCAGAAGACGCCGAAGGTGCTCGAGAAGAAGGACAGCGACGTCTCGAACAAAAAGACCAACGGCGTGGGCAAGGCCGATGAGGAAGCGTGCCGCTGGGCCGCGCTCTCGGCGCTGATCTCGTTCCAGGACAAGGCCAAGTCGCTGGGCGTGAATGCGGTGGTGGACATGGTGAGCTATTACAAGAAGGACACCAACGCCAGCAACACCGAGTACGAATGCCACGCCGGCGCCGTGGTGGTGGGCGTGACGCTGAAGGGCACCTACGCCAAGGTGGCCGCCAAGTAAGGCGCCATCGACGGGACCTGTTTGAGACGTTTTCAGGACGATTGCCATGCCGCTCGCGCTGCGCACAGGGTCGGTCATGGCATTCGCGGCCATGGCGCCGCCCGTCAGCCGTTGGATGTCACCCGAGGAACTGGCGCGGCTGGCCGCCATGCGTGCCCGGGCCCGCGCCGAGCAGTTCGCAGCGGGCCGCTGGCTCGCCCGGCGGCTGCTGGCGGTGACGTTCGGCGGGGAGGCGGCGGAATGGTCGCTGTCGGCCGCCGAGGATGCGCCGCCGCTGGCGACCCATACCAGGGGGGCCGTCGGCACGCCGGTATTCCTGTCGATTGCCCATTCGGGTGATCACCTCGCTTGCGCCGTGTCCGACCTGCCGGTTGGCATCGACATCGAGGACATGCAGCCGCGCAAGCACCTGGACACGCTGATCGAGGCCACCACCACGGAGGCCGAGCGCGACGCGTTGCCGGCCTTGCTGGACGTGGGTGACGAGTTGGCGAAGCTGGAGGCGTTCTACGAGCTCTGGACGCTCAAGGAAGCCTGGATCAAGTGCCACGGCGGCAATCTGTTCCGGACCATGATGGGCCACGTGGTGGAAGCCGTGCCGGTGCAGATGGCGCACGCCAATGGCATCACATGGCGGCGCGATGACGCGGTGCTGGCGCTGACGGCTTCGGCGCCGCTGGCCTCGGTGTCGGTGCCCAATCCGGCCGGATGGCGCCTCCGCGCGCAGCAGATCGACTAGATCCGCCTGGCTAGATCTTCTCCAGCGCCGCGCACGCCGCGCGCAGGATGGCCGCGTAGCGCTCCAGATGCGGCTCGATCCGGTAGACCGGGCCGGCAATCGAAATCGCGTAACTCTCGCCCGACAACCGCACCGGCCAGGCCAGCGCGCCGACATCAGGCATCGACTCACTGAGATTCACGAACGCACCGCGCTCGCGCGCTTGCCGGAGGTCGTCCTCCAGCGCCGCCGGCGTGGCTAGCGTGCGCGCGGTGAACGGCTGGAAGGGAAGCTGCGGGAGCAGGGCGGCGCGCTCGGCGTCGTCCATGGCGGCCAGCAGCGCCTTGCCGATCGAGTTCGCGTGGAGTTCGCGCCGCTCGCCGGCCGTTGCGATATAGCGGATCGCGTGTGGCGATTCAAGCACATCGAGATAGACCACCGCGTGGCCCTCATGCAGCTTGCCGATAACGATGGTCTCGCCAGTGGCTTCGCGCAATTCGCTCATGGTGCCGTGCACGCGATCGAGTACGGGGTCGTGCCGGGCAATCTGCTGGGCCATGGCCAGCAGCCGGCCGGTGGGGTAGTAGCCCTGCCTGCGGGCCGTCTCATAGAGATAGCCTAGCGAGGTCAGTGTGCGGATCAGCGCCAGGCAGCTAGAGGCTGGCACGGACAGCAGCCGGGAGAGCTCCGAGAGCGACAGCGCGCGCCGTTCGCGCGCAAAGGTCTCGATGATCTCGAGCACGCGCAGGGCGGTCTTGACGTTCATCGAGGGCGGCTTGGCGGCGGACGGATCGGGACGCACGGGCATCGGGGCGTGTCATGCAATCAGGAGGGATATGGGGCCGGAATGTACCACGGCGTGCCCGATGGGCCGCGTCGATACAGCTTAATGGTTGTATTTCCGTTTTACGCCCGATAGGCTGTATCTTGAAAATACAGCCAAAATGGCGTAAAACGGCTTTACAACTTCCTAGCTGTATTCGCGCCCCCATCCGAGCATACATCCGACTATGTATCCCATCCGCATCATCAGCCAGTTACGGCCGATCCTCCAGGGCTTCCGCAAGTCCCGCGGGCTGACCCAGGCGCAACTCGCGGCGCGCCTGGGGGTGAGCCAGCAGACCTATGCCCGGCTGGAAGCCAACCCGGCACGCGTCAGCGTGGAGCGGCTGCATGCGGTATTGCAGGCGCTGGACGTGGAAATGCTCCTGTCGACCGATGGGGACGAGGACTATCGCGGCGGCGGCTCCATGCTCCGCCAGCCCCCGCCAAGCGAGCCCTGGTAATGGGACGTCGACCTCTGCGACGCCAGCTCGGCGTCTGGATGAACGGCCATTTCACGGGCGTGTGGGCACAGGGCAGCGAGGGCGAGACCTTCCACTATGCGGCCCGCTGGATCCACAGCGCGCAAGGCCGGCCGCTGTCGCTTTCGATGCCGTTCCGGTCAGACAACGCGCCGTATCGCGGCCGCGTGGTGACGGACTACTTCGACAACCTGCTGCCGGATAGCGACGCCATCCGCCGGCGGCTCGCGCAGCGCTATCGCACGCGTGGGATCGGTCCGTTCGATCTGCTCACGGCGCTGGGCCGCGACTGCGTGGGCGCGCTGCAGCTGCTCCCCGAAGGCGAGGTACCCGAAGAACTGCGCGTCATCGAAGGCAGCCCGGCTGATGACGCCCACATCGCCCGCTTGCTGCGCGACACCACGAGTGCATCGCCCCTCGGCCAGCATGGCGACGATGCCGACCTGCGCCTGTCGATCGCCGGCGCGCAGGAAAAGACCGCGCTGCTGCGCCGGGACGGCCAATGGTTCGTTCCGCACGGCAGTACGCCGACGACCCATATCCTCAAGCTGCCGCTCGGGCTGGTAGGCAATATGCGCGCGGACATGCGCACGTCCGTCGAGAACGAATGGCTTTGCGCGCAGCTGGTCGAGGCCTTCGGCCTGCCCATCGCGGCGTGCGAGATGGCGATGTTCGAGGATCAGAAGGCGCTCGTGGTCGAGCGTTTCGACCGGCGCGTGGCGCCCGATGGCGAGTGGATCCTGCGCCTGCCGCAGGAGGACTTCTGCCAGGCGATGGGTATGTCCCCGCTGGCCAAGTATCAGGCCGATGGCGGGCCGGGCATCGCGGACATCATGGCGATCCTGGCCGGCTCCGACGCGCGCGAGGCGGACCGTCGCAATTTCTTCAAGACGCAGATCCTGTTCTGGATGCTCGCGGCCACGGACGGGCATGCCAAGAACTTCAGCCTGAGCATCGGGCCGGGCGGTCGCTACTGGGCCACGCCGCTGTATGACGTGCTTTCGGCACATCCCATCGTCGGGGGCGGCGCCAATCAACTCGCCATACAGAAGGCGCGCATGGCCATGGCGGTGCGGGGCTCGCAGAATTACTACCGGCTGGCCCAGATCCAGCGTCGGCACTGGATTGCGCAGGGGCGGCAGGTGGGGCTGCCCGAGGCGGAGGTGGAGTCGATGATCGCCGAACTCGTTGCCGCCATGGACCCGGCGATCGCCGCCGTCGCGGCCCGCCTTCCCCGGGAATTTCCGCAGGACGTGGCCGGGGCCGTGTTCGATGGCATCAGGGCCCAAGGCAAGAAGCTGTTATAATGCCGGACTTGGTCCTCTCTCCAAACGACAGGACCGGGTGCCGACATCACTACAAAGACTCAGTTTTGGCACCCTTCGGGCGTACACCCGAATCGATCCGGGCCACGTGGCCCGTCACCATAATGACCGGCGGCAAGTCCGCTCCGTACCCGGCACGCCCCGTACCAGCGCGCCAGCTTACGCAAGCACGGTCACTCCGCGTCAATCGCGACGACATGCGCCTCAGTGCGTGTCGCGCACATTGACCCCCTTCCCATCGCGTTGGAACCAACTGGCAAGCAGAGGCGCACATCGGTGCCCAGCCTGCGCATGCGCGTTCACGCGAAACGAGACATCACATCACATTGCAGCAAACGCAAATCATTGAATCGCCGTACACGGTTGCCGTGTACCCCATCGAGCAAGAGCCAGGCGTCTGGTTCGCGGCCTACCTGATCCGCGAATACAAGGACGGCATGGAACGCGTGGTGGCCAACGTGGCCATGCGCCACGACACCTACCGCACCGCCGCCCGGGCCAAGCATGCCGCCCGCTGTGCCGGCGAAGGCGCCATCACGCGCCTGGCTGCGCGACACCATCAACCGGGCGCCACTGCCCACGCTAATCAAGGAGCCCGTCATGGCTAAGGAAGATCTCGTCGAATTCGGCGGCCACGTTTCCGAAGTGCTGCCCGATAACCGTTTCCGCGTCGTTCTCGAAAACGGCTTCCAGGTGTGGGCATATTCGTCGGGCCGCATGAAGAAGAACCGCATCCGGATTCTGGCCGGCGACCGCGTGACGCTGGAAATGTCGCCCTATGACCTGACCAAGGGCCGCATCAACTACCGGCACAAGAATTGAGCGCAGTCATGAGCCATCCCGACCTGGAAGAGGCCGTCATGTCAGCCAATGACGAATGGGAAATCATGCATCTGACGCCCAAGGGCTGGATGGACGGCAGCTACCGGCATGAGCCGGGCGATGCCGTGAACATCGCCCCGCCGGCCGATGACGTGCTGACCGTGCGCCGGCACGTCAGCGCCACCTACGGCGGGCCGTCCCGCGTGGTCGAGGACCGCACGCCGCGCACCGAAGACATGGCGCTGATCGAACAGCTGCTGACGAAATTCGGCGCGCCCGGCTTCGGCGTCTGAGTACCCGAGGCGTCAGCCGCGTGCGCGGCGCGCCTCGTAGGCCTTGAGACTCGTCAGGGCCACCTCCAGGGTCGGCGCCGGCGTCTTGCCGCGCCGCGCCAGCAAATCTCCCACGATCTGGTCCGATTCGATGGCAGCGCCACGCTCCAGGTCGCGCAGCATCGACGCCATCAGCGGTGAACCTTCCGCAAACAGTGTCGCCCGAGCCTGCTCGAGCGCCGGCGCCCGCGCCGGATAGCCGTTCGCGGCCGCAATGGCCGCGCACTCATCGAGCAGCGCCGCAATGGTCTCCCGCCCGCGCGGTGCGGCCAGAATGTCGCCAATCGTCGCCCGCATCAGGCAGGTGGCCGACGCCAGCGTCGCCAGAAACAGCCACTTCTCCCACATGTCCTGCATGATCGCTTCGCTGCGCTGCACGTCGAAACCGGCGTTCTCGAGCAAGGCGGCCACGGCGCGCGCGCGTTCGGTATTGCCAGCCGGGCGCTCCCCGAACGAGAGGATATGGAAGGCCGACAGATGCAGGATGGTGCCTTGCTCGTCCAGCGTGCTGGAGATCATGCAGCGGCCACCCATCACGCGCTCGGCGCCGAAGCGCGCATCGAGCTTGTCCAGGTGCTGCATGCCGTTGAGCATCGGGATGACCACCGTGCCGGGGCCCATGGCCGGCGCGAAGCTGTCCATGGCGCCGTCGAGGTCGTAGGCCTTGCAGCTCAGCAGCACCACGTCGTACGGCTCGGTGATCTGGGTGGATAGCACGGTGGGTGGGTCTTCCACGCGCACGTCGCCGTGCGGGCTCATGATCCGCAGGCCGCGTTCGGCCAGCAGGGCCGCGCGCCGGGGCCGCACGAGGAACGTGACGTCACGCCCGGCCTGCAGCAGCCGCGCCCCGAAATACCCACCAATCGCACCCGCTCCGACTACCAGAATCCGCATGTTCGACTCCCCAGGTCAGCCCGGCTTCAGGCCGGGTGTGCGCCATTGTAGTGGCGCGCCGCAAAAGCTGCAGGGGCCGTTCATTTCCCTTCGCCCCGCGCCTGGCTGCGGGCGAGGTAGACCTCGTGCAGGGTGATCTTCCGCACCTCCGCCTGGCTCGCCCCGATGTGCGAGCGCAGCAGCCTGCAGGCTTCATCCGACCGATGGGCGAGCACGGCGCGCAGGATGCGCCCGTGCTCTTCATACGTGGCATCCACGCGCGCCGGCTTGGTGAAGTCCAGCCGGCGGATCAGCCGGATGCGTTCGGTTACGTCGCGATGCACGCGCGCCATCTCGGGGTTGCCGGCGGCCTCCACCAGCGTGCAGTGGAAGGCTTCGTCCAGTTCGCCCACGCGCGCCATGTCCGGCAGCCGCGCCTCGGGCGGCACCAGCCAGATCGCCGCCAGCGCGGCCAGCGCCTCCTGGTTGCTGTCCGGCGCCATCGCGCACAGCCGCCGTACGGCCTCGGTCTCCAGCACCATGCGCAAGTCGTACAGTTGCTCGAACTTGTCGAAGTCGAACGGCAGCACGCGCCAGCCGGCGCGGAAGCTGACCTCGACGAATCCTTCCTGCTTCATCCGGAACAGCGCCTGGCGGACCGGCGTGCGTGACACGCCCAGCCGCTCGCAGACTTCGTTCTCGGTGAAGCGGTCGCCGGGCACGAGGCGAAAGTCGGCGATATCGCGCTTCAGCAGCGCGTACACATCGTCGGCACGCGAGGTGCGTTCGGCATCGGTAGGGGGCATGGCATTCATGGGGATAGGCGCGGTGCGGGTCTCATGGGGAAGGCTGGGCCGGCGCTGGCGCCCATTATGCGCCGGCGCCGGCCGGGTCGCCACCGGCCCCGGGGGCACGCTTCAGCGCCTGACTTCACGCTGGAAGATCTCCAGGCTCTGCCGCTTGGCCGCGACGAAGCTCGCCTGCGACAGCGTCTCCACCGTGCGCGGCCGCGCGTCGCCGTAGTCGAGGATCTCGGCCACGCGCGTCGGGCGCTTGGTCAGCAGCAGGATCTGGTCGGCCAGGTACACCGCCTCCTCCAGGTCGTGCGAGACCAGCAGCATGGTCGTGCCGGTCTGCATGAACACCTCCTGCAGCTTCTCCCGGATGAACAGCGTCATTTCGAAGTCGAGCGCGGAGAACGGTTCGTCGAGGAACAGCACCTCGGGCCGGGGCGCCAACGCCCGCATGATCGACGCCGTCTGCTGCTGCCCGCCAGACAGCTCGTACGGGTAGCGGTTCAGGTCGAACTTCACGTCGAAGGACGCCACCAGCTCCGCCATGCGCCGGTCCACCTCGGCCTTGCTGCGGCCCTCCAGCAGGAGCGGATAGGCGATGTTGTCGATGGTCCGCATCCACGGGAACATCGCCTCGCGGTAGTTCTGGAACACGTAGCCGATGCGCGTGTCCTTGAGCGACTTGCCGTCGAACAGGATCTCGCCCCGGTCGATCGGAATCAGCCCCGCGATCATGTTGATCAGCGTGCTCTTGCCGCAGCCGTTGGGGCCGAACACCGAGACGATCTTGCCTTTCGGGATGTCGAGGTCGAAGTTCTCGTACAGCGGCCAGCCGGCGAAATACTTGGTCAGCCCGCGGATGGTGATGTGGGTGCCCGGCGGCCCGGGGCGGAACGGCGGCACCGGCACGTCGGCGTGGCGGGCAGGGGACAGAACGGTGGTCATGGTTACCTTCCACTCCAATGGACGATGCGGCGTTCCAGCACGAGGAACGCGATGTTGAGCACGTAGCCGAGCGCGCCGGCCGCGAGGATGGCCGCGTACATGGTCTTGACGTTGAGCACCTGCTGGGCATCGATGATGGCGTGGCCGAGACCGTTCTCGGAGCCGATGAACATCTCCGCGACGATCACGATGACCAGCGCCATCGACACGGCGGAGCGCAGGCCGACAAAGCTCGGCTGCAGGCTCTCCCAGACCAGCACGTCCCGGAAGATGCGCCAGCGGGAGGCGCCCATCACGCGCGCCGCCATCACGCGCTGCTTGCGCGCGTTGATCACGCCATAGGCGCTGTTGAAGACCACGATCAGCAGGGCACCGAAGGCGGCGATGGCTATCTTGTTGATGTCGGACACGCCGAAGATCAGCAGGAACAGCGGAATCAGCGCGGAAGACGGCGTGGAGCGGAAGAAGTCGATCAGGAACTCCACGCTGCGGTAGGCCCGCTCATTGCTGCCGAGCAGCACGCCCAGCGGCATGCCAACCACCGCCGCAATGGCGAACGCCTGCAGCGTCCGCGCGACGGTGACGGCGAAGTCCGCCAGCAGCTCGCCGCCGGCCAGCCCGGTGGCCAGCGCCACCAGCGTATCGCCGGGGCTCGGCAGCAGGATCGGCTTGATCAGGCCGAAGCGGACCACCAGGTCCCAGATCAAGAACAGCACCAGCGGGCCGACCATCGGCAAGAGTCGGTCGCCGAGGGGCCGGCGTGGCGCGGCGTCGTGCGAGGCCGGGGGCGCCCAGGATTTGCCGGCGGGCGGGGCCGTGCCCGGCACGGCGCCGGTATCGGAGAGTTCGGACATGGTCGTCAGGCCTTGTAGAGCAGCGTGTTGACGTCCACCTTGCGCGAGAAGATGCCCTTTTCGGTGAACAGGTCGTAGAACTTCTGGAAGTGGGCGGCGTCGCTGGCCTTGAATTCGTCGAAGAACAGGTAGTCAGCCATCGGCACCTCGGCCGTCAGCGCGCCTTCGATGGCCGTATAGCCCTTGAGGAAGGGGCGCGCCTCGGTCGGGTTCTGGCGCACCAGCACCACGCCGCGCCGGTAGGCGGCGAGGTAGGCCTTGGCCACGTCCTTGTTCTTGCCGAGGAATTCCGTGGTCAGGCTGGCCGAGCCGCCATGCCACGGGGCCATCGGGTCGCCGAGGATGTAGCGCGCCACCACGCCGGCTTCCAGCGTGCGCGTGGTGCCGTTGAGCCGGCCGATGGTGCCGGTCGGCTCGAGCGAGTAGACCCCATCGATCTGGCCGGCGGCGAGCGCCGCCACGTGCTGGCCAATCGGCAGTTCCGTCACGCTGATCTTGCCGGCACCGGCACGCTCCAGCATGGTCTTGGCCAGCACCACGTTCTGCAGGCCCGGGCCGCATGCCACGCGCTTGCCCTTGAGTTCCGCCACGGTCTTGATCGGGCTGTCCTTGGCCACGAGGAACTCGTCGAGCACGAACTTGGCGTTGGTCGGGTTGGTGCAGAAGATCTTCAGCAGGCCGGGCTGGGCGATGTCACCGATGGCCAGCGCGGCCGAGGCGGTGCCATTGGCGCTGCCGTCGCAGCGGCCGGCCAGGATGGCCTCGATGACCTGCTGCGGGCTGGCGAACTTGATCGGCTCGACGTTCAGCCCGGCCTCCTTGAAATAGCCCTTTTCGACGGCGGCGAAGAAGGGCAGGCCCGAGGCGACCGGCCAGTAG
This sequence comes from Cupriavidus sp. OV096, assembly GCF_900115455.1. Taxonomy (NCBI): domain Bacteria; kingdom Pseudomonadati; phylum Pseudomonadota; class Betaproteobacteria; order Burkholderiales; family Burkholderiaceae; genus Cupriavidus; species Cupriavidus sp. OV096. Next base: position 133,345 of record NZ_FOWM01000013.1, read on the forward strand.
CCGATGCGCAGCTTGGGCGTACCCTGCGCGCGGACGATGGCCGGCGCGGCCAGCACGGACAGCGCGGCGGCGCCGGCCTTCAGCGCGCGGCGGCGCGAGGGGGAGACGGTGGCGGGACGGGAGGTGGAGCGGGTCATGGCAGGTTCCTGTGCGTGAATGTTGAGGATTCGGAAGACGGTCAAGCGGCGGAGAGCGACGTGATATAGGCGCGCCAGCCGCCATGGGCGCTGACATCGGGCGCACCGTGCAGCGCATGGCCTTCGCAGACGAAGCCATGGACCCAGCGGCCATCGGCCAGCTCGAGGCTGCCCAGCGCGAGCGGGGCCGGCACCAGCGCCAGGAAGCTGCCGACGGCGGCGAGCGGCACCTGCCACACCTCCACCGCGATGGCGGCGCCGGCATCCTCCCCGGCGTCCACGCGGCGCAGGCCGGGCTTTGGCGGCGTGGTGCCGGGCAGCGCGTGCAGCCGATAGTGCGGCGCGGTGGTGGTGGCCTCGGCCAGCGTCGCACCGCGTTCGGTCAACTGACCGTTCAGCGGCATGCCAGAGAGATGGGCGCCCACCACGGCCAGCGGCAGATGAGTGGCGGGGGACGGGGCCAGCCCGGCAATGGACACCGGCGCGGGCAGCGGCTCGCCCGTCGCACCCAGCGTCAGCCCCGTGGCGTGGTGGAAGCGTTGCCCCAGGTCGGCGAGCTGCCAGTCGCTGCCGGCCTGGCCGATCAGCGTGATGCCGAACGGCAGCCCGTCCGGGCGCAGGCTAGCGGGCACGGACAGCGCGGCGTAGTCGAGCAGGTTGACGAAGTTCGTGTAGTGGCCGAGTTCGCGGTTGCGTACCACCGGATCGGCCAGCATGGCGGCGATGGTGCAATGCGTCGGCGCCGTGGGCACGCACAGCACGTCGATGTCCTGCCACATCGTGGCCGCGCGCTGGGCCAGGGCCTGGAGCGCGTGCTGGGCATCGAACACATCGGCGGCGCTGTAGCGGCTGCCGGCGGCCAGGATCGAACGCACCGGCTCGATGACCGCGCCCGGCGCGCGGTCGAAGAAGGGGCGCACGGCGGCGTAGCGCTCGGCGACCAGCGCGCTGTCATAGAGCAGCGCGGCGGCTTCGGCCAGCGGGGCATAGTCGATGGGCACCGCGCGACCGCCCAGCGCCTCCAGCGCGGCAACGGCGGCGTCGAAGGCCCGGCGGGCGAGGTCATCGCCGAAAAACTCCGGCTCGGCCGGCAGGCCAAAGCGGAACGCAGCCGGCAGCGGCGTGCGCGCCAGCGGCAGCGCGCGCGAGTACGGGTCCTGCGGGTCATGGCCGGCTGCGGCTTCCAGCACGCGCACCGCCATGGCCACCGTGCGCGCCAGGATCGACACGCAATCCACGCTCTGCGCGGCGGGGAACACGCCGTGGGCGGAGATCAGGCCCTTGCTCGGCTTCAGCCCGACGATGTTGTTGAGCCCGGCGGGCACCCGGCCGGAGCCGGCGGTGTCCGTGCCCAGCGCGAAGTCAACCTCACCGCTGGCCACCGCGTACGCCGAACCGGAACTCGACCCGCCGCTGACATAGGCCGGGTCGAACGCATTGGGCACGGCGCCGTAGGGCGAGCGCGTGCCATTCAGGCCGCAGGCGAACTGGTCCAGGTTGGTCTTGCCGGCCAACGCCGCGCCGGCGCCCAGCAGGCGCGCGATCACCGTGGCGTGGGCGTCCGGCACGTAGGCGAATTCGGGGCAGGCGGCGGTCGTCGGCACGCCAGCCACGTCGATATTGTCCTTGGCCGCAAAACGCAGGCCGGCCAGCGGGGCGTGCTCCGGGTGCGGGGCGACGACCGGGGTATCGAACCGCGCGATCCACGCCGCATCGGCCTCGCCGGGGGCGGCTGTCGTGGCCGCTGTGGTGGCCGAGGTAGAGGTACGCATGAGAGTCCTATCTGAAATCCAATCTTGGATACAAGATAGCAATCACCGTGCCAAAGGCACTTTTGGGCAGGGGGAAGCCCGGTCAGACGTGGAAAATGTCAATGAAATCAGTCGATTAGCCACGTGGCTGTTCACGCGTGACCGGGCTGCTGGGCGCCTTCGGCCTGCCACCCACACCCCGCCGCCCACCCGCAAGCCCCTGCGTGGTGCGCGCACGCACCAGTGTCGGGAGGTCTTCACTGACACGGCGCTACGGGGTCCGCCCGACAGCGCCCGCCCGCCGCGCCGCCTACTGTGAAAGTCTCGACCGGGATATATCGAATAGAGGAGCCAGCTTGTTCGCGACCTGGGCATTGGTCATTGGCGCGCTGCTGATCACGATGGGGTTGATCGACTCCATGGTGAAGCGCCTGCCCATGTCCCCGTCCGGCCTGTATCTATTAGTGGGGATGGCGCTGGGACCGGGCGGGGCCGGGCTGATCGTGCTCGATCTGACGGACCCGGGCCACGTGAGGGTACTGGAATGGATCACCGAGCTGGCCGTGCTCGTCGCTCTGTTCGGCGTGGGCTTGCGGCTGCGGGTGCAGATGACGTACCGCGTCTGGCGCCTGCCGGTGCGGCTGGCCACCGTGGCGATGCTGCTGACCATCGGCGGCGTCTGCGCCGTGGCGGTGGGCTGGCTGCAGGTGCCACTGGGCCTGGCGGTGCTGCTCGGGGCGATCCTGGCGCCCACGGACCCCGTGCTGGCCTCGGACGTGCAGATGGCCGATACCGAGGATCGCGACGTGGTGCGCTACAGCCTGACGGGTGAGGGCGGCCTGAACGATGGCGCGGCGTTCCCGTTCGTCATGCTCGGCCTTGGCTTGCTGGGTTTCCACGAACTGGGCGCGTGGGGCGGCCGCTGGATGGCGGTCGATCTGGTCTGGAGCACCCTCGGCGGGCTGGCAATCGGTGGGCTGCTGGGCTGGCTGGCGAGCAAGACCATCCTGGTCCTGCGGCTGCGCTTCCATGAGGCGGTGGGGCTGGAGAGTTTCCTCACGCTGGGCCTGATCGGCGTGTCCTACGGCGCCGCGCTGTTGCTGCACACCTACGGCTTCCTGGCCGTGTTCGCGGCGGGGCTGGCGATGCGGCAGGTGGAGCGCCGCGAGAATCCCGCCACCTCGCCGGCGGAGGTGCTGGGACCGCTGCATACGGCCGATGTCGAGACCACCTCCACGCACGAGCGCAAGGCCGCCGCCTACCTCACCCATACCGCCTCGGAGTTCTCGTTCAATATCGAACGGCTGGCCGAGCTGTGCGTCACCCTGCTGATCGGGGCGATGCTGACCCGGGAGGTCTTCCACGCCCAGTACGTGGTGCTGGCGCTGCTGCTGATCTGCCTGATCCGGCCGCTATCGGTCTATGCGTCCACCTTCGACCTGCCCATGGCGCGCGGCCAGCGGCGCCTGACCGCGTGGTTCGGCATTCGCGGCATCGGCTCGCTTTACTACCTGGCCTATGCCCTGACGCACACCGCCGGCGAGGAATGGAGCCCCTTCCTGATCCACGCCACGCTGTGCACCGTGGTGTTCTCCATCGTCCTGCACGGCCTGACGGCCACGCCGCTGATGGCCTTCCATCAACGGCTGGGGCGCTAGCCAGCACCCTTCAGCGTCATTCAGCGCCGCTGCGCCAGCCCGATGCCTGCGGCGATGGTGAGCAGCCCCACGCCGTGATACCAGTGGGGCGACTCGCCGAGCAGCAGCGTGGAGAGCAGGGCGGCGAACACCGGCGTCAGCGTGATGAAGAACACCGGCAACTGCGCGCCGGCCCGTGCGATGGCGCGGTCCCAGGCGAAGTAGGCCAGCAGCGAGGGAATCGTCGACACATAAAGCAGGATGCCCATCACCTTGCCGTTCCAGGGGATGGGCGTCGACAGCGTCATCAATTCCCACGCCGTGACGGGCACGCTGGCCACCACGCCGGTGACGATCTGCGCGAACAGCAGCACCGGCAGCGGCAGGTCCGGGCGATGCTTGCGCAGCAGCCAGGTATAGGCGCTCCAGGCGATGGTCGCCGCAAGCATGTATAGGTCGCCGGGCACGAAGTCGAGCTGCGCCAGCCGCCCCAACTCCCCGCGCACCAGCACGAAAGACACCCCCACCAGACACAGCAGCGCCCCCGCCACAGCCCACGGCCGCATGCGCTCCCCGAAGAACAGCGCGCCGATGATCAGCAGGAACAGCGGCGTGGAGGCGCCAATCAAGGTGACGTTGATCGGCGTCGAGGTGGTCAGCGCGAGGTACTGGAACGCGTTGTAGCTGGCAATCGACAGCACGCCCATCGCCGTCAGCAGCCCCGCATGCCGGCGCAGCGTGGCCCGATGTTCCACCACCCCGCGCCAGGCGTAGAGCCCCAACAAGGTCCCGGCCAGTACCCAGCGCACGAAATTCAGCGTGAGCGGCGGAAACGTACCGGCGGCCAGCCGCCCGACAATCGCGTTGCCCGCCCAGGCCAGTGGCGGGAAGGTGAGCAGGAACAGGGTGGTCCCGTCGAGGCGGCGGGTGGCGCTGGCATGCATGGGGGTGGGGAGGGCGTCGTGAGGATGCGGGATTATCCGCCATCACGGCGTGTGGCGCTGGCGCCCCCCGCAAGGCGCCCCTAAGGCGCCCCTAAGGCGCCCGCTGTACCCGATACACCTTGCCGCTCGTCGAAGACGTGCCGGCGTCGGCCAGTACGTAGAGTTCCTGCGCGGCATCGGTGCCGAAGGAGTAGACGCTGCCGCTGGCGGTGACCGGCCAGTCCACCCGCTCGGAAACGGCGCCGTCGCGGTACAGGAAGCTGGCCAGCTTGCCGGTGCACAGGTCGGTGTAGAAATAGCGGCCCTGGAGTTCGGGCAGGGCCGCGCCGCGATAGACGTAGCCGCCGACGATGGCGCAGCCGCCGGCGTCGTGGCTGTACTCGAACACGGGCGCGGTCAGGCCGGCGGGGTCGCACGCGGTGGCGCCGACGCAGGCGGTGCCTTCCAGACGATCCCATCCGTAGTTGAGGCCGCCGCTGGCGGTTGGCATGGCGTTGACTTCCTCGCGCTGGCCTTGGCCGACATCCGCGATATAGAGCAGGCCGTTCGCATCGAACGAGAACCGCCACGGGTTGCGCAGCCCGGTGGCCCAGATCTCGGGGCGTCCGCCCCCGCCGCCGGCGAACGGATTGCCGGCCGGCACGGTATAGCTGGCGCCGCTCACGTCGATGCGCAGGATCTTGCCCAGCAGCGTGCCGCTGTTCTGGGCGTTGTTGGCGGGGTCGTTGCTACCGCCGCCGTCGCCGGTGCCGATGTAGAGCATGCCGTCCGTGCCGAACGCGAGCTGGCCGCCGTTGTGGTTGCTGGCCCCCGGGTGCGGAATCGACAGCAGCAACGTGCCGGTGGGGTTCGCTGCGTCCGGGTTGCTGGCCGAGACCGTGTAGCGCGCCACGGTGATCGCGCCGTTCTGGTCGGTGTAGTAGACGTAGAAGCGCCCGTTGGTGGCGTAGGCGGGGTCGAACGCCATCGAGAACAGGCCGCGCTCGCCGTCGGTGGTGGTGAGGATGGAGAGGTCGAGGAAGGACGCGGCGAGCACGCTGCCGTCCCGCACGATGCGGACCCGGCCGGCGCGCTCCACCACGAACAGCCGGGGGTCGTTGGCGGGTGCGGTGAGGAAGATCGGCGCCGCGAAGCCTTCCGCCACCTGGGTCAGCGACAGCCGCATGTCCGAGGGCGCGCCGTAGCTCACGCCGATAGTGGGCGCCGTGTTGGCGGCCACCATCGCGGTCTGCGCGGCCTGCGAGGGCTGGTAGGACGTCGATCCGGTCAGTACCGGGGCCGCCGTCACGGTGTAGGTGCCGGCCGCGAGGTTGCCAAGCGTGACGGTCTGGCCGACGGTCTGCCGATAGCCGCCCGGCCCGGTCACCGTGATGTTGGCCGGCGTGCCGGCGGGCAGGCCGGACACGACGATCGCGAGGGTGGCGGGCGTGCTGCCGCTGGTGATCTGGACGTCGCCGCCGCCACCGCCACAGCCGGCCAGCCACAGCGTGGTGATGGCGAGCAGCCGGCATAGCATCGATCGATGTGCATGAATCATCACGTCCTCCTGCTCACCACGTTACCGAAGCCTTTGTATCCTAGGTCGGTCTGAGCCGGGGCAGCAGGCAATCGAGCAGCACGTCGAAGGCGGGGCCGATGTCTTCCTCGGGCACGCAGGCATAGCCCAGCAGCAGCCCGCGCCGAACCGTCGGCCCCATGAAATAGCGCGATAGCGGCCGTACCAGGATGCCGCGCGCGCGGATGTCGGCGGTCAGGGCCACATCGTCCACGTGGTCGGGCAGGCGCAGCACGAGGTGCAGCCCGGCGTTGCTCGCGTGTTCGTGCAGCGCCTCCGTCCCGAGGTAGCGTTCGATCAGCCCGGCCAGCACCGCGCGCCGCCGGGCATAGAGCGGGCGCATGCGGCGGATGTGCGCGGCATAGTCGCCAGCCTGCATGAACTCGGCCACGGTGGCCTGCGTCATCAGGTGGCCGGCGCGGTACAGGTCGGAATGGGCGGTCTGGAAGGCCTCCGTCAGCCCCTTCGGCAGCACCAGGTAGCCCATGCGCAGGCCGGGGTAGAGCGTCTTGCTGAAGGTGCCGATGTAGAGCACCGGCGCGTCCGGCTCCATACCCTGCAGCGACGGAATCGGCTGGCCGGAGAAGCGGAATTCGCTGTCGTAGTCATCCTCCACGATCCAGCTCCCGTGCCGCCGCGCGAACTCCAGCAGCGCGCGCCGCCGCCGGAGGCTCATCACGGCGCCCAGCGGGTATTGGTGCGAAGGCGTGACGAAGATAAAGCGCGGCGCGGGGGCGCTGGCGTCCGCATCGGGCAGGCACAGCCCTTCGGCGTCCACGGGCAGCGGCACCATGCCGATGTCGCTGACCTGCAGCACGCCGCGGATGCCCCAGTAGCCCGGCTCCTCCACCCACGCCTGATCGCCCGGCGAGCCCAGCATGCGCGCCACGAGGTCGATCGCCTGATGGATGCCTTCGGTAATCAGCACCTGATCGGCATCGCAGCGCACGGAGCGCGCCACGCGCAGGTGGGCCGCCACCGCCTCGCGCAGGGCCGGCAGGCCGCCGCCGTGGCTGTAGCTGAGCCATTCGGGCTGCGGCCGGCGCCACAGCCGCGCGGCGATCTGGGCATAGCGCCGATGCGGGAAGCGCGTCAGGTCCGGCACGCCGGGCATGAAGGCGCCCCATTGGATGGGCGATGCGGAGGCACTCGAGACCAGCCGCTGCCCGCGCGGCGAGAGGCCCGGCATGGCGTCTGCCGTGGCCGGCGCGCTGTCGGCGGCGGTGGCGTTCAGGTAGCGCTCGGGCGCCGTGTCGGCCACGAAGGTGCCGCTGCCCGTGCGGGCGCGCAGGTAGCCCTCGGCCAGCAACTGCTCGTAGGCAAACATCACCGTGTTGCGGGACAGGCCCAGCTCCGCCGCCAGGTCGCGCTGGGGCGGCAGGCGCGTGGCGGGCGCCAGGCTGCCGTCCAGGATCGCCCCCCGGATGCAGGCGTACAGCGCCCGATTGAGCGGTTGGTCGGTCGGCTGGCCGAGCCGCTGGAGCAGCAGGTCGCCGCAGATCGATTTCACATTGGCACCATCTGATTTGTCGAAGTGGCGCTGGATTGTAGAGCCAAAGGGGATTGGAATGCACGTCACACCTGTCACTCCCTGCTCCAAGACCTCGGACCCATGAAAAACAGCGAACTGAACCAATCCCGTGCCCAGGCCACGCCGCGAGGCGTTGGCGTGATGTGCGATTTCTATGCAGACCGGGCCGAGAACGCCACCCTGTGGGACGTGGAGGGCCGCCAGTACACCGACTTCGCCGCCGGCATCGCCGTCCTGAACACCGGGCATCGGCATCCGCGTGTGATGCAGGCCATCGTCGCCCAGTTGGACCGCTTCACCCACACCGCCTACCAGGTGGTGCCGTACCAGAGCTACGTCACGCTGGCCCAGCGCATCAACGAGCTGGCGCCGGTGCCCGGGCCGAACAAGACCGCGCTGTTCACCACGGGCGCGGAAGCCGTGGAGAACGCAGTCAAGATCGCGCGCGCCCACACCGGCCGCCCGGGCGTGATCGCGTTCTCGGGCGCCTTCCACGGCCGCACGCTGCTGGGCATGGCGCTGACCGGCAAGGTGGCGCCGTACAAGGTCGGCTTCGGCCCGTTCCCGTCGGACATCTTCCACGCGCCGTTCCCCAACGCGCTGCACGGCGTCAGCACGGCGCAGGCGCTGCAGGCGCTGGAAGGGCTGTTCAAGACCGATATCGATCCCAACCGCGTGGCGGCCATCATCGTGGAACCGGTGCAGGGCGAGGGCGGCTTCCAGCCGGCCCCGGCCGACTTCATGCGCGGCCTGCGCGCCGTGTGCGACCGCCACGGCATCGTGATGATTGCCGACGAGGTGCAGACCGGCTTCGGCCGCACCGGCAAGCTGTTCGCGATGGAGCACTACGACGTGCGGCCCGATCTCGTGACGATGGCCAAGAGCCTCGCCGGCGGCATGCCGCTGTCGGCGGTGTGTGGCCGCGCGGCCATCATGGATGCCCCGCTGCCGGGCGGGCTCGGCGGCACCTACGCGGGCAACCCGCTGGCCGTGGCCGCTGCGCACGCGGTGATCGACACCATTGCCGAGGAACAGCTGTGCGAGCGTGCCAACGCACTGGGCCGGCAGCTTAGCGAGCACCTGACCGCGCTGCGCGCCACCTGCCCGGCGCTGGCCGAGGTGCGCGGGCTGGGCTCGATGATCGCCGCCGAGTTCCGCGACCCCGCCACGGGCGCGCCGAGCGCCGAGCACGCGCTGCGCGTGCAGCGCCGCGCGCTGGACGCCGGCCTGCTGCTGCTGACGTGCGGCACCTACGGCAATGTGATCCGCTTCCTCTACCCACTGACGATTCCGCAGGCGCAGTTCGACGCCGCGCTGGGCGTGCTGGCGCAAGCCATGGTCGAGTAAGTCAGACGCCATGGCGGGGCACGCCAAGCGTGCCCCGCGCCAACCCGGTGCATCGCCCCGGCCAACTTCCCCACGCGGAAGGGGGCGGGAAACACGCATTTCAACGCTAGCCTGAAGCGTGCCGATTCAGCGTGGCACGCATGTTGCGGATAACACCCAGCGCGAACCTGCGCAAAATCCACGAGGGACCAACCATGCGTTTTAGTAGATCGACGAGTTTCCGGGCACTCATGACGGCTTCCGTGCTGGCGGTGCTCGCCATGTCCTCCACGGCCATGGCGCAGACCGCGCGCGACTGGCCGACCCAGCCGGTGCGCATCGTCGTGCCGTTCCAGGCGGGTTCTGCCACGGACCTCATCACGCGCCAGCTTGGCGTGGGGCTGGGTAAGGAGTACGGGCAGAGCTTCGTGGTGGAGAACCGGCCCGGCGCTGCCGCGATGATCGGCAGCGAGGCCGCGGCGCGCGCGCCCGGCGACGGCTACACGCTGTTGATGTCCGGGCCGGCGTCGATGGTGACCAACCGCTTCCTATATAAGAAGCTCAGCTATGACCCGGATGCCTTCGAGAAGGTGGTCGTGGTGGCGATCACGCCGAACATCCTGCTGTCCAACCCGTCGCTGCCGTTCAAGACGCTGCCGGAGATGGTCGCCTACGCCAAGGCGAACCCCGGCAAGCTGACCTATGCCTCGTTCGGCTCGGGCACCACCTCGCATATCGCCGGGGAAATGCTCAAGGCCGTGGCCGGCATCGACATCGTTCACGTGCCCTACAAGGGCGCCGGCGAGGCGATTCCCGCGCTGCTCTCGGGCCAGGTGTCGATGTACTTCGACACCATCATGACCGGCCTGCCGTTCGTGAAGTCCGGCAAGCTGCGCGCGCTGGGCATGTCCACCGCCAAGCGTTCGCCGCAGGCGCCCGAGATCCCGACCATCGCCGAGCAGGGTTATGCGGGCTTCGACATCGCGCCGTGGTACGGCATCGTCGCGCCCAAGGGCACGCCGGCAGACGTGGTGACCCGCCTCAACGTGTCGATCAACAAGCTGCTGAACTCGCCAGACTTCCGCGAGAAGCTGGCCGTCACCGGCGCCGAGCCGCGCGGCGGCAGCGTGGGCGACTTTACGGCGATGGTCGATGCGGAGATCCCGCGCACCGAGAAACTGGTGAAGCAGGCCGGCGTGACCCTCCAATAAAGGCTCAGCCCAGCTCCAGCGCCCGGCCGCGCGCGTCCATCGTGCGCCGGGCGATATTGAGCTGGTGGATCTGCGTGGTGCCTTCGTAGAGGCGGAATACGCGCACATCGCGGTAGAAGCGTTCCGCCACGGTGCGCGCCACATAGCCGCTGCCGCCGAAGACCTGCACCGCGCGATCCGCCACGCGCCCGCACATCTCCGAGGCGAACAGCTTGCACATGGACGCCTCCATGGTCACGTCGCCGCCGTTGTCGCGCTTGCGCGCCGTCTCCAGCACCAGCGCCCGCGCTGCGTGCACCTCGGTGTTGCTGTCGGCAATCATCTGCTGCACCAGCTGGTAATCGGCGATGGGGCGGCCGAACTGCTCGCGCGTGGCGGCGTAGCGCACCATTTCGTCCACCAGCCGGATGGCCGGGCCGATGCACAGCCCGGCCAGGTTGATGCGCTGCTTGTTGAGCGCCTTCATCGCGGTCTTGAAGCCACGGCCCGGCACCTCGCCGACGATGGCCGAAGCCGGCACGCGGCAGTTCTTCAGGTACACATCGCCCACCGGGGAGCCGTGCTGGCCCATCTTGCGCTCCGCCGGCCCGGTGCTCAGGCCCGGCGTGCCGCGCTCGATCAGGAAAGCGCTGATGCCGTGCGCGCCCGGCGTGTTGGGGTCCGTGCGGGCGAAGACCGTGAACAGGTCCGCCAGCGGCGCGTTGGTGATAAAGCACTTGCTGCCGTTGAGCACGTAGTGGTCGCCATCGCGCACGGCCACGGTGCGCAGCGAGGTGGCGTCCGAGCCGGCCTCGGGCTCGGTCAGCGCGAAGCAGCCGGTGATCTCGCCGGAGGCCAGCCGGGGCAGGTAACGCGTGCGCTGGGCCTCGGTGCCGTCTGCCACCAGCGATTCGGAGGCGATGCCGGTATTGCCGCCAAAGCGGGCGCGGAACACCGTGGCCGCCTGCGACACCTCGATATTGACCAGCGTCAACTCCTCGGCCGTCAGGCCGGCGCCGCCGTACTCGCGCGGAATGCTGTGGCCGAACAGGCCCAGCGCGCGCATCTGTTCCACCACGGGCTCGGGAATGACATCGGTGCGATCGATCTCGGCTTCCAGCGGGATGCAGGTTTCCAGCACGAAGCGGCGGATGTCGGCCAGCAGCGTGTTCATGGCGGAAGGGTTGGTAATCATGGGAGGTCGCCTCTCGGGAAAGGATTATTGGGCGGTGATGCCGGACGCCTTGAGCACACGGGCCCACTTGCGCGATTCGGCATCGACGTATTTGTCGAAGGCGGGGGCGGTCTGCGGGGTCACGTCCATGCCGAGGTCCTGGAGCCGGCTGGCCACATCCGGCGCGGCCACGGCCTGGGCCACGGCATCGGCCAGCTTGCGCACCACGGCGTCCGGCGTCTTGCGCGGCGCCACGAGCCCGAACCAGCCGCCGGCCTCGTAGCCGGGCAGGTTGGCTGCCTCGGCCACCGTGGGCACGTCCGGCATGCCGGGGTAGCGCTTGGTGGACGTTACGGCCAGCGCGCGCAGCTTGCCGCTCTTGACGTGCGACTGGGCGATGGCCACCGTCAGCGGCATCATCGACACCCGGCCGCCGAGCAGGTCCGTCAGCGCCTCCGGCTGGCCCTTGTAGGGCACGTGGGTGATCTGCACCCCGGCGCTCTGCGCCAGCAGCGCGCCCGCCAGGTGGTTGGAGGTGCCGACGCCGGCGCTGGCATAGGTCAGCTTGTCCGGGTGGGCGCGGGCATCGTCGAGCAGCGCCTTGAGCGTCTGCGCGCTGGAGTTGGCCGGCACGGCGATCACGTTGGGAATCATGCCGAAGCCGCCGATGGCGCGGAAATCGCGCTCGGCGTTCCAGGTGATGCTGGCGTTGAGCAGCGGGGCCACCGCGTGGCTGGGGCTGACCGCGAGCAGGGTGTATCCGTCCGGCGTGGAGCGGGCCACGCTGTCCGTGCCGATGGCGCCGCCGGCGCCGGACTTGTTCTCGACGATGACCGGCTGGCCCAGCGTCTTCGACATCCGCTCCGCCACCACGCGCGTTACGGAATCCACCACGCCGCCGGCGGAGAAGGGCACGATGATCCGGATCGGATGGTCCGGGAAGCGCGCCGCGCTCTCGTTGGCCTTATCCGCTGCCTTATCCGCTGCCTTGTCCGCTGCCTGAGCGGCCGCTGACCAGAGGGCCGGTGAGGCTGCCATCAGCAGCGCGCCAGTGAGCCACCCGCGACGCGAGCGGGCCAGATTCTTCATGCCAGACATGGTTGTCTCCGTATTTGACGATGGTCCACGATGGGTCCGGCGGCCTCTGCGGGCCGTCCGGGTGGCCTGTGCGCGATGGCGGGTTCGCTATCGCATCAGGCCGAATTCGATTTGCCGCACGGCTTCCAGCAGCTTCGGGGCGACTTCCCGCTCCAGATACCCGTCCTTGTCGCGCAAGGCCGAGATCGAACAGTTCAAGGCAAACGGCTCCTGCTTCGGCATGCGGATCGGCGCGGCAATCGCGTGGATCTCCGCCCGCCACTCGCCCGGGCTCAGGCAGAAGCCGCGCGCGGGAAAGTGCTGCTGCTCGGCCGTCCACATTGGCTTCTCCACGCGGAACCGCTCCGGGTCTTCCACGCGCAGCCGGTTCAGCACCGCCGTGCGCTCCTCCGCGCTGCACCCGAGCAGCAGCGCGCGGCCAATCGACGTGGACAGCACCGGCCGGGTGCTGCCGATGTCCGGCTGGTACACGTTGGTCGGGTCCAGCCGGCAGCTATCCACGTACACCACGGTCAGCCGGTCCCGCATGCCGAGGTTCACCGTGCAGCCGGTTTCCCGCGCGATGGCCTCCATGTAGGGGCGGGCCACCTGGCGGATCGGCAGCGCGGCGAGCATCGGGTACGCCAGCGCCAGCACGCCCGAACCGAGCCGGTATTTCTGCGTGCCGGGCACCCGGCTCAGGAAGCCCAGCAGGCACAAGGTGTAGGTCAGTCGCGACACCGTGGCCTTCGGCAGCCCGGTGCTGACCACGAGATCCTGGTTGCCCAGGATCGGCCGGGCCGGGGTGAAGGCACGCAGCACTTCCACGCCGCGCGCCAGGTTGGTGGCGAACTGTCTGTCGTGGGCCAGCTCGTCGGCGCTGGCCAGGCCGGAAATCGTGTTTGGGTCCATGGCGGGGGGGCGCTGGGGTGGATTCATGTTGGTTTCCGCAGGTCGGGGAGTCAATGATGAACCGGAACGGTTTCGCTGTGCGAAACCCTGCTTGCAAGGCGGGTCTGGCGGGACCACCCTCGTCTCACCGTGCTTTTTCCCTTTCTACCTGGCGACGACATGCACCCCTCCGAATGCAATTCCGCACAGCGGACCCCCTCCGACTCGCCCCAAGGCGGCCCGCTGCGCGGCGTGCGCATCCTGGACATGGCCACCGTGGTGGCCGCGCCGTTCTCCGCCACGCTGTGCGGCGACATGGGCGCGGAGGTGGTCAAGCTGGAACTGCCGGACGGCAGCGACCCGCTGCGCGGCCTGGCGCCGGTAAAGGACGACCTGTCGCTGTACTGGAAGGTCACCAATCGCGGCAAGCAGGGTATTTCGCTCGATGTCCGCACGCCGGAAGGCCGGGCGCTGTTCCTGCGCCTGCTGCCGGAGTTCGATGTGCTGGTGGAGAACTTCCGCACCGGCACGCTGGATCGATGGGGTCTGGATATCGCCACCCTGCATCGCGCCAATCCGCGCCTGACCGTGCTGCGCCTGACCGGCTTCGGCCAGACCGGCCCGTATGCCGCCAACCCCGGCTTCGCGCGGATCTTCGAGGCGATGAGCGGCTTCACCAACCTGTGCGGCGAGGCCGCCGGCGGGCCGATGCACATGAACTATCCGATCGGGGACATGGTGGCGGGGCTGTTCGGCGCGTTCTCGATTGCCACGGCGATTGCCGAGGCGCGCGGCGCGCCCGAGGGCCCGGGGCGGGAGATCGACCTGTCCGCCACCGAGGCGCTGCTGCGCCTGCTGGAGCCGCTGGCGGTGGAGTACGAGCAACTTGGGCAGGTGCGCGGGCGCTCCGGCAACCGGGCGACCTACACCGCGCCGTCGAATATGTATCGCACGGCGGACAACCAGTGGGTCTCGCTGGTGGCCTCGTCGGACGTCACGTTCCGGCGGCTGGCCAAGGCCATGGAACGGCCCGATCTGGCGGAGTCCGTCGACTATCGCCGCAACCCGGACCGCATCCGCAATATCGGCCCGCTCGACGACCTGATCGTGGCCTGGTTCGCCGCGCAGTCCTATGACGCCATCGCCACCGCGCTGAAGGCGCACGAGGTGCCGTTCAGCAAGGTCTTCACCATTGTCGATGTGATCGACGATCCCCACCTGCAGGCGCGCGAGGCCATCGTCCGGCTCGAAGACGCCGACCTCGGCACGATTCCGGCGCCGTGCGTGGTGCCGCGCTTCTCCGGCTACCAGCCGTCGCCGCCGCGCAGTGGTCCGGCCACGGGCGAGCACAACGCGGCGGTCTATGGCGCGATCGGGGTCACCGCTGCGGATCTTGCGGCGCTGAAGTCGGCCGGAGTCGTTTGAGCGATGTCAGGAGCAGCCATGCTGGAAGGCGTGCGGATCGTGGAAATCAGCGGGCTCGGCCCGGGGCCGTTCTGTGCGATGCATCTGGCCGACCTCGGCGCCGATGTGATAGCCGTGGAACGGCCTGACGATGGCGCGTCGGGGCAGCCGCGCAAGCTGGTCAACCGGGGCAAGCGCTCGGTGATGGCCGACCTGAAGACGCCGGAAGGCCGCACGCTGGTGCTGGACCTGATCGCGGACGCGGACGCGCTGATCGAAGGCATGCGGCCCGGCGTGATGGAGCGGCTGGGGCTCGGGCCAGAGGTGTGCATGGCGCGTAACCCCCGGCTGGTCTATGGCCGGATGACCGGCTGGGGCCAGACCGGCCCGATGGCGCAGGTGGCCGGCCACGACAACAACTACACCGCGCTGTCCGGCGCGCTCTATTACAACGGTGCACCGGAGACGCCGCCCTCGACCGCTTTCGCCGTGACCGGGGACGTGGGCGGTGGAGCCTTGTACCTCGCCGTGGGCCTGCTGTCCGGCATCCTGCGCGCGCGGGGCACGGGCGTCGGCACGGTGGTCGATGCCGCCATCGTCGATGGTTCGGCGCACATGCTGCAACTGCTGCTGGGGGCCACGGCCAAGGGCTATATCCACGGCGAGCGCGGGCGCAATCTCCACGACAGTTCGCACTTCTACGCCACCTATCGCTGCGCGGATGGCCAGTTCATCACCGTGGGCGCCATCGAGCCGCAGTTCTACGGCTTGCTGGTGCAGGCGCTGGGGCTGGCCGATGACCCGCGCTTCGCCCGGCAGTGGCAGCGCGAGGCCTGGCCGGAACTCCACCGGCATCTGGCCGAGGTGTTCGCCACGGATACCCGGGAAGGCTGGTGCCGCCGGCTGGAGGGCACCGACGTGTGCTTTGCGCCGGTACTGAGCCCGGCGGAGGCCGCCGCCCATCCCCATAACGTGGCGCGAGGGGTCTATGTGGAGGCGGATGGTTTCCTGCAGACTGCCCCGGCGCCGCGCTTCGACGGCGCGGTGCGGCAGGTCGGGCGTATTCCTGCCATTGGCGAGCATGCCGACGAAGTCCGGGCCGGACTGGAGCGGGGCAGCCCGTGGCTCGCCGCCGATCCGCGCTAGCTCAGGTCTCGCTCCACTGCCGCAGCAGGTTGTGATAGCAGCCCACCAGGCTGCGCCGGGCGCGTTCGTCGGCGTTGGTCTGGTTCAGGGTCTGGATGGCGTTGTCCATGTCGAACAGCAGCGCGCGCTGGCCATCGTCGCGCACCAGGCTCTGGATCCAGAAAAAGCTGGCCAGCCGGGTGCCGCGCGTGATGGGCGTGACCTGATGCAGGCTGGTGGCCGGGTAGATCACCATGTCGCCGGCGGCCAGCTTGACCTTGTGCAGGCCGTAGGTGTCTTCCACCTGGAGTTCGCCGCCGTCGTAGCTGGCCGGGTCCGAGAGGAACAGCGTGGCCGAGATGTCCGTGCGCAGCTTGCGCCCGCTGTGCGGGTCGATGCGCACGCTGCCATCCACATGGGCGCCGAAGGTCATGCCCTCGCTGTAGCGGTTGAACATCGGCGGATAGACGAGGTTGGGCAGCGCCGCGCTGATGAACAGCGGGTTGCGCTCCAGCGCGCTCAGGATCAGGTGCTGGCACTGGGCCGCCACCTCGGCGCGTTCGTCGATCTGCTGGTTGAACTTGACCGGTGCGCCGGAGTAGCCGGCCGTGACGCGGCCATCCACCCAGGCATCGCCGGCGTGTTCGAGTTGGGCGACCAGTACCGCGAGCTGTTCGGCGTCGAGTACCCGGGGAATGCAGACGAGCATGGCTGGAATCCTGGCGAAGGCCGCCGGCAGGGCGGCCCCGCCGGCGTTTACATGCGATAGGTGAGCGACAGCATGGCGGTACGGCCCGTGCCCGGCACCGACCGGCCGCCATCCGACTGAATCAGCGCATCGTAATACTTCTTGTCGAAGATGTTGAAGAGATTCAGGCGCACATCGTACTTCGGCTGGTGGAAGGCGATCATGCCGTCCCAGCGCACGAAGCCGCCCACCTGCACGGTGTTGGTGTTGTTGGCGTAGCGCTCGGACATATAGAACGCGCCGCCGCCCACTTCCCAGCTTGGCAGCACGGCGTAGCTGGTCCATGCCGTGGCGGTGTGCTTGGGCGTGTTGGTCGGCACCTTGCCCTGCGTGCCCGCCGCGATGCCGTTCTTGATCTCGGCGTCGAGGTAGGTGTAGCCGGCAAAGACCTGCCACTTCGGCGTGATGCGGCCGGTGACGCCGGCGCGGAAGCCGTCCACCTGGATCTTGCCGGCCAGCGCGTAGGTGGTGGCGTCGATCTGGCTGCGCGCGTTGTCCTTGGTGATGCGGAAGAGGGCCGAGGTGACCGAGAGGTTGCCGTTCAGCAGGTCCCACTTGCCGCCGGCCTCGTAGGACTTGTTCTTCTCGGGGTCCAGCGACTGCTGGCCCACCGTGCCCACCAGTTGCTCCAGCGACGGGTTGAACGACGTGCCATACGAGAGGTAGTACGACTGCTGCTCCGTAGGCTGCCAGATGCCGCCCAGCCGCACGCTGGTGAAGTTGACGGTCTGGTCGGCGTTGGCCAGCGCCGTGTTGCCCCGTGTGTTGGTGGCGTTCACCGAGTTGCTGATGCTGGCGATGTAGCGGTCATAGCGCAGGCCCGCCACCGCCTTCCACTGTTTTGTGAATTCGATGGCGTCGTTGGCGTACACGGCGACGGTGTTGGCCGAGCCGCCCTGCAGGTTGCCGGTGGCGGTCGGCACGTTGCCCGGGGAGTCCCGGTACACCGGATCGACCACCGGCGTGCAGGCCACGAAGCCCGAGGTGCCGGCGGCAGCCGTGGCGGTGGCCGGCGGGTTCAGCGGCGTGCTGCCGCAGCTGCCGTTCCGGTAGTAGTTCTGGTTGTTGTAGCCGTCGTGGCCCAGTTCCACGCCCGTGAGCAGCGTGTGCTTGATCGACCCAGTTTCGAAGGTGGCGGTCAGCTCGGTCTGGTTGAAGATCGAGTAGTCGCGGATGTTGCGGTCGTGGCTCTGCTGGCGCACGTAGAGCTGCGACAGCGGCAGGTTGGTGGTGGTCAGCGCGGTGAAGGCGCCCGCCGCGTTGATGGAGCCGACGGCGTTCGGCGCGGTCTCGCGGGCGTCCGTTTCCACGTAGTTGAACGCGGTCTGGTTGCGCAGGCGCAGGTTGGGCGAGAACTTGTGGTCGATGCCCGCCGACAGCGAGGCGATGTTCTGCCGCGTGTGGTCGTTGTTGAAGCCGTAGAACGTGTCCCGGTCCACCTTCACCGGATGGCCGTTGATGGCCGGCAGGCCGTAATCGGGCATGTCCTCGTTGTGCTGGAGCAGCGCGGACAGCGTGATCTGGGTGGACGTGCCGATGCCATAGCGCCACGACGGCGCGATGCCGAAGTCCTGCACGGTCATCTCGTCGCGCGTGCTCGGCTTGCCGTCCTGCGCCATCGCCGAAATGCGGAAGGCCGAGGTGTCGCCGGTAGGGGTGTTCACGTCAGCGGTGGCACGCACCAGGCCGTTGGTGGTGACGGAGCCGCTGACCTCGGTGGCGGCCTTCAGGGACGGCTTCTTGGTGACCTGGTTGATCACGCCGCCGGTGGAGCCGCGCCCGAACAGCATCGAAGAGGGGCCCATCAGCACTTCCACCTGATCCAGCGCGAAGGTGTCGCGGTAGTACTGGCCACGGTCGCGGAAGCCATCGAGGTAGATGTCGGTGCGCGCCGAAAAGCCGTTCAGGTTGATGTTGTTGCCGATCTGGCCGCCTTCCGCGCCGCCGATGGTGATGCCGGGGACGTTGCGCAGCGCGTCGGTCAGGGAGCTGACGCCCTGCGATTGCATCAGCGCCTGGTTCACGATGGTGACGGACTGGGGCACGTCGCGCAGGTCGGCGGGCAGCTTGGACAGCTGGCTGCCGGACGCATTGAAGTCGTCGCGCGCCGCCGAGCCCTGGACCGTGACTTCGCGCAGCGTGGTCGGCGCGCTTTCGGTGGCAGCAGGGGCGGCTGGGGCGGCCGTGGCGGCCGGAGGCGTGGGGGCCTGCTGCGCGAACGCAGCGGGGGCGGCGGGGGCGGCGAACAGGGCCACAAGTGCGGTGGCCACGGGGGTACGGCGAATCATTGTCAGGTCCATTCGCTCCTCCGCGGTCGGGCCCGATCCGTCCTCAGCCGCCGGGCGCGATTGCGCGGGGTTCGGCTGCGGGAGGGGCATCTATCTGGCGGGCTGGCGGAATATAAATGCGAACAATTCCCATTGCAATTTGCGTTGCTGGCCCGACACAGACACGGTGAAAGTATCGAGATTGTCTCCGTATTAATACATTAGCGGCGTGGAAAATGGTGAAAGCGGCGCTTATGGTGCCGCTTGCCTGGTCCCCATATCGATTCCGAAATGCAAAACGGCCCGTTCATCACGGGCCGTATGCAGACAGGTTCCACCCGTTTGGGTGGCACTCATCCGAAAGATTTTTATTTCAGACCTCGGAGAGGCGATCCCGGGTGCGCCGGGCGACGTCCTTGGTCCAGGGGAATGCCGACCAGTAGCGCGCGGCAAACTGCTCGATCTCGCCGCGCTGCTTCAGGGACAGGCCGATCATGTCCAGCCCCTCCAGGAACATGCGGCGGTGCCGCGCGGACAGTTCGAACGGGTATTCGCCAGCCGGGGTGCGCACCCGCATGGCGTCGACGTCGATGGTGATGACGTTGTCGCTGTCGGCATCGACATCGTTCATCAACTGCTCGATCACGTCCCGGGGCAGCATCACCAGCAGCAGGCGATTGTTCATCGCGTTCGAGTAGAAGATCTCGCCGAAGCTCGGCGCGATCACCGCCTGCACGCCGAACTGCTGGAGCCCCCACACCGCGTGCTCGCGGCTGGAACCGCAGCCGAAGTTGGCGCCGCCCACCAGGATGCGGGTGCCGGCGTATTCGGGCCGGTTCAGCACGAAATCGGGGCGCGGCTGGCCGGCGGCGTCGAAGCGGTGGTCGTAGAGCACGCCCTGGGCCAGGCCGGCCTTGTCGATGCCGCGCAGGAACTGCTTGGGGATGATCTGGTCCGTGTCGAGGTTCTCGAACCGGATGGCTGCGCCCTTGCCGGTAAGGTGTGCGAAATCAGACATGGGAAAGCTCCAGCTTGCGGACATCGGTAATCGTGCCGGTGATGGCGGCGGCGGCGGCCATGGCCGGGCTCATCAGGTGGGTGATGGCGCCGCGCCCCTGGCGGCCTTCGAAGTTGCGGTTGGTCGTGGAGGCGCAGCGCACGCCGTCGGCCAGCACATCGTCATTCATCGCCAGGCACATCGAGCAGCCCGGCTGGCGCCATTCGAAGCCGGCGGCGGTCAGGATGTCGGCCAGCCCCTCGCGTTCGGCCTGCGCCTTCACCGTGCCGGAGCCCGGCACGACCATCGCCCGCACGCCTTGCGCCACGTGCTTGCCGCGTACCACGCTGGCCACCGCGCGCAGGTCCTCGATGCGGCCATTGGTGCAGGAGCCGATGAACACGTGCTGGATCGGCGTGCCTTCCAGCGTCGCGCCAGACGTCAGGTGGGTGTAGGCCAGGGCGCGTGCCACCGAGCGCTGCTCGGCATCGTCCATCTGGTCTTCGGGGAAGGGGATGTGGCCAGATACCGGCAGCGCCTGGTCCGGGCTGGTACCCCAGGTGACGTAGGGCTCGATGTCGCTGGCATCGAACACGTACTCCATGTCGAAGGTGGCGTCGGCGTCGCTTTTCAGCGTTTCCCAGTACTGGCGGGCGGCGATGCGCTGCGCCTCGTCCATATCGGCTGCTCGGCGCAGCACGTAGTCGATGGCGGCGTCGTCCGGGGCGATCAGCGCGCCGCGCGCGGCGGCTTCCACGGTCATATTGCACAGCGTGAAGCGCGCCTCGATGCTCAGGTCACGAATCGCGGTGCCGCAGTACTCCACCACGTAGCCGCGCGCGCCCTGCGCGCCGATGCGGGCGATGATCTTGAGGATCAGGTCCTTGGCCGTGGTGCCCACCGGCAGCTTGCCGTCCACGCGGATGCGCATGGTCTTCGCCATCCGGTAGACCAGCGTCTGGGTGGCCAGCACATGCTCGACCTCGGACGTGCCGATGCCAAAGCCCAGCGCCCCCAGCGCCCCATAGGTGGTGGTGTGGCTGTCGCCGCAGATCACCACCATGCCGGGCCGGATCATGCCGTGCTCGGGCGCCACCACGTGCTCGATGCCCTGCAGGCGGTCATTGGTGTCGAACAGCGGAATCGCGTGGCGGGTGCAGTTATCGCGCAGGTTGGTCGCCTGTAGCGCCGACGCCGGGTCCGCAATCACGCGGATCACCGTGGGATGGGTCGGGATGATATGACTGACGACCGAGACATTCTGCCCCGGGACCAGCACGCCGCGCCCTTGCTCGTGCAGGCCGGCAAAGGCCTGCGGGCTGGTGTACTCGTTCATCAGATGCAGGTCGCAGAACAGGAGGACGTTGTCCTCATCGATCCGGGCGACGGTGTGGGAGTCCACCAGCTTGTTGTATAGGGTTCGGGAAGTCATCGCTACGTTCTCTGCTTCGGTCATTCGGCGGTGATGCCGCGCTGCTTGATCAATTTGGCCCACATCGGCATTTCGCGCTCTAGGCGCTGGCGGGCGGCTTCCGGCGTGGTCGGGGTGGGCTCGAAACCCTCCTTGACCATGCGCTCCTTGGTGGCCTGCGCGGCCAGCGCGCTGTTCAGCGAGGCATTGAGCTTGTCGATGATGGGCTTGGGCGTGCCGGTCGGGGCGAAGACCATGAACCACGTCTCGAACTGGTAGTCGGGCAGGCCGGCTTCGGCGGCGGTCGGCACATTCGGCAGCAGGGCCGAGCGCTTGGCGCCGGTCACCGCCAGCGCGGTCAGCTTGCCGCCCTGCACGTGCTGCTGGGCGGCGGAAATCACCGGGAAGCTCATGTCGACCTGTCCGGCGATGGTGTCCACCAGGGCCGGGCCGCCGCCGCGATAGGGCACGTGGACGATCGACACATTGGCGACGGACTTGAACAGTTCCGCCGACATATGGAAGGTGCTGCCATTGCCGGCGGAGCCGTAGGTCAGCTTGCCCGGCGACGCCTTGGCCAGCGCAATCAGTTCCTGCAGATTCTTGGCCGGCACCTTGTTGTTGACCACCAGCACGTGCTGCGAGCTGGCCACCATGCCGATCGGGGCCAGATCCTTCAGCGTGTCATACGGCATGCGCGGGAACAGGCCCGGGTTGATGGCCAGCGAGACGGTTTGCAGGCCGATGGTGTAGCCATCCGCCGGCGACTTGGCGACGGCATCCACGCCGATATTGCCGCCCGCACCGGCGCGGTTCTCCACCACGAGGGTGCCGCCGAAGCTCTTCGACCAGGCTTCCGAGATCAGGCGCGCGGCGATGTCGGCGCTGCCGCCGGGCGCGTAGGGCACGATCAGGCGAACCGGGCGTTGCGGGTAGGACTGGGCCGAAGCCGTACCCACGACGGCGGTGCAGGCGAGCAAGGCAGTGCAGGCGAGATGGCTGAGTTTCATGGGGTTGTCTCCTTTTGGATAGGTGTCGTTATGGCTGGCATCCTAGCATTTGCCTGCGGAGACATAATTTCGGTCGATGCACTTCATTCGTGCCTCAATTTCATGAATGCGCTGTGCACCCGCGCCACACCCAAGGGCCATCCCCTAGTTGACTTCGTTTTTCATGGGCATAAAATCAGTTTCACAAACATGAAAAGAGACGCCCGTGATGCCACGCGGCGACCGATGTCATTCCCTGTTGGAGACAAGCCCTTTATGACTCAAGCATCACCCGCATCACCCGCATCGGGGCCGGTGTATTTCGTCCGCACCGAGGACGTTGCCGGCTACCACCCCGCCAATCACGTCGGCACGCTGAACCGCCGCATCATCGGGCGCGAGAACGTCGGCGCCACCCAACTCGAAGTCATCCACGGCACCATCGAACGCGGCAAGGGCGCGCTGCCCCACGCGCACCCGGGCATCGAACAGGTCTGCTATGTGCTGGAAGGCCGTGCGCGCGCCGAAGTCAACGGACAGTCCCAGGAACTGGGCCCCGGGGACTGCTGCTTCTTTCCCGCCGAAGCGATGCACGTCTTCACGGTGATCAGCGACGAGCCCGTCAAGCTGCTCGTGGTCTACGCCCCGCCTTACGAGGAATCGCCGGACCGCGTCATCCGTCCCGCCTGAATCCGCGCCGCCTGCCTATATAAGAACCCGAGGAGACCTCCATGCCGACTTTCCGTGCGCGGCGCGTGCTTGCCGCCGCCATCGTGGCGTTGCCCGCGCTGGCAACGCTGTCGTTTGCCCCCGCCGTCCAGGCTGCCGATAACTGGCCTAGCCGCCCGATCCGCCTCGTCGTGCCGTTTGCGGCCGGCAGTGGCACCGATGCCGTGGCGCGCATCACGGCCAAGGAGTTGGGCGATGCGCTCGGCCAGAACGTGGTGGTCGACAATCGCCCCGGCGCCAATGGCGCCATCGCGGCGGAGCTGGTGGCGCAGGCGGCCCCGGACGGCTACACGCTGTTCATGACCACCAACACCACGCATTCGGCCAATCCGTCGCTGATGAAGAAGCTGCCCTACGACCCGATCAAGGACTTCACGCCGGTCGGCCGCATGGGCAACCTGCCGTTCATGCTGGTGATCAATCCCAAGCTGCCGGTGAAGACGGTGGGCGAGTTGATTGCCTATGCCAAGGCGCATCCGGGCATGTCCTACGCCAGCGGCAACAGCACTGGCATCGTCTCCGGCGCCACGTTCTCGCGTCTGGCCAAGCTGGACCTGCTGCACGTGCCTTATAAAAGCACACCGCCGGCCATGACCGACGTGATTGCCGGCCAGGTGCCGATGATGTTCGTCGACGTGGCCGCCGGCATCGCCAACGTGAAGGCCGGCAAGATGCGCGCGCTGGCCGTGACCACCGCGCAGCGCAGCCGCCTGCTGCCGGACCTGCCGCCGATTGCCGATACGCCGGAGATGAAGGGCTTCGACATCACATCGTGGAACGGCGTGTTCGCGCCGGCCAAGACGCCGCAGCCGATCGTCGAGCGGGTCAATCGCGAGCTGTCGCGCATTGCGTCGAGCAAGGAGGTGGCGCCGCGCTTCGAGGCGCTGGGCTTCGAGGCCTTCGGTCAGACCCCGCAGCAGTTCGCCGGCTTCGTGGCGGGCGAGCTGGTCAAGTGGACCAAGCTGGTGAAGGACGCCGGCATCCAGCCGGAATAACGGGAGACGCCGATGAACTTCGAAAGGACACCTGAACAGAACGCCATCGTCGAGGCCGTCAGCCAGCTATGCAGCGACTTCGGCCCCGATTACTGGGCCGGGCTGGACCAGCGCCACGCGTTTCCCGAGGCGTTCCACAAGGCGATGGCCGGCGCGGGCTGGCTCGGCATCGCCATGCCGGAGCAGTACGGCGGCGCGGGGCTGGGCATTACCGAGGCGGCGCTGATCATGCAGACCGTGTCGGCGTCCGGGGCGGGATTCTCGGGCGCGTCCGCCATCCACATGAACGTGTTCGGCCTGAACCCGGTGGTGGTGTTCGGCACCGAGGCCCAGCAGGCGGCCGCGCTGCCGCCGCTGATCGCCGGGCAGGAGAAGGCCTGCTTCGCCGTGACCGAGCCGGACGCGGGGCTCGATACCACCCACCTGAAGACGCAGGCGGTGCGCACGGCGGACGGCAGCGCCTATCGCGTGGATGGCCGCAAGATCTGGATCTCCACGGCGCAGGTGGCCACGCGCATGCTGCTGCTGGCGCGCACCACGCCGCTGGAGGCCGTGGCCAAGCCCACGCAGGGCCTGAGCCTGTTCTACACGGCGCTGGACCGCGAGCACATCGAGGTGCGCGAGATCGACAAGATGGGCCGGGGCGCCGTGGACTCGAACATGCTGTTTATCGACGGCCTGATGGTGCCGGCGGCGGACCGCATCGGCGAGGAGGGCAGGGGCTTCGAGTACATCCTCCATGGCCTGAACCCGGAGCGCATCCTGATTGCCGCCGAAGCCGTGGGACTGGGCCGCGCTGCGCTGGAGGCCGCCACCCGCTACGCCCGCGAGCGCATCGTATTCGGCCGGCCCATCGGCCAGAACCAGGGCATCCAGCATCCGCTGGCGCAGGCGTGGATGGCGCTGGAAGCCGCCGACATGATGGTGTGGAAGGCCGCCTGGCTCTACGACAACGGCAAGCCGTGCGGCGCCGAGGCCAACGCCGCCAAGTACCTGGCCGCCGAGGCCGCGCACCAGGCGTGCCAGACCGCCGTGCTGACGCTGGGCGGCATGGGCTATGCGCGGGAATACCACGTGGAGCGTTACCTGCGTGAGTCGTACATCCCGCGCATCGCGCCGGTCAGCGCCCAACTGATCATGTGCCATATCGCCGAGCGGGTGCTGGGGTTGCCGAAGTCGTACTAGTCCTATCGCGCGGGAACGCGAGAGGCGTGTCGAAAGCAGTGTCGAAGGCAGTATCGAGAAAAGCAGGAAAAGAAAAAGCCCCGGTGCACACGCGCCGGGGCTTTCTCATTGCAGGGTTTCCCACGGCCGCGCCATGACGATCGGGGAGATCTGACATCGTTGTGTGCCGCGATGCCTTTCAGCGATGAAAACGTCCGCTCATCGTTGAAAAACACAACAGCCGATGCTCATGGCGCGGCGCGCGGCGGCATATCCTTCCCATCTTCAAGCATATGCCGCGCTAGCCTGGACGACCCTGCCCGCCATCCAGACCGCGGAAAACGTTACTTCATCAATCCGTTACTTGCAGCGTTACTTGCCAAGCTCGTGGCCAATCACGCCACCCACCACGGCACCACCCACGGTGCCTAGCGCGCTGCCGTTGGTCGCTTCGTGTCCAACGACGCCGCCCGCGACGGCGCCGGTTGCCGTGCAGCCCGAGAAGGCCCAACAACATGCGCCCACCGCGAGCGCGCCAGCCAGTCGTTTCCACATGGTTGCTCTCCTGCATTCCGCGGGTCGCGTCGCATTGCCTAGGTCTTGCAGATTTGCGATGCGGCGCTTCCGCCACGACTCAAGAATAGGCGGGGCGCTGGGCGCAGCCATTCCGGCGCGCGCCGATTGGGATGTAGGAATTGTCGGACGGCGGGCGGGCAGGGTCGGCCTCGTGTCAAGCCCTCGGCAAGCTGGGCGCAAGCCGGGTACAGGTCGGATATCAGCGCGCAAGCAGGGAAAACGGGGGAGGCGGGCCTAGCGCAATCCCGCTAAAGTCTGGCCTCCATCCGCCGATAACCTTACTGATAACGGGAATTGCACGCTCGCGCGGCGCCACCCCTCAGAATTCCGGCTCTCCAAGCCACTGCTTCGTCACGCGCCACCATGATTTCCCCGAGCTACGACGCGCTTCTCGTCTTGTTTTCCCTGTTGGTGGCCATCCTCGCGTCCTATACCGCGCTGGACCTGGCCGGCCGTATCGCCACTGCGCGCGGACGCTATGCCCATATGTGGCTGGCCGGCGGCGCGGTTGCCATGGGGCTGGGCATCTGGTCGATGCATTTCGTCGGCATGCTGGCCTTCCGGCTGCCGATTCCACTGGGCTACGACCCCGCCATCACGGTGGGCTCGCTGTTGATTGCCATCGTCGCCTCGGCCTTCGCGCTGAAACTGGTCTGCCAGGAACACCTGCCTCGCCGCCGGCTGGTGATGGGCGCGCTGGTGCTCGGCGCCGCCGTGGCCAGCATGCACTACACCGGCATGGCCGCGCTGCGCATGCAGCCGGGCATCCAGTACGTGCCGTGGCTGTTCGTGCTGTCGATTGGGATCGCGGTGGTGGCGTCGGGCGTGGCGTTGTGGATTGCCTTCCGGCTGCGCCGGAACATGCCGCGCATCCACCAGTTGCGCCTCGGCGCCGCCGTGGTGATGGGCGGGGCCATCGCCGCCATGCACTACACGGGCATGGCAGCGGCCCAGTTTCCGCTCGGCAGCGTGTGCGGCGCGGCCCGGGACGGCGTGGACAGCGGCTCGCTGGCGCTGCCCATCCTCGTCGTCACGGTCTGCGTGCTGGCGGTGGCGCTGATTACGTCGGTCCTCGACATGCGGCTGGAAATGCGCACCGCCATGCTGGCACAGGCGCTCGGCGTGGCGAATAAGGAACTCGAATTCCTCGCCCTGCACGACAAGCTCACCCATCTGCCGAACCGCGCGCTGCTGGACGACCGCTTCGCGCAGGCCATCCAGGCCGGCGCCAGCCAGCATGCGCGCTTTGCCGTGCTGTTCGTCGATCTCGACGGATTCAAGGGCGTCAACGATACCTACGGCCATCACGTGGGGGACGGCCTGCTGGTGGAAATCGCCCGGCGGCTGCGCTCGGCGGTGCGCGCCGATGACACCATCTCGCGTGTGGGCGGCGACGAATTCGTGTTGCTGGTGCGCATCGACGAACCCGAGGACGCCGGCGTGATCGCCGAAGGGCTGCTGGAAGCGCTGCGCGAGACCGTGCAGGTGGCCGGCCATGCGCTGCATGTCTCGGGCAGCATCGGCATCGCCCTGCATCCGGCGGATGGGCAGGACCAGGACGCGCTGATGTCCAACGCGGACGCGGCGATGTATCACGCCAAGGCCGCCGGCCGCAACGCGTACTGCTTCTTCGAACGCTCGATGAATCACCAGGCGCGCACCCAGCAGGCGCTGATTCAGGATCTGCGCGGCGCGCTCAAGCACGGGCAGCTACAGCTGCACTACCAGCCCAAGTTCGCGGCGGCGGGCGGCGAGCTGGTCGGCGCGGAGGCGCTGCTGCGCTGGAACCATCCCGCGCACGGCATGCTG
Organism: Cupriavidus sp. OV096; assembly: GCF_900115455.1. Classification (NCBI taxonomy): domain Bacteria; kingdom Pseudomonadati; phylum Pseudomonadota; class Betaproteobacteria; order Burkholderiales; family Burkholderiaceae; genus Cupriavidus; species Cupriavidus sp. OV096. The sequence goes on from NZ_FOWM01000013.1 coordinate 160,772, forward strand.
ATGCCGGACCAGTTCATCACGCTGGCGGAGAAGACCGGCGCCATCGTGCCGATTGGCGCCTGGGTGCTCGACGAGGCGTGCCGCCAACTGGCCGAGTGGCACGCGCTGGGCCATACGAGCTGGTCGATGGCGGTCAACCTGTCGGCGCTGCAGTTCTGCCATGCCGGCATGGTCGAGTCGGTAGGGGAGGCGCTGGCGTGCCACGGCGTGCCGCCGGCCAGCCTGACGCTGGAGATCACGGAGTCCACGGCCATGCGCGACGTGGAGGCCAGCCTGGCCATCCTCACGCAACTGGACGACATGGGCGTGCGCATCGCCATCGATGATTTCGGTACGGGGTATTCGAGCCTGCTGCACCTGAAGCGGATTCCGGCCAGCGAGCTGAAGATCGATCGTGGCTTCGTGCGGGATCTTGCGGAGGATACGGAGGATGCGGCCATCGTGTCCGCCATCGTGGCGCTGGGCCGCACGCTGAAACTGCAGGTGGTGGCGGAAGGTGTGGAAACGGCCGCGCAGCGGACCTTCCTTGCCGATCTGGGCTGCGACGCGCTGCAAGGCTACCTGTTGGGCCGCCCGATGCCCGCGTCGCAATTTCCCGGCGTGGAGCAGGCGGGCTGAAGCCGCCTGCGCGGGAGGGAGGGGTGTCGATCAGGCGCCGCTGTCGAACGCGTCACGCGGGCCGGTAGCGCTGAACGCACCGTCCACGAACGGGCTGCGGGTGTCGTGCACGGCGCGGGCGCCGTCGGAATAGACATCGCGCGCACCCACACGGGCCCCGTCGGTGAACGGGTCGGTCGACCGCGGCGCGGCGTTGGCGAGACCGGCGGTGCCGGCCAGTGTGGCGGCCAGCGCAGCGTAGGCGATGGTTTGTCGGATGGTTTGTCGGATAGAAGGCATAGTGAGACTCCGTTGCGTGTCCCAGGGAGGCGGGAAACTGCGTTGGGCCGCGCTGCGTGGCGCCGTTCTTGACGACGCGCACCGGGCTGATGGCGACCATGGCAGGCAGTCTAGAAGCGGGCCCCCGACGCCAAGATGACCCATCCATGACAATGCTGTCATGCAGCAATTCCAGCGGTGTGACGATGTGCCGCCGCACGAAATGCGGCGGGGGCGGAGCAAACACCCTGTAGAATCCGTACTGGCCCAGCCGTTCAGGGCCATTCCCCCAAAAAGGTCTTTCACCAGCCCGCCCATCTTGCGGCGGGCGCCGCACGATAGTCATGTCCGAGTCTGATGCAGCCAAACTAGCCGCGGTAGCGTGGATCCGCGAGCAAATGGATCGCCATGGCCTGACGTTCGACGATCTGGTCGAAGCAGGTTGCTTTGCCGATAGCGAAGACGGCGACGCCGTCACCGTGGAAACCGACGTACCCCCCACCATCGCCGCCCAACCCGAAGTTGCGCGCGTACGGGTGCTCTACCGCAATGCGATGGGGCAGACGTGGGACGGTACCGGCGAATATCCCGACTGGCTCCAGCGCGCAGTCAACGCGGGGCAGTCGATCGATTTTTATCGCGTGGACTGAGCGCCACGCGGGCAGGGTTCAGCAGTGAGGGGCCGGGCGCTCGACCGGCAGCGGGACATAGGCCGCTGAAGTCGCGAACGCCGCCGGCGAGGCCATCGGCATGGAGTGTCGATGATGCTCAAGCGCCACACGCGGCAGTTCCGCGAGCACGGGCAGGGGCGCCGGCAGGTTGGCCGCGCTGGTCGCCTCGGTGCACTGGGCCGCTTCCGTGTTGGCGATGGCGGCTTCGGCCTCGGCCTTGATGGCCACATGCCGTTCCGACATCGACAAACCGGCCACTTCCGCTACGCTGGAGTCCACGACCGCCGCGCTGGCGCCGGAAACGGGCAGGGTGGACAGGGCAAGGCACAGCAGGGAGAGGGCAGGCAGGCGTTTCATTGCGGGATCTTGGGGGCGGCGCGCCAGACGGGACGCACAGGTGGCGTCCTTTCATCATGGCAGCACGCATTGTACTGGGATTCCACCCGTCAGAACGCTGGCGCCAAGATGACATTCCTGCAATCTTCGCCCATTGCGTACCAACCTCGGCTAGTGTCGTGGATTCCCCCCGCAACCCATGGCTGGTGTCAGTGAATTCCCATGCGCATCCTGATTGTTGAAGACGAACCCAAGGCCGGCGACTACCTGCTCAAGGGCCTCACGGAATCAGGTTTCGTGGCCGATCTCGCCCGCGACGGCGTGGACGGCCTGGGCCACGCACGCGAGCAGCACTACGACCTGATCGTCCTCGACGTGATGCTGCCCGGCATGGACGGCTGGCAGGTGCTGCGCGAACTGCGCCGCGACAAGGACACCCCAGTGCTCTGCCTGACCGCTCGCGACGAATTGTCCGACCGCCTCAAGGGCCTGGAACTGGGCGCCGACGACTACATGGTCAAGCCGTTCGCCTTCGCGGAACTGGTGGCGCGCATCCGCACCATCCTGCGGCGCGGGCCGCTGCGCGAGAGCGAGTTCATGGAGGTGGCCGATCTCCAGATCGATGCGATCCGGCGCCGCGTCTCGCGTGCCGGGCAGAAGATCGATCTCACATCGAAGGAATTCGCGCTGCTGCAACTGCTGGCGCGGCGCCGGGGCGAGGTGCTCTCGCGCTCGCTGATCGCCTCCCAGGTCTGGGACATGAACTTCGACAGCAATACCAATGTGGTGGATGTGTCCATCCGCCGGCTGCGCGCCAAGGTGGACGATCCGTTCCCGCGCAAGCTGATCCACACGCGTCGCGGCATGGGCTACGTGCTCGACGAATCGGACGAGGGCTGAGCGGCGATGGCGCGTCGCTGGCGACGAATGCTGGGCCGCCTCTCCGGCGCGCTCCCGGTTTCCCTCACGGCGTCCCTGACCACGCGGCTGGCGCTGGCCTATGGCCTGACCACGGCGCTGATCCTGGTCGGCGTGGCCGCCTACCTCTCCAGCGCGCTCGACAGCCAGCTCCAGGCGCGCGACGAGAGCGAACTGGTTGGCGAGATCCTGCTCGTGCGCCACTTGCTGCGCGAGGTGGGCGACGAAGCCGATATCCGTGCCGACACCCACCGCTTTGCCGATATCGCCATGGGCCATGAGGGCCTGATCCTCGTGGTGCGCACGCGGCAGGGCGAGCCGCTGATCACGCTGAATCCGCGCAACGAGTCGGTGCCGCCGCTGCGCGTGCTGCCGGCTAACGCCGCGCCGGACAAGGGCATGCTCCAGACCTGGTATCCGCGCAACGGCGTGCCGTCGCGCGGCATGGCGGCGCTGGGCGTGCTGGGCAATACCGACCGCGCCGTGGAGATCATCGTGCTCAGCGATGCCGGCTACCGCGTGGCGCTGATGAGCGAATACCGCAGCCAGCTACTGGGCGCCGTGCTGTGCGGCGCGCTGGTGGCGGCGGCGCTGGGCTACCTGCTGGCGCGCCGGGGCCTAAGGCCGCTGCGCCGCATGGCCGGCGACGCGGCGGCGGTGACCACCAGCCGGCTGGCTACGCGGCTGGACGTGGGCGGCGCGCCCGAGGAGCTGCGCGAACTGGCCGGCGCCCTCAACGGCATGCTGGCGCGGCTGCAGGACAGCTTCACGCGGCTCTCGGCATTCTCGGCCGATCTGGCCCACGACTTCCGCACGCCGATCAGCAACCTCGTGGGACAGACGCAGGTCACGCTGGCCCAACGCCGCAGCGCCGCCGAGTACGAATCGCTGCTCGAATCGAACCTGGAGGAATACGAGCGGCTGGCGCGGATGATCGAGAACATGCTGTTCCTGGCCCGCGCGGACAACGCGCAGGTGGCGTTGGGGGCATGCGAACTCGACGCCCGCGCAGAACTGGACAAGGTCGCCGAGTACTTCGAGGCCGTGGCCGCCGACCGCGACGTCACGCTGGCCGTGTCGGGCGTCGCCACGGTCACGGCCGACCGCACGCTGCTGCGGCGCGCCATCATCAACCTGCTCGACAACGCCCTGCGCCACGCGCCGGCCGGCAGCACCGTGCGCGTGGCGGTGGGGCGCGGTCGGCCGGGCTTTACCGACATCCGCGTGGCCAACGACGGCCCGGCCATCGCGCCGGAGTCGTTGCCGCACCTGTTCGGGCGCTTCTACCGCGCCGACCCGTCGCGCCGCAATTCGGCCACCTCCACGGGGCTGGGGCTGGCCATCGTCGATACCATCATGCGGCTGCATGGCGGCAGCGTCACCGTGCGCAGCGATGCGGTACAGACCGAGTTCGAGATCGACTTTCCGGACGCGTTGACCGGCAGCAAGGCCGGCGCATAATTGACGGCGCCCGGATCTGGGCAACCCACGTGACGTAAAGGAGACCGATATGCAGGTACAACCGTATCTCGATTTTGGTGGCCGTTTCGACGAGGCGATGGCGTTCTACGGCAAGGTGCTCGACGCCAAGGTGACGTTCCTGATGCGCTACAAGGAAGCGCCGCCGGGAGAGGCGTCCGCCTCGCCGGCCTGGGGCGACAAGGTGATGCACGCCAACATCCAGATCGGCGACAGCCAGATCATGGCCTCGGACGGCAGGGAAGGCGAGCCGTATCCCTTTTCGGGCTTCATGCTGTCCGTGGGCTACGTGCCCAACGCGGAGGGCAAGCGCATCTTCGAGGCGCTGGCCGAAGGCGGAAAGGTGCTCATGCCGTACCAGAAGACGTTCTGGGCCGAAGGATTCGGCATGCTCGTCGACAAGTTCGGCATGAGCTGGATGGTCAACTGCGAGCACTAAGAGCAGGCCCGGCGGCGCCCAATCCCCCGCGCCGATGCGCCCACCGGTAAAGCACCGGGAGGACAAGCAGCGTCAGCGCCGTCGATGACAGGATGCCGCCGATCACCACCGTGGCCACCGGGCGCTGTACCTCGGCGCCCGTGCCGGTGGCGATGGCCATCGGCACGAAACCCAGCGACGCCACCAGCGCCGTCATCAGCACGGGCCTCAGGCGGGTCAGGGCGCCGGTGGTGACCGCCGCGTCCAGTGGCTGGCCGCCGTCCCGCAGGGTGCGGATGAACGACAGCATCACCAGCCCGTTCAGCACCGCCACGCCAGACAGCGCGATAAACCCCACCGCCGCCGAGATCGACAGCGGCATGCCACGCAGCCAGAGCGCCAGCACGCCGCCCGTCAGCGCGAACGGAATGCCGGTGAAGACCAGCAGGCCGTCGCGCAGATTGCCGAACATGGCGAACAGCAACCCGAAGACCAGCAGCAACGCCAGCGGTACCACGATGGCGAGCCGTTGCGTGGCCGATTGCAGCTGCTCGAACGTGCCGCCCCAGGCAATCCAGTAGCCGGCCGGCACCGTCACCCCACGCTCGACGGCGCTCATCGCCTCCGGCACGAAGCTGCCGACATCGCGCCCGCGCACGTTGGCGCTGACCACGATGCGCCGCTTGCCGTTCTCGCGCGATACCTGGTTCGGCCCCGGCGCAATCTCCAGCGTGGCGATCTCGCCCAGCGGGATGTAGCTCGTGCGCGCCTCGGCGCCCTTGGTTTCCGCGGCCGGCAGCGGAATCGGCAGGCGCCGCAGCGCCTCCACGTCGGCACGAATCCCTTCCGGCAGCCGCACGCCGATATTGAAGCGGCGGTCGCCCTGGTAGAACAGGCCGGCCTCCCGCCCGCCCACGGCAATTGCCACGGTTTCCTGCACATCGGCCATGTTCAGGCCGTAGCGCGCGGCGCGCGCGCGGTCGATGTCTACCGTGAGCACCGGCAGCCCGGAGGTCTGCTCCACCTTGACCTCGGCGGCGCCGGGCACGCGTTGCAGCACCTCGGCGATGCGCTGGGCAGTGGCGGCCAGCACGGCGTTGTCGTCGCCATAGAGCTTCACCGCCACGTCGCTGCGCACGCCAGAGATCAACTCGTTGAAGCGGAGCTGGATCGGCTGCGAGAACTCGTAGCGGTTGCCGGGCAGCTGCTCCAGTTCGGCTGACATGGCCGTGCGCAGCGCGTCGTACGAGCGGGATGGATCGGGCCACTGGTCGCGCGGCTTGAGCATGATGTAGCCGTCCGAGATGTTGGGCGGCATCGGGTCCGCCGCGATCTCTGCCGTGCCCGTGCGCGCGAACACGCGCTCCACCTCGGGAAACTTCGCCTTGAGCCGGGTTTCGATCTGCTGCTGCATCGCCACCGACTGGGTCAGGCTGGTGCCTGGAATGCGCAGCGCCTGCACGGCAAAGTCGCCCTCATTCAGGTTGGGGATGAACTCGCTGCCGAGCCGCGTGGCCACCAGCCCGCTCAGCAGCACGGCCACCACGGCGCCGGTCAGCACCACCGGCGTATTGGCCAGCGCGCGCGACAGCGCCGGCGCGTACCAGCGGCGCGCCCAGCCCATCACGCGGTTCTCCTTCTCCGCCACGCGGTCGCCAATGCACAGCGCCACGGCGGCCGGCACGAAGGTCACCGAGAGGATCAGCGCACCCAGCAGCGCCAGCACCACGGTGTTCGCCATCGGGTGGAACATCTTCCCCTCGACGCCCGTCAGCGCCAGGATCGGCACGTAGACGATCATGATGATGAGCTGGCCGAAGACCAGCGGCCGCCGCGCCTCCCGCGCCGCCGCGAACACCTCCTCGAAGCGCTCGGCACGCGTCAGCGGCCGTCCGGCCGCCTGCCGCGCATGGGCCAGCCGCCGCACGCAGTTCTCGACGATGACCACCGCGCCATCGACGATGATGCCGAAGTCCAGCGCGCCCAGGCTCATCAGGTTGGCGCTGATGCCGGCCGCCACCATGCCGGTGAACGTGAACAGCATCGACAGCGGGATCACCATCGCCGTGATCAGCGCCGCGCGCAGGTTGCCGAGGAACAGGAACAGCACCGCCACCACCAGCGCGGCGCCTTCCAGCAGGTTCTTCTTGACCGTGGCGATGGCCTTGTCGACCAGCACGGTGCGGTCGTAGACCGTCACCGCCCGCACGCCGGCCGGCAGCGACTTGTTGATCGCCACCATGCGCGCATCCACCGCGCGCGACACGGCGCGGCTGTTCTCGCCCATCAGCATGAAGACCGTGCCGAGCACTACCTCCCGCCCGTTGTCGGTGGCCGCGCCGGTGCGCAACTCCCGGCCCAGCCCCACATCGGCCAGATCCCGGATGCGGATCGGCTGGCCCTGGGCGGTGCCGACGATCACATCGCGGATGTCGTCGATCGACTTCACCTGCCCCGGCGCCCGCACCAGGTACTGCTCGCCGCGCCGCTCGATATAGCCGGCGCCGACGTTGCCGTTGTTGCGCTCCAGCGCCTGCACCACGTGCTGGAGGGACATGCCGTAGGCCGCCAGCTTCTCGGGGTTCGGCGCCACGAGGTATTCCTTGGCGAAGCCGCCGATCGTGTTGATCTCGGTCACGCCCGGCACGGTGCGCAGCTGCGGCTTGATGAGCCAGTCCTGGATCTCGCGCAGGTCCGTGGCGGTGTAGGGCGTGCCGTCCGGCTTGCGCGCGTCGGGCTCGGCCTCCACGGTCCACAGGTAGATCTCGCCGAGGCCGGTCGAAATTGGCCCCATCTGCGGCGCCACGCCGGCTGGCAGCTGCGCGCGGGCGTCCTGGATGCGCTGGCTGACCAGTTGCCGCGCGAAGTGGATATCGGTGCCGTCCCGGAAGATCACCGTGACCTGCGACAGCCCGTAGCGTGACAGCGAGCGCGTCTGCACCAGCCCCGGCAGGCCGGCCATGACCGTTTCGATCGGATAAGTGATGCGCTGCTCGGATTCGAGCGGCGAGTAGCCCGGCGCCGCCGTGTTGATCTGGACCTGGACGTTGGTGATGTCCGGCACGGCGTCGATCGGCAGCCGGCCGTAGTTGTAGAAGCCCAGCGCGGCCATGACCAGCACGGCCAGCATGACCAGCCAGCGCTGGGCGATGGCGAAGCGGAGGATGCGTTCGAACATGTGTGGTCGCTCCGCTCAGTGGGCGTGCTCGGCGCCAGCCTTGCCCTGTTCGGCCTTCAGCACGAAGCTGTTGGCCGCCACGTAGCGCGTGCCGGCGGGCAGGCCGTCCGTGACCTCGATGCGCTGGCCGTCCGTGCGGCCGGTCTTGACCGTGCGCGCCGCGAAGCCGCCGGGCACCGCCACGAAGACCTGCGTGTGGCCATCGTCGGTCTGCAGGGCTTCGGCTTCGATCACCACGGGGGCGTCCACTTCGCCCGTATTGACGCTGACCGTGACGAACAGCCCGGGGCGCCAGGCCATCTCGGGATTGGCCAGCGTCACACGGGCGGTGGCCGTGCGGGTCTGCTGGCCGAGCAGGGCGCCCACGTAGGAGACCTTGCCGTCGGCGGTGCCGTCGAACGCGGTGGAAGTGACGCGCACCGCCTCCCCGAGCCGCACGTGGCCGAGATCCTTCGGCGCGATCACAAATTCGGCCCAGACCGTGGTCAGGTCGGAGAGCGTGAAGACGGCGGTGTCGGCGCCCACGGCTTCGCCCAGCGACAGGTGTTTCTCGACCACGATGCCGTCGAACGGCGCGCGCAGCTCGAAGCGGTTGATGCCGTCCGACGAAGGCTTCGCGCCGATGGCGGTCAGCTTCTGCGTGGCGTTGCGCACGGCGATTTCGGCTTCCTGCAAGGCCGTGCGGGCGGCCAGGTAGTCCTGCTCGGCGGACACCTTGTCTTCCCAGAGCCGCTTCTCGCGCGCGAAGGTGCTGCGCGCCAGCTCCAGCCGGCGCTGGCCGGCCAGCCATTCGCTACGCAGTTCGGACAACTGCGAACTGGCGAAAGCCGCCAGCAAGTCGCCCTTCTTCACCCGCTGGCCGAGGTTGGCCGCGACCGCCTCCGCCACGCCCGCCACGCGCGGCACCACGTGGGCGGTGCGATCCTCATTGAAGCGGATTTCGCCCGGGAACTGCACCGTGCTGCGGATGCGGCCCGGGCCGGCGGTACGTAGCACGAGGTTGGCGTTGGCGATCTGCTCAGGCGTCATGGCGATCAGGCCGGGGGCGGCGGCGGGGGCCTGAGGCGCCGAGGCGGCGGGTGCATTTTCGCTGTGCCTGCCGTGGCCGCCATGGACGTGGTCGTCATGCGAACCGCTCTCGCGGCCCACCAGCAGCAGCGCGAGCGCGGCGATCAGGCCGCCGATGACGATGGCCGCGATGGCCATGCCTTGTTTTCGTGTGAGGGTCATGGGAAATCCTTGCGGCGCGTCAGCGGCCGAGAATGCGGTCGATCGTGGTGGCGGCCTGCCAGGCATTGGCCACCACGCCGAGATAGCGGATGCGCGCCTGGAACAGCGTGCGCTGGGCGTCCAGCACTTCGAGATAGCTGAATTTGCCGGCCTCGAAGCCCTGCGTGGCGGCCTGATAGGCGCGCTGGGCGGCAGGGAGCACGGTGTCGCGTAGCGTCTGCGCTGAGCCGCGCGAGACGGCGAGTTGGCTGGTGGCCTGTTGGAGATCGTGGTCCAGCCGGAGCCGCGTGGCGCGATAGGTGTCCGCCGCCTTGTCGGCCTGCCGGATCGCGGTGTAGAGGTTGCCCTGGTTGCGATCGAACAGCGGCAGCGGAATCGCCACGCCGAGCACCGGGTAGTAGCCACGGTCGGACGCGTTTTCGCGCTTGGCGCCAAGGCTCAGCGTCACATCGGGATACTGGCGGCTGCGCTCCACGTTGATCTCGGCCTGCCGGCGCGCCAGTTCGCGCTGGCTGGCCACGGTGGCGGGGGCGGCGTCGAGCGCTTCGCGCAGGACGAGGGCGTCCGGGCGCGCGGGCAGCGTATCGAGGCTGCCGTCCGCTTCGGCGAACTGGGGCGACGGGTTGCCCCACAGCGTGGCCAGCGCCTGCCGCGCGGCGACAAGCGCCGCATCGGCCTCGGCGCGCTCGAGTTCGGCATTGGCCAACTCCACGCCGGCCTTGGTTTCTTCCACCGGCGAGACCTTGCCGGCCGCCACGCGGCGCGCGGCCACGTTGGCGCCGCGCCTGGCGATGTCGACGGCACCCGCTGCCAGCCGCACGCGCTCCTGGGCCACCAGTACGTTGAAAAAGGCGCCGATGACGCTGGCGCGGAGGTCGGCTTGCGTAGCTTCCAGCTGTGCTTGCGCCAGTTCACGGGTGCGCTGGGCCACGCCGATGCGCGCGGCGCGCTTGCCGCCCAGCTCCACCGGCAGGTTCATCTGCGCCGTGGTGGTGCGGGTGGACTGGCGCGTGTCTTCCATCAGCACGGCCACTTCGGGGTTCGGTATCACGCGCGCCTGGGTGATGCCGCCTTCGGTGGCGTCAAGCTCGTGGCGCGAGGCGGAGAGCGTGGGGTTCTGCGCGATGGCCAGCGCCAGCGCGGTTTCCAGCGTCAGCGGGCCGGGTGGCTCCTGGCCGGCAGGCGGTGACACAGGTGGCAAGGCAAGCTGCGCGGCGGCATGGGGCAGGAGGCCGCACCACGCCAAAGCGGCGGCCATTGCCCAGGGCAATACAAGGTTTCTCATCGAATTTCACCGTTGCAAACAGGGAAAACCGGCGAGACGTCAGGCAGTCAGGGAAGGGGGATTGTCCGCGTCTCGCCGCTCAGGCGGGACGGGACCACTGGGGCCGGTCTGGGGCGCGCGCGGGGATCGAGCCGAAGCCCGCAACACGCGGCAGGTAGCGCACGGTGACGAAATGGTAGCTGCCGGGCAGGATGGCCTGCGCAATCACCCCGTGCGAGCCGGGGAAGTGGCAGGCGGCGCAGTCGGCGTCGGGCAGTTTCGGGGCCGGCTTGGCGGCGTCCTGATGGGCATCGGCGCCAGGATGCACATGGCTGTGATGCCCGATGTGCCAACTGGCGCCGTTCGCCGGCGTGCGCTCCTCATGGGCGCAATACGCCGCAGCACCGGCCCAGGCGAACTGGATCGGCAGCAGGATGGCGAGAAAGACGAGGAGCAGGCGACGCATGGCGGCCGATTATACGGGGCTGCCGCGCGGGCGCACGTGACAACCGTGTCATCTGTGGGGCTTCGCCCCGAAGGGTTGACCTTGTAGCGACTACAGGGTCTTCAATGACATCCATATCAGACCAACGCTCACCGCCATGGCTCGCCATACCGACGATCACGTGATGCCTCATGCACATGCGCACGACCACGATCATGCCCACGATCATGCCCATGCCCCTGCCGCCGAGCACGCCTGCTGTGGCGGCGGTTGCGGTACGGCAACGGTGTCGATGCCGACGCCCATCCGTAAGCCGAAGGCGGCCCCGGCCGGTACGCGCTCGGCCGCCTACCGCATCGAGGCCATGGATTGCCCGACCGAGGAAACGCTGATCCGCAACAAGCTTGGCGGCATGGCCGGCGTGGCTGCGCTCGACTTCAATCTGATGCAGCGCGTGCTGACCGTCCACCACACGCTGGATTCGACTGAGGGCGTGGTCAAGGCGATTGCCACGCTCGGCATGCATGCCCAGCCGCTGAATGCCGACACCCAGGCTGATGCGCCGGTCGCCGCCCCCGAACCGCCCAAGCCCTGGTGGCCGCTGGCGCTGGCCGGCGTGGCGGCGCTGGGCGCCGAGGTGGCGCATTGGTTCGAATGGGGCCTGCCGTATGCGCCCGCCGTGCTGGCGCTGGCCGCCGTGCTGGTGTCGGGTCTGGGCGTCTACCGCAAGGGCTGGATCGCCATCCGCCACGGCAACCTCAATATCAATGCGCTGATGAGCATCGCCGTCACCGGCGCCATGCTGATCGGCCAGTGGCCCGAGGCGGCGATGGTGATGGTCCTCTTCGCGCTGGCGGAGCGCATCGAGGCCGCCTCGCTGGACCGCGCGCGCAACGCCGTGCGCGGGCTGATGGCGATGGCGCCCGAGCAGGCCACCGTGCAGCAGCCGGACGGCACCTGGCTGGCCGTGATGGCGCGCGACGTGCCCGTGGGCGCCGTGGTGCGCCTGCGCCCCGGCGAGCGCGTGGCGATCGATGGCCGCGTGCTGCGCGGCCAGTCCGCGCTGGATCAGGCGCCGATCACGGGCGAGAGCGTGCCGGTCGACAAGACCGTGGGGGATCCGCTGTACGCCGGCTCGATCAACCAGTCCGGCGAACTCGAATACACCGTGACGGCCCCGGCCAGCGATTCCACGCTGGCCCGGATCATCCACGCCGTGGAGGCCGCGCAGGGCAGCCGCGCGCCCACGCAGCGCTTTGTCGATCAGTTCGCGCGCATCTACACCCCGGTGGTGTTCGCGCTGGCCGTGGCCGTGGCGGTGGTGCCGCCGCTGCTGCTGGGCGGCGCCTGGCCCGACTGGATCTACAAGGCGCTGGTGCTGCTGGTGATTGCCTGCCCGTGCGCGCTGGTGATCTCCACGCCGGTGACCATCGTCAGCGGGCTGGCCGCCGCCGCGCGGCGCGGCATCCTGATCAAGGGTGGCGTCTATCTGGAACAGGGCCGGCACCTGAAGTGGCTGGCACTCGACAAGACCGGCACGCTCACGCACGGCAAGCCGGTGCAGACCGATGTCGGCCTGCTGGCGGATGACCTGCCGCAGGCACGCGCGATTGCGGCGAGCCTGGCCGCGCGCTCCGACCACCCGGTCTCGCGGGCCGTGGCTGTGGCGGCCGAAGCGGAAGGCATCGCCCCGCTCGCCGTGGACGATTTTGCCGCGTTGCCGGGGCAGGGCGTGCGCGGCGGCGTGGCGGGTGTGACGTACTTCCTCGGCAACCATCGCCTGATCCACGACCTCGGCGCGTGCTCGCCGGCGCTGGAGGCCCGGCTGGAGGCGATCGAGCGGCAGGGCAAGACGCTCGTCCTGCTGGCGTCCGCCGGCGCGGATGGGGCGAACCCGCGCGCGCTGGCGCTGTTCGGCGTGGCGGATACGGTGCGCGACACCAGCCGGCAGGCTATCGAGGCACTCCACGCGCTAGGCGTGAAGACGCTGATGCTGTCCGGCGACAACCCGCACACGGTGCAGGCGATTGGCGCGGCGGTGGGGATCGACGAGGTGCGCGGCAATCAGCTGCCGCAGGACAAGGCAGACGCCATCGCGGCGCTGGCCGGGCAGGCGCACACGCACGGCGGCGGCGTAGGCATGGTGGGCGACGGCATCAACGACGCCCCGGCGCTGGCGCGCGCCGACATCGGCTTCGCCATGGGCGCGGCGGGCACCGATACCGCCATCGAGACGGCCGACGTGGCGCTGATGGACGACGACCTGCGCAAGATCCCCACCTTCGTGCAGCTTTCCCGGCGCACGGCGGCCATCCTCAAGCAGAACATCGCGCTGGCGCTGGGCATCAAGGCGGTCTTCCTCGTACTGACCGTGATGGGCCTGGGAACGATGTGGATGGCCGTGTTCGCCGACATGGGCGCCAGCCTGCTGGTGGTGTTCAACGGGCTTCGGCTGGCGCGGGGCGTGCGTTCGTGAACCTGTCCTCCAGTTCGTAACCGGTACTGCGCCCGCCGGTCGGTTGAGAAGCTTCACTTGCCGCTCGTTCAACGGCAGCATCGCCCAGTGACGCCAGAAGCGCGCCTTGGCCAGTACCGCGTCAAGGTTCAGGTGGGCGTGGTCGACTGCACGGTCCATTTGAGGAACAGGTGGGACTCGTCTTCGAGTTGATCGGCCGGCGGCGCCTCGAAATGCACGCGCTGGCGGCCAATGGGGCCCGAGACGACCTCCGCATCCGCAACTTATTCGCCGCAGGATATGCGGAGATTAGGGGGCTAATCTCCGCAAACCTACGGCTGGATGATCAGTTCCCCGCTGCGGCCGGCAATTTCGCCCCAGGTGACGGGCAGTTGCGGCAGGTCGGACCGGTCGAGGTGGCGGTAATAGGTGGCCATCGACACGAGGTCGTGGCCCTGCGCGCGCCAGCCGGCCAGCAGGCGCTCGAACACGGGTGCCAGCTTGCCGCCTTCCAGCTCCGTGTGGAGCGTGAAAATGTGATCGCCGGGGCCGTCGGTCAGGCGCAGCAGCGCGTGGTGGACGTTGTCCTCGGTGAGGTCGTCCACGCCGATCAGCTCGTCGAGCGTGGGTAGCGTGGTCGGCATCTGCACGTGGCGGCAGGGCTTGCCCGCTACGGTGGGGATGTACGGCGCGGTGCCGCGTCCGTCAGAGGCGTAGGCCATGCCCCAGTCGTCGATCTGCAGGAAGGCGTCGTCGTTCATCTGCCAGCCTGCCGCGCCGTGCGTGGTGGGCGGCGTGCCGAAGACCTCGACGAAGCGGCGGTGTGCGTGCTGCATCTGGCGGCGCGTCCAGGCGGCGTCGCGCGTGCGTACGTTGTCCTGCCAGTAGACGTGGTCCCAGGTGTGGATGCCGCACTCGTGTCCGGCCGCAGCGGCGGCGCGCATCTCGGCGGCGCCCTTGCGGCCGATGTCGGGCCCCGGCAGCAGCACGCCGTACATCAGCGTGCGCAGCCCGTAGTTGGACACCACCGACGTGCGCGACACCTTCTTCAGGAAGCCGGGCCGGAACACGCGCCGCAGCGCCCAGCCCGTGTGATCCGGACCGAGGCTGAACAGGAACGTGGCCTCCGCCTGCACGGCGGCGAGCATCGACAGCAGCTTGGGCACGCCTTCGCGGGTGCCGCGCAGCGTGTCCACGTCGACTTTCAGGGCAATGCGTGCCATGCCGTGCTCAGTGCGAGGCGTCGACCAGCGTACGCGCCTCCACCACCTTGTCGCGGTAGGCTTCGAAGATGCGGCGCAGCGCCTGTTCCATGTTCAGCTTCGGCTGCCAGCCCAGTTCTTCCATCGTGTTGTCGATCTTCGGCACACGGTGCTGTACGTCCTGATAGCCCTTGCCGTAGAACTCGCCCGACGACGTCTCCACGATCTTGGTCTTGCGGGCTTCTTCGGCGTACTCGGGGTAGTCGGCAGCCATCTTGAGCATCATCTCGGCCAGTTCGCGCACCGAGTGGATGTTGGCCGGGTTGCCGATGTTGAAGATCTTGCCGCTGGCCACGCCGTTCTTGTTCTCGATGATCTGCATCAGGGCCGAGATGCCGTCCGAAATATCGGCGAACGCGCGCTTCTGGGCGCCGCCATCGACCAGCTTGATCGGCTCGCCCCGGACGATATGGCCCAGGAACTGCGTCACCACGCGCGAGGAGCCTTCCTTCGACTCGAAGATCGAATCCAGCCCGGCGCCGATCCAGTTGAACGGGCGGAACAGCGTGTAGTTCAGCCCTTCCTCCATGCCATAGGCGTGGATCACGCGGTCCATCAGCTGCTTGGAGCAGGCGTAGATCCAGCGCGGCTTGTTGATCGGGCCGTAGACCAGCGGGGACGCTTCCGGGTCGAACTCATCGTCGGCGCACATGCCGTAGACCTCGGAGGTCGACGGGAACACCAGGTGCTTCTTGTACTTCACGGCCGCGCGGACCATCGGCAGGTTGGCTTCGAAATCGAGCTCGAACACGCGCAGCGGGTGACGCACGTAGGTGGCCGGGGTGGCGATGGCCACCAGCGGCAGCACCACGTCGCACTTGCGGATGTTGTACTCGATCCACTCCTTGTTGATGGTGATGTCACCTTCG